>JAFUTW010000024.1 GCA_017484085.1 Clostridia bacterium
ACGATGGCGAAAGGGATCCACCTGTTCCCATCCCGAACACAGAAGTTAAGCCTTTCAGCGCCGATGGTACTTGGCTGGAGACGGCCCGGGAGAGTAGGACGTTGCCGGATCCAAATGAAAGCCCCCAGCAAAAGCTGGGGGCTTTTCATTTGGTCCGGAAGTGTGCCGCTGTTTGACATGGCTCCCCTGAAAGGGGAGCAGTCAGCCTGATAAGGCTGACTGAAGGGTCGTAACTTCATCCACCGTTTGAATTACCAAAGCGGATTACCGCTTTGGCTGATATAGAACAAGCAAAGCAATTTATGCCGTCTGAAGAGAAGGGTTACTCTTTTAAAATACGAACAGATATGCTATAGTCTGTCAGAGAAATGCTATTCTAATTCAGTGGAGGGGATTCTATGCTGAAAGACCTTGTCATAAAAAACCGGAGCTGCCGCGGATATGATAATTCGAAGGGCATCAAAAGAGAAACGCTGCTGTCCTTCGTGGATCTGGCGCGCATCTGTCCGGCCAAAGCCAATCATCAGGCACTGCGCTACCGTCTCGTGACGGATGCTGCTGAGGTTTCGGCCGTCCAGAGGATGACCCGTTGGGGGATGGCGCTGCCGGAGCTCCATCTGCCGTATCCGGGACAGGAAGCGCCTGCTTTTATCGTACTCTGTCTGGATACAGCTGTTGCAAAGCGGCCCGCTGATTACGGTGTGGATGTCGGCATCGCGGCGCAGACGATGGCGCTGGCTGCAGCGGAAGCGGGATATGCTTGCCTCATGATCGAGAGCTTTGACAGAAAAGGGATATCGGAAACGCTGAAACTGCCGGAAGGCCAGTATCCGGCGCTCTGCATGGCTTTCGGGGTTTCCAAGGAGACGGCAGTGCTGGAAGAAATCGGGAAAGACGGAAGCACGAAATACTACAGGGACGCTCAGGGCGTTCACCATGTGCCCAAGCGCCGGCTGGAAGATGTACTGCTGTAAGGCGGTTGATTACAGGCAAAGCAGCAACAAAGATAGTAAAAGAACGGTCCCGTGGATCCCAGAGGATCTTCGGAACCGTTCTTCTTTTGACGGTTTTCCGGGTATTACTCGTCCTGAAGCCGCTTCACCATCGCTTCCATGGCAGCGACGCTGTTAAAGTTGGCCGGAATGATTTCGGTCGCGGGGATGGAGATGTCGAATTCATCGTTCAGGGCGCCGATCAGCTGGATGATGTCCAGAGAGGAGAGGATGCCGCCGTCGATGAGCGTCTCGCAGTTTGCGTCCACGTCGTCACGGATGTCGGTCAGCAGTTCGATAATCGTTTCTTGCATGGGTATCGCTCCTTATCTTTAACACTTTGTTTGTTGGGGACAATTGAATTGCCACGCGGGGAGCGTATCCCGCACGGGCAGGGCAGTGCCGCCTCGCAGAAGGATGACCTTCGGGAGATCGCGGCTGAGGAAGAGCACGGGCGCTTCGGTTACGGAATACGCGCCGCAATTGTGGAAGGCCAGCAGGTCTCCCGGATTGAGACTGCGCAGGGCGATGCTGCGGACGAGGACGTCCGCCGTCGTGCAGAGGCTGCCGCAAAGCATCCAGCTTTCATCCGCGGCATCTTCCGGCACAGGCTGCACTGGCAGATGGTCGATGTGCGGCACGCGCATGCCCATGCTTCCGCCGTAATAATTGACGTGGTGCATGCCGCCGTCGAGAATGGCGATATTCGTGCCCTTGCACACCTTTGTATCACAGACGCGGGTGACGTATGTCCCGCAGGGGGAAGCGAAAAAGCGGCCCATTTCAACGGTCAGACGGCAATGCTCTGCCAGCTCCTGAAGATCGGGCGCGAGCTCCCGCAGAGGAGACAGGGTGTCGCTGTCGTCTTCGCCTTCAAAATAGGGGAAGTAGAGCCCGGCGCCATACTCGATCTCCTGCGTCTTAAAGCCGTAATCCGCCTCCAGCGAGTCGATCAGCGCGCGGAGCATCGCCAGTTCTTTGCGCTGTCCGTTCAGCCGCTTCTGCTGCGTGCCGGAGAAGTAATGGATGCCACGGATGGAAAGCCCGGGGGTCTCGTCTCGGTGTTGGATGGCGTACCGGAGATCTGATTCGTCCATGCCGAACTGGCTGCCTGCCGTCAGACGGAGGAGCACAGGCAGCGCGAGACCGCGCTGCAGCGCCGCTTCGTTCAGGAGCCGGATATGAAGGGGAGATTCACAGGTGAAGTGACGCACTCCCAGATCCAGCGCACGTTCGATATCCCCGGCTGTCTTGTTGACGCCGGAGAAGAGGACGGCCTCGGGCGCGACGCCCAGGGCATGGCAGATCTCCAGCTCACCCGGGCTGCAGACTTCCAGCGTGCCGACGACGCCGGTCATCGCCGGGATGAGAAAGGGATTGGCCTTGATGGAATAGCACAGGCGCACGCTAGGGCCGACGATGCCAAGACAGTCGTGCATGCGGGACTGCACACAGTCCTCATCAAATACATAAAAGGGCGTGCCGCAGGTTTCGGCCAGGCTGCGGAGAAGCTCGTTATCCATGGTTTGCCGCCTTTCGGTTTTCGTAGAGCGCCAGCAAAGCGGCGCGGTCGATCTTTCCGTTTTTGGTCAGGGGCATCTGATCGACGGGGAAGAAGACGTTGGGGATCATGTATTCCGGCAGATCGACGCGCAGCGCCGCGATGATCTCCTCACGGGTGGCAGCGCCGCAGATGAACGCGAGGATGCGGCCTTTCTTCTCGAGATAATGACAGAGCGCGCGCTCGACGCCCGGGACGGCGTTCAGCCGGACTTCGATCTCACCCAGCTCGATACGGTGGCCCATGTGCTTGATCTGAAAGTCCTTGCGGGAGACGTAGAGCCATTCTCCGTTTTCCGAAATGCGGATGAGGTCGCCTGTGTGGTAGATCCGGTCATGGACGGACGGATTCAGCGGGTTTTCGGTGAAGACGGCGAGCGTCCTCTCCGGGTCGCGCCAGTAGCCGCGCGCGACGGATGTGCCTGCGACGCACAGCTCACCGGTCTGCCCCGGCTCCGTGACTTCTTTGTCCGCTTCATCCAGCAGGAAGACGCGCTCGTTGCGGAAGGGGATGCCGATGGGGATGATCTCGCCGTCCTGGAATTCACGGTCCAGGACGTAGTAGGTGCAGTTGCAGGTGATCTCCGTAGGCCCGTAGAGATTGACGTAAACGGTATCCGGGAGATATTTCTGCAGCTTGCGCAGATGCTTGGGCGGCATGACCTCGCCGGAGAACATGATGAGCCGCAGCGCGGGGACCTTGTAGGCCAGCGCGTTCATCGTCGTCAGGAAGCAGAGCGCGCTGACGGCCCAGATGAGCACGTTGACCCTGCGATCGCACAGGTAGTCCATCAGAACGACGGGCTGCGTAAAGTAGGGCGTCGGGATGATCTCTACACTGGCGCCGGTAAAAAGGCCGCTGTAGATGTCTTTGACGGACACATCAAAATCAAAGGGTGCCTGATTGCCGATGACGTCATTCTCCCCGATGCCGAAGGTTTCCGTAAAGACGGGGATGAAATCCAGCACGTTGCGGTGGCAGACGACGACGCCCTTGGGCGTTCCGGTCGAGCCGGAGGTAAAGTTGACATACAGGGGATCCGTATCGATCATGCGGGAACGGACGCCGGAAAGCCTCTCCTTGTCGCAGGGCGCCTCAAGAAGCTCTTCGAGAAGGAGGACCTTTCCTGCATAGCCGCAGGCGGCCAGCTGTGCTTTGTGTTCCCTGTCGGTGACGGCAACGGGGCTGCCCAGCGTCTCAAGGATAGCGGCAATGCGCGGCGCGGGGTGGCGCAGGTTCAGCTGCGCATAGGCACAGCCGGCGTAGACAGCGCCGAAGAAACCGCAGAGCGCCGCACAGGATTTATCGAGATAGAAACCGACGACGCTGCCGGGCGCAACTTCGCAGCTGAGCGCGCTGCCGACCCTTCGCGCACGCCGCATGAATTCCGCAAAGGTCAGCGAGGTATCCGGATCGGCAAAAGCCTCTTTATCCGGAAGCCGCGCGGCGGTCTTCTCAAGGACATCCAGAACCAGATAATCTCTCATGACGATACTCCTCTTTCAGCGCAGGATTGAAGGCTCAGTAAAGGTCCGCGTGTTCCAGCGCGTAGTCATAATCCGCCGGGTACCGGAAAAAGACGGGATCCTGCTCCGGATGCTCGGCAAGCCTCGCCTCAAGCAGCAGGTTTTCTCCTTCTTCCAGATCGGCCCGGATGGTCTTTTCACCGGACCAGTCGCTAAGGAGCGTCTTTGTGCCGTCCGGCGCGACGCGCGTGAAGCGGTATTCAGGCGTCACCATGCTGCCTGTGTTGCAGCCGACGGTGAAGACGCCGTCCTCGCCCGGATGGACCCAGGCGTTGGTGATCCAGGTGATGCTTTCGCGGTACTGCCAGGTCTTTTCATAAAACCAGCCGCTGACGTCCTCCCCGGTGCAGACGGCGTTCAGCAGGCGGCAGAAGGCGGCGGTCTCCAGATCGGCGCCCTCGCCTGTCATATGGTACAGATCATAGAAGAAACTGTCAAGGTTCGGCAGGAATTCTTCCTTCGCGAAATAGAGGTTGTAGCATTCGATGCCGTTGTCCCTGCAGAAATCCATCAGGTGCTGCATATAGCGCAGATAATCCGGCTCTGCCAGGGCATGCGTCGTATGGTTATCGGAAATGATGACCATAAAGCGGGTGCCGTGCGCCTCGACGCTGTCGCGGTAAGCGAGCAGCATCTCCTTGGACTCCGGCAGCAGCGGAAAATCATATCCCTCATCCCGCTCCGCGATCATCTGCTGCCGGATGACGTCCGAAAGATCGCTGGTCTTCTCGTGCCTGAGAAAGCCGCGGCCCATATAACGCACATCTTCAAGCCCTTTCTGGATCTCTGCGAAGGTGCCGGCCGGATCGATGTGCATCCGGACGGTTTTAAGAAAAGCGGAAAGCGACCGCGCCGGAAAGTCCCGGAAGATGAGCGCCCTGTCCACCCAGTAGCCGTCGATCTTCGCGTTGGCAGCATAGTAGCGCACGCGTGTACCGAGGCCGGTCAGCCAGGGCATCAGCTTGTAGGAGGGTTCGGGGTCTTCCCGTGCGGTGTTGAAGTTGTAGGGCTCCAGGACCAGGCAGAGGAGTTCCGGCGTGTTTTTCTTGTACAACTCCTCCGTGATGGCAGCGAAGGTCTGAAAACCGGCGCCGGGCGCGGTTACGGAAAAGGAGGAGAGGCCGGTTTCCCTCGTGATCATGTCCTCGTTGAAGTGATCCCGGACGACCGAGGAGCCGACGATAGCGAGCTGTATGTCATCCGCCTGCTGCATCTCGCGGATGGTGAGCGCGGCGACGGAATCGGTATCCACCAGAAAGAAGTCGGCAGCGATGAGCACGAGGAGAAAGACGGCTGCAAACCCGAGAAGGCGCAGCCCTTTAACCAGAAGGGATTTGTTCACAGAAAGCCTCCGTACAGCAAAGGTGCGTTAAGCCGGCATCAGTATTCCGGGCTGGTTCTGAAATCATAATAGACGGCGGATTGCTGCCCCGTAAGGCGCGCGTATACGCGCAGGACACGGTGATCCAGGTCTCCGGCGCCGCAGCGGAGGATCCCCTCCTGCTGCCAGGGGGTCAGGGGCACTTCCATTTCGCCATCCAACAGGAAGAAACGGTATTCGGGCGTATAGAAGGGCGAGTGGTTGCAGTTGGCCAGATAGAGATCCATCTCCCCGTCCGCCAGAAAACGGACGGCGCCTTCATCCTGCTCGCGCGCCGGATCCCAGTCTTCCGCCGGATCATAGCGCTCCGCCCAGGCATTTGTGACGGTATCAAAGGCCTGCAGATACTCTTCATTCGAGCCGTAGAAAAGCGGCGTCGTATCCTCGCCCGCATCGCGCAGGTTCAGCCACCTGGCGACGGCGGAGGAGAAGAGATCGGCGCCTTCGCCGTTTACGTGATAAATATCGAAATAGTATGGATCGAGGTTCGGCAGCAGCTCCGGCTTGGCCAAAGCAAAATTGACGCATTCGATGCCGTTGTTGCGGCAGAAGAAGGTGAGGCTCCGGTTGTAGCCGAGGAAGGAAGGCTCGGCCAGGTTATGCGCGTTCATGTTCGGATAGATGAGCACGATGAGCTCTGTGCCGTGCGCGGCGAGCAGATCCCGGTACTCCAGCAGCATCTGTTTGGAGGCGGGCAGCAGGCCGTATTCCCAGCCCGTCACCTGCCGCTTCAGCTTTTCTTTGACAGCGTCGTCTGCGCGCAGATCGGTCTCGTAGCGGACAAAGCCCTGTTCCTGGTAGGTGACGGGGATATTGCCGTCTCTGGATTCATTGCCCAGCAGCTCTATCGTCCGGTGGGGGAAGAAGCGCAATCCGACGGTCTTGGCGATATCCAGCGGCGTCTGCGCACCCATATCGCGGAAGAGCAGGATGCGGTCCATGTACCAGCCGTCAGCCGCGACCAGGCGCTTGTAATAATCCAGCTTTGTCCGGAAGGAAGAAAGCCAGGGCATCATCGTGTCCTCGGCTTCGATGCCCTCGCGTTCGGTTTCGAAGGTGTAAGGCTCCACCACCAGCACGATGGTTTCCGGGGCATTCGTACGGTACAGTTCCTCTGTCAGCGCGATGCTGCCCTGCATCGCAAGGCAGGGGATCGAGGCGTTGAAAGCGGTTTTGCCGGTCGCTTCGGAGATCAGCTGCGCGTTGACGTGGTCCCGGCAGACCGAGGAGCCGATGAAGACGAGCTCCAGGTCGTCCCGCTCCTGCATCTCCAGCAGCATCCTGCGCGCAAAGAGATCCGTGCGCAGAAAGAAGACGTCGCCCAGGCAGATGACTGCTGCAAACACCATGAGGAATGCGGCCAGACGCAGGAGGCCGCGGAAGGCGGATTTGTTCAAGGAATCCTCCCCGGCCGTCAGAATACGGCGTACATGAACCCGGAACTCTGCGTGCCCTCACCTACGAAGGTTGCAACGACAAAGTAGAGGAAGCAGATGAGAATGAGCCAGCGCAGCGGAAGCTTGCGCCCCAGGACGAAGCTGCGCACATCCGTGCCGCGCTCGCCCATCACGGAGACGATAAACAGCAGGAGGGTCGCGATGCCGAGGATGCGCCAGTCATAGCTGTGCAGGCCGAGGGAGAGGAGCGTCCCGTCCGAGAGCTGGACAAGGCCGGGCTGAAAGAAGGTTTTGCCCAGCATGAGGAAGGCCTCGGCGCCCCGCGTGCAGCGGTCGAAATACCAGCCGATGTTGACGATGAGGAACGTGCGCAGGATGCGGAAAAGGGCAAATCCGCGGGAAGCCGACAGCGCGGCATGCTGCTCGCCGAAATGTTTGTATGCGGGCTCCAGCAGGGCGGAGATGGCAAGGATGATGCCGTTGTAGAGGCCCCAGAGCACATAGTTGATCTGGGCGCCGTGCCAGATGCCGACCAGGAAGAAGACGAGAATGTTGCCGAGCGCCGCAGGCAGTGCCCGCGCCATATGGGCGTTGCCGCTTTTGCGGACTGCGCGGCCGAGGGCGGACATCGGGCGGGAGAGCGCAAAAGGATAGAAGACGTAGTCGCGCATCCAGCTGCCGAGGCTGATGTGCCAGCGGCGCCAGAAGTCTCCCAGACTGGAGGCAAAATACGGGCGGCGGAAATTCGGGGCGAGACGGATGCCGAAGAGCTCCGCGATGCCCGTCACGAGATCGATGCCGCCGGAGAAATCGCAGTACTGCTGCAGGGAATAGAGGAGCACCGCGACGGCGATGACGGCCCCGCCGTAAGCATGATGGTTTCCGAAGACCTCGGAGACAAAGGGCAGCGCCCTGTCGGCGATGACCTTCTTTTTGAAAAAGCCCCAGGCCATGAGCAGCAGTCCGCGCTCGACGGCATCCAGATCGAATTCATGGGGCTCGGTCAGCTGTGCGGCCAGCTGATCGTGCCGTGCAATGGGGCCCTGGATCAGCTGCGGGAAGAAGGAGACGAAGAGCAGAAAGCGGAGCGGATTGCGCTCCGGCGCGGTCTTTTCGTTGTACACATCCAGCAGATAGCCCATGGACTGGAAGGTGTAGAAGGAGATGCCCAGCGGCAGCAGGAGCCCCAGAGAACGGGAGGTCCAGACGGACAGAAGAGGATCCAGATATTTAAGCAGCGCGAGTATGCCGAAGTTGAGGACGAGGCAGCAGAGCATGACAAGACGCCGGCGGGCCTTGCTGCGGGCTTTCGCGGCCTTCTTTTCTTCGGCGGACAGCTCCCCGCGGTGCTCCTTGAGCCACGCCCGGTGTGCCTCGGACAGCTTTCCGAGGTAAAGAGCGGAGGCCCAGGTCGAAAAGGAAGTGAGCAGGATAAAGGGAACGCCGCGCAGCCCCGCGTAGGCATAGATGAGGAGGCTCGCTGCGAGCAGCAGCAGCCAGCGCATGCGCGCGGGGCACAGGTAATAAAGCAGCGCGCACAGGAGAGAGGCGGCGATCAGCAGGGAAAGCGACATGGTGTTTCCTTTCCATCCGGCGGCAAAACCGCCGGTTATCGGTTATCAAAACGCTTAACTTCGTTATTATACCATGAAAACGGGATTTCTGCATTACTTTCTGCAGGATCGCTGCGTGCAGGCCGTGGGGCAGGGCGGAATCCTTCGCAAGACAATTGAGTTTCCGGGAAAGGGGATGTATAATGAAGAGGCAATTCAGCACCGGAGGGAAACGATGTCAGAAACGAGAGAATTGATCCGGGCGGCTTTGGAAGCCCGTGAAATGGCCTATACGCCGTATTCCCATTTCAAGGTGGGCGCGGCGCTGCTGGCGAAGGACGGCACCGTCTGGCGGGGCTGCAATATCGAAAACGCGGCGTACACGCCGACCAACTGTGCGGAGCGCACGGCCTTCTTCAAGGCGGTCAGCGAGGGCTGCAGAGAGTTTTCGGCCATTGCAGTCGTGGGCGGCCGGGAAGGCCCCGTCACGGAGGAGTGCGCGCCCTGCGGCGTCTGCCGGCAGGTGATGGCGGAGTTCTGCGATCCCGATGACTTCCGGGTCATCCTGGCGGCGGATGAAGAGCACTACTCGGTGTACAGGCTTCGCGAGCTTCTGCCGCAGGCTTTTGTCCCTTCGCGCCTCTGAGCGCAGCCGGGATTTGCAGAAGTGAGAAGGAGAGTGGGTCATGACGCTGCTGGAGTACCGCGTATTTGACACCGTTACGCAACAGGGAAGCTTTGCGGGAGCGGCGCAGGCGCTGCATCTTACCCCCAGCGCGGTCAGCCATGCCATCGGGGCCATGGAGGAAGCGTGCGGCTTTCAGCTTTTCGTCCGCGGGAGAGGCGGCGTCAGCCTCACGCATGTGGGAGAGACGCTGTACCCGCTGATCCGCCAGGTCCTGTCGGCGGATGAGAGCATCACGCGCGCCGTGGATGAGATCAAGGGTGTCCAGCGCGGGAAGGTGCGCATCGGGGCCTTCAACAGCGTGTGCGTCTCCTGGCTGCCGCAGATCGCGGAGGACTACCGAAGACGGTATCCGGGCGTGGATATTGAGATCCACCAGGGCACCTACAGCGACGTCATCGAGTGGATCAAGAGCGGCGTGGTCGACCTGGGTTTCCTCTCCACGCAGTACACGAGGGAGCTGACGATCCATCCCCTCTACAGGGACCGCCTGATGTGCGTGACGCCGGGGACGTATCAGCCGCGCAATCCGGGCTACATCACGCCGGAGGAACTGCGCAACGAGACGTTTGTCGTGCAGGGTTCTTCGGTGGATGCCGATATCCAGGCTTTTCTGGCCAAATACCAGATCAGCGCCCACGCTTCCTGCCTGGTGACGGATGACCTTTCCACCTTCGCCATGGTGGAAAGCGGCTTCGGCGTGTGCATCATGCCCAGCCTGGTGCTGGAGGGCTATCGGGGAGGGGCCAAGGTGCTGCCCATCGAGCCCATGGAATACCGGGAGTTCGGCGTGGCCCTGCCGCGCACGCAGACGATGGCGCCCGCCGTGGCGGAGATGCTGGAAACGATTGAACGATTTGCCGCAGAGCAGCGCCGGGGCGCTGCCATCGGAGGCGTGCTGCCGCCGGATGCGGAAGAACAGGAACGGGCTAAGGGCCCGGAGGAGGATTTATGCTGACGACGCTGGATATGCATATTCTGGAGATACTCTGTGAGGACGCGCGGGTATCGCCGCGGGAACTGTCGGTGATGACGGGCGCGGCGGAAGAAGAAGTGAACGCCGCAATGGACGGCCTGAGGCGCGCGGGCGTCCTGGTGGGGACGCAGACGCTGATCAACTGGGAGCGTACGGACAGGGAGTTCGTGCGCGCGGTGATCGAGGTGAACGTGCAGCCCCAGCGGGAAAAGGGGTTTGACGCCATCGCACAGCGGATCATGCAGTACAACGAGGTGCGGTCGCTGTACCTGATGAGCGGCGCATACGATCTGCTGGTGGAGTGCGAGGCGGCCACCCTAAGGGAACTGGCTCAGTTCGTGCACAGCCGGCTCTCCGTCATCGAAGGGGTCACCGGCACGGCCACGCACTTCATGCTGCGCACCTACAAGTATGGCGGCACGGTCTTTGAGGCGCCGCAGGATGACAGGCGGCAGGCGGTGATGCCCTGATGGATTACGAGCGCATCATCAATACCCGGGTGGCCAGCGTGCCGCCCAGCGGCATCCGCAAGTTTTTTGACATTGTAAAGCAGATCCCGGACGCCATCTCGCTGGGCGTGGGCGAGCCGGACTTTGTGACGCCCTGGCCGCTGCGGGACGCTGCGATCCAGGCGATCGAGGACGGACAGACGCAGTACACCTCCAACTGGGGGCTCCCGTCCCTCCGGGAGAAGATCGCGGCCTACCTTCGTCTGCGCTATCACCTGCAGTACAGCCCGGAGAACGAGATCCTGGTGACCGTAGGCGCCAGCGAGGGTATCGACATCGCCCTGCGCGCCGTCCTCTGTCCCGGGGACGAGGTGCTGATCCCCGATCCCAGCTATGTGAGCTATGCGCCGTGCGTCACCTTTTCAGGCGGCGTCGCGGTGCCTGTCAGGACACGGCAGGAGGACGGCTTCGCCCTGCGCGCGGATGCGCTGCGCGCCGCGATCACCCCGCGGACCAAGGCCGTCATCCTGCCATATCCCAATAACCCGACCGGCGGCGTGATGTCGCGCGGGGAGCTGCTGGCGCTTTCAGAGGTGCTGTGCGGGACGGACATCATCGTCATCTCCGACGAGATCTACTCGGAACTGATCTACGGCGGACACGAGCATACGTCGTTTGCCGCCCTGCCGGGGATGCGGGAGCGTACGATCACGCTGAACGGCTTTTCCAAGGCCTTTGCCATGACGGGCTGGCGCGTCGGTTATGCGTGTGCGCCCAAAGAGCTGCTCGCCCCCATGTTCCGGATCCACCAGTACACCATGCTGTGCGCCTCCAATATGGGGCAGGTCGCGGCGGACAAGGCGCTCTCCCGGGCGTTTGAAACGAATTTTGAAGACGTCCGCCAGATGGTCCGCTCCTACGACCGCAGGCGCAGGCTGATGGTGGACGGGCTGCGCGAGATGGGGCTGCCGTGTTTTGAGCCGAAAGGGGCGTTCTACGTATTCCCCTGCATCGCAGGGACCGGGCTTTCGAGCGACCAGTTCTGTGAGAGGCTGCTGCGTGAAAAGCATGTCGCAGCGGTCCCGGGAACGGCCTTCGGCGAGTCGGGCGAGGGCTATGTGCGCTGCTCGTACGCGACAGGCATCGAAAAACTGCGGGAAGCGCTGGTAAGGATGGGCGGCTTTATGCAGTCCCTGTGAGGATTGTGACGAAAATGTAAACAGCGATTGATTCTTCAATGACAGGCCGGCTGAAAGCGTTGAACTTTCACCGGCTTCGTCGTATAATGGGCGCGTTGTCCAAAGAACTATATCCCTGAGCGGGAGACGAAGGAGTAAGAAGATGAAGAAGCTTGCCCTGATCCTGACGCTGGTGCTGGCGCTTGCAGCGCTGACCGCCTGCGGAAACGATGCCAAACAGACGCCTGCAGCGGCGACGTCAGCACCGACGGCCGAGCCTACAGCGGAACCGACGGCCGAGCCTACAGCGGAACCGACGGCCGAGCCTACAGCGGAGCCGACCGCAGAACCGACGACGGAGCCGACCGCAGAACCGACGGCCGAGCCCACAGCGGAACCGACGGCTGAGCCTACAGCAGAACCGGTTGCGGAGGATTCTGCCAATCCCGTGCTGGCCGCGACGAAGGACGGCGCCATCAGCGTGACCAAGGAAGACCTGCAGGCTGACTATGATGAGATGCTTGCTTATTATCTCACCCAGTACAGCCAGATGGGCTACACGGTGGATGAGTATGACGCGGAATTCCAGCAGAGCGTGGCGACCTATACCGCACAGTCTGTCATGAGCCGCAAGGTCGTGGAAAAATGGGCGGCCGACAACGGCTATACGCTGACCGACGAGCGCGAGGCGGAGCTGAAGAAGGAAGCTGAAGATGCCGTCACGCAGGCGCGTGAATACATGAGCAGCATGTTCAGCACGTATTACGGGCTCAGCGGTGAGGAACTGGAAACCACCGTGGAGCAGTATATGCAGGAGAGCGGCTACAACGCGGATGCGTATCTGGACAGCGCGCGCTTCAACGACCTGCTGGATTTCGTGCATGCCACGGCCGTGAAGGACGTGACGGTGACCGAAGAAGAGGTCAAGGCCGCTTTTGAAGAGAAGATCGCAAGCGCGAAAGAAAGCTACGCGACCGTCGATAATTACCTGAACGCCGTGCAGAACGGCGAGGACGTGGTCTACGTTCCCGAGGGAGTCCGCCGCGTCCAGGTCGTCTATGTGACGAAGCCGGAAGAAGCCGAAGAAGAGGCGACCCCTTCGGAGGCGACAGCTGACGAAGCGACGCCTGCCGAGGCAACTCCGGCCGAAGCGCAGCAGGAGCCGGCCGGTGCCGCAAAGGCCGAGGCTGCGCGCGCCGCGCTGCTCGAGGGCCACGACTTTGCCGAGGTGGCTGCCGCTTACGATGAGAGCGGCGCACAGGCGTCCGATATTGAGAAGGGGATCCTGGTGGCAGAAGGCAGCCAGCTCTATACCGAAGAACTGGTGAAGGCCGCGATGGGCCTTGAAAAGCCGGGCGATGTCTCCGATGTCGTGGAGACGGCGGGCGCGCTGTTCGTCGTGCGCTATCTGGAAGACGTTGCCTCCGGCGAGGCGGACTTTGAGAGCCGCAAGGAGACGGAGACCGCTTCGTTCCGGGAGACCAAGGAGCAGGAGGCCTACAGCGCCTTCGTCTCCGGCATCGTGGAGGACGCAGGGATCGAGTATAAGGATCTCACGCCGCTCTACCATGTGTATGCGGGTGAGGAGATCGTGGCGAAGACCGCCTATGCGACTGTAAGCAAAGATGCTTCTCTGCTTTCGCTGCCGGGCGGCGATGCGGTTGCCGCGCTGAAAGCGGGGGCCAGCCTGGATATCCTGGGCCACGTCGTGGTGGACGGAACGGACTGGGCTTTTGTGGCGGTGCCCGGCACGGAGTTCAAGGGCTATCTGACGGTCGGTGAGTATGCGGGCGCGGAGGAAGAGGCGGCGCTGGCGGTAGACAATACCGCCCTGGCGGAAGCTGCGCAGGCGGCTGCGGAGGCGAAGCCCGTCTTCTCTATCGTGATGAATGACGGCGCCGTCATCTACGGTGAGCTGTATCCCGAAACGGCGCCCGAGTCCGTTGGCAACTTCGCAGAGCTTGCCCGCAGCGGTTTCTACGACGGGCTGACCTTCCACCGCGTCATCGCCGGATTCATGATCCAGGGCGGTGATCCGGCGGGCAACGGCACAGGCGGACCCGGCTACGGCATCAAGGGTGAGTTCTCGGCCAACGGCGTCGAGAACGGCGTCAGCCACAAGCGCGGCGTACTGTCCATGGCGCGCTCGACCGATATGGATTCCGCGGGCAGCCAGTTCTTCATCATGCATGCGGACGGCGATTTCCTCGACGGTCAGTATGCAGCCTTCGGCATGGTGCTTGGCGGCCTGGATGAAGTCGACGTGATCGCTTCCGTGCCGACCGACTCCAATGACAAGCCGCGCACGGAGCAGGTGATCCGAACCGTGTGGGTGGAGACGAACGGCAAGGAGTACACCTTTACCAAGCTGAACAGCGTGGACTGAGCAAAGCAGCAAGCCCCCTCCCGGAAACGGGAGGGGGCGTTTTGTAAGAACTGAAACCGGTTAACGGGAAAGCGCTTCCTGCACCTCGGAAAGCTTCGGGATGGAGGGCGCGGCGCCCATGCGGCTGACGGCGATGGAGGCTGCCTGCGCTGCGTACAGCAGCGCTTCTTCCTCCGCTGCGCCGGCGGCTATGCGGCTGAGGAAGAAACCTTCGAAGGTGTCGCCGGCGGCTGTGGTATCCACCGCCTTTGCGGGGATGGCACTCTGGAAGCAGCGGGGCCTGCCCGCACCGGCGGCGACGGCGCCTTTGCTGCCCAGGGTCACGATGATGCGCGCCTGCGGGAAGCGGCGGGTGATCGCCTCGACGGCATCCCCGTCCGCCGCGCCGGAGAGAGTGCGGGCTTCCGCCTCGTTGACGAACAGCCAGTCGCAGAGCTCCAGCGGCAGCTTTTCGGTGCCGGCGATGGGAGAGGGGTTCATGGCGATCTTCATGCCGCGCGCCTTCGCGAGGCGCATGATCGTCTCCAGACAGGAGATCTCATTCTGCAGAACGAGCAGGTCGCCCTCGCCGAAGTGGGAGAGCGTCTCCTCGGCCTGGGCTTCGTCGACTTTGGCGTTGCTTCCGGGGTAGAGGATGATGCAGTTTTCACCCTCCGCGTTGATCTGAATGACCGTATGGCCGCCGGGGCCGGGCAGCTGACGAAGATAATCCGTGCGGACGCCGGCGCTCTGCAGCATGGCGGAAAGCGGTGCACCGTCTTCTCCGATGCAGCCCGCGTGCCAGACGTCTGCGCCGCCGGATGCCAGCGCGATGCTCTGGTTGAGGCCTTTGCCGCCGCAGGCGACCTCGCGGGAGAGACAGGCCAGCGTTTCACCGGGGCGGATGAAATAGGGCATCTTGTAAATGTAGTCCAGGTTGAGTGAACCGAAGCTCAGGATCTTCATAGAAAAACACACCTCCGCAACTTGAATTCGCTGTACTGATTATACCAGAGAAAACGGCAAAAATCGACGGGTTTTGCAAACTGCCGGCGTTTTGACGGTACGGCTCTTGCGCCGGGAAATGCAGGGGAGTACAATACGGGTTATCAAATAACAGGGGGCTATAAAAAATGGAGCGTTTATTCGGCGTGTTGGAGGTCGTGCTGCCGGTCGTGGCGATGGTGCTGACCGGATACGCCGTGAGGCGGCTGGGCATCGTCTCCGAGCGGGGGATCGGGGAGATCAAGGAGCTGCTGGTCAAGATCTGTCTGCCCGCGGTGCTCTTCGGGACCTTTTACGCGATGGAGTTTACCTGGCGCGAGGCGGCGCTGTGCTTTACCCTTTCCGGGGTCACGCTGCTGGCCTTCGCCCTGGGATTTGCGGCAAAGCGGATGCTCGGCGTGCGCAAACGGATCGCGCCGTGGCTGTGCACCACCATCGAAGGCGGCAGTATCGGCTATGCGCTGTTCATCTTGCTCTACGGAAAGGAAAACCTTTACCATCTCGCCCTGCTGGACGCCGGCAACGCGCTCATCCAGTGGACGCTGGTGATGTCCATGCTCGCGCTCTCCTCGGGCGAAAAGAAGACGCCGGCAGAGACGGTGCGCAGCCTCATCTCGCCCATCAACTGTGCGATTGCGGCCGGTCTTCTCTGCTCGGCGGCGGGGATCGGGAAAACGGTGTCGGCAAGCGCGCCCGGACGCGTGCTGGAGGCGGTGCTGGACTTCGCCGGCACACCGGTTGCAGCGCTCATCCTGATGACGGTGGGCTACGGCCTGTCCGTGCGGGAGGTGGAATGGAAGGAAACAGCAAAGATGATTGCTGCGCGGGCTGTCATTTTCGCAGCGGCCGGCTTTGGCGTATACCGCATCGCCGGGGCGCTCTTCCCGGAAAATCCGCTTTACCGCGCGGCAGCGCTCATCTTCTTCATCCTGCCGCCGACCTATGCCTATCCGGTCTATGTGAAGGATAAAGAGGAGAGCGCCTTCCTCTCGGGCTATCTTGCGGCCTATACGCTGCTGACCATCGCGGCTTTCGCCGTGGTGGCTGCGATGATCCGGTGATATGAAGGAGCGGTTTCAAAATCGACAGGTTATGCAGCATGCGGCGTTTAACCTCATCAGTCAGGGCTTTGCCCTGCCAGCTTCCTCTAAAGGGGAAGCCAGGGAAATGTCTCTATCTGTCTTGCCGTCATAAGATAAGCCAGGAGAATGTCTCTCCTGGCTTTGCAGTAAAAAGGTAAACCCAAGGAACGTCTCTTCTTGCCTTCCCCTTTAGGGGAAGGTGACTTGCGCAGCAAGTCGGATGAGGTCGATGTAAATCCTCTAAAGATGCTTCATAGAATCTGATAGTCAGTAAGACCGTTCCTTTAACAGGAATATGAATCAATTCATCACACAACCAGCCGGACGGGCTTTCCTTCCAGGAAGGCCGTTACGTTTTCGAAGGCCATGGCAGCGCGCCGCTCGATGGATTCCACCGTGTTAAAGCCGATGTGCGGTGTGCAGATGAGGTTCGGTACACCCATAAGGGGATGATCCGCCGCAAGAGGCGGGTCTTTTTCATATACGTCGATGCCGGCTGACAGGCGGCCTTCCCTGAGGGCGGCTGCCAGCGCCGCGCTGTCCACGATGGGCCCGCGCGCGGTGTTGACGAGCACTGCGCCCTTCTTCATCAGGGAAAGCTCTTCTTCGCCGATGAGCCCGCGGGTTTCATCCGTCAGCGGGGTGTGGAGGCTCACGATATCGCTTTCCCGCAGGAGCTCTGCCAGGGAGATATACCGGATGCCCAAAGCCTCCGCTTCAGGGCGGACATGGCGGCTGTAGCCGAGCAGACGGCAGTGAAAAGCGGAGAAAAGCTGCGCGGTGCGCTGGCCGATAGCGCCGGTGCCGATGATGCCGACGGTTTTCCCGGCGAGCTCGAACCCGCGGAGGCCGGCGGAGGATCCGCCGCTCTGCACGGCACGGTGGCAGTCCGCAAAGCGCCGGAGACACGCAAGCGCAAGGCCGACAGCCAGTTCCGCGACAGCATCGTCGCAGTAGCCTGCGGTGTTGGCGATGCGCGCGCCGAGGGACTGACAGGCCTTGACGTCCACATGGTCGTAGCCGACAAAGGCGACGGATACAAAACGCAGATTCGGACACGCGCGGATGGCGCTTTCCGGCAGACGGTGGTTGGCGATCATCAGGATGTCCGCGCCGGCGCAGCGGCGTACGAGTTCCGCTTCCGTTTCGGCAGGCGCGTCATACGCCATGAAGCTGTGACCCTCCCGCACAAGCGGAGCGGCGAGGGCATCCAGCTTCTCTTTTGAGATGCCGAGCGGCTCTGTGAGAACGATTTTCATACCGGTACCTCCTCTTGATCCTTGGTGAAATCAGGCTGCTTTCCTGAGAGGGAAGCGCGGGAAACGGGAAAGGTGAAATAGGTGTCCGGGTAGGGCTCTTCCCGGAGGGTGAAATGCCACCATTCCGAGGAGAGCGGGCGGAAGCCGGCTTCCGCCATGGTGCGCTGCAGCAGCATGCGCAAATCGTATTGGAAGGGAGAGATGCCGGCGCGGCAGGACGGATGGGAGCGCTCACCGAACCAGTCGAAAGGGCTGCCCATGTCCGCATCGCACCCCTTGGCCATGTCAAACAGCGTGACATCCAGGGTGCTGCCCCGGCTGTGCCCGGAGCGGCGGGAGATGAAATCCAGCTCGAACAGGCGGCTCTTGTCGACATCCGGGTAGAAGAAGGGCTTCATCCGGACGTCTGCGGGGTTGTCCGCCCAGCGCACAAAGTGCTCGACGGCGCTCTGGGGCCGGTAGGCATCGAAGACTTTGAGCAGCCATCCCTGCGCCTTCAGGCGGCGGCAGACCGGAACAAGCGCCTCCGCAGCTTTGCGGGTGAGCAGCGCAACGGGCTCCTCATAGCCGTCGACGCGGTCTCCGATGAAGTTGTAAGTGGTAAAGTAACGGATCTCCTGGATGATGTCCGGACAGATCTCGGAGAGCATCACAAAACCGGAAGCATCCTGCGGGCTGATGGTCATAGCTCCTCCTTCATCAAAAAAACGGAAGCGCGAAACTGCGCTTCCATGATACCGCATTCAGATGATTTCGTCCAGTGCGGGGATGGCCTCGGCGTAAACTGCGAAGCCGTCTTTCAGTTTTTTGTAGGTGACGTATTCATCAGGCTGGTGGCCTTTGCCGCGGGACGGGCCGAATTCGCTTTCGGTGCCCCGCAGACCCGGGCCGTAACCGACCGCGTTGCGCAGGTGGCGCGCATAGGTGCCGCCGCCCATCGTGAAGGGGGGCAGGTCCGTCCCCAGCACCCGGTTGGCGATCTGGGTCAGGCGGACGACGGCGGGGCTGTCCTTATCCACATAGCTGGGCGCGCTGTCCTTCATTGTGACGCCGGTAAAGCCGCAGCCTTCCAGGCACGAGGTGATCGCGGCTTTCATCGCATCCCTGTCGGCCGTGACGGGATAGCGAATGTTGATGTCCTGTTCCGCCTCGCCGTCGGCAAAGAGCACCATGCCGCCAACGTGAGTGAGCTTGCCGCTGACCGCATCCTCCAGGGGCACGCCAAGGCCTGCACCGTAGGTATCGGCGAAAAGGCTGCAGCATGCGTTTGCAAAGCGGCGCGCTTTTTCATCCAGATCCGGAAGCCGCAGCAGCGCCTGACACAGTATGACCTGCGCGCTCCTGGATCCCTCAGGGAAAGCGGCGTGCGCGGCGATGCCGTGGGCAATCACTCGGCAGCCCTGTGCCTCTTCGGCGACCTCAATATCCGGCAGGCCGGAGAGGGCGGCGGAGACTCTGGCGAAGGGGACAGAGAGGAGCGCTTCCGCATGCGCGGGCACGGCATTGCTGGCCACGCCGGATACGAAGGAGCGCAGCACGCTGCCGCGCAGGTCGAACTTCGCGCGGACGCCGAGGATGCCCTTTTCGCCGTAGCAAACGGGGAAGGAGGCATCTGGTGTGAAGGAGAATGCCGGCATGGGCATATGCTCCACATAATAGTCGATGTCCTTCATCCCGGCCTCTTCATTGACGCCGAAGAAGAAGCGGATGCTGTGGCGCGGGCGGTAGCCGCTCTCTTTAAGGTAGAGAAGGGCGTACAGCGCGGAAAGCGCAGGCCCCTTATCGTCGCTGGAGCCGCGTGCGATCAGCTTGTCATGAAGCAGGATCGGCTCATAGGGGTCGCCCGTCCAGCCCGTTCCCTCGGGCACGACATCCAGATGGGCAAAGATGCCGATCTCCTCTTCCGTTTCGCCCTTCCAGAGCAGCGTGGCGCAGTAGCCTTCATGGTTCCGCGTTTCAAAGCCCATGCGGTTCCCGATGCGCATGATGGCATCCAGCACGCGTGCACAGGGCTCTCCGAAGGGACAGGCGGGGTCTCCGGTTTCATGGGTGACGCTGGGGATGCGGATGAGGGTCACCAGATCCTCCATGAACGGGTTCCAGCGGCTCTCAAGCCAGGCGGTTTTATCCATATATTCAGCCTCCTTCAGGAAAGGTTCTCTTGCGCAAAGTGACAGGCTGCGGCGTGGCCGCCGCCCAGATCGGTCATGGACGGCATCCGCTCACGGCACACCGGCTGCGCGTAGGGACAGCGGGTGTGGAAGGGGCAGCCGGCGGGGGGATCGTAAGGGCTTGGGACTTCTCCGCGGAGGATGATCTTCTCGGTTTTGACATCCGTATCCGGTACGGGGATGGAGGACAGCAGCGCTTTGGTATAGGGGTGGACGGGATGCTCGTAGAGCGTATGCTTGTCCGCCACCTCCACGATGTGCCCCAGGTACATGACAGCCACGCGGTCGCAGAGGAAGCGCACGACCGAGAGATCGTGGGAAATGAAGAGGTAGGTGAGATCCATTTCACGCTGGATCTTCTTCATGAGATTCAGCACCTGGGCCCGTACGGAGGCATCCAGCGCGGAGACCGGCTCGTCGCAGAAGATGAAGCGGGGCTGAAGGATGAGGGCGCGGGCGATGACGATGCGCTGGCGCTGTCCGCCGGAGAATTCATGCGGATACTTGTACATGAATTCATCCCGCAGGCCGACGAGGTGCATGATGTTCGTCACCTTTTCCATCTTCTCCGCTTCGCTCTCGCGCGAGAAGACGTCCAGCGGGGCGCGGATGAGCTCACGGACGGTCATGCGCGGATTGAGAGAGGCGTAGGGATCCTGGAAGATGATCTGGATCTCCCTGCGCTTTTTGCGCATCTCTTCGGCGGAAAGCGACGCCAGATCCACGCCGTCGTAGAAGACCTGACCGCCTGTCGGCTCAAGCAGGCGGATGATCGTGCGCCCGAGGGTGGATTTGCCGCAGCCCGATTCACCGACGATGCCGAAGGTTTCGCCGCGGAAGATATCGAAGGACACATCGTCGACCGCTTTGACCGAGGAGCCGCGGTGTTTTCCGGCGAAGTACTTTTGAAGGTTCCTAACGGAGATCAGGGGTTGCTGCTGCATCCTTCATCCTCCTCTCTCTGCGGCGTTTCGTATTTCCAGCAGCGCACCTGCTGCGTTCCCTTCGCAAACATGGGCGGCCGCTCTTCAAAGCAGCGCGGCTGCGCTTCCTTGCACCGGGTGCAGAACCGGCAGCCTTTGGGCATGGTCTGCAGGGTCGGAACGGTGCCCTCGATGGTATAGAGCTCATCCACATCCCTGTCCTTGCGCGGAATGGCTGCGAGCAATCCGCGGGTATAGGGATGCATCGGGTTTTTGAATATATCATGCGCCGTACCGATCTCCATCACCATGCCTGCATACATGACCATGATCCGGTCGGACATCTCGGCTACGACGCCCATGTCGTGCGTAATGAGCAGGATGGCGGTGTTGCTCTGGCGCTTTAATTCCTTCATCAGTTCCAGGATCTGTGCCTGAATGGTGACATCCAAGGCGGTGGTGGGTTCGTCCGCGATCATGACGGAAGGGTTCCGGGCGAGGGCGATCGCGATCATCACGCGTTGCCGCATGCCGCCCGAAAGCTGATGCGGATACTCCTTCATGCGTTTTTCGGGGGAGGGGATCTCGACCCGGCGCAGCAGCTCAAGCGCTGAGTGCCAGGCCTCGGCTTCTGTAAGTTGAGTATGCAGCCGGCAGGCTTCTGCGATCTGCCGGCCGACGGTGAGCACGGGGTTCAGGCTCGTCATGGAGTCCTGGAAGATCATAGAAATCTCCTGGCCGCGGTAGGCGCTCATCGCGCGGTTGTCCAGGGGGACCAGATCCGTCCCTTTGTACAGGACCTGACCCTGCTCGATCCGGGAGGTTTTCTCGGGCAGGAGGTGAAGGATGGACATGGAGGTGACGCTCTTGCCGCAGCCGGATTCGCCGACGATGCCGAGCGTCTCGCCCGCATCCACCGAAAAGCTGACGTCCTCTACGGCAGGCACCCATTTTTTATCGATTTTGAAGCTGACGCGAAGATCCCGGACTTCCAATACAGCCATGCCAGTCCTCCTGTCGGAAGAGGGGCTGCCGACGGACGGCAGCCCCCGGTTGAATAGGTTACTCGGTGACGCTCCAGTTCCACACGTCGCGGTTCAGCTGCGTGTAGTCCTGCACATCGGTGATGCCGGACACGCGGTTGTTGTACGCGTAGAGGATGTTGTTGAAGTAGGTGAAGCAGAAGGGGACCTGCTCACGCAGAACCTTCTGGTATTCATCATAGCAGACCTTGCGGTCTTCGAAGGTGAAGGCGTGCTGGCCCTTGGCACCGGTGTTGAAGACGGTCCAGTCAGACAGCTGGGAGAAGTTGTTGAGATGATCGGGGTTGAAGTTGATGACGCACTCGGACGGATCCGGGGAGCCGGAGGAGCCGATGAAGCCCAGGTCGTAGTTGCCCTCGCGGACGCGGTTGAGGTGGGTGGCAAAGTCGGCGGATTCGATGGTGGTCTTGATGCCGACGTCGGCCAGATTCTGCTGGATGATGACAGCGGACTGCTCACGCGGCGCGTTGCCGGTCGGTACGGACATCACGAGGACATGGCTGCCGTCCCAGCCGGCTTCGGCCAGCAGCGCCTTGGCGCCTTCGGGATCATACGGCTCTTCGATTTCGGGATTGTAGTACGCGCTCATGGGAGAGATAGGGCCGTAAGCGGCGACCGCCTCACCCTGGAAGAGACCCTGCACGAAGAGATCGCGGTTGATGGCCTTGTTGATGGCCTGACGGACCTTGGCCGGCAGGTAATCGCGGGAGGTGTTGATGGCCATGTACTGATAGCCGACGGACTCGGCAGAGATGCAGGTCAGGTTTGGCTGCGCCTTGGCCATATCCCAGTCGGAGAGCTGCAGGGAGGCGACGTTGCCCGCCAGGCAGTCGATCTCGCCGTTCATGAGGCCGGCCAGCAGGTTTGCGGTGGGCACGACGCGCACGACGAAGCGGTCCCAGTCGGGGGTCTTCAGGAAGTAATCCTTGTTGGCGGTGAACTCGATGCGCTCGCCGCTGATCTCGCTGGCGTACACGGCGGGGCCGGAACCGACGGGAGCCTTCCAGTAGTCGGCCTCGCGGATCTTGTCATACGGGATGTCGCCCAGCAGGTGCTTGGGCAGGATGTAGATATCGCGGAACTTGGTGAAGAGCAGGAAGTCCAGGTTGGTGGATTCCTTCAGGGTGAACTGAACGGTGTGCTCGTCCAGCGCTTCGACCTTCAGGCTGTCGTCGCTCTCGCCGAACCCGGCAAACTCGTTGCACTGGTTGGTGCGGGCGGTTGCGGCGCTGGGCGCGGCATACAGCTTGCAGGTAAAGACGACATCGTCCGCGGTCAGCGGAACACCGTCATGCCACTTGGCGTTCTCGTTGAGATGCACCGTCAGTACGGTGGAATCCTCGTTGACGTCGATGCCGGTGGCCAGACGCCAGGTGTAAGTGCTGTCCGCCTTGAGGTAGACCAGCTTGTCGAACAGCAGGTCCATCACGAGGTCGGAATAGGAGCTGGTGGTGTCAAAGGGCATCAGCGTGTCCCATGCGGAGACCATGGCCATGGTGATGGTCTTCTCGGCAAACGCAGCCGGTACCATCAGACAGAGCAGCGCGGCCAGAGCCAGGACGAGGAGTCGTTTGGTTTTCATAGTTTTCCCTCCTTTTTATTCTTAAATACCGGATGTCAGATGCTCATCCGGGTATCCAAGGCGTCTCTTATGCCGTCCCCCAGAAAGTTGATGGAGAGCACCGTCAAAATGAGGATGATGCCCGCCGGGAGCCAGAGCCAGGGCTTGAAGGAGAGGACGGCGATGGACTGCGCATAATAAAGGATATTTCCCCAGGAAGCCACGGGGGGCTGTACGCCCAGCCCCAGGAAGCTGAGGGAGGATTCGGTGATGATCGCCTGCGCCGTGCGGAAGGTGAAGGCGACGATGATGGGCGCAAAGGAGTTGGGCAGGATGTAGCGCGCCAGGATGGTGCCGCTCTTTGTGCCGACGGCCTTTGCCGATTCCACGTAATCCTTTTCCCGCACGGAGAGCGTGCTGGCGTAGATGAGCCGGGCAAATTCCGGCCAGCCGAGCACGCCGATCACCACGGTGATGGTGACGACCGACTGCCCCAGAACGGAGGCCAGGACGAGGATGAGGATCATGGAGGGGAAGGACATGAAAATGTCCGCCAGACGCATGATGAGGATCTCGGCCGGGCCGCGGAAGTATCCGGCGATCAGCCCCAGGGGGACGCCGACGGCTAGCCCGATGAGAGCGGAGCAGATGCCGACCGTAAGCGAGATGCGCCCGCCGAAGACGAGGCGCGCAAAGAGGTCGCGCCCCACGTCGTCCGTACCGAGCAGGTGCTTGGCGCTGGGCGCCGCACCGAAGGCCATGACATCCAGACTGTACGGATCGAGGCGCATGATCCTCGGCAGCAGGATGACGCAGAGGATCTCGAAAAGCAGTACGGAAAGCCCGAGGACGGCCAGCTTGTGGTGAAAGAAGCGCTTGACGACGTCCCGCAGGTAGGAGCTCTTCTGGAACTTTTGATTCTTCTCTTTCATTTCCGCCCACCTCCCGTCAGCTGTAGCGGATGCGCGGATCGAGCAGGCCGTACAGGATATCGATGATGATATTGCCGATCAGCACGGCTGCCGCGATGCAGACGGTGATGCCCATGATCATGGGATAGTCGCGGGAGTTGATGGACAGCACCATGAGGCTGCCGAGGCCGGGCCAGGCAAAGAGCTGCTCCGTTACCACTGCGCCGCCGACGAGGAAGGGGATCATGTTGCCGACGCAGGTGACTACGGGCGCCAGCGCATTGCGCAGCGCATGGCGGAGCAGGACGCTGCGCTCCACACAGCCTTTGGAGCGGGCGGTGCGGATGTAGTCGTCCTGCAGCACTTCCAGCATGCTGGCGCGCATCTGCCTAATGAAGCTGCCCACCTGCTGGATGGACAGCACGATGACCGGAAGGATCATGTGCTGCACGAGCATGGCGAAGGTGCGCGTGCCGGAGCTGTCGTACATGCCGCTGGAGGGCAGCAGCTTCAGGCGGACGGACAGCACGTAGATGAGCACGAGACCGGCGAAGAAGTTGGGCGTGGCCGCGCCGACGAAGGAGAGCCCGGAGGAGATGTAGTCCCAGCCCGAGTAGGGCTTGTAGGCGGACATGATCCCCAGCGGGATCGCGATCAGCAGCGAGAGAAAGAGCGACGAGAAGGTGATGAGCAGCGTGGGGCCGATGCGCTCCGAGATGTCCGCCCAGACGGCATGGCCTGTCCGGTACGATATGCCGAGATTGCCGTGAAAAAGCTCGGAGAGCCATCGCAGATACTGAATGTAGAAAGGCTGATCCAGCCCGAGGCGCTGCTCCATCTGCGCCATGGCTTCAGCGCTGGCGTTGGAGTCCATGAACATCATTTCCAGCGGAGATCCGGGCGCAAGGGAGGCCAGCAGATAGACGAGCAGCGTGATCCCCAAAAAGGTGGGGATGGCGATGAGCAGGCGTTTTTGGATGTGCTTTCGCAAGGTCAGCCCTCCTTTGCCGTATTCCGGCTGCGAATCAGGCCCGGGCGGCTTCGACAGCGGCGCGGACCAGAGAGAGGTCCTGCTCGGTGGCCAGGGTGCAGTCCGCACCCAGGATGAGGCCCTTGCGGCCCCATGTGCGGATGACGTCCTGAACGGCTGCGCGGACAGCGGCCGCGTCGCCGTCCACCAGCACACCGTGGCGGTTGGGCAGGCCGCCCATGACCGTCTTTCCGGGGAAGAGGGAGCGGCCCTCCTCAAGGCTCATCGGCGCTTCATACACGCCCCAGTTGACGACGTCACAGAAATCGGTATAGCCCTTGTAGCGCTGCATGTTCAGTCCGTCCTTGCAGATGTGAAGGACACAGTATCCGCCTGCCTCGCGCACGGCGGTCATGATCTGCTTGTCCAGCGGCTCGATCCACTCGGCGAACTCCTCGTCGGTGAAGTAGCGGTTTTCGCCGCCCAGCGCCGCGTAGTAAACGCCGTCCAGGCCGGCTTCGATGTAGCCGCGGGCGAGCTCGCTCATGCCGTCGGCGATGCGGCGGAAAGCGGAGAGCATCTTCTGCGGGTTTTCGCGCAGCAGCTTCACCTGCAGCGCGCGCGCATCGTCATAGGCGATCCCCATCTTCTCAATGGGGTGCAGGCCGGAGGCGACGATGCCGTGCAGCGTGCCCAGGGTAAAGGCTTCCTTTTCACATCCGTCCAGGATACGGCGCGTGAAATCCAGCTGCTGCGCCATCCACGGATCCTTCACGCCGAAGGAAGGGAGGAACGAGGCGTAGCTTTCGGCGCTGTCCATGCGGCCGTAGTTGGGGACGAGGTTCTCGTTCATGATCTTCAGGATATCCGTGTCCGTATCACGGAAGAAATCCAGATGGGCGCGGACGCCGGCTTCGCCGCTGTTGCAGTCTGCGGGGAAATGGAGTGAAAAACAGGAAGGGATGGCGTCGGGCTCTTCGCCGCGGATGGCAGCCAGGACGCGCTCTTTCTTTGTCATGAAATCCTCCTCCGGGCAAAACGCCCTAAACTGATATGATCAGTAGTATGATTATAGTATAATAAAAGAAAACGGAGGTGTCAACTCCGTCATAACAATTATGAAAAATAGGTGATTATGCACAAAAACCGTCAGATCCGGCTGACTGTCAGGATCTCGTTTTTGACGGCGAGCACGTCCTTGCGCAGCATCTGCTCGGCAGTCTCATAGTCGCCGTCTTCGATGGCGTTTGCGATGGCAAGATGATAGCTGCCGTCCGACTCTCGGGAAGCAGCCCACGCGGAGCGGAAGTACTGCCCGATGAAGAGCACGGAATGGCGAAGGGTGTTGCGCAGGATATCATAGGTATAGCGGTTGCCGGAGCAGCTGCACAGGGCGAGATGGAAGGCTTCGTTCTTCAGCCAGTGCGGAGTGACGGGCCCCTCGCCGGAGGCATCGGTTTCAATGCTGAGCTGCTGAAGCTGCACGACCTGCTCCGGCTTGAAACGGCCTTCGGCCCTGCGAAAGTTGGAGACCTCCAAATCCACGCGGAAATCCAGCAGATCCACGACCTCCTGGAGGGTCACGGATTTGACGAGGTAGCCCTTGCGCGGGAGGCTCTGAAGAGCCTGGTCCTTGCACAGCTCGATCAGCGCTTCGCGCACGGGCGCTTTACCCATGGCGTAATTCTCCATAAGGCTGCTTTCTGTAAGAATGCTGCCGGGGGCATAGCGCCCCTCGATGATGTCCTCAAAGATCGCATCGTAGACAGTCTGCTTGAGCGTCACGGCACCGCGCATGCGCATCCCTCCGCTTCCTCTTGTTATAAAGCAATGCTAAAAGATTGTAGCAGAACAGGCGGCCGGTTTCAATGAAAATCAGTCGGAGGGAAGCAAGAAAAATGAAAAAAGCCTCTTGACGAATCGTGTTGTTAGGGATATCATACCGATGTTAGTTAAACTAAACTAACGTCAGAACGGCAATGGCCGGACTGACGTTTGTCGGAAAGGATGGCAACGAATGACCGGAAGGATGAAATGCGGCATAGCCGTTTTCTTGGCGGCGCTGCTCGCGCTCTGTCTGCTGGGGCTCGCGTCTGCGGAAGAAAGCAGGCGTTGGGGCGATGCGGCGGACGCGATCGATAAATATGTGGACACCGCTTTTGAGGAGTACCTGAACGGGGAATACGGAAGGGCGTATAAAAATGTAAGCGATGCCTATTTCCAGATCTACGAGATCACGGGCTTCGAGCGGCAGACACTCAGCTATATCGCCGGGCCGCGCAAGAACGCAGTTGAACTGCAGTTCTCCGCGTGCAAAGCGGCGGTGAAAAAGCCCAACGATGTGGAGGAGAACGTCCAGGCGGCGCGCAGCGCCATCAACAAGCTGAAGACGATGATCCGCGAGGACGCCAACAAGCTTGCGGCCAAGGACGGCGAAGCACCCACGGTGATGAGCCACTGGGTGAAGGGCGAGCAGGTTGCGGAAGATCCGTACGGCGAATACGCAGACGATCCGAACGCAGTTGTCCGCTACGCCTCCTGGAGTGAAGCCTACGAGGCAATCGACGAGCTGCTGGATACTGCGTACCAGGGATACCGCGGGCGCGATTTCGAGTCGGCTATCGACAACATCAATACAGCATATTACACGGTCTACGAAGAATCGGGCCTCAGCCACAAGATCTACACGGACATGGGCATCGAGAGCCGTGAGGCGGTGGATGCGACTTTTGCCAACCTGAAGGCCCTGGCCAAGGGGGAGAAGTTCCAGTCCAAGGCGTTCCAGCGGACGGCCAAGACGGTGAAAAACGCCGTGGAGAGCAGGACGACAGCGCTGGATGAGAAGGCTGCCGAGGAAAAGGCCGCCAAAGAGGCGGAGGCCGCGGAAGCCGCGGCTGCCGCAGCGGCGGAGGCGGAAGCAAACGCCGGCGATCCCCGGATGCTCACCTTCTTTGCGGCGTTCGGCATCATCGTGCGCGAGGGCCTGGAGGCGATCCTGGTCATCGCGGCCATCATTGCATACCTGGTGAAGAGCGGCAACGGAAAGAGCCTGCGCAACGTGTACATCGGCGCTGTGCTGGGCATCGCAGCCAGCTTCCTCGCCGCTGCAGTGCTCTACTATCTCAAACAGGCGTTCGCCAGCGCAGGCATGGCGCAGGAGATCATCGAGGGCGTCACGGCGCTGATCGCGGTGTGCGTGCTGTTCTACGTCAGCAACTGGATGATCTCTAAGGCGGAAGCTGCGGCGTGGTCCAGCTACATCGACAGCAAGGTGCAGAGCTCTGTGGAGCGCCGCTCGGCCTTCACGCTGGCCTTCACTGCGTTCCTGTCGGTCTTCCGCGAGGGCGCGGAGGTCGTGCTCTTCTACCAGCCGATGCTCTCCGAGGGCAATGCGAGCATGGTTTGGGCCGGCTTCGGCGTGGGCTGCGTGGTGCTGGTGTTCGTCTACCTGGCCATCACGAAGCTTTCGATCAAGCTGCCGATCAAGGTGTTCTTCACCGCGACCAGCATCCTCATGGCGGTCATGTGCGTCGCCTTCTTGGGCTCCGGCATTAAGGAACTGGCTGAGGGCAACGTGTTCGATCTCTCGCTGCAGGTGCCCGGCATTCCCGAAAACGACGCGCTGCAGATCCTCGGCATATATCCGTATCTGGAGACGCTGGTGCCGCAGCTCATCCTCGCCGTCATCCTGCTGATCACCTTCATGATGGCACACTACCGCGGCAAGATGGAAGCGCTGCGGAAGGAGAAGGCCGCGAAAGCTTAACCCGGTCACCCGGGCGGTGTGCCCCGCGCTTGCCGCCCTTGGCGATACATTTTCTTACATCTTTATAGGAGGAAGTATTTATGAAGAAGATTCTTGCCCTGCTGCTGGCCGCCATGTTGGTTGCCGTTGCCGCTTTTGCCCTGGCTGAGGAAGCCGGCTTTGAAGAGACCCCCATCGCGCTGGACGGCAGCAAGTCCGCTGACGACGCCGATTACGTGGAAGAAGTCGACGTGGACGAGCTGCACATCGCGGCCGTTTACTTCCAGCCCGTGCAGATGGAGCCGGCCGACCAGGCGGGCCTCACCGTTGAAGAGTCCAACATCCACCTCGAGGCGGACATCCACTGGAACGAGAACGAAGTCGGCTTCGAAGTCGGTGCCTGGGTCCCGTACCTGACCGTCGATTACAAGATCACCTCCGAGACCAACGGCAACGTCGCTGCCGAGGGCAGCTTCATGGTCATGAGCGCTGACGACGGCCCCCACTACGGCGCCAACATCGCTCTGCCGGAGTCTGACACCTACACCCTGACCTTCACCATCCACAATCCTGCCGAGAACGGCTACCTCCTGCATGTGGACGAGGAGACGGGCGTCAAGGGCCATTTCTGGGATGCTCCGATCGTTGTTGAGTTCGTGCACTGGGAGTACACCGTCCAGGAGTGGTAATCTGATCTGTTCGCCGGGCCGGCAGTGTTCTGCCGAAAAACCGGAAACCGAAAGGGCCGGCGCACAGCGGGAGCTGTGCGCTGCCCTAAACTGCCGGCACGGCGATTTGCGGGGAATCGCCTGCTGGCAGTTTGTTTAATCTAACAGAAATTCAAAGGGGTAATCACCTTGCTGAGATATATCGTAACCGTGACGGAAGACCTGGTGATCGCTGCGGCCATCGTCACGATGATCGCGGCTCTTTGCAAGCTGGCCTTCGGCTACAAGGGTGTGCGCTTCGTCGGCGCCGGTCTCATCGTGGGCCTGCTCTCTTCGTCGGCGATGGCCGTGGCAAAGAATACGACCAGTAAGATCGCCACCAACCAGTGGAACTTCTATATCTTCCTTATAACCATCGTATTGACGCTGCTGTTTCTCGTCTTTTCCGTCCTCTTCGGAAGAAGGCATCGCCGGCTGACCGTGTACGGCAGCGATCTGGGGCAGGGGATCGGCGTGGGCGGCGTCATCGTCGGCGTGCTGAGCGCTGCGCTGACCGCGGTGCTGCTCTTCTATGAGGCACCTGACGTCCTGGCTTATCCGTTCAAGTTTGAAACGGCGGGCAACGGCGTGCTGAGCGCGGAGTGGGCGCTGCGCCTTGCCGGCTACCTGCTGGCGCTCATCCTGCTCGCCGTCTATGTGCGCTTTCTGTACCGGTGCGCGATGGGCCTGAACAGCACGATCGCCGTGCTGTGGGAAGTCAACGCCATGCTGCTGTGCAACGCGGTCCGCTGCTTCGGCCTGGCCGTGAGCAAATGGACCGCCCGCTCCCGCTGGCTGAAATGGCTGCCGGCGTACAGCGGGGCGAAATACCCGTGGGCCTTCCCTGTTGCAAGATTCACGACGAACCATACACTGCTGTTTGTCTTGGCTGTCACGGCGCTGTCGCTGATCATCCCGGCCGTGCTGTTCTTGCGCAACCTGCATGTGCATGATCCCTATGCCAACCCGGCGCAGCTGCGCAAGCTGAAGTCCATCTGCCGCAGGAACCGCCGTCAGGCGATCGGTACTGCGGTCTGCTTTGCGCTCATCCTCGTCAATCTGACGGCGGTGCAGGCGTACCTGAACCGGCCTGTCGAGCTGAGCCAGCCGGAGGAATACCAAATTGAAGGCGATAACGTGCTCATCGCCATTGACAACGTGAACGACGGTCATCTGCACCGATTTGAATATGTGACGGAAAACAAGGTCGGCGTGCGCTGGATCATCGTGAAGAAGCCGGGTGCCGGCGCGTACGGCGTCGGCCTGGACGCGTGCGACGTCTGCGGCAACGCCGGCTATTACGAGCGCGGCGAGCAGATCGTCTGCAAGCGCTGCGACGTCGTCATGAACATCAACACCATCGGTTTCAAGGGCGGCTGCAACCCGATCCCGCTGGAGTACAGCGTATCGGGCGGCAGCATCATCATCCCGATGTCGGCTGTGCTGGCCGGCGAGCGGGAATTCAAGTGAGGAGGCGGAAACATGCTGTTTCGGATGATTCGCGGGGCGCTGTTCCGCCAGCGCGGCAAAATGCTGCTGATTGCCTTCACCATCGCGCTGGGCGCGTCGCTCGCCACGGCGATGCTGAACGTCATGCTGGACGTGGGCGACAAGGTCAACCAGGAGCTGAAGACATACGGCGCCAATATCACCGTAAAGCCCAAGGACTCTTCGCTGCTGTCCGACATCTACAACGTGGAGGACGACGGCGAGGCGATCCAGCAATCCTACCTGCGGGAGGATGAGCTTGGCAAGATCAAGACGATCTTCTGGGCATTCAACATCGTGGACTTTGCGCCCTTCCTGGAGACGCAGGCGGCACTGCCGGACGGCAGCAGCGCGAAGGTCACGGGCACCTGGTTCAACCATCATATGGATCTGCCGACAGGCGAGCAGCTGGACGCCGGCGTGGCCAGCATGCGGTCCTGGTGGGATATGACGGAAGGCGGCTGGCTGGACGAGCAGAAGGATGAGGACAGGAACGCCGTCCTCGTGGGAAAGACCCTGGCGGAGCAGCTCGGGCTCCATGCGGGGGATACGCTGACCCTGGCGGGCAGGGCGGAGACGAAGGAAGCGGTCGTCCGCGGCATCTTTGATGCGGGCGGAGACGAGGACGGACAGATCTACGCGCCGCTGGATTTCGTACAGTCACTGGCTGCGCTGGAGGGCAAGGTTGCCACCATCGAGGTCAGCGCCCTGACGACGCCGGACAACGACCTGGCCAGACGGGCCGCGCAGAATCCCAACGCGCTTTCGACCAAGGATTACGAGACGTGGTACTGCACGGCTTACGTCAGCGCGATCTGCTACCAGATCCAGGAAGTCATCACCAACTCCGTCGCCTCGGCGGTGCGCCAGGTGGCTGAGTCGGAGGGGACCATCCTGGACAAGACGCAGCTGCTGATGATCCTCATCACGGCTCTCAGCCTCATCGGCTCCGCGCTGGGCATCTCCAACCTGGTGACGGCCAGCGTGATGGAGCGCTCCCAGGAGATCGGCCTGCTCAAGGCGATCGGCGCGCATGACGGCCCCATCACCGGGCTCTTCATGTCCGAGATCCTGCTGACTGCGCTGGGCGGCGGCATCGCCGGTTACTTCCTCGGCTTCGGCTTCGCGCAGCTGATCGGGCACAGCGTCTTCGGCTCTGCGGTGGAAATGAAGCCGATGGTCATTCCCATCGTGGCGGTCCTGATCGCCCTGGTGACGATCGCGGGCAGCATGCCGGCGATCCGCATGGTGCTCCGCCTGGATCCGGCGGAAGTGCTGCATGGCTCCAAGGCGTAAAAGAGGGGGAGAACATGAGCAGACGTAAGATGTTTTTGAGGATGATCACGGCGTCGCTGCTGAGGCGGCGCTCCCGCATGATCGTGGCGCTTCTGTCCATCGGCATCGGGGCGACCATCCTTTCCGGTCTTGTGACCATTTATTACGATGTGCCGCGCCAGATGGGCGCGCAGTTCCGCAGCTACGGCGCAAATATGCTGCTGGTCGGCGACGGGGAAACGCCGCTGACGACCGAAACGGCATCGGCCGCGCTTGATGCTATTCCGGCAGAGAATGTGATCGGCGCCACGCCGTACCGCTATGTTTCCGTGCAGATGGTGAAGCGCCAGCAAAGCTTTGTGGCTGCCGGCACGGATTTTGAACAGGTGACGCGCACCAGTCCGTATTTCAGCGTGGATGGGCGCTACCCGGAAAACCACCGCGAGGTGCTGGTGGGCAAAGAGGTGGCCGATGCCATCGGCGTGAAGCTGAACAGCATCATGGAGCTGACCTATAAGCCGGAAGAGACAACCGGCGGCGAGCGCTCGGAGATCCGGCCGGGAGACCGGATCGCGGGCAGCGCGGAAGGCTGGGGCGGCGGCCTCGTCTACGTTACCGCGGAGCTGGATGAGGAGATGAAGATCGCCTCCCTGACGGTGAACGCGGATACCCAGACGGAGGAAATCGGCGGACAGTGCGCAGAGGCCAATTACACGAACCGCTTTATCGGACGGGCATTCCCGCCGGAAGAGAAGGACGCGGACGTGGTGAGCGGAGCGACGCTGACCAGCCGGGCCGTCCTCTCGGCGCTGCAGACAGCTGTTCCCGTCAGCAAGACGGCTGCGGTGCAGACGGGCAACACCCTGAACCTGACCGTCGTCGGCATCCTGCAGACCGGCGGTGAAGAAGAAGGCTACGTCTTCCTCTCCCAGAGCGACATGGCTGCGCTGACCGGAGAAGAAGGGAAGATCGACGTTATGGAGCTCAGCGTTTCGGCCTCGGCGGAAGAGCTGGAAGGATACGCTGAGGCGATCACCGGAGAGGGAAGTGGTGTGCTGGCCAGACTGGTCAAGCGCGTGACGAAGTCCGAGACGGCGGTGCTGGCAAAGCTGCAGGCGCTGGTGTTCCTCGTGACGGTTGTCGTTCTCCTGCTGACCATGATCTGCGTTTCTACGACGATGATGGCGGTAGTTACGGAGCGCCGCAAGGAGATCGGCCTTCGCAAAGCGCTGGGCGCCTCCGACAACGGCATCCGGGCGGAATTCCTGGGTGAAGGCATGTTCCTCGGCGCGCTGGGCGGTCTGCTGGGCGCGGCGCTGGGCTTCGGCTTTGCGCAGGTGGTAAGCGTCAATGTGTTTGGCTCTTCCATCACGTTCCAGCCGCTGCTGCTTCCGGTGACCGTTGTGGTTTCCATGGTCATCGCGGCGCTATCGTGCCTGCTGCCCATCAAGCGGGCCGTGCAGATCGACCCGGCGCTCGTCCTGAAGGGCGAGTAAGCGCAGCTGCCTTTTAACTTAAAACCTGACTGAAAAGAGGATAGCTATGAGCCTTCTTGAACTGAAAAACGTATCCAAAATCTACGGCGAGCTGAAGGCGCTGGACAACGTCAGCCTGCATGTGGACCAGGGGGAGTGGGTCGCCATCATGGGGCCTTCCGGTTCCGGCAAATCGACCATGATGAACATCATCGGCTGCATGGATAAGCCGACCCTGGGCGAAGTGCTGCTCGACGGCGTGGACATCGCCAAGGAGAACAGCAAGCGGCTGACGGACATCCGCCGCGACAAAATCGGCCTCATCTTCCAGCAGTTCCACATGGTGAACTACCTCACCGCGGTGGAGAACGTGATGGTCAGCCAGTACTATCACTCCATGCCGGATGAGAAGGAAGCGCTGGAGGCGCTGGGGCGCGTCGGCCTGCGGGAGCGCGCGCGCCATCTGCCCAGCCAGCTTTCCGGCGGCGAGCAGCAGCGCGTCTGCGTCGCCAGGGCGCTGATCAACCATCCGGAGCTGATCCTCGCGGACGAACCTACGGGCAACCTGGACGAGGCCAATGAGAACATCGTGCTGGACCTCTTCCGGCAGCTGCACCGCGAGGGAACGACGCTGATTGTCGTCACGCATGACCCGGAGGTCGCAGAGGCGGCCCAGCGCACCATCGTGCTGGAGCACGGCAGGGTGGCGCGTGAGATCATCAACGAGAATTTCGAAGCTTGAGCATAGGAGAAAAGCGATGAAAAGAGAGAGGCTGCTTTCCGCCCTGCGGCTTGCGCTCAGCCTGCTGCTGGTCATCGGGATAAAGACCTTCCTGCACGCCTGCGTCCATGAGGACGGCAGCTTCGGCACGTGCCACTGGGCCGGAGAGGCGGTCTTCGGCGTCGGCATCGTGCTGGCGGCGCTGTCGGCCCTGTCCCTGCTGCTCTCGGGCGACAGGGCAGGCCTGGGCGTTGCCGCCGCGACGATGCCGGCGGCCCTTCTGGGGTTCCTGCTTCCCGGCGGGCTCATCCCGCTGTGCATGATGGAGACGATGCACTGCAACGCAGTGATGAAGCCGGGCGTCCGCCTGATCTGCGCCGCGGTCTTCATCCTTTCCGGTATTTCTTTCTTTACCGGCGTGCGAAGGGGTAAAAAAGCATGAAGCGGCTCAGTCTTCCGCTGCGGAACCTCGCCGCAAGGCCGGGGCGGACGGCGGCGCTGATCGTATTGACCGCGCTGCTGGCCGCAGCCGTCTTCGGCGGCTCACTCATCGTGAGGAGCCTTGAGGGCGGCCTGGACAGCCTTGAAAGCCGGCTGGGCGCGGATGTGATCGTGGTGCCGGTAAGCGCAGCCTCCAAGTCCGATCTGCAGAACATGCTGCTGCAGGGGACGGTCGGCTACTTCTATATGGACAGCGGTGTGCTGGACAAGGTGCGCGGCATGGCAGGCGTCGAGACGGCTTCGCCGCAGCTCTTTCTGGCATCGCTGCGCGCGGACTGCTGCAGCATCCCCGTCCAGATGATCGGCTTTGACAGGGAGACGGACTTTACCGTCACCCCATGGATGCGGGAGCGCTACAGCGGCGATCTGCAGGACTTGCAGGTCATCGTCGGCTCGCGGGTCAATGCGGCGCCCGGGACTTCCATCAAGATCTACGGCGAAAACTGCAAGGTGGCCGCCAGACTGTCGGAGACGGGCACCGGCCTGGACACGGCCGTGTACGGCAGCATGGAGACGCTGCGCTCGCTCCTGGATGCGGCGCGGGGCCTGGGACACGACCTTAAGATCTCGGGGGATCCCGACAAGGTGATCTCTGCCGTGTACATCAAAGTGCGTGACGGCTATGACGCGGAAAGCGTGGCGAACGATATCAACCTGCACGTCCGCAAGGTCAAAGCGATCCGCACCCGGAGCATGATGAGCGACGTATCCGGCAGCCTGTCTTCGATCGCCGGGATCGTCTCAGTGCTGGCCGCGGCTGTCTGGGTGATGGGATTCGTCGTCCTGTTTGTTGCCTTCAGCGCGATGACGCGGGAAAGAAAGGGCGAGTTTGCCGTGCTGCGCGTCATCGGGATGACCCGGCGGGCGCTGGCCGGCATGGCGCTCAAAGAGGCCGTGCTCATCGGAGCGGCCGGGGCGCTGCTGGGCATCGGCCTCTCTGCAATCGTGGTGCTGCCGTTCACGGCGCTGATCGAAAGCCGTTTGGGGCTGCCCTTCCTCGTACCGGAACCCGGGCGGCTCCTGCTGATCGGCGCGCTGACGCTGGCAGGGCTCGTTGCGGCGGTCTGCCTGGCATCCGCGGTCGGAGCGGTGAGGCTGTCGCGTGCGGATACGGCGGATATCCTGAGGGAGGGAAACTGATGCGGCTGGAAGCGAAAGGGATCTCCCGGCGGTACTTCCGCAATAAAGGGAGCGCGAACACCTTCTTTGCGGTGAAGGAGACGGACTTTGTGCTGGAGCCCGGCCGGATCACCGCGCTGCACGGACGCTCCGGCGGCGGAAAATCCACGCTGCTGCAGATGCTCTCCGGACTGCTGACACCGACGACGGGGGAGGTGCTGCTGGACGGGCAGAGCCTATATACCCTGCAGGACAGGGAACTCTCCCGCCTGCGCAATGCGCATCTGGGGGTGATCCCGCAGGGCAAGGCCGCCGTCGGCAGCCTGAGCGTGCTGGAAAACGTGCTGCTGCCGGCACAGCTGTACGGGCAGGCGGACGAACAAACCCGGAAGGAAGCCGCACAGCTGCTGGAACGCCTGGGGATGGCGGAGCTGGCCGGTGTCCGTCCGCGGGAGCTCTCCGGCGGGGAACTGAGACGCATGTCGATCGCGCGGGCACTTGCGGCAAAGCCGGGCGTGCTGCTGGCGGATGAACCCACGGGGGATCTGGATGACCTGAATACGAAGACCGTGCTGGACCTGTTTGCCGAGGCGGCGGACCGGGGCTGCGCCGTGCTGCTCGTAACGCACGACAGGGATTCGCTGAGCGTTGCGCAGGACGTGTGGCGCATGGACGCGGGCGTATTGACTCACGAGACCTGAAAACAAGATATAGCGCAAAGATTCCGCAAAAAATTTGTGGAATCTTTACACTTGCCACATTCGGGAACTTGCCGTATAGTATAGCAGGATTTTAGCACTCGATTATTTTGAGTGCTAACAAGATAGAGACAAAACCAAAGGAGGTTCTTTTTTATGAGTCTGAAACCGTTGTTTGACCGCGTCGTCATCCGCGATGCGGAGAGCGAGGAAACCACCAAGAGCGGCATCATCCTGACTTCCAGCGCGAAGGAGAAGCCCCAGTACGCTTACGTCGTGGCAGTCGGCCCCGGCGGCGTGGTGGACGGCAAGGAAATCACCATGCAGGTGCAGGAAGGCCAGAAGGTGGTCTACTCCAAATATGCCGGCACGGAGATCAAGATCGACGGCGAAGAGTACAAGATCGTCCGCCAGAGCGACATCCTCGCGATCGTTGAGTAAGACAAGCAAACACGAAACCTTACAGGAGGAATGAATTATGGCTAAGCAGATCATTTTCGGCGAGGAAGCCCGCCGCAGCCTGGAGCGCGGCATCAACGCGCTGGCTGATACCGTCAAGATCACCCTGGGCCCCAAGGGCCGCAACGTGGTGCTGGACAAGAAGTACGGCGCCCCGCTCATCACCAATGACGGCGTGACCATCGCCAAGGAAGTGGAACTGGAGAACGCCTTTGAGAACATGGGCGCCCAGCTCGTCAAGGAAGTCGCGACCAAGACCAACGACGTGGCCGGCGACGGCACCACCACCGCGACCCTGCTGGCGCAGGCGATCGTGCGCGAGGGTCTCAAGAACCTGGCTGCCGGCGCGAACCCCATGGTCCTGCGCAGCGGCATCGAGGCGGCTACCACCGCCGCGGTGGACGGCCTCAAGGCCATCAGCGTGCCGGTCAGCGGCCGCCAGTCCATCGAGAGCGTCGCGGCGATCTCCGCTTCCGATCCTTCTGTCGGAAAGCTGATCTCTGAGGCTATGGAGAAGGTCGGCAACGACGGCGTCATCACCGTTGAAGAGAGCAAGACCATGCAGACCAACCTTTCCCTGGTGGAAGGCATGCAGTTCGACCGCGGCTACGTCTCCGCCTACATGGCGACCGACACCGAGAAGATGGAAGCGGTCCTGGATAATCCTTACATCCTCATCACCGACAAGAAGATCTCCAACATCCAGGAGATCCTGCCCCTGCTGGAGCAGGTCGTGCAGAGCGGCCGTCAGATGCTGATCATCGCTGAGGACATCGAAGGCGAAGCGATGGCGACGCTGGTCGTCAACAAGCTGCGCGGCACCTTCACCTGCGTTGGCGTCAAGGCCCCCGGCTTCGGCGACCGCCGCAAGGCCATGCTGCAGGATATCGCTATCCTGACCGGCGGCCAGGTGATCTCCGAGGAACTGGGCTACGAGCTCAAGACCGCGACCATGGATATGCTGGGCAACGCGCGCCAGGTCAAGGTGGATAAGGACAACACCACCATCGTCGAGGGCGCGGGCAACAAGGACGACATCGCGGCGCGCATCGCTTCCATCAAGGCGCAGATCGCCGAGACGACCTCCGACTATGACCGTGAGAAGCTGCAGGAGCGGCTGGCCAAGCTGGCTGGCGGCGTCGCCGTCATCCAGGTGGGCGCTGCGACCGAGATCGAGATGAAGGAGCGCAAGCTGCGCATCGAGGATGCTCTGGCTGCGACCCGCGCTGCCGTTGAAGAGGGCATCGTCCCCGGCGGCGGAACCGCGCTGCTGAGCGTCATCCCTAACGTCCAGGCCATCCTGCCCAAGTACACGGGCGATGCCAAGACCGGCGTGCAGATCGTCCTGCGCGCGCTGGAAGAGCCGGTCCGCCAGATCGCTGAGAACGCGGGCGTGGAAGGCTCCGTGGTCGTGGACAAGATCAAGCGCTCCCACAAGGCCGGCTTCGGCTACGACGCGCTGGGCGACCGCTACGTCGACATGAACGAAGCGGGCATCATCGATCCGACCAAGGTGACCCGTACCGCGCTGCAGAACGCTGCCAGCGTTGCGGCTACTGTGCTGACCACCGAGTCCCTGGTGGCGGATCTCCCCGAGAAGAATCCGGCGCCGGCCCCGGCAAATCCCGACATGGGCGGCATGTACTGATCGAGGCCGCAAAGCCTTGATATAGCTGGATTTTAGCACAATCGGGAAAGGCATTTACGCCACGTTTACGCCAAATTCAGCGCCGAATGGATAGCAAGAAATGGGCAGCCGGTACTGCATGTACTGACTGCCCATTTTTCTACGCCATTTGCTCTTTACAATCTTCGGACAAAAAACCGCCTCCCATGAGATGGATATACGCACCACATAGGGCGGGTTGCCATCCGGGAAACGGCAGAAAACTGTCCCCCAAGTAATATAATAAGAAATTATATAAAAACAAGAAGAAAAAGCGTTTCCTTTGATTTGGTCAGCTAAGAGAGGACTGTTCACATGAGGAAGGGGCTGCGGAACAAACCGCAGCCCCAAATCGGTAAAAACGTTATTCCTGTTGCTCTGCTTCACTATCCAGGTTGATGCGAATATCATTTTGTATGAGATATTTCCCGTTGTTTTTTGCATAGAGCATTGCCAAAGCGTGATCAACCAAAGATTTTAATTTGGTATCATCGGCAATATCTGTACTGCCTACAAAGCGAAATTCATGCTTATTGTCGATGAAGAACGTATCATAGTAATCACTCAGTGCCATAAAGGCATCTGTGAGCTGCTGATCGTCGTCCCATTCGGGCGGATTATCGTTGTCGATGATCTCACCGTCTTCATCATACAGCCAAATGGGGTAAGTGTTGTACTCTAAGAGCAAGCGAATTTTACTAATCATATCCTACTGCATTACGCTCCTTTTCCATATGATTACTGTAAACCGTGCGATTCCAGTTATTTCCGATTGACAGCGCGAGAGATTCGCGCTATCATATAAGCACTTATTTGGAGGATACTCGTATCCCTCAGAATGAGCCCGCCGGGTGTTGGTAGCGCCCGGCGGGCCCTTTTTTTGCTTATGAGCGCTTGTCCTGTTGATAGCGTTTGCGGAACTCGTTTAGGCACAAATCGTTTGAGCTGCCTGCCCAGCGATCTGGCTCATCTTCCATAAGGCCATCATCCAGCCACCCACAGACCGGGCTAATATCGAAGCTGTCCCGATCTTTGAACGTATGTTTCCCGCATACAGGGCATTGATGAGGCTCTATAGGGGGGCAATGCTCGTCTGAAAAATCGTATTCTGGATTTTCTGCGATTACTTCCTCATACCACGCCCGGTACTCGTTGACGCTTTGAACGTTTTTGCCCTGCTTGAGATCCGGATTGGCAGCTTGATTGTAATCGTAGCGCCACCCGCATTTAGAGCATTGAAGAAGGCCTACATTGTCACCCTCCTGCAACTCAGAGAAGTAAAACTTGCCGCAAACCGGACATACCATTGGCTGACACACACTGTTTTTCATTTCCTTGACCCCTCTACTCGTATCCCTCAGAATGAGCCCGCCGGGTGTTGGTAGCGCCCGGCAGGCTCTTTTTTGCTTATTCCTCAGCAGATGGAGACCATGAGTCCTCCAACTCATAGGAGAATAGCACCTTCGTTGTGGCCTTGTCCACTGCATGGACGATTTTCTCATCCAACGACAGATAGTACTGGACATTGTCATGCCGCTGCAAATAGTCGGAAAGCCGGATGTCCCCGTCTGCCTCTGTTGCATCATATACTTCTGTATCTGTCATGAAGTATATCTGCTTCCAACCTTCAAGGCTTTCGGGTACAGCAACATCTGAACGTTGGTAAATCCGCAACCAGCGTCCACCAGGGATGTACTGTACTTCATACACCCTTTTGCATACGGGACAGAACCAATAATCTACGGGTTCCGGCCTGTCCATGTAATCTCTTTGACATTCGTTCTTTTCGTCCCACCCAAGCAAGAAATCGTGAAGAGTAACCTCCGGATTATCTTTAATCGCATTGTCGGCTTCATTTTTGTAATAGACATACACAATGTACGGAGACGGATCATCTGATGATCCCATACTTGCTCCGCACTTACATCCCAATCGTGACATGCTTATTCCTCCATTCAATATGAGAGTTTAGTTCTATCAGCAAACCAGACCTCGATTGGCCCTTTGATGAGCCCTTTTCGCCTTGCTTCTGCAATGCCAGCTTCTGCAAACTTACGCCCCGTTTCACTATTTCTGTGATTAGGGAGATAGATCGCAATCGTGTCTCCGGCGTGTATCTGCTCATTAGCCTTTTGAATATTTGTGGCGATTTTGCTTGAATTTGGACTCGTGACCCTCTTAACTTCGATGTTTTTAATAAAGTTATCATCGTTACTTGATTTAATTGTTAAATCGTAAGTATGGTCTGGAGCGTGGGTCTGGCGAAAAACAGCTTCAAAACCTTGGTCGATATAGCGCTCTGCTACAAAAATTGCGCCTTTATCCGTGACTTTATGGCCGCCGGAGTCCTTATAGCTCGGCTGTTTTTCGGTATAACCGCCTCTGCCTCTGCCCATATCACGCACCCCATCTTTCTTGCGAAAACGTGTTACAGACGACGATAGGCATCGGGAAGCGTTCCCGCCAAGCATCGGGGAACTTGCCGTAGACGACGAGCTTTTCCGGGTGCTTTTGACGAGCCAGCTCGTGCAGACCGTTCAAAAGGGACTGCTTGGAAACGTAATCGTGGCCCATGCACCCTTGCGTCGTGATGGAAAGCACGCTGTATGCCGGAAGCCCATCAAAGGCCCATTCAAGACTCTCTGCATCGCTCCATCCTGCGTTGGGGATGATGGTTAGACCGTTCCGCTGCATATAATAGGCCGTTGCCCGGTTGCGCCAACAGTTCCATATCTGTTGGCTGCGGGGCATGTCCAGATAAATGCTGTAGTCGGTACTGATCCCACCGGCAAAGCGCCGCAAAACCGATAAGTACTGCGCGGGGCGGTTCCATAGCCGTTCAAACTGGTAGTCGTCCTCGTAGAAATGAAACCACCGCTGTTCGGGATTCTTGGCCGTCTTAGCCATGTGGAACGGCACGAGATTTTCCGGCTCAACGTCATGAACCGGCTGGAGCTTGGGCATATCGTATTTTCCCTCAAGCTCCGCATCCTTGATTCGTTCCCAGCGGAACGTGTCAAGGTCATTCAGTTTATCAAATTTCATTTTGTCTTCTCCATATCCTAAGATTTTTGTATCTGAGGATACGAGAGCCGATTTACTTATTTGGAGGACACTCGTATCCCCAGAATGGGTTTATGGTGCAGCATACCGTTGGTAGCAGCCATGCTGCGCCGCCTGCATCTATGCCGGTATAAAAGTTGGTAGCAGATATACCGGCTTCCTTACACAATCATACGCCTCACCGCCTTTCCTGTCATCCGCATTCTCATGTCCTCTGTGCGAGATCGATAAGCTCTGTGAAAAAGTACTGTTTCCCGCGCTTACGATCATCCCCAAGGAGGACTCGCTTTTCCTCTAACACATGCAGATACCGTACCGCCTGCCCATGAGAGACCGCTAACTGGTCTTCAAGGATATAGGCGTTCAGTGCCGGATGTGTGAACAGGCATTCGATGATTTCATCAAATTTCGGGCTGTTGATGCACTCCTTGACCGTGTTCTTAGTCTTGTTGTAAAGTGCGTTCAGCGCGTCGATGTACCCGATATGCTTGGCCGTCTGCACACAGACCTTATGGAGGAAATACTTGATCCACTCATCAAGCGTATTGGTTCTCGAATCTGTCAGCATACGGTAGTAAACGGCTTTGTCCATACTTATAGCCTCGCTGATATAGAAGAACGGAAAATTGATGACTCTGGCCTTGTAAAGGTACAGACTGATCAACACGCGGCCAACACGCCCGTTACCATCGGAGAACGGGTGAATTGATTCAAACTGAGAGTGGATCATAGCTGCCTTGATAAGCGGGTTCAGACCGTCCTCGGTGTCATTCATAAAGGAAATCAGTTCATCCATGTATTTTTTCGTTTCCGAAGCAGAGGGGGGAGTGTAGACCACGGCCCCGGTGGAGCTTTTGATCTGGTTGTCCTTGACCTTGTATTTTCCGAGCGTTTTTTCAAGGCCCGGCGCGATAATCCCGGTCATCATATAAACATGGAGCTGCTTCATGAAAGAATGCGTGAATTTCCCAGAACGAAGGTGTTCCGCGCCAAAGATAAGGGTTCGGGTATGATTGCGGACTTCTGTCTGGATCTTATCCCCGCTGGTTTGCGGGCTGATCTCGTTTTTCAGTACGTCCGGGATGGTTGTCTGCGTTCCCTCAATATACATCGACGAAACCGCTTCCTTCTTCTGGAGCATCGGGATGAGGATGCTGTTGAATTGGTAAGAATCTATCTTTGCCTCCAGAATACCAAGGCTCTTGGAGGCGTTCGCCAGCTCATTCACGAAAAATTTGACGTCGAAATCGTCTACGCGGTCTTTTATAAATTCCAACATGGCAAAGTCTCCTTTCATCTACACACGATGAAATATAGCACCATACGGGAATAAAGTCAAGAGCTAACACGCATCTTTTTGTAAAACATGCACGTTAGCTCTTTTTGCGCCTATGTAAATCGGACGCCTTGTATTTATATATTGACCTCCGATACATACGCCGCCCATGAGACAAAACAGCCCTGCTCCGGCAGCACCAGCACGCCGTCTGTGCGGTCACGCTGCTGCACCAGCAAACAATCCCAGACGTCTCCCGGCTTTGCAGTCTTGCCCGTGATCCTCAATGAATTGCCTGTCTGCCAGCATATCCGTAACGAAGTTTTCATAGTCGATTCCTTGCAGTTCCACCTTGGCAACAATGCGGTATGGCCGTTCCCTGTTAAGCAGATGCAGGATCTGCAAATCATCCAGCCTCTGGGGTCGCTCTACGAAATAAAGCAGAGGCCGTGCACTCTGTTCCGCGGTATAAAAGACAAAGCATGGTCATATCGTCGAACTGTTTCGCGCTGTTTACGAAGGCGTTCACATCCGATCGCACGGAGCGCAGGATTTCTTCGGGGGACTCCTTTTCCGCCTGATTCAGCACGGCCTTCAGGCGCTCTGTGCCGTACATCTTTCCGGCGGCGTCATTGGCCTCCGGTACGCCGTCGGTGTAGACGAAGACGGCGTCTCCCTGGGAAAGCTCCAGGGTATATTCGGTGTACTGCGCCTTCTTTGTCACACCGACCATCACGCCGTGCTTGTCCCGCAGCACCCGGAAAGTGCCGCCCCCGGCGCGGATGAACGGGTTTTCGTGGCCCGCATTGGCGCAGGTCAGTTTCCCTGTGCTGATCTCAAGGATGCCGATCCAGACGGTGACGAACATCTTTGAGGGGTTGTTTTCACACAGCAGCCTGTTCACGGATTCAAGCAGGCCCTTCGGCGAGCAGCCCCGCATGGCTTCGGATTTGATCATGCTCCTGGAGGACATCATGAACAGCGCAGCCGGAACGCCCTTGTCGGACACATCCGCGATCACCAGGCAAAGATGGTCGTCGTCGACCAGAAAGAAATCGTAATAGTCGCCGCCGATCTCCCGTGCAGGCTCCATCGTTGCGAAGATGTCGAACTCGCTTCGATCCTTGTAGGCGCATGCGGGATCGGGGAGGATGCTCTGCTGGATATCGTGGGCCATGGACAGCTCTGCATCGACCCTGGAAATGCGCCTTTGTTCCAGGATCATCTGATGGCCCCGCGCGGCGCTCTGTACGGAGGCATAGGCCACGATGACATACAGCAGCAGCTTGGGGAGATAACTCAGCAGGGGGGTGTTTCGGATGAGCATGGATCTTTGCAGGCCCATGAACTCCAGCGCCTCGACGAGGCGATGCCCGATGAACAGCGTAAAGTTTTGCGGCAGATCGATGATATTGACATCGAGTATCCCGTGTACCGCGCCCCAGATTGCCGAGAGCGCAAAGATGACCGCTGTGAATACGGCGACCCGCAGCGTGGTGATCTTTGAGAAGTATCGTATACTGATCACGATGGGGATGACCATCAGCAGCGCGGTCTTGTAGGTCAGCTGGGCGTCGATGATGGCCAGGGAAAGGGTCAGGCTCCCCAGCAGCACGTTCTTCATCCAGGGCTTTCCCGGGCCGAAGAGCGTGTAGATCGTGAGCGGGATCAGCTGGAAGAGGATCCCATCTATGATCGCCGCTGTCAGCGCCTTTCCTTTGAAGAGCCCCAGAAGGTTGAACAGCAGCACTACGAGATAGACAGCCTCCGTGACAACGATCGTCAGGGCCACAGCCCGGTTTCCCTGCTGTTCATTGAAGATAAAAATGTCGTCTGTATCCCGGGGCTGCAGCCTCTCCCAGGCCTTTTTGAACCATGCAGTCTTTTTCATCGATCAAACCCCTCAATAGGCCATACAGAACATCAGCATGACGCTCTGTTTCCCCGGACTCAACCGGCAGGCTCTTTGCTCCGGCCTGAAATCCTTTCAGACAGACAGTATTTTATATCACATCATCTTCAAAAAGCAATGCCGCACAGTATAAATCCGGGCCGCACAGGCGCAGCGATACGCAATGCAAAAGGATAACGGTTATAACGGCATGAATTGGATGAAGACACGGAAAAAACCGCTTGACAGGACTGCTCGTCGGCGCTATAATACCTATCGTTCGCAAGAGAACGTATTCCTCAGTAGCTCAATGGCAGAGCATTCGGCTGTTAACCGAAGGGTTGTAGGTTCGAGCCCTACCTGGGGAGCCACAAAAGGGTGAGTGCTGTGAAAGCCACTCGCCCTTTTCTTTTCCGGTGAAATGAACGTTATAAAGAAACGGCCTGTGCGGGCTGTGATCGGGAGATGAACGGGAAATGCTGATCGGGATTGCGGCCGCCCTTGTCGCCGCGCTGAACCTCATCTGCTTTGCGCTGATGGGGTATGACAAGGACTGTGCCAAAAAAGGAAAGCGCCGTGTGCCGGAGAAGCGGCTGTTCCTCTCGGCAGCCTGCTTCGGCGCGGTCGGCGGCGTGCTGGGGATGCAGGTGTTCCGCCACAAGACGAAGCACTGGACCTTCAGCATCTTCTTTCCGCTGCTGGCCGCAGTGCAGATCGCGCTGCTGGCGGCAGGGATATACACGCTGTGCCGATGACGTGCGGACGGCAGGACAGAGTGACCTGGGAGGGTAAAAAATGAAGCAGTATGACGTGCTGATCATCGGCGCGGGGCCGGGCGGCATTTTCGCGGCCTATGAGCTGACGCGCCTTGCGCCGCGGCTGAAGATCGCGGCTTTTGAGGCCGGCAACCCGCTGGAGCAGCGGAAGTGCCCGATCGACGGCAAGAAAGTGAAAACCTGCGTGCACTGCCAGACGTGCGGGATCATGAACGGCTTTGGCGGGGCAGGCGCCTTTTCCGACGGCAAGTACAACATCACCAACGCCTTCGGCGGCACGCTGCACGACTACATCGGCAAGGACAAGGCGCTGGAGCTGATGCGCTATGTGGACAGCATCAACGTGAGCTTCGGCGGCGGAAAGACGAAGCTGTATACGACAGAGAACACGGACCTGGCGAGGCGCTGCCTGCAGCATAACCTGCACCTGCTGGGGGCGTCCGTGCGGCATCTGGGCACCGATATCAATTATGAAGTGCTCTCGGGCCTCTATAAAGAGCTGAAGGATAAGGTGGAGTTCTTCTTCCGGACGCCGGTCAGCGAAGTCCGCAGGGAAGGCGAAGGCTACGCCGTCACCGCGAAAGAGGAAGAATACTACGGCCGGTACTGCATCGCCTCGGTCGGGCGCAGCGGCAGCAGCTGGATGGAAAAGGTCTGCGAAGGGCTGGGGATCCCGACCAAATCCAACCGGGTGGACATCGGCGTGCGCGTGGAACTGCCGGCGGCCATTTTTGCCCATATCACGGACGAGGTGTATGAGAGCAAGATCGTCTACAAGACGGAGAAGTATCAGGACTTCGTGCGCACGTTCTGCATGAACCCGAAGGGCGTCGTGGTCACGGAAAACACGAACGGCATCGTGACGGTGAACGGCCACAGCTATGAGGATCCGGCGCTGCATACGGAGAACACCAACTTTGCGCTGCTGGTCTCCAAGCACTTCACGGAACCTTTCAAAGACAGCAACGGGTACGGCGAGAGCATCGCCCGGCTGTCCAACATGCTGGGCGGCGGGGTCATCGTTCAGCGCTTCGGCGATCTCATCCGCGGACAGCGCAGCACGCCCTCCCGCATGGCGAAGTCGTTCATGACGCCTACCCTTTCCGCAACACCGGGCGATCTCAGCCTCGTCATCCCCAAACGCATCCTGGACGGCATCATCGAGATGATCTATGCGCTGGACAAGATCGCACCCGGAACGGCGAACGACGATACGCTGCTCTACGGTGTGGAGGTCAAGTTCTACAACATGGAAGTCTGCCTGGACGAGAACCTGGAGACACCGTGCCGGGGCTTCTTTGCGATCGGGGACGGCAGCGGGGTCACACATTCTCTGTCGCATGCCTCGGCCAGCGGCGTTTATGTGGCAAGACACCTGGCCGGGATGCTGGACGTAAAAGCGGATACAAACTGAATCCTGCGCTGCCTCGGCAGCGCTTTTTCATTGACGCGGCAGGCGGTTCATGATACCATAAACAACAGCAACTATCGTTTGCGGAAAGAGATATTCTTTCCGGGGAAGAAGGGGAAAATGAAGATTACGGCAATCGGAGAAATCCTGGTGGATATGACCCAGACCCAGGTGGACGGCAGAGGCATCCGGCACTTTGCCGCCAACCCGGGCGGCGCGCCGGCCAACGTGGCTGTGGCGGCGGCGAAGCTGGGGGCGGAATCCGCTTTTATCGGCTGTGTCGGCGATGACGTCTTCGGCCAGACGCTGAAGGAGACGCTGCTTTCAAACGGCGTCGACGTGTCCGGCCTTCAGGTGACTGAGAAGGCCAGCACGACGCTCGCGGTGGTGACGGTGGATGAGAAGGGAGAGCGCAGCTTTTCCTTCTGCCGCAGGCCGGGCGCGGATACGCGTCTGGATGCCGGGAAAGCGGCAGAAGCGGCCGCCGGAACGGGCATCCTGCATTTCGGCAGCGTCAGCCTGACCGATCCGGACAGCCGACAGGCGACGGTCTGCGCTGTGCGTGCCGCCAAAGAGGCCGGCGCGATCATCACCTATGATCCCAATTACCGCGCTTCGCTCTGGCCGGACAGGGAGACGGCCGTGCGGGAGATGCGCGCGCCGCTGCCGCTGTGCGACATCGTGAAGATCAGCGACGAGGAGACGGAACTGCTGTGCGGTGTCAGCGATCCCCGGGACGCGGCCCGCGTGCTCTGTGAGGGCGGCGCAAAGCTGGTGCTGGTGACGCTGGGAGCTGAGGGCGCCTTCTGGCGCTGCGGTGAGGAATCCGGCGTCGTGCCGGGCTGCCGCGTGAAGGTGGCGGACACCAACGGCGCGGGTGATACGTTCTTCGGCGCGCTGCTCAGCCGCATCGCGCTGCGCGGCGGTCTCCAGGACCTGGACGCGCAGGAGATCACCGGCATCGTCGCCTACGCCAACCGGGCGGCGGCGCTGACGACCAGCAGGCCCGGCGCGATCCCGGCGATGCCGACACGCGAAGAACTGGAAGGGTGAGAGGCATGGAGAAGAACTGGGAAGCGGAGTTTTCACGCCGCTTTGCGCGGCACGAGGATGAACTGAAGTGGCTCTACGGCGAGCTGTACCACGGCGACGCGCAGGCCTACGATTACTTTGTCTCCATGCTCTACCGGGCCTACTGCGAGCGGCCGGAGGCGCTGCGCGAGCTGGACAGGGCGCGCGAAGCGGATCCGGGCTGGTACAAGGGGCACGAGATGGTCGGCATGCTGATGTATGTGAACGCATTTGCCGGCACGCTCCGGGGCGTAGAGGAAAAGCTGGACTATATCGAATCCTGCGGTGTCAACTACCTGCATTTGATGCCCCTGCTGGAGAGCCCGGAGGGGCGCAGCGACGGCGGCTATGCGGTCAGCGACTTTCGGAAGGTGCAGCCGGAGCTGGGCACGATGGAGGATCTCTCCCGCCTGGCCGGCAAATGCCACAAACGCGGCATCGCCGTGTGTCTGGACTTTGTGATGAACCACACGAGCGAGGACCACGAGTGGGCCAGGCGCGCGGCGGCAGGGGAGAAGGCGTATCAGGACCGCTACTTCTTCTTTGACAACTGGGTGACGCCGAACGAGTATGAACGGACCGTTCCGCAGGTCTTCCCGACCACGGCGCCCGGCAATTTCAGCTGGAACGAGCAGGCGGGCAAGGTGGTCATGACGACCTTCTATCCGTACCAGTGGGACCTCAATTACGCCAACCCCGTCGTCATGAACGACATGACGGACAACATGCTCTATCTGTGCAACCGGGGCGTGGATGTCATCCGGCTGGACGCGGTGCCCTATATCTGGAAAGAACTGGGGACGAACTGCCGCAATCTGCCGCAGGTCCATTCACTCGTCCGCATCATGCGGATGGTGTGCGAGATCGTCTGCCCGGGAACGCTGCTTTTGGGCGAAGTGGTGATGGAACCCAGCCGGGTGGTGCCTTATTTCGGCTCAGTGGAGAAACCGGAGTGCCATTTGCTCTATAATGTGACGACAATGGCGAGCACGTGGCACACAGTGGCGACGCGGGACGTGCGCCTGCTGGCGCACCAGCTGGAGCAGGTGTTCGCGCTGCCCCGCGATTATACGTTCCTCAACTATCTGCGCTGCCACGACGACATCGGGTGGGGCCTCGACTATCCCTTCCTCACCCGGTTCGGCCAGATGGAAGTGCCGCACAAGAAATACCTGAACGACTTTTTCACCGGCAAATGGCCGGGCAGCTTCTCCGTCGGCGAGCTGTACAACGACGATCCCCGGCTGGGAGACGCCCGGCTGTGCGGCACGACGGCCTCCCTCTGCGGCATCGAAAAGGCCCGGACGCAGGGTGACATGGCTGCGATGGAGACGGCGCTGCGCCGGGATGTCCTGCTGCACGCCTACATGCTCACCCTGAGCGGCATCCCCGTCCTCTACAGCGGAGACGAGGTCGCGCAGGAAAACGACCACGCCTATCACGACGATCCGCTGAAGGCGCCGGACAGCCGGTATCTGCACCGCGGAAAGATGGACTGGGCGAAAGCGGAGCGGGCCAAGGATCCCGGGACAGTGGAGGGACACGTCTTTGCCGCCATCCGGGAGCTTGAGCGGATCCGCGCGCAGCAGGCCGTCTTTGACGGGACGGCGGACGTATGGCTGCTGCAGACGGGCAGCGAGCACGTGCTGGGGATCGGCCGCTACAGGGAAGGCGAAAAGCTGCTGGCGCTCTTCAATTTCGGGGATGCGGAAGAGACGGTGTGGCTGAACGACCCGACGCCGACCGTAAACCTCATGACCGGAGAGGCGCAGAGCGCGCTCAAGGTGACGCTCCCGGCCGCCGGGTTCTGCTGGCTGGGACAGAAGTTTGATGCCTGACAGGGGGAGAAAGGCTGATATGAAGCAAAAACTGATTTTTCTGGATATCGACGGGACCCTGACCCCGGCCGGCAGCAACGTGCCGCCGGAGAGCGCCATGGAGGCGGTGCGCCTGGCGCAGGCGCAGGGCCACAAGGTGTTTCTGTGCACCGGGCGCAATTATGCGATGCTGAAGCCGGTGCTGGATCTCGGGTTTGACGGCGCCGTGGCGAGCGCGGGCGGTTACGTCTTCGCCGGGGACGAGGTGCTCTTCGACTGTCCGATGCAACCGGAGCAGCGCGATACGGCGATGCGCCTTATGAAGGAGAGCGGCGTCTTCCGCACGGTCGAGGCGAGGGACGCCACTTACGGGGATGAGGATCTGGGGGATTTCCTCGCCGGCGCAGGGGAAGGCAACAGCGAGCTGATGCGCTGGCGCAAGGCGCTGGCAGAGCGGCTGAACATCCTGCCCATGGCCGCGTATGCGGGAGATCCGGTGTATAAGATCGTTTACATGTGCAGCCGGTTGGAACAGCTGGACAGCGTGCGCAGCGCACTGGAAAAGGACTTCAACTTCCTCGTGCAGGACGTGGCGGCCCATAACTGCCTGAACGGCGAGATGATCAACCGCAGGTTCGATAAGGGCCGCGGCGTGCGCGTCATGGCGGAGCACTTCGGCGCGGAGATCGCCGATACCATCGGCTTCGGGGACAGCATGAACGACCTGGAGATGATCGAGACCGTCGGCATCAGCGTGTGCATGGAAAACGGGAGCCCGGCGCTCAAGGCGAAGAGCAGCAGGATCTGCCCCGCCGTGGAGCAGGACGGCCTGGCCAAGGCCTTCCGCGAACTCGGTCTTACAGGCGAATGACCGCATAATTAAATATTTGTTTGTTATTTAACTGAACATATGTTTACAGAACCGCGCCCAAAAGTATACAATAACTGCAGCATTGCGGCCGTTGCCGCAAAAGCACGAGTTTAAGGAGGAAATGGTATGGCACTGGACTATCGCAAATGCGCTGAGCAGATCGCGGCCAATATCGGCGGCGGTTCAAACGTCATCAGCGCGGCCCATTGCGCAACCCGTCTGCGCCTCGTCATCGCGGACAACGGCAAGGTAAACAAGGAAGCGCTTGAGAATGTGGACGGCGTCAAGGGCATGTTCGAATCCAACGGGCAGCTTCAGCTCATCATCGGCACAGGCACCGTCAACAAGGTTTACGACGAGTTCCTGGCCGTGACCGGCGCCAGCGCCGCCAGCAAGGCGGATGTCAAGGCTGCCGCTGCGAGCCGCATGCCGCTGTGGAAGAAGATCCTGAAGACGCCGGGCGACGTCTTCGTGCCGATCTTGCCCGCCATCGTGGCCTCCGGCCTCATGATGGGTATCGTGGAAGCCATCCCGAAATTCGCTCCTGCCTTCGGCCAGAGCGACTGGTTCGCCTTCCTGGATCTCGTCGCCAATACCGCTTTTGCGCTGCTGCCGGTGCTGGTCGCCATTTCCGCCGCGCGCGTCTTTGGCGGCAATATCTTTCTGGGCGCCGTTGTCGGCCTCATGATGGTGCACCCCGCGCTGATCAACGCGTGGACCGTCGGCAGTTACGCTGCAGGAGAGATACCCACGTGGCACCTGTTCTTCTTCAGTGTGCAGCAGGTTGGCTATCAGGGCCACGTCATACCGGTCATACTGGCAGTCCTGCTCATGAGTACGGTGGAGAAGTGGCTGCATAAAAAGGTGCCGGAGATGATCGACCTCTTCGTCACGCCGCTGTGCACTGTGCTCGTCACCTCTTTCATCACCTTCACCATCATCGGACCTATCTTCTCCGTCTTTGAGAACTGGGTGTTGGCCGGCGCAAAGTGGCTGATCACCGTGGGCTTCGGCCTCGGCGCGGCGGCGATGGGCGCCATCTATCCGCTCACGGTCGTCATGGGCCTGCACCACATGTACAACGTCATCGAAGCTGGCATGATCTCCTCGACGGGCGTCAACACCTGGATGCCCATCGCGAGCGCAGCCAACTTCGCCCAGTTCGGCGCCTGCCTTGCTGTCGCGCTGAAGGTGAAGAACGCGAAGACCAAGTCGGTCGCGCTGCCGTCCTCCCTGTCCGCCTCTCTGGGCATCACGGAGCCGGCTATCTTCGGTATCAACTTCCGCTTCATGAAGCCCTTCGTCTGCGGCATGATCGGCGGCGCCGTGGCGTCCCTGTTCGCCTCCTGGATAAAAGGCACCGCGATCAATGAGGCCGGCGAGGTCGTCAAGGTCGCCTTCGGCGCTACGACCTACGGCGTCACCGGCATCCCGGGCATCCCGGCCGTCAACAACGTGCCCATGTATCTCGTGGAGCTGATCATCGCTGCCGGCATCGCCTTCGGCCTGACCTGGGTCGTATGGAAAGAGGATGAGCCCAAGAAGGCTGCGGAGCCCAAGGCTGAGGCGGCTCCTGCCGTTCCCACCGTATCCGTCATCCGCTGCGCGAACGGCGTCGTGCTGCAGCCTGTCGAAGGAACGGTCATCGCCCGCGAGGATATCCCGGACGACACCTTTGCCTCCGGCGTCCTGGGCGACGGCGTAGGCATCCAGCCGACCGGAGAGGTCGTCGTGGCGCCGTTTGACGGCACGATTTCCTCCGTGGCGGAGAGCCAGCATGCCGTGGGCATCGAAGCGAACGGCATGGAAATGCTGATCCACGTCGGCGTGGATACCGTGCAGATGAACGGCGACGGCTTCACCTGCCTGGTCAAGGAAGGCGACGCCGTGAAGGCGGGCCAGCCCCTCATCCGCTTCAGCCGCGAGAAGATCAAGGCCGCCGGCTACAGCGACACCGTGGCGGTGCTGCTCACGAACTCCGACGATCTGGAAGGCGTCGAGTGCGGCGCGAAGTAAACCTTCAGTCAAAGAACCGCGAATCAGCGGATAAGATTAAAGGAGGATCACCATGAAGACATTTGAGTACACCATCACCGATCCTGTGGGCATCCACGCCCGTCCGGCCGGCATCCTGGTCAAGGAGATCAAGAAATACGCTTCCGCCGTCACCGTCATCAAGGGCGAGAAGTCCGTCAACGCGCTCAAGCTCATGGCGCTCATGGGCATGGGCATCAAGCAGGGAGATACCGTTAAAGTGACCGTCGAGGGCGCGGATGAGGATACCGCAGCCGCCGCCATCGAAGAGTTCTTCAAAGCGAATTTCTGATGAACGCGAGAGGGCGGCTGCCGGAAGACAGCCGCCCTCTGTTCTGTTTTGAGACGAGGAGGTAACGGACCATGATTTCCATCCAGGGTAAGGGCGTATCCACGGGCGTGGCCATCGGACCCCTGTACTTCTATCAGCGCGCCAAGAGCACCATCCGCCGCTATGAGGTCGAAGACGAGCAGGCGGAGTGGAACCGGTTCAAGGACGCGCAGGCAAAAGCCGTCGAGCAGCTGGGCGAGCTGGCCGAGAAGGCGCGGGCGGAGGCCGGCGACGAAGCGGCGCTCCTGTTTGAGACGCATCAGCTGATGGTGGAGGATCTCGACTACGAGGAAGCCATCCAGGGCCTCATTCAGGACGACAAGCTCAACGCCGAAGCGGCGGTAACGGATACGGCAGCGCAGTTCGCCGAGATGTTTGCCGCGATGGACGACGCTTATATGCAGGCCAGGGCGGCGGACGTGAAAGACGTCTCTTCCCGCATCATTTCGATTTTGACGGGTGTGGTGCAGGGCGGCATCGATTCCCCGGTGCCCGTCATCCTGGCAGCGGACGACCTGGCCCCCAGCGAGACGGTGCAGCTGGACAAGAGCAAGATCCTCGGCTTCGTGACAGAGGGCGGCAGCGGCTCCAGCCATACCGCGATCCTGGCCCGCACGATGGGCATCCCCGCCATCATCGGCGTCGGCGACCAGCTGAAGCCGGAGTACGAAGGCCGCGAGGTCATTGTGGACGGCAGCACGGGCAATGTGGTGGTGGATGCTGACGAAGCGACGCGCACGCACCTGCTGGCCAAGCAGGAAGAGCAGCGGAAGATGCGCGAAATGCTGGAACAGCTGAAGGGCAAGCCCAACGAGACGAAGGACGGGCAGTCCATCCGCGTCTACTGCAACATCGGCGGCCCGGACGACGTGCACGCGGTGCTGAGCAACGACGGCGGCGGGATCGGCCTGTTCCGCAGCGAGTTCCTGTATCTCAACTGCGACGATTATCCCTCTGAGGACTATCAGTTCGAGGCCTACAAGAAGGTCCTCTCCGACATGGACGGCAAGGAGGTCGTCATCCGCACGCTGGATATCGGCGCGGACAAGCAGATCGGCTACTTTAATCTGCCGGCGGAAGAGAACCCGGCCATGGGCAACCGTGCGCTGCGCATCTGCCTCAACCGTCCGGAAGTCTTCCATACGCAGATCCGCGCGCTGTACCGCGCTTCCGCCTTCGGCAAGCTGGGCATCATGTTCCCCATGGTCACCAGCGTGTGGGAGGTCAAGGAAGCCAAGAAGATGTGCGACCGCGTCAAGGCTGAGCTGACGGCAGAAGGCATCCCGTTTGCGGACGACGTGGAAATCGGCATCATGATCGAGACGCCGGCCGCTGCCGTGATGAGCGACCGCCTGGCGCGCGAGGTGGACTTCTTCTCCTGCGGCACCAACGACCTCACGCAGTACACACTGGCCTGCGACAGGCAGAACGCGGATCTCGGCCGCTTCTACAATCCGCATCACCCGGCGGTGCTCCGCCTGCTCAAGATGGTGTGCGACAACGCGCACAAGCAGGGCATCTGGGTCGGCATCTGCGGTGAGCTGGGCGCCGATCTGGAGCTCACGGAGACATTCCTCTCCATCGGCATCGACGAGCTGAGCGTATCGCCGCGGTCGGTGCTTCCGCTCCGGCAGAAGATCCGGGAGACGGACGTTTCCGCTGTGCGGGAAAAGGTGCTGGGCGATCTGCTGAGCGACGAAAACGCACTGTAATCCATTTGCGGCCGGCTGTCAGCCGGCCGCTTTTAACGAAGAGAGGGGTTAACCATTGCAACTGATCAAACGGGATTTCTGGTACGGACCGGGCGCTTCAAACCGGATGCTCCACATCCTGCTGCCGGACGGGTACGATGCGGGTGATGAGCGCTATCCGGTGATGTACTTCTTCGACGGACACAACCTCTTCCGCGACGAGGATGCGACCTACGGCAAGAGCTGGGGCCTTACGGAGTACCTTGGAGCATGGGGGAAGAAGCTGATCATCGTGGGCGCCGAGTGCAGCCACACAGGCAACGAGCGGCTGTCTGAGTACCTGCCCTATACGGTGCACCGCGGCTGGCTGTCGGATACGCAGGCCAAAGGCGAAGAGACGATGCGCTGGCTGATGGAAGAGGTGAAGCCGATGATCGACGCGGAGTACCGCACGATGCCTTTCCGCGAATGCACGGGCATCGGCGGCTCGTCCATGGGCGGCATCATGGCGCTTTACGCGGTGGTTCATTGGAACCGTCTCATCTCCAAGGCAGCCTGTGTGTCGCCGGCGCTGGGTCCCTGTGCGCCGGCGCTCTGGCGGGAGATGAACGGTCATCCGGTCGATCCCGATACCCGCGTCTTCCTCTCCTGGGGAACGCAGGAAGCGCCGGGCGTCAAGGACATATGGCAGGAGGACCGCAGCAGCGGCACCTACCGGCGCATCAAGGGCACGGCCAACAAGCTGGATGCGCAGGGGGCGGCCGAATGGATGTACTGCCAGGTCGGCGGGCGCCATTGCGAGGCGGACTGGGAAAAGCAGCTGCCGCTGTTCATGCCGTTTTTGTGGCAGGCATAATCAAAAGCCTTCCGGTTCCGGTATCCCCGGTTCGGAAGGCTTTTTCTCTGATCAGGTGTCGCCGTAATCGTCCAGAAACGAGTGGACCTGCCCCTTGTACTTCCAGCCCGCCATCGTATCCAGGCATACGGAGTGAATGCTGCTGAAGATGCAGTCGTCGATGTCGGGGTGGCGCTGCTTGAGGCTGCGGATGAGCTCCTTGACCTCCTGGCGCTTGGAGACGCCGGCGGCGCCCTCCGCCTCAAGGCGCTCCGTCAGGCGGCAGGCGCAGCGGATAAAGGAGAGATCGTTGTAGCGGCACCAGGAGAGGATGTCCTCCTCGCGCACGCAGTAGAGGGGGCGGATGAGTTCCATGCCGGGGAAATTGCGGCTGTGCAGCTTGGGGGGCATGGCCTGGAGCTGAGCGCCGTAGAACATGCTCATCACGACGGTTTCGATGACGTCGTCCATGTGGTGTCCCAGGGCGATCTTGTTGCAGCCCAGTTCCTGCGCTTTGGCATACAGCGCGCCGCGCCGCATCCGCGCGCAGAGGTAGCACGGGTTTTGCTCCACCGCGCTCGTCACGTCAAAAATCCGGCTTTCGAAGATCGTGACCGGTACGCGCATCAGGGCGGCGTTCTCCTCGATCTTCTGCCGGTTTTGAGGATTGTAGCCGGGATCCATCACGAGGAAAACGGCCTCGAAGGGGACTTCCGTGTGCCGCAGCAACTCCTGCACGAGCTTGGCCAGCAGCATGGAATCCTTGCCGCCGGAAATGCAGACCGCGATCCGATCCCCGGAAGAGATGAGCCGGTAATCCCGGATGGCCTTCATAAAGGGCGTCCAGAGCTCCTTGCGGAAGCGCTTGTTGATGCTGCGCTCGATCATCTGGCAGCGGTCCAGTGTGCGGGGCATAAAGAAGCCTCCTCCTGATTTCATACGGGGTTGAATCCTGTGCGCGGCGATTTGTTTTGAAATCGCCGGTGCCGCATGGTATACTGTTATAAGAAAGAAGGGATGAACATGACGGGAAGAGCACTGGCCCTGATAACGGCGGTCTTTACGCTGATGTGCGCCTTGGCAGCGGCGGATGCCGGTTTCCTGGCGCTGACGGGTCTGGACCGGATGGCGGATTCGATCCGGCAGGGCGCGCAGCTTTCCTCCGCTTATTATACGGACGGTACCCGGGAGTTTGAAACGAGGGATGCGGCGGAGGCGCAGCAGCTGTACGAAGCGCTTTCGGAGATCAGCATCGCTTCTTTTTCCGGGCAGCGCGACGGAGAAGGCTTTACCGCAATCATCTTTTCGCTGACGGACGGCAGCCGTTACAGCGTGCGCTTCGCAGGCGAACGGCTGGAGGCCGGCAATACGACCTACGACGTGCAGGGGGCGGAGACCTTCCGCATGATGGCGCAGGCGATCCTTCAGGGCAGGACGGGCCAAAGCGGCCAAACGGCAGGCGGGACGGTGAACGCCGTCGATCTCTATCTGCCGTGCACCCCGTCGACGGGCTACTCCTGGTCAGCCGCTGCAGAGCGGGAGGGCATCGTCCGCATTACCGGTCAGTACTTTGAAGGGGATGCCTCCGGACGGACTGCCGGCGCCGGCGGAACCCAGTGGTTTCACTTTGACGGGGTCGCGCCGGGCATGACGGCGGTGACGCTTGCCTATTCCCGACCGTGGGAGAGCAATGCGGCGTATACGCTGACCTGCCGCATGACGGTCGATTCGGCGCTGAACGTGCTGACCTGGGGCATAGAGATGCAGGCGCCATGATAAAGGGGCTGCGAACAGAGCGCAGCCCTTTGCTTATGCCTGTGCGCCGCTTCTCCGGTCTTCCGCCTCTTTCCTGGCCAGCCAGACCAGGAGAACGGCGATGTCGCCGGGGGAGACGCCGGAGATGCGCGATGCCTCGCCGACGCTGCGCGGCTGCTGTGCGTTCAGCTTCTGACGGGCCTCGATGCGCAGCCCCTCGATCTGCATGTAATCGGTACCGGAGGGCAGAAGGCGGTTTTCTTCACGGCGGAAGGCTTCGACCTGCCGCCGCTCTTTTTCGATGTAGCCTTCGTAGCGCAGGGCGATCTCGGTCTGTTCCCGGACCGCATCGGGCAGGGGGGACCAGCTGCCGTCGATGCTCTTCAGGTCATCGTAGAGGATGCCGGGGCGCCGCAGCAGATCGGCTGCGCAGACGCTGCCGGCGGAAGGCTCCTGTCCGTACGCTGCCATCCACGCGTCCAGCATGGGCTCCTTGGGGATCCAGACCTTCCGCAGGCGGGCGATGGCTTCTTTTGTCTTCGCGCTCTTTTCCTGCATGCGCTCCAGACGCTCGCGGGAAGCAAGACCCACTTCGTGCCCCAGCTGTGTGAGGCGCAGGTCGGCATTGTCCTGGCGCAGCAGCAGACGGTATTCGCAGCGGCTGGTCATCATCCGGTACGGCTCGTTGGTGCCCTTGGTCGTGAGATCGTCGGCCAGAACGCCGATGTAGGCGCGGTCCCGACCCAGGATGACCGGCGTTTCACCGCGGACGAAGCGCGCGGCGTTGATTCCGGCCAGGATGCCCTGCCCGGCAGCCTCTTCATAGCCGCTGGTGCCGTTGACCTGCCCGGCCAGATACAGACCGGGGATACGCCGGCAGCCGAGGGAAGCGGTGAGCTGAAGGGGGTCGATGCATTCGTATTCGATGGCGTAAGCCAGACGAAGAATGCGCGCATGGTGCAGGCCGGGGATGGAGTGCACGACGGAAAGCTGCACGTCCTCCGGCATGGAGGTGGACAGCCCCTGGATGTACCACTCGCAGGTGTTCAGGCCTTCCGGTTCCAGAAACAGCTGGTGCCGGTCCTTGTCCGCAAAGCGCATGATCTTGTCTTCGATGGAGGGACAGTAACGGGCGCCCGTGCCGTGGATCTTGCCGCTGTACATCGGGGCGCGGTGGATGTTTTCGCGCAGGATGCGGTGCGTCTCTTCATTCGTATAGGTGAGGTAGCACTGCGCGCGGTTCTGCAGCGGACGGTCGGTGAGAAAGGAAAAGGGGGTGACCGGCTCATCCCCGGCCTGGGGTTCCATCTCATCAAAATCGATGGTGGAAGCCTGGACGCGCGGCGGCGTTCCTGTCTTGAAGCGGCGCAGCGAGAGCCCCAGATGGGAAAGCGCGCCTGCCAGGTGACGGGAGGAGACGAGCCCCTGCGGGCCGCCCTGCCAGGAGGCCTCGCCGATGATGATGCGGCTGTCCATATAGACGCCGGAGCAGATGACGACCGCACGGGCGCTGATCTCCTGTCCGGTGGTGGTGCGGATGCCGCACACAGCCCCATCCCGGGTGAGGATCTCGCCGCATTCGCCCTGGCGCAGCACGAGATTATCCTCGGCAAACAGGGCGGTCTTCATGCGCTCCTGATAAGCGCGCTTGTCCGCCTGCGCGCGCAGCGAGTGGACGGCCGGACCTTTTCCGGTGTTGAGCATGCGGGACTGGAGCATCGTATCATCGATGGCAAGCCCCATCTCGCCGCCGAGGGCGTCGACCTCCCGAACGATGTGTCCCTTTCCCGTTCCGCCGATGGAAGGGTTGCAGGGCATCAGGGCGACGGCATCAAGGCTCAGCGTGAGCAGCAGGGTGGAAAGCCCCATGCGGGCGCAGGCGAGCGCAGCTTCACAGCCGGCGTGGCCGGCGCCGACGACGACAATGTCAAATGATTCCATGGATCCTCCGGGATGCATAAAGCTTAAGCTCTCTCGTGCGCCTGTCAGGCCTCGGGACGCATAAACTGCCGGATCTCGCGGAGAACGGCCTGGGTCCCGTCCGCTTCGGGCAGGCTGACAAGCGCGCTTACAAGGCGGTCCCTGTCGGCGACGAGCGCATCCAGAGCTTTGGTGAGGGATGCGGCGGTCATATCGCTCTGCGGCAGCACATGGGCCAGGCCTCGCGCTTTCAGCGAGGCGGCGTTTTGCACCTGGTCGCCGCGCCCGCTGTGATAGGGGATGAGCAGCGCGGGCTTGTGCAGCGCGAGGATTTCGGACAGGGAGTTGGAGCCTGCCCGGGAGAGCATGAAATCCGCGCAGGCAAAGGCGTCCGGCAGCTCCTCTGACAGGTACTCGAACTGGCGGTAGCCGGGCAGGGAAAGAAGGCTTTCATCAAGATTGCCCTTGCCGCAGACGTGCAGCACATCAAAGCGGCGGGTCAGCTCCGGCAGCGCTTCGCGCAGAACGGCATTGACCGTCTGCGCCCCGAGGGAACCGCCCATCATCATGAGGACTGGCTTTTGGCCGTCGAATCCGGCAAGGGCGAGGCCGCGTTCCCGGCTGCCGGCAAAGAGCGAAGCGCGAAGAGGCGTTCCGGTGCAGAGTCCCTTGGGGCCGAGCGCCTCGGCGCACTCCGGAAAGGTGGTGCAGACGCGCCGTGCAAACGGCTTGCAGAGCTTGTTGGCCAGCCCGGGCGTGATGTCGCTTTCATGCATTACGACGGGCACGCGGCACACGGCTGCGCCGAAGACGGCCGGAACGCTGACGAAGCCGCCCTTTGAAAAGAGCACGTTCGGATGCAGCTTCGCGACGATCGCGATGCTTTGGAACACGCCGGCGATGACGCGGAAGGGATCGGTGAAGTTTTTGAGATCAAAGTACCGGCGAAGCTTGCCGGACTGCACGGCGTGGTAGGTGACGTTTTCCATGGGCTCGATGAGCTGACGCTCGATACCCGCTTTCGTGCCGATATAGTGGATTTCCCAGCCTTCCTTCAGAAGGTGGGGAATGAGTGCCTGGTTGGGCGAAACGTGTCCGGCGGTACCGCCGCCGGTCAGGATGATGCGCTTCAAAAGGAACCCCCCTCTTTTTTGGACAGGTGATATTATAACGGCGCCCCGACTGCCGGTCAAGTGGCCTCAATCGTCGTGAACGCGCATGGTTTGGCGTGCCGTTTTTTGTAGAGGAAGCCAAAAAAAGATGTGAAACGAATTTGTTACGTCAAAGCGTTGCATCTTGTGGTATAATAATTTGCGCATTATAGATAACCGGACGAACGGACCAAGGAAAGGGAGAAGCATGAACGAAAACAGCAAGGCGGAATCCTCTCAGAAGTTTCCTACACGGCCGGTAGCACCGCTTGGCGTCATTGCCATGCGCGGCTGCGAGGAGATCGGCAATAAAGTCAATGAGTATCTGCTCCGCTGGCAGGTTTCCAGTGAAGGGGAGACGGAGACAAGCCAGGAGAATCTGCACAGCTTCTACGGTTCGGACAGAAACGGATTCTTGCTGGAGGCGGAATGCCCGCGTTTCGGAACGGGTGAAGCGAAGGGAATGCTCAAGGGTTCCGTACGCGGCTATGACCTGTTCATCATCTGCGATGTGGGCGCCTATCAGTGCACATACAAGCTCTACGGGCGCGAGGTCCCGATGTCGCCGGACGAGCATTACGCGGACCTCAAACGCATCATTGCCGCAGTCAGCGGCAAGGCATACCGCATCAACGTCATCATGCCGATGCTCTACGAGGCGAGGCAGCACCGCCGCACGGCCCGCGAGTCCCTGGACTGCGCGCTGATGCTCCAGGAGCTCGTGAACATGGGCGTCGCCAACATCATCACCTTTGACGCGCATGATCCCCGCGTGTCCAATTCCATCCCGCTGCACGGCTTTGAGAGCATCATGCCGACCTACCAGATGCTGAAGGCCATGTGCAAGACGTATTCCGACCTCAGCTTTGATTCGGACCACATGATGGTGGTTTCCCCGGACGAAGGCGCGCTCGGGCGCAACATCTATTACAGCTCCGCTTTGGGCGTGGATATGGGCATGTTCTACAAGCGCCGGGATTACACCCGCGTCGTAAACGGCACGAATCCTATCGTCGCGCATGAATACCTGGGCGCCAGCGTGGAAGGCAAGGACATTTTCGTGGCCGACGATATCATCGCCTCCGGCGATTCCATTCTCGATCTGGCGTATAATCTGAAGAGCCGCGGCGCACGGCGCGTCTTCGCGGGTGCGACCTTTGCTTTCTTTACCAAGGGCGCTGAGATTTTTGACAAGGCGTACGCGGAAGGCGCCATAGACCACGTCTTTGCCACCAACCTTACGTATACGCCGCAGGAGATCCTGGACCGCCCGTGGTTCACGCGCGCGGAAATGAGCAAGTACATGGCCTATGTCATTGCCACGCTTAACCACGACCAGTCGCTCTCCTATCTGCTGAACCCGTGGCACCGCATCGAAAAGCTGCTGACACGCTACCGCGCGTCGCAGCAGGGCTGATCCTTTTAAAGAAATACAGCACCTCCGCAGAGCCGGAGGTGCTGCTTTTTGTTTTCTTGCTGTCAGGCGATGTGCAGCGTGAAGGAGAAGCAGGAGCCTTTGCCTTCTTCGCTGGTGACGCGCATGTCTTCACCCAGCTGTTTCATGATTTCATAGGCGATGGCAAGGCCCAGCCCCGTGCCGTGGCTGTGATGGGACTTGTCCGCCTTGTAAAACCGGTCGAAGACGTGCGGCAGATCTTCGCGGCTGATGCCGACGCCCGTATCGCGGACGGAGATCACCAGCACGTCGTCCTGCCGGGCGGCCTGCAGGGTCACCGTTCCGCCTTCCGGTGTGTACTTGAAGGCGTTGTCAAGCAGGGCGACGAGCACCTGCTGCGTCCTGTCAGGGTTGCCGGTCACGTCGGGCAGGGAATCCGGCACCTCGTAGAGGAAGGTCTGCTGGTAGTCCTCCGCGTAGGGTGCGTAGGTCTCTCGGATGAGGGACAGCAGGGGCAGAGGCGAAAAGACGCTGCGCTGCAGCGAGGCGGTGCCGCTCTGCAGGCGGGAAAGCTCCAGCATGTCGCTCACGAGGCGGGAGAGCCGCATCGTTTCGCGCAGGACGACGTCGTAGATCTGCTGACGCTGCTCCTCAGAGGTGACCAGCCCGTCGCGCAGCGGCTCGATGAGCGCGCGCAGCGCGGTGAGCGGGGTGCGGAGCTCGTGGGAAACGTTGGCGACGTAGTCCCGCCGGGTCTGCTCCAGCCGCTCGGCGCTGGTGACGTCGGAAACGATGGCAACGCAGCCGTCCGTGCTGTCTTCGGCGGAGGACAGGGGAGAGACGGATATGTGCAGGGCCACCTTGTCCTGCCAGATGGTTTTGCGGACGACCCGGCCGCTCTGCATCGCTTCATCCAGCATGGCAAAGACCTCCGGCGCTGCGGCCCGCACATCCTGGCAGTCCTCCGGGATGCCCAGAAGGGTGTGAACAGCCGGATTGAGCAGGGGCGGCGCGTCGCTGCGGTCCAGCGCGATAATGCCCTCCGAAAGGCCGTTGATGAGGCTTTCCAGACGGTTCCGCTCCAGCTTCAGCGTGGAGATGGTCTCGCCCAGCTCGGAGGAGAGGTGGTTGAGCGCCAAGCCGAGATCCCCGTACTCATCCCGCTTGTTATCGTCTGCCCGCACGCTGAAATCGCCGGAAGCCATGGCGGCTGCTACGCTGCGCATGCGGACAAGCGGCCTGGACAGACGGGAAGCGAAGAAAAGCACGGCAGGCAGCAGCAGCAGCGCGAGGGCCACCAGCGAGATCATGATGGTGTTGGAAAGGGCGCGCATGCCGCTCATGATCTCCGTCATGGACTGCGCCATGAACACGGCGCCGACCACCTGATCCAGGAAGAGGATGGGTACCGCCACGGCGACGAGGTTCCCGCTGATTTCCTCCTCGCCGTATTCGCCCTGCTCCGTGCCGTCGCTCAGCCTGTCCATCACTGCGCTGATGCCCGATACGGAGGAAGAGCGGGTGCCCTCTTCGGCCAGATCTTCCATGCTGCCGACGTGGGTGACGGTCTCGCCCGTCAGCACCTTGGGCAGCATGGAGCGGCTGAGCCTGGCGGGCAGGCTGCCGACCCGACGGCCGTTGATCGTCTGTGTGCGGATGAGCGTCTCACCCTGGGCATCCACGACCCAGACGGTCGCCTCCCACTGGGAGGAGCTGCGGCCGATAAGGGGCATGAGGTAGGAGGAGGAAATCTCCCCTTCCAGTGTGCTTTCGATGTATCCTGCTATGATCTGTCCTTTGGGGATGAGATCGTCGATCTTGTTCGCCGCGAAGATGCGCGGGGAGACGAGATGGTAAACGAGCAGGATGAGCAGCGCAAAAGCGATGACCGCGCTGTAGGTCAGCATCAGGACGTGGCGGAAGGTGGCGCTGTGCCTCATGAGAAGACCTCAAACTTGTAGCCGACGCCGTAGACGGTGACGATATCCCACACCTTGCCCATTTCCTCGCAGGTCAGTTTCTGCCGCAGGCGCTTGATGTGGGTATCCACCGTGCGCGTGTCGCCGAAATACTTTTCATAATCCCAGACATTGGAGAGGATCTGCTCCCGGGTGTACGTGCGGCCCGGGTGGCTGGCGAGCAGGTAGAGGAGCTCCACCTCCCTCGGCGTGCAGGAGACATCCTGCCCGGCGAGGCGTACGCTGTAGCGCTCAGGCTGGATTTCCAACGAGCCGAAGGTGAGCGTGGTCAGATGCTCCTCGGGTGCGCTCTCCTGCTGGGGAGAGGTGCGGCGCAGCACGGCTTTGATCCGGCTGACGACCTCCCTGGGGCTGAAGGGCTTTACGATGTAGTCGTCCGCGCCCATTTCCAGCCCGAGGATCCTGTCGATCTCCTCGCCGCGTGCGGTGAGCATGATGATGGGCAGGCTGCTTTCGCGGCGGACGGCCTGACAGACTTCCATCCCGGTCATGCCGGGCATCATCTGGTCCAGCACCATGAGATCATATGTCTCGCGGCGGATCATCTCCAGGGCGGATGCGCCGTCAAAAGCGGAGTCGTGAAGGTATTTTTCGCTGTCCAGATAGAGGGAGAGCGACTGGTGGACGACAGGGTCGTCATCGCAGATGAGGATGCGCGGCGTTTTGCTCATGGTTTATCGCTTCCTTTCCCGAAAGGATCACAAGCCGTCTCAGAGGACGGGCAGCACGGCCAGACGGATCTGTGCCGTGGCCATGGGGACGAGCAGCGTCTCAAAAGCACCTTCCAGCTCCCTGGGCAGGCCGATGGGCGGCTGATCGCAGCTGGGCCCTTTCATGCCCCAGGAGGGCAGGGGGACGACGCGCGCGCGCAGGGCGGGGCCGTCCCCGGTCATGACGAATTCAGGGGTGAGGGCGCCATCCAGCGCAACAGCGAAGCCATCGCGCGCGGTCAGCTCGGTGCGGCCGTCTTCACCCGGATGCTTGTCATAATCCGGAGCGTAGACATAGCACAGCGGCCCGCGGGTGACGGAAACGGCTTCGTGGTATCCCGAGAGCAGTTCCGTCTGCATGGGCAGGGTCAGGAGGATCTCGTCTCCGTCATGCCATTCGCGGTTGATGACGAGGAAGGTGCCCTCTTTGGCGGTGTACCGGCTGCCGTCGACAGCCGCATCCGCGCCTTTTGCCCATGAAGGGATGCGCAGGTGCAGCGGGAAGGCTGCGGGCTGTTCGGGGCTTATGCGGATGCGCACTGCGCCGTCGGACGGGTAGTCGGACTCGACGCTCAGCCGCACCGAAACGTTATCCAGGCGCGCGCGGATGCGGCAGGGCGCGTAGCCCATCGCGGCCAGACCGCCGTCTGCGGAGCGCAGCCACTGGTGGCGGATGAAACGCGGGAACACTGACAGCAGCCTGCTCAGCGCGTCCCCGTCATGGAGAGAAAACAGGTTCGCATCTGAGGAGAGGAGAGGGAAGCGCCCCGCGATGGTGCATGCGGCCTGATTGGCCTGCTGTACCGGCTGAACGGACAGGCCGTCCGGCGCAAATGCGGCCAGTGCCGCATTGTACACAAGGGTCTCCCACTGATCGGCGACGTGCTCTCCGTCGGCACCGGAGAGGAGCGCCTCCAGGGATGCGGCCAGCTCCGCAATGGAGGCGGCCGTAACGCCGCGGGAAGGATGGCGGCCGGAGAGCAGGGGATCGGCCGCAATGCCGCCGCCTGCCGCGCCGTGCCCCTTGTTCATGCGGGCCAGACCGGCCTCGGGCGCTGAGAGATGCTTTCCGGAGCCGGTGAGGACGCCGGAAAAGTGGCATTCGCGGAGGCCTTCGCAGAGATTGGCGCCGTCCGCTGTGCGCAGCAGGGAATGGTAGTAGCCGTCCTCCGGCTCCGCGGACAGGCCGGCGAGCAGATCCTCAACGGAGACCATCCGGCTGACGCTCATGCGGTAGGGGAAGGCGTGAAAGAGCTGCGTGTAGTTGGCGCTCTGCGCAAGCAGCGTGTCAAGGACGGGAAGGACGGCCTTCTGTCCCGTGATGTTGTAAAAGTCGATGCCGGCCTGCAGGGTGTCGGCCGTATGCAGCGCGTCCTCAGGGGAGAGCGGAGCGGCGGCGAGCGCGTCGCGCAAGTATTTGAAATAACGAAGGAAGAAGATCAGGATCTCCTTGTCGCCGGTCAGCGAATACGCGGCATCCAGCGCGCGCAGCATGCGGCCTTTGGCAGCGAAGGATTCCCCTTCGGCGCCGAAATTGCCGTCCGGCTTCTGGGCGGAGAGCACAAGCCTGCACAAGGTGAGCGCTTCCCGGCTCAGTTCTTCATCCCCGAGCGCCGCCGCGGTGAGAAGCTTGGCCTCCAGCAGGGCTGGCGCGCGCATGCCGCCGGAGAGGGAACCGCCGTACCAGCAGCTCTCGCGGCCGGCCTCGGGAAACAGCGCGTCGCAGCGGGCCAGAAGGCCGGCCCGAAGGGCGAGAAGACGGTCGCGGACAGCCCCTTCGGCGCGGATGGAACCGACAGGCAGGGGGTTAAAGCGCCCGGGAGAAAGCGGGGCGCGGGTCGCAAACGCATGGGTGGTCATGAAGATGCCTCCGTAAAATGCTCGTTTTTCAAGGTAATGCTTATACTAGTTTACAACTGTCCGGCCCCGGCGTCAACTGCATAGCGGCCCGGCAGGCCGAAGAGAAGGGTTGAAAAGCGGGGCCAAATGGGGTAGAATTGTAAAAAATACCGGCCGCCGGGGGAGAAACTCCGCAGCAGCCGGAAGGACCGGACAGAAAGGGAGCGATCCGATGGCCAAGAAAACCGCCTCTGCCGATCATAAACTGAAGATTCTCCAGTATAATGAGAATTTGGCGCCTTTTGAGGGAGATCTGCGTTACCGCGTATCCCATTTTGAAGAGAGAAAGCGCCAGCTGCTCTCCAAGGGGCAGTCGCTGACGGATTTTGCAGCCGGCGCCCAGTGGTACGGCTTTCACAAAACGCGCCGCGGCTGGGTGTACCGTGAGTGGGCCCCCGGCGCCAAAGCGATGCACCTCGTCGGCGACTTCAACGGCTGGAACAGGGAAAGCCATCCGATGAAGCAGCTGCCCGGAGGCAACTGGGAGATTGAGATCTCCGGCATCCGCACGCTGCCGCATCTCTCGCGCGTCAAGGTCGCGGTGACCAGCGAGAGCGGGACCGAGGACCGCATCCCGCTTTATGCCACCTATGTCAAGCAGGACAAGGCGACCAACAGCTTCAACGCGGTCATCTGGAACCCGCACCGCGTCTTCAAGTGGACGGACGAAGGCTTCCGCCCCGCATCCAACATTCCGCCCGTCATTTACGAGGCGCATGTGGGCATGGCGACGGAAGAGGAACGGGTCGGCACCTATCTGGAGTTCATGCGCGACATGATCCCGCGCATCAAGAAAGACGGTTACAACACCATTCAGCTGATGGCGATCATGGAGCACCCGTATTACGCTTCCTTCGGCTATCAGGTATCGAACTTCTACGCAGCTTCCTCCTGGTACGGGACGCCGGACGACCTGAAAGCGCTGATCAATGAGGCGCACCGCCAGGGGCTGTCCGTGCTGCTGGATCTCGTGCATTCCCACGCGGTGCGCAACACGGCGGAGGGCATCAACGGCTTTGACGGACGGGACGACCAGTTCTTCAAATACGGCCCGGCTGGCGATCACCCGGCCTGGGGATCCAAGGTGTTTGATTACGGCAAGAACGGCGTCGTGCACTTCTTGCTGTCCAATCTTCGCTTCTGGATCGAGGAATACCACTTCGACGGCTTCCGCTTCGACGGCGTGACCAGCATGCTGTATCTGGATCACGGCCTGGGCAAGGCGTTCACGGACAACAGCCAGTACTTCTCCATGAATACGGACGTGGAGGCGGTCGCCTATCTGCAGCTGGCGACGACGCTGACGCACGAGCTGAAGAAGGGAGCGCTGTGCATCGCGGAGGAAATGAGCGCGATGCCCGGCATGTGCCTGCCTGTGAAGGACGGCGGCTTCGGTTTTGATTACCGCCTCAGCATGGGTTTGCCCGATTACTTCATCAAAACCATCAAGGAGAAGCAGGACGGCCACTGGGACATCGGCAGGATGTACTGGGAACTGATCGCCAGAAGGCCCGGCGAGAAGGTCATCGGCTACGCGGAAAGCCACGACCAGGCGCTGGTGGGCGACAAGACCATCATGTTCCGCCTGGCGGATAAGGAAATGTACGAGGGGATGAACCGCGGGTATCCGAATCTCTACGTGGAACGCGCGGTAGCCCTGCACAAGATGATCCGTCTCGTGACGATCGCTGCGGGCGGCGAAGGATACCTCAACTTCATGGGCAACGAGTTCGGCCACCCGGAATGGATCGATTTCCCCAGAGAAGGGAACGGCTGGAGTTTTGCCCACGCGAGGCGGCTCTGGTCGCTTGCGGAGCACGGCTATCTGCGCTACGAGTTCCTCGGCAATTTTGACAAGGCGATGGTGGAGCTGGTGAAGCGCTACGGCGTGCTCTCCGGCGGGATGCCCAGGTGCCTGCGTCAGCACGAGGATGACCAGATCCTGGCCTTCGAGCGCTCCGGCTGCGTGTTCTGCTTCAACTTCCATCCGGACCGGTCACAGGAGAATCTGTTCATCCCGGCGCCGCAGCTCGGGGATTTCAGGGTCATCCTGTCCAGCGACGACAAGCGCTTCGGCGGATACGGGCGCGTGGATGAGAAGACCATCTATCACACCTGGGCCCATGACGATGCTATGGGAGACGGATTTACGATTTATCTGCCGGCGCGCAGCGCGGTCGTTCTGCGGCGTTCGGATGCGGAGGGTAATATACTGTGACGAAGAACCCGGTTTGGATTGTATTCTGCGCGGTGCTGGCTGCCGTGATGATGACAGCCTGTGCCGCGGCTGCCGAAACAGAAGCGACACCTGCGGAAGCCCCGCTGCAGGAGACGGCAGCGAGGACACTGAGCCCGCTGCCCATCGATGACTCTCCGGGGCCGGTGGCGGATGAAAAGAACTACCGCGCGGACGGGCTGGGGTACGAGGATGAGAGCCTGACGGTGCGCATCGAGACCATGCGCGCCTATGATACCGAGATCATGCTGGCCTATGTGACCGTGGCGGATCCGTCCCAGATCCGCACGGCGATGGCGGCGAAATACGGTTCCCGGAAGGAAGCCAAGCCGCGCATTATGGCGGAGCGCGTCCATTCCGTGTTCTGCGTTAACGGCGACTTTTTCAGCTACAGACCGACGGGGTATCTGGTCCGCCAGGGCGTCCTGTACAGAGACAAGGCCGATCCCGAATACGATATCCTCATCATCGACGACAAGGGCGACTTTCACATTCTGAAGGATCCGACCGATGCGGATGTGAAGAGTTTTGAGGGTACGATCGTCAACAGCTTTAACTTCGGGCCGGCGCTCGTCATCGACGGTGAGAAGGTGCTCCCCGTCAAGCTGATGGATTACGGCTCCTCCAGACCGACGCAGCGCATGGCTGCCTGCCAGACAGGCCCGCTGTCCTATCTGTTCGTGGCGACCGAAGGCCCGGAAAACAAGGGATCCGTCGGTCTCACGCTGGAGCAGATGGTGGAGCTGTGCGGCTCTTTGGGCGTTCAGCAGGCTTACAACCTGGACGGAGGCTCTTCTTCCGCGATGCTGCTGAACCTGGACAAGCTGAACGCGCTGAGCACGAGGAAGATCCGCCCGATCTGCGATATCCTGTACTTTGCCACGCTGATCCCTGCGGAGGAAGAAGAAGGCTTATGATTTCATCCAGAGGGCGGTACGCCCTGCGTATCATGGCGGACATGGCGGAGCATGACGGCGGGGAGCCTGTCAGCATCCGGGAGATTGCCGACCGGCAGGACATATCGGCCAAATATATGGAACAGATCGTTTCTGCGCTGGTGCATGCCGGTCTGGTAAACAGCGTGCGGGGCGCACAGGGCGGCTATCATCTGGCAATGAAGCCCGACGAAATCACGGCGGGGATGATCCTGCGGGCGACTGAAGGGGATCTGGCCCCGTCCCAGTGCCTTTCGCCGGGGAGCGCCGGATGCGCCTTCGCCGGCTCCTGCCCTTCCAGAAACGTCTTCAGCAAGCTCTACGGCGCGATCAACGGCGTCATCGACGGCATCACGCTCTCGGAGATGATCCGTGGAAGCGAGGGAGAAGCATAAAAAGCGCCTTCCGCAAGGAAGGCGCATGCACAGCCTGCAGCCGCAGGCTTTTTTATTGTTCGGAAAGGGGTCCGGAGGTTTCCTCCAGGGGAGCGGCTTCCGGCAGATCGTCTGTAAGGAGCAGTTCCGGCTGAGGCGTAGGGGTCGGCGTGGCCTCAGGTAGGGAGAAAGCCTCTTCACCGGTTGCCGGGCTGTCTGTCTCCGGTGAAGGCTCCTCTGCGGCCTGGGCAGCCGGCGTTCCTTCCGGCTCTGTCTCGTCTGCCGGCGGTTCCGCCCGGGGAGCGGGTGTATCTTCCGGATACGGCGCAGGCGTTGCCTCTGCGTCTGCCTGTGCATCCGCTTTTGCAGGGCTTTCAGCGTTTTCGGGAGAAGCGTCACCCGGGAGAACAGGCGCGTCCGCATCCTCAGGCGCATCGGCACCGGCTTCAGCCGGCGGCGCCGTCTCCTCCATCAAAGAAGCGAGCGGCGGTTCAGGCGTCGGCTCCAATGCGCGGACCGTATCGATGCTGGAGGTGATCTCGGGAAGGATGGGGGTAGGGGCGAGGGTGGACAGACTGCCGTCTTCCAGCATGCAGTTGTCGATCACGGCGTGGCCGATGCTCACGCTGTCCGCTACGAGCAGGGAGCGCCCCGGCTCGCCGTCGCCCAGGTGGCTGTCTCCACCGGTCAGCTGGCCTGAAAGCCCGACGGTGGAAGAGCCGCCTGCATCCATCATCAGCAGCGCATTGCCGCCGTATTCATCCCCGTCGCCGCCGGAGACGATACCGCTGATGCCGACACAGGAACTGCCGGACAGGGAGACGATCTGTACGCCGTCGCCGCCCACGGGGCCGCTGCCGCCGGAGACGGAGCCGGTAACGGAGACGTACGCGTTGTCGCGCAGACCATAGAGGTTGAGCGCGCTGCCGCCGATATGCTGTCCATGGCCGCCGCGGATATCGCCGTCAAGCAGGAGGACCCCGTCTCTGGAGAGCGGGGAGATGACGATGCCGCTGCCGCCGATGTCCCCGTCCCCGCCGCGGACCGTTCCTTCCATGCCGACATAAAGATCTCCGGTTTTGTGGCTGATGGAGACGCCGGCTGCGCCGGAGCCTCCCTGAATGCTGCAGCCGGGTTCCACAAGCAGCATCCCGCTGCCGCTGAACACCAGGGCATCGCGGCCAGGCACAGCTTCGATGTCCACGCCGGAAGACAGGGTGAGATCGCACTGTCCTTCGGCGACGAGGGAGTCCCTGAGAGACAGGCCGCTGAGGGTAAGATGCGCATCCTGCAGGCGCAACCCGATGATCGTGGCGTTGTGGCGCCCTGAAGAGGCAAGGGTGATATCCGCCGTATCTGAAAGAGCGGTACCGCCCATATCGATCGTACCCTGGATGAGCACGGTGTCCCCGCTTTGGGCGGCAGAAACCAGATCTCTCAGCTCCTGCGCCGAGTGGGCGGGGCCGAGCGTCTGACAGCTGCAGGCAAACGGGACGAGAAAAAGGATAAAACACAGCAAAGCTGTGCTGAAGCGTTTCATAACAGGCTCCTTTCGGTAAACGAAGGAAATATTGCGCAGAGTATATCACAGAAAGCCCGATTATGCAAATTGACCAAGATTGCGCATCAGCATGACAAAATGTCTCCTGTGGCCCTCCTGAATACTTGACAGAAAAAAGGTTGACTATTACAATGAAGACAGTCATTGTGGAAACGTGTGCGGCTGTGCCGCTGCGATGCATAAAACGGAGCCCGGCTCCGTCTGATACATGAAGTAAATAACGAGCGTATCTGTCGCCCCGGATGTTTGCACAGGGAGTGCTGGCGGCAGTGGGGTCTTTATTTTCGGCGGCTTTTGTCACACTTCTGTTTCCTCATGCATGATTCGAAATGAGAGAAATGAAAAAGGAAGGAGTGTGACAGGGTTGCCGATTGTTTTTGCCGTACTTGCCATTATCGCGGCGCTGGCTGTTGGCGCGGCGGTAGGTTATCTATACCGGAAGAGCATGACGGAGCGCAAGATCGGACGGACAGAGGAATACGCCCGTAACCTGCTGGACGACGCGCAGCGCCGTGCGGAGGAGAAGAAAAAAGAGAGTATCCTGGAGGCGAAGGAAGAGGTCATCCGCCTCAAAAACGAACTGGACCGCGAGGTGCGCGACCGCCGTGCAGAGGTGCAGCGCAGCGAGCGCCGCGTGACGCAGCGCGAAGAGCAGCTGGACAAAAAGGCGGATTCTCTGGACAGCAGGGAAAGCACGCTGGAGCATAAGCAGCAGGAACTGGAGCGGCTGACGCAGGAAGCGGCAGAGAACGCCGCCAGGCAGAAAGCCGCAGCCGAGCTGGCCGAGAAGGCTGCCGCGGAAGCGGACGTCAAGCTGACTGCGGAGCTGGAGAAGGTCGCGCAGATGACGCAGTATGAGGCGCGCGACATGATCGTGGAACGCATCCAGAAGGAAGCGTATCACGATGCGGCCGTCAAGGTGCGTGAAATCGAGCAGACCGCAAAGGAAGAAGCGGACAAGAAAGCGCGCAACATCGTGGCGCTGGCCATTCAGCGCTGCGCTTCCGACCACGTTGCGGAGACGACGGTTTCTGTCGTTTCGCTGCCCAGCGAGGACATGAAGGGCCGCATCATCGGGCGCGAGGGCCGCAATATCCGCACGCTGGAGACCGCGACTGGCGTCGATCTCATCATCGACGACACGCCGGAGGCAGTCGTGGTGTCCGCCTTTGACCCGGTCCGCCGCGAGGTGGCGAGGGTCGCGCTGGAGAAGCTGATCGCCGACGGGCGCATCCATCCGGCGCGCATTGAGGAAATGGTGGAAAAGGCGCGCCGCGACGTGGACAACCAGATCCGCGAAGCAGGCGAGCAGGCGATCTTCGAGACCAACATGAACGGCATCCATCCGGAGCTGGTCAAGCTGCTGGGAAGGATGCGCTACCGTACGAGCTACGGGCAGAACGTGCTGAAGCATTCCATCGAGGTCTGCCACCTGGCGGGTCTGATGGCTGCGGAACTGGGCGCGAATGTCCAGCTGGCCAAGAGGGCCGGCCTGCTCCACGACATCGGCAAGGCTGTGGATCACGAGCAGGAGGGCACGCATGTGGAGCTGGGCGTGGAGCTTGCCCGGCGCTATCACGAATCCCCGGAGGTCATCCACTGCATCGCGGCGCACCACAACGACGTGGAACCGCAGACGGTGGAAGCGGTCCTGGTTCAGGCTGCGGACGCGATCAGCGCCGCAAGGCCGGGCGCCAGGCGCGAATCCATCGAGAACTACATCCGCCGGCTGGAGAAGCTGGAGGAGATCGCCGGAAGCTTCCAGGGCGTGGAAAAGAGCTTTGCCATCCAGTCCGGCCGCGAGGTGCGCATCATGGTGAAGCCGGAAGACATCACCGACGAGGGCACGCTGGTGCTGGCCAGGGAAGTCGCCAAGCGGATCGAGGCCGAAATGGAGTATCCCGGACAGATCAAGGTCAACGTCATCCGCGAGACGCGGGCGACGGAATTCGCAAAATAAGACGAAGCGGTGCGGCAGGGAACCCTGCCGCTTTTTCTCATCCCTCTTGCGGGAATGGAAAATATGCTGTACAATTCTTAAAAACCGCAACAGGCAGAGTAGCTTCAGGCGCGTCAAGTGCTCATGGACGGGGAGTTGCCATGAGACGAAGCCGGGGAACCGGCGCGGTGCCTGCGGCGCATCCCGCTGCTTAGGACTGCCTCTGCGGGGAAAAAGGAGGCGGTCTTTTTATGTATAAGGATCAGCGTGAAGAACTGTATGCATCGCCGTTTTGCCGCGCGTACTGGAAGGAAGCGGCGGGGGAAGTGCGAAAGACGCGCATGCTCGTCTTCGCTGCGCTCATGATCGCCCTTCGCGTGGCGACCAAACCGCTGAACGTGCCCATCGGCGCAAACCTGCGCCTCAGCGTCAACTTTTTTGTCAACGCCTACGGCGCGATGGTGATGGGCCCCGTGCTCTCCGTGATGGCGGCGGCGGTCTCCGACTTCCTGGGATGGCTGCTGGTGCCGTCTGGTCCGTATTTCGTGCCGTTCATCCTGACGGAGATGGCCAGTTCGCTCCTCTTCGCTCTGTGCCTCTACCGTACGCGGATCACCGTATGGCGGGTGGTCCTTTCCCGGTTTTTGGTCGATTTCCTGGTCAACATCGTGCTCAGCACGCCGATCACGCTGCTGTATTACCAGATGATGCTGGGCAAGAGCTACAGGGTGTTCAATCTGCCCCGCTTCATCAAGAATATCGCCCTGTTCCCGCTGGAATCGGTCCTGCTGGTCCTCTTCCTGCGCTTTGCCATCCCGCCGACGCGGAGGATCGGCTTCAATGTGCCGCCGGCGGATGAGCTGCGCTTTGGCAGGCGGGATATCCTGCTGATGGCGGCGCTGTTCCTGCTGGGCGGCGCATCGGTGGCGCTGTTTGTCGTGAAGCGGTAAAAGCAGCCCTTTCCGGAATCGGTGGCAAAAAAAAGAAAGCCCCTTTGCAGCGGACTTTGCGGCAAAGGGGCCTTGTGTATAAAGGGTTCAGGGAATGAGGGACAGGTGGCGCAGCGCTTTTTCGATGCCGTCCTCCCACAGCGGCGCGGTGACGTAATCGGCTGCGGGATGCGCAAGCGGATTGCCGTCGCCCATCGCTACGCCGATGCCGGCGTATTCCAGCATGGGGACGTCGTTTGCACCGTCCCCGAAGGCGACGGTATCCGACGGAGAGGCGCCGAGCAGGCGGCAGACATCCTGTATCCCGGTCGCCTTGCTGTAGCCCTTCGGTACGAACTCGATGACCAGATCGTTATGGCGGATGGCGACGAAGTCTTCCTCGATGATGCGGAGGGCTTCCTCGGGGGCCACGGCGTGCCGAAGGTCGCACGAAAACTTGGTGGTGACCGGCAGAGAGCCGCCGGTCATTGGGAGAAGATCGTCACCCATATCCTCTGAAATGTGGCAGATATACGGGTCATCCCCGAATTCCTCGCGGTCGACGTAGAGGTGATCCCGGCCTTCCAGAATGGTGCAGAAGCGGTGCTGCTTCAGCAGTGCGATGGTCTTGCGTGTCAGTTCCGGAGGCATTTCATAGTAAGAGCAGACGCGGTTGCGCGTAAACAGGCGGTCACAGATCTTCGCACCCGGGCCAGGCAGTTCGATCATCGTGCCGTCGCCGCTGACGACGCCGTCAAAGCCGATGTCAAAAAGGTAGGGGGCACGGATATACCCGCGGCTGCGGCCGCTGTTGATGAAGGCGAGATGCCCCTCGGCCCGTGCCTGCCGGATGGCGCGCACGGTGCTCTCGGGGATGCGGGAATGGGCATCCCACAGGGTCCCGTCGATATCGAAAAAGAGCAGTTTTCCCATGAAGCAACCTCAGTCCACTACGGGTACGGCGAGACCGAACTCGCTGGGGAGAAAACGCGGACACACGCTTTCGGATGTGCAGATGACGGACGCGGCGAGGCGGGAGCCGATCTCACAGGATTCCGCCAGCGTCTTGCCGTACGTGAGGCCGATGGCGACACCGGCAATGAAGGAGTCGCCGGCACCGGTCGTGTCCTTGACATCCACCTTGCGCGCGGCGCAGATGCCGCTTGCGCCGCCTCTCTCCGCGTATACGGCGCCGTCCGGGCCCATCGTTACGACCATGCGGGGGATCTTTGCCAGATGGATGCGATCGGACAGGATGGCGGCCATGTCCTTCGGCGGCAGGGCTTCGTAATCCTCTGAGAAGAGGATGCCGGCCTCCTGCAGATTGCATACGAAGCAGGCGCAGCGCATGAGCAGGTCGCGCCGCTCCACTGCGATGCTCATGTTGGAGACGGCGGCGTATACCGCTTTTCCGTACTTTTCGGCATAATGGAAGATGCGCTTTAAGATCTCCTTGTCCATATCGATTTCCACGACGATGCTGTCCGCGGCGGAGAAGATCTCATCGCCCTGTTCATCGAGCAGCTCGCAGATGGGCATGAGGTCCGGCCGTTTGGAGATCGAGGCGACGACGTCGCCGTCGTTGTCGAAAACGGCGAGCCAGGTGCCCATGCCGTCCGGGACGCGGCGGATGTAGTCGGTATTGACCTTGTGGTTTTTGAGCTTGCGGATGACGTCTTCGCCCACGCCGGTATCGTCGACGAGGCTGACGAATGTGGGCCGGAGCTCCACATTGGCGATGTCCTCCGCGATGTTGCGGCTGACGCCGCCGTAAACCTGTTCAACCCGGCCGACGTTGCGCCCGGCCGGGATATATGCATCTGTCGGGTAACCCTTGATATCGACGAACACGGCACCCAAAACGACAATGCCCATACGGTTCCCCTTTCTGGTGTGTTTTGGACAGTATAACAGTATCGGAGCCGGTGTGCAAATGAAATAATTTCCCGTCTGCAGGCAGACACGGGGAAACTGTGCTATACTGACCAGAGTAAAACCGCAGCGGCGGAAGGCGCGGGAGGGTAACTATGCCGAAGTGGACACAGCAGCAGCAGGAAGCAATCGAAGTGAGAGGCCGCAGCCTGATCGTCTGCGCGGCGGCAGGCAGCGGAAAGACAGCCGTGCTGACGGAGCGCATCGTGCGCCTGGTCAGCGAAGGGACGCCGCTGTCATCGATGCTGGTCGTCACCTTTACGCGCGCTGCGGCCGGCGAAATGCGCGCGAGGATCGCCGCTGCGCTGCGGGAAGCCGCGCTGAAGGCGGTGGGGGAGACAAAGGCCTTTCTGACCGACCAGAGCTTCTGTGTCGGACAGGCGCAGATCTCGACCCTCCACAGCTTCTGCGGCAGCCTGCTGCGCGAACACTTTGAGACGCTGAATCTGGATCCCTCCTTCCGCGTGGGGGATGAGCAGGAGTGCGCCGTGCTGCGCGCCGCTGCGATGGAGGATGCGCTCTACGGCTGCTATGAGACGGGAAGCGAGGCCTTCCTTTCCGCGGACAGGCGGTTTACGGAGGAGCAGCTTTCCGACATGGCCGCGCGGCTTCTCACCTTCGCCTCGGCGCAGCCCGATCCGGATGCGTGGCTGGAACAGTCGGCAGCCAGCCTGGAGGGGGACGACGCGGCGCTGCTTTCCGCGCCCGCGGTGAAGCTTCTGCTGCGGGAAGCGGAAAAGCGGCTTGAGGATCTTACGGAGGATGCGCGCAGCACCCTGGAACTCTGCGGGGGCGGCGTGCCTGCCGGATACGCTGCCGCGTGCGAAAGCGATCTCTCGCTCGTGACCCGGCTTGCCGGCGCGGCTAGGGCGGAGGATTACACGGCGCTCCACGAGCCCTGTGCAGGGCTGCCGCTCAAAAAGGAAGGAATCAGCCTTGCACGCCTTGCCGGCAGGGCAGGCGCTGACAGCGACCGGGAGCTGATGGAGGAGATCAAGGGGCGGCGGGCGGCCTTCGGCACAGCGGTGTATGCAGCTATAGAAGGCTTCCTGGCGGCGCCGGAGGATGCGGCGGAAGACCTGCGGCGGACGGCGCTGCCGCTGCGCGGCCTGATCGAACTGGCGAAGACCTACGGCGCGCTTTACCGGGCGGCCAAACGGCGGCGCGGCATATTGGATTTTGACGATCTGGAGCACGAGGCGCTGCGTGCGCTGACCGGAGAGGACGCGGGCGTCCGTGAGGCGCTGGCGCAGCGGTACCGTTATATCTTCGTGGATGAGTATCAGGACTCCAGCGCGCTGCAGGAAGCGATCCTCTCTTCCTTTGCCGGCCTGGGGAGGACGGACGCGCTCTTTCAGGTCGGCGATATCAAACAGAGCGTCTACCGTTTCCGCCGGGCGCTGCCGTCGCTCTTCAGCTCGAAGGCGGCGCTGTACGCCTCTGCGGAGACAGACTGGGCTCAGCGCATCGATCTCAACAGCAATTTCCGCTCCTGCGGGAACGTCCTTGCGGGCGTCAACGCAGTGTTCGAGCGTCTGATGACCGGCGGGGATTCCGAGATCCTATACGATGAGCGGGAGAGGCTGTCCTGCGGACTTGGGGAAAGGGAGGACGAGCCGCCGCTGGAGATGCACCTGCTGGGAAAGCCGGAGGAACCGGAGCAGGAGCAGGAAGACGAAGAGCGGACGGCCCTGGCTGAGGAGCGCGAAGCCCTGCTGGCCGCGGAACGGATCCTTCAGCTGCATGCCGCGCCGGTATACGACGCAAAAGGCGGCCGGATGCGGCCGCTTGCGTGGAAGGACTTTGCGGTGCTGATGCGGACCGTTCAGGGCAGCGCGGCGCGGGTTTCGGAAGTGCTGAGTTCCAAAGGTATCCCTGTCTACTGCGATGTAGGGCAGGAGTACTTCGAGATCCCGGAGATCCGGCAGATGATCGCCGTGCTGAAGGCTGTGGACAACCGCCGGCTGGATACGGCGCTGATCGCCGCTCTGCGGGGGCCTGCACTGGGCTTTTCGGATGACGACCTGGCGGATATCCGGATCGCAGGCGGAAACAGGGTCTCCTTCAGCGAAGCTTTTGAATTGATGTGCGGTGCGGAAGGGGAACTCTCTGACCGCCTGAGGGAAGCCAGGGAGAAGCTGGATGCGTGGCGGCTGTGTGCCAGGCACCAGGGTGTGGACCGCCTGATCGAGCGCATCCTGACGGAATCGCAGATGGAGCTGAGGGCGGCGGCCCTGCCGGACGGTTCTGCCCGGCTGGCCAACCTGCACCTGCTGGAGACGCGGGCCAGGAGCTTTGCAAAGGCGCAGGGCGCTTCGCTGCATGCCTTCCTTTCCTATGTCGACCGGCTGAAGTCGGGCGGGGACTCCGCCTCGGCCAGCGCCATCGGGGAAAGCGAGGATGTGGTGCGCGTGATGAGCGTGCACAAGAGCAAGGGGCTGGAGTTTCCTGTGGTGCTGCTGCTCGGCATGGGCAAGAAGCTGACGGGCAAAAACGCCCGCGCGGATCTTCTGCTGGATGACGAGCTGGGGGCTGCGCTCCCCTGTATCGATACGGAACTTTCCACAGAACGCAAGACCCTGCTGCAGCGCGCCGTTGCGGGGAAACTGGAGAAGGAGGCGCGCGCGGAGGAGCTGCGCGTGCTGTACGTCGCGATGACGCGCGCGCAAAGCCGGCTGATCCTCGTGGGGCGCCTACCCCGCGGCAAGGTGCCGGACAAGTGGACAGACGGAAAGGGAGCGCTGCCGCTCTCCCAAATCGACTTCCAGCTGGATATGGTCTGCCCGCTGCTGCAGAGCGCAGGCGCGGACTTTGAGGCACCGCTGCAGGAAGTGGTGACAGGCGGCGCGCGCTGGCAGGTGTTTTATCACGACGAGGGCGAGGCTCTGCCCGGGCGAGAGAGGGAGGATGCGGCCGAGCGGCTGCGGCACATGGCGGCCGGAGAGCCGGAAGAAGACAGCCTTCGCCTGCTCTCTTTCCGGCAGGAGGCGGGTGAAGAGCTTCGGAAGACGAGCGTAAGCGCCCTGGTGCGGGACGAAAAGTTCCGAAGCGGAGACCGCACGGAAGAGCCGCTGCGCGCGCAAGAGGTGCAAAAACGCCCGCGGTTTATGACGGAAAAGGGGCTGACAGGCGCACAGATCGGCACCGCGTTCCACCGTATGGCCTGCGCATGCGATCTGGAGCGGCTGAGAAATGCACCGGACAGACGGCAGGAAGCGCTGCGACAGGCGGAAGAGCTGGCGGCGCGCGGCGTCGTAAGCCGGGAAGAGCTGCGGGCGGTAAGGCCCGTTGCGCTTGCGGCGCTCTACGCTTCCGCACTGGGCGAAAGGCTGCTGGCCGGCAGCCGGGTGGAACGGGAATGGGCTTTTACCTGGCACAGGGTGACCGGAGAAGCGGAGCAGCTCCTCCAGGGCGTGATCGACTGCTGCTTTCTGGAGGGCGGACAGTGGATCCTCGTGGATTACAAGACGGATTCCCCTTCCGACATCCCCGCAGCGCTGGAACGGCACCGCCCGCAGCTGGAGCTCTACGCCGAAGCGCTGGAGGCGCTGACGGGCATCCCCGTCAAGGAGCGCATCCTGTGGATGGTGCGCGCAGGGAAAGGATACACCGTATGACAGAAAACCGGCTCCCTTACGGGAGCCGGCCGTTTTTAAGGGTTCAGGGTGACGGTGCCGTTCATGCCAGGCGAAAGAGGAACATCCGTGGGGAGGGTCAGCCTCAGATCAAAATAGGTCGCATTCGTGCGCTTTTCGCCGATGGGGCGCAGAAGCGTGACGGTTCCGGAGAAGGTCCGCCCGGGGTAGGCATCCAGCGTGAAGGACAGGCTGTCCCCGACATGGACGGAGGCATAATCGATCTCGTCCAGATCGCAGGAGAGCTCCAGCCGGCTGAGATCGGCGACTTCCGCCAGAAGCTGGCCGCGGAGCACCTGCGCGCCGGAGCGCACGGCAAGCGTGCTGACGGCGCCGCCCACCGGGGCGGAGATCTCAGCGGAAAAGTCCTTTGCAGAGTCGGAGGAGACCATCTCAAAGAGCAGGTCACCCGCTTCCACCCTGTCACCGGCGGCGATGTGCACGGCGGCGACGCGCCCGCGCCCGTTCACGCGGATATCCGGGTAACGGCGCACTTTGCCGCGCCCGGTTTCGCTGTCCGTGGAGTAGCTGCTTTCGCGGTAGCAGCGGACGGTATCCCCGGCCTTGAAGGGCCCGGAGAGGATCTCCACGATGTAGTCGTCCCCGTTCACCATCGTGACGCGCCCCGTCCCGCGGTCGTTGTTGCGCTTCAGGTACAGGGTCTCGCCGGCATGCAGCCACTTGCTCTGCGCATCATCGTGCGCTTCCTTGTTGCTGTCATCGATGTACATCGCATTCGTGGGCTCCAGCGCGGCAAGGCCGCCGTACCGCTCTGCGACGCCGGCGGCGTCGTCGCCGACAGCGGCAAAAACGTCGCTCACGATGCCGCTCTGCGTAGCGTAAACAGGGAGGGTATCCATTTTGAACAGTGCCTGACCGGCTGTGACGACGTCCCCTTCCTGCACGTCAAACGGCAGCAGCGTGCCGGAAAAGGGGGCCGTCAGCTTGACGGTGTGGGGCGCGATGACGATGGCATCCGCCGTGGCGGCCAGGGCCAGGACAGGGAAGAGGAGCAGGAGGGGAAACAGGCAGGCGATTCTTTTCATATGCGGGTCCTTTCCATGTTTATTCGACGGACTTCAGCGCTTCCACCATATCGATGGATTTGACGCGTCTCGTCTGGAGCAGCTGCAGCAGGAAGGAGAAACCGAAGGTGATGACGCTGGCCAGCACGACAGAGCGCACATCAGGGTAGGCGGTATAACGGAGCGTCTCGCTTTCGCAGACGCGCATGATGGCAAACGTGAGCAGGACGCCGGGATAGACCCCGGAAACGACGCCCAACAGGGTGAGGATGAGGTTTTCCGAGAGGATGAGGTTGCGGATCTCGCGCTGGTGGTAGCCCAGCACCTTCAGCGTGGCATATTCGCGCAGGCGCTCGGCGAAGTTCATAAGCCCCATGTTCCAGCAGATGACGAAGGCCAGCGCCAGCGCGATCCCCTCCAGAACGCCGAAGATGGTGGACAGGGAATCCAGCATCTTGAGCGTCTCCTCGATCTGCTTTGCCGGATAATCGATGCGCTCCACCTCGTCCATGGCGGAGAGGCGCTCCAGCGTCCCTTCCGCAGGCTCTAAGATTTGAATGGCTGTAGGCCGGTAAGGGCCTTTGTGCAGCGCCTCCCAGGTTGAACGGTTCAGGTAGACGCCCTGGGAGAAGCTGTTGTAGACGATCAGGCCGACTGTGAAGGAAATTTCCTCGTCGTCGCCCGGCAGAAGCAGGCGGATCTCGTCCCCCGGAGAGAGATGCAGCACCTCGGAGAGCTTTTCGGTGACGGCTGCCTGCCCTTCGGGGAAGGAGACAAGCGTTGCGTTTTTTCCGAGACGCTGCAGCTCCTGTCCGTCCCCGAGAACGGTGAGCAGCGTTGTGCGCTCTCCGCCGGCTGTACGCAGGGCGACAGAGCGCTCCATCAAGCTTTCCACCTTCCCGGCGGCGATGCGGCGCTCGTAGCTCTCCGCCGTACCCACGTCGCCGGAGAGCCGGGCCAGGGCGTCGTAATGGCGCACCTCTCCGTAGTGCTCGTAGGTCAGGCGCTTGACGGAATCCTGCAGGCCGAAGGAAGCGATGAGCAGCATATTGCAGAACAGGATGCCCAGGAAGAACATGAAGGAGCGGAGCTTGCTGCGCAGCAGGTTCCGCGCGACGGTCTTGGCGTTGAAACCGAGGCGCCGCCAGAGCGGCGGGATCCGCTCCAGCAGGATGCGCTGGCCGTCCTTGGGCGGCTTGGGCCTCAGCAGGGCGGCCGGCTGTTCGCGGGCAGCCTTGTGATAGGAGAACCAGCAGATGCCGGCGGCGAGCAGCACCGTCAGCGCGACCATCCCCCAGGCCATGGGTGAGATGGGCGGGGTGAGGCGGTAAGGCAGCTCGCACTGGCTCATCAGGGTGTTCCACAGCACGTTGGGCAGCGTGGTGTGCCCGATGACAAGGCCAATCAGCGCCCCGGTGAGCGCGGGCACGATGACGTAGGAGAGGTAGTGCCCGCGGATCTTCCCGGGCGGATACCCCAGGGCTTTCAGCGTACCCATCTGGAGGCGCTGCGCGTCGATCATCCGCGAAAGCGTCGTCATCACGATCATGCAGGCGATGAAGTAGGCGAGCACGGGGAAGATCAGCGTCATGTTCTTGAACATCTGCGCGTCGTTGCGGACGCGCACGGTGCTGTTGTGGCTGCGCCTGTCCACCACGAGTGCGCGCGGGAAAGCGGATTCGATAGCGCTGCGGAGCGTATCCCTGTCGGCCTCCGGCGCTGCAGTGACGATGATCTGTGTCAGCGGCAGCGCGGGCAGTGCGCGCGCGTTGATGAGGATGTAACCGTATGCGTCTGGATCGGCGGCGATGCTCTCCGAGACCACGACAAACTCCGGGCTGGTGACGATGCCGCGGATGACAAAGGAGATGTCTTCTCCGCCCTGGCGAATACTCACCCGGTCGCCCACAGAGAGGCCGTGCGCCGCGGCAAAATCCCGCTGCAGCAGACAGCCCCGCAGATCCGAAAGATCCAGCACTTCCCCGTCCAGCAGATACGGCCGGTTGATGTCCATGCGGCCGTCATAGGCGGTGACGCTGATGTTGATATCGTCGCCGAGGGTTGTTTCAAAATCCGCCTGGCCGCGGGCGCTGACCTGCGATACGCCGGGCAGCGCGCGCATGTGGGAGAGCGCCGTGCGGTCCGCCTCGGGCAGGCTGACCCAGTAATCGGCGAGGTTGTTTTCCGCAAAATAGGTTTCCACCGTCACATCGGCCATCCTCGCGATGCCGTCCAGAACGGCGTAGGCGAAGGTGCCGAGCGTGCACAGCAGGATGATGGAAAGGAACTGCATCGCCTGCCGCGACATGTCCCGGCGGAGCTTTCGCCCCAGCATCGGCGTCACCATGCGATCTCCTCCGCACGCTGCGGGTGAGAGCAGAATTCGACGGACTCGATGGTGCCGTTTTTGACGCGGATGACGCGGTTGGCCAGCTGCGCGATGGTGGCGTTGTGGGTGATGACCACGACCGTGGAACCCGCGTGCTTCTGCACGTCCTGCAGGAGAGAGAGGATCTGAACGCCTGTCTTGCTGTCCAGCGCGCCCGTCGGCTCGTCACAGAGCAGAAGCGCGGGATTCTTGCAGAGTGCGCGCGCGATGGAAACCCGCTGCTGCTCTCCGCCGGAAAGCTGCGCCGGGAAGTTGTTCATGCGCTCGCTGAGGCCCACCTGTTCCATGACCTTTCGGGGATCCAGCGCGTTTTTGCAGACCTGGCGCGCCAGCTCCACGTTTTCCAGGGCGGTGAGGTTAGGCATGAGGTTGTAAAACTGGAAGACGAAACCGACGTCGCTGCGGCGGTAATCGGTGAGCTGGGGGCCGCGAAGGCCCGTGATGGTCCTGCCGCCGACCGTTATCGTGCCGCCGGTCGCTTTGTCCATACCGCCCAGCAAATTAAGAAGCGTCGTCTTGCCGGCACCGGAAGGGCCGAGGACGACGCAGAAATCCCCTTTTTCGATTTCAAAGCACACATCCTCCAGCGCCCTGACGAGGCTCTCGCCGGCGCCGTAGTGCTTGCAGACGTTTTCAAAGGTGATATAAGCCATTGCAGTACCTCAAAGGGGAAGAACGGGTTCAGCCGTGGGAGGGCATGGAGCGCTGCTCGTCTTCGTCATCCTCGGCGATGAGGCCGTCGGAGCGCAGCATCTCGGAAAGAACGTCCATTTCGCTTTCCAGATCCACGAAACGGTATTCTTCAAGCGCCTCCACCTGGTTTTTGAACGCGCGGTCCACCTCGGAGAGCGCTTTGCCGATGCGCCGGCGCACCTCGCGCCCTTTGGGCGTCCCGGCGTTGTCCAGGCGGGCGCGCGCATCCAGCAGCTTCAGCGTGGTGGGCAGATAGTAGCGCAGGAAGGTGCGCAGCTGCGGCAGCAGCTCCGGGCGCTGCTCCAGCATGGAGAGGATCTGCCCGCAGCTCTTTTCGATGGAATCGATTTGTGTGGAAAGGACCGGATCGGGGATGCGGTCGTTCTCCTCGCGGATGATGACCATCGCCTCGCGGCAGCGGCGAAGGACTTCGTCGACGCCGGCTTCGGGATCGATGGGGCTGAACTGTGCGGCGCGGGAAGGGGCGGCGGTATCCGTGTCCCGTACCTCATAGCCCTCGCCGGAGACGACGTTGCCGGAGCCTTTCCTGCGGCGCTGTGTAAAGGAGCGGATCACCTCTTCCTGCTCTTCCTCCTCATCGACGCTGGCGGCGTGTTCAAGCGCGTGAAAAAGGATATAGACAGCGATCAGACCCACGGGCGGCGCGACAAAGAAGCCGCCCGCATACCAGATCCAGCGGGGAACGTAGTCCAGCTTTTTAAGGATTTCTTTGGCTTTCATCGGATGATCCTTTCGCAAAAACGGAGTTGTTATTCAGACAGCGCGGCCGCGAGCAACTCCCGGTTCTTTTCCAGGTTGGGGAGGATGCCGTCGATGCCGCTGGCGCTGCCGTAACGGAAGGTGTCTTCAAACGGAAGGGAGAGCTGCCGCACGGTGTAGCGCCTGGCGTACAGCGCACGGACGACGAGCTTTGCCTGCTCCGCGGCTGGGAGAGAGGAGCGCCAGGCGTGGTTCATGCTGCGGTAGAGGCCGACGATGTTACGGATGCCGGTTCGACGGATCTCACGCACCAGCGCGGCGGCAAGCCGGCTCTGCCGCTGTCCGCGGCCGAGGTCGCTGTCCAGCTTCCGGCAGCGGGCGAACCAGAGCGCCTGCCCGCCGCACAGCCGGCACTCGCCCTCCGAGAGGGGGTAGCCCGGCCACAGACCGGCGTTTTTATCGATATAGTGCGCTTCTTCGGCGCTGAGGGTCACGTTTACGCCGCCCATCGCATCCACGATGGAAACGAGGGAGGAGAAGTTGATGCGGAACCAGCCGTCGGCCGTAACGCCGAAGTTCTGCGCAATGGCGTCGATGAGCGCCTGGCTGCCGTCCTCCGATTCCTTGCGGATGATGGTGTTGATCTTCGTCCTGCCGCCGCGTCCGTTGTCGATCAGCATGTCCCTGGCCATGGAGACGGCGTAGATCCGGCGGTGCGTATGATCGATGCGCACCAGCATCATGGCGTCGCTCCGGCCGCTTTCATCAAGCGAGCCGTACTGGTCGACCCCGTAGACAAGGTAGGTTTCCTGCCCGCGCGGACGCAGCAGGACGAATATGACAAAGAGAAGCAGCAGTATGACAGCCAAAGCCACGGCGGCATACTTTTTCAGCCTCTTTGGCGGCAGGTTCAGTTTCAATTGTTTTCCCCCATTTAAAGAGTGCAATTTCACCCTTAAGAATAGCACGAACAGGGCTTTAATTCAAGGGAGGACAGGCCGGATGCCGTGGTTTTTCCGCTGTCGATAAAATGGATGGACTTTAATGCATTTTATGTTACAATCAGTCCAGATGCTCCGTAAGCTGTATTATGGCACCGAGTCTGATGTGAAGACAAAACGAATTGTGAACAGCGGGGAGAAGATCGTCAGCAAGATATTCCTGACCGCGATAGGCGCCGGGAAACGGCATGCGGCTTACTGATGAGAAACGGGACAATGCTGAGCAGAACCGGGATTTGCGGAGGCAAGATTATGGATATAACCCAAACCTTTTATGATAAACTGGCTTCTCAGTATGACAAGCTATTTTCAGACTGGAATGCGGCTGCTCAGGAACAGGCCGTTATACTCAATAGAATCTTTAATAATAACGGCTTCAACACCAGGGCCCGTATCCTTGATTGTGCCTGTGGGATCGGAACGCAGGCAATCGGTCTGGCGGCTCTCGGATATCCGGTAACTGCTTCGGATATCAGCGGGGGAGAATTAGCTGAAGCCAAAGCACGGGCAGAGAGTCAAGGGGTCTTGATTCGTTTCGAACATGCAGATTTCCGTGCCCTGGCTGACACCTTCTCCGAGCAGTTTGACATTGTGATTGCCATGGACAATGCACTGCCGCACATGCTGACAAGCGAATCCTTGAAAGTGGCTGTCGGGAGCATTATCGGGCAAGTCAAAACAGGCGGTCTCTTCGTGGCCAGCATCCGCGATTACGACAGCCTTCTGGATGATAAGCCGCCTTATTCCCCGCCTTATATCCATAAGACGGAAAAAGGACAGCGCGTTTCTTTTCAAACGTGGGTTTGGAACGGGGATAATTATCAGTTGACGCAGTACATTATCGATGACGAGGAGAATCTGCAGATCGGCAAGTTTGTTTGTGAATACCGGGCTACCCGCAGAGAAGAATTAACGAATCTGCTTTTATCCGGCGGCTGCAGTCAGGTGATTTGGAAATTCCCGGAGGAATCAGGATTCTATCAGCCGATCGTTGTTGCCAAGAAGTAAAATCCCGGTTTAACGGAGGAATTATAGAGCATGGAAATGTCAAAAACAGTAAAAAAATATGGGAGAATCTTCAGGAAGATCCTTGCCACAGGGAACTGCTCTGATCCGGACAGGAAACAGGAAGCCTATGAGAAAAGACTGGCTGAGATGTATGCTTCCCCAAAATACACGGAGCATAACATATATCCAACGACAAACGCAGAGTATATCTACGCTGTCATTGCCATGTGCCTGGAGTTAAAGGAATATGATTTATCCGATAAAGAGATCATAGATACCGTAAACAGCGGCTTCAGGTGCCGGAGAAATTTCTTTAAGCGTCTGATCAGATGCATTGACCTGCTTCCGGTCAGTTATCAGATCGCGAAAAAGTGGAATATTTCAGACCACGATAAGCGGGTGAAGGACGGCAGCATATTGTATGATCGATTTGATGTATCGGATGGAAAAATAGAGTACAGCATATCCAAGTGCGCTTATGTCGAGATGTTTGAAACATACGGGATCAGATCGCTGTGCAAAATCTTCTGCATGACGGATACGACTGCTTACAGCAATCTGGGGAGACATGTTGAGTTCATCAGGTTTTCAGATCTCTCTGACGGAAACTGCTGCCATGACATCATCCTGGACAAGCGAAAGATAAAAGCTGACAATTCCGGTTTGCCTGGATAACCGGAGACCGTCATGAAGCAGAAACCAAAAAAGAAGTGCGATGAGTACTGCAGCACCTGGCCGGCCGGCTGCACGCAAGAAACCTGACGCCGGACAGGCTCCGGATCATCTGCGCCAGCTTTGGTCCCGAAAAGATCGGCAGACACATGCCGGTGATGCCGGCGAAGATCAGGGACGAAAGAATTGTAAAACAATGTGAGGAGCCGGCGATTTGCACCCTGGGCTTGCAAAAGGCGGGTTTTTGAATTATAATGCGCCGGTCAAACAGTTTTGCACGGGGAAACCCGCGTGGATAGAGCCTGACGGGATGACCTCCGGCGGGCACGATATAGAATGGATCACCCATTAACAACAGAAAAACAAGCGGGAGAGAAGGCGCGTTTTTTTGCTGCGCCCAGGCCTCCCGCAGCAATCCTATGCAGAAAGGAATCTATGTCAGAAAAGAATAACCGCAGCGGACGCACGGGCGCCCGCAGCTTGAAGCGTGCAAAGCCGGGCAATGCCGATATGCGCGCAACGCCCCTCATCGGCACGGCCGCGGAGGCTGCGCAGGAACAGGAAAAGAAACAGCAGCAAAAGACGCAGCGCACGAGAAGTGCGGCAGTGAAGACGCAGGGACAGACGAAAAGCCGTCCGGCATCTGCGCCGCAGAAGGCGGAGGAATCCCGCACCGCCGCATCCCGCAGGGGAAGGCAGCAGACAGACACGAAAAAGCAGGCAGCTGCCGCAAAGCCGATGAGCACCGGGTCCCGGGAAAAGACGGCAGCGACGGCAGGCCGCAGCACCGCAGCTGTCCGCCAGCCGGCAAGGAAGAACATCCGGGCTGCGGGCAGCAGCAAGAGTGCCGTAACGGATGCGGGCCGCGAGGCGGCAAACGCACGGCGCAGGATCGCGCCGCCGGCCCAGCTGGAAAAGCCGAACATCTCGCAGACCCTGACGCTGGTAGGCAAGAAGCCGCCGACGATGCGCAGCCGCGCGGGCGAGCATGTGCCGCAGGGCACGCTGCGCGTCATCCCGCTGGGCGGCATGTGCGAGATCGGCAAGAACATGACGGCTTACGAGTACGGCAGGGACATCATCATCGTGGACTGCGGACAGGTCTTCCCCGATGAAAGCATGCCGGGCGTCGACACCGTCATCCCCGATTTCACTTACGTCCTGCAGAACAAGGACCGCGTCCGCGGCATCTTCATCACGCACGGCCATGAGGATCACATCGGCGGCCTGCCCTTCCTCATGCAGGAGCTGCATGCGCCGCTTTACGCGGGGCGCATGACGGTGGAGCTGCTGAAGTACAAGCTGGATGACCGCGTTTCCGGCCTGGCCCGGAGCTGCGACCTCCAGGTGGTGCCCGACGGGGGCGTCATTCGCGCCGGCTGCTTCTCCGTGGAGTTCATCCACGTCAACCACTCCATCGCGGATGCGTTCATGTTCGCGATCTATACGCCGGCGGGGACGATCATCCATTCCGGCGACTTCAAGATCGACTACACGCCCATCAACGGCGACATCATGGATCTGCAGCGCATCGCCGAGATCGGCAAAAAGGGCGTTTTGCTTTTCGTCTGCGAATCCACCAATATTGAAGTACCCGGCTTCACCAAGTCGGAGCGCCACGTCGGAGAGACGCTCGCCCAGATGTTTGAAGGGGCAGAGGGGCGCATCTTCGTGGCGACCTTCTCCTCCAACACCTCCCGTCTGCAGCAGATCTTCACGGCGGCGGAGCGCCACGGGCGCAAGGTGGCCCTGGTCGGCCGCAGCATGCTGAACGTCTTCAACGCGGCCAACAACCTCGGCTACATCCAGATGAAGAGCGACACGCTGATCGACATCTCCGAGGTGGATCAGTATCCGCCGGAGCAGGTGGTCATCATCTCCACGGGCAGCCAGGGCGAACCCATGAGCGCGCTGACGCGCATCGCATTTGCCAACCACCGGCAGGTGGAGATCCAGCCCGGCGACACGGTGATCATCTCCGCGACGCCGATCCCCGGCAACGAAAAGCCGATCTACAAGGTCATCAACGAGCTCTACCGCAGGGGCGCAAAGGTCTATTATTCCGCGCTGGCGGATGTGCACGTCTCCGGCCACGCCTCCCAGGAGGAGCTGAAGCTGGTGCACGAACTGGTGCGGCCCAAGTACTTTATCCCGGCGCACGGCGAGACGCGCATGCTCTACCAGCACGCGGAGATGGCCCACAAGCTGGGGATGCCCTTTGAAAACATCTTCATCCTTGCCAACGGTGACATCTTCGAGATCAGCCGCAGCGGCGCGAAGGTGACGGGCTTTACCAACGGGGATGCCGTGCTGATCGACGGCAGCGCATCCGGCGAGGTGGACAACGCCGTGCTCCAGGAGCGCAAGATGCTGGGCGACGACGGTATCATCAGCGTTGCGCTGGCCATACATGCGAGAACGGGCGAGCTGGCTGCCGCGCCTGCCGTGCAGGCGATGGGCTTCCTCTACGAGAGCGAGCACGAGAAGATCGAGGGCGCAGCCAGGCGTTTCTTGCAGGAAGCTGCTGAGCGCGCCAACACAGGTGCGCACAAGGTGAAGGAAGCGGTGGAAAGCGGACAGATGGCTTCCCAGCTGCGCTCCTTCCTGTTCAGCCGCACACGGCGCCGGCCTGTGGCGCTGATCAGCCTGATCGAGGTGGACTGAGATGGTCGGGGAGATGGCGAAGGTCTTTGTCACCAACGGACGGCAGAAGAAGCTGATCCTGGGCCATCCGTGGGTATACGGCAACGAGATTGACCGTGTGGAGGGTGCGTGCAGCGACGGCGACGCGGTGGAGGTCGTGGATTTCCGCGGCCGCACGGTGGGCACCGGCGTATACAACAGCCATTCGCTCCTGCGGGTGCGCCTGCTGACCGGTAAGGGCGGGGCGATAACGCCTGAGCTGATCGCAGAGCGCGTGCGCGCCGCCTGCCGTTACAGGGACTATGTGCTTTCCAGGCCGGGGACGGACTGCTGCCGCCTCATCTTCGGCGAGGCGGACAGGCTGCCCGGCGTCATCTGTGACCGCTACGGCGGGGTCGTCGTGCTGCAGGTGCTCGCGCTGGGCATGGAAAAGTACACGCAGGTGATCGCCGATACGCTGCTGGAGTGCGTGAAGCCGGACTGCCTGCTGCTCAAAAACGACGATCCCATCCGCGAAAAGGAAGGGATGGACTGCTTTGTCCGCGTGCTGCACGGGGAGATGCCCGGCGAGGTGATCGTGCATGAGAACGGCATCGCGCTGGAGATGGATCCCGCGGGCGGCCAGAAGACCGGCGGCTTTCTGGATCAGAAGGACAACCACCTGTACCTGCGGCAGTTCTGCGTGGGAAAACGGGTGCTGGATTGCTTCTCCTACGCGGGCGGCTTTGCGCTGAACGCGGCTGCTGCCGGCGCACGCGAAGTGACGGCGGTGGACATCAGCGAGGCAGCGGTTTCGCTGATCCGCCGCAACGCGCAGCTGAACGGAGCCGAAATCAATGCGGTCTGCGCCAACTGCTTCGACTACCTGCGCGAGCAGGTGCGCGCGAAGGAGCGGTACGACGTCATCGTGCTGGATCCTCCCGCTTTCACGAAAGCCAAAGCCAACATGGCCTCGGCGTGCAGGGGCTATAAGGAGATCGCGCTCTCGGCCATGCGCCTGCTGCCGGCGGGCGGCGTGCTGGCGACGCACTCCTGCTCGTACCACATGCCGGAGGATACGTTTGTGAATACGGTCCTCTCTGCCGCACAGGATCTGAACCGGCGGGTCCGCGTCATCACGCTGCGCCGTCAGGACATCGACCACCCGGTCCTCGCGGGCTATCCGGAGAGCCATTACCTGAAGAGCCTCTGGCTGCAGATGATGGAGTAAGCCCCGCGCAGAGGAAATCCCTTTACAGATTGGCTTTTCGCTGTTGACTTTTTGGTCAAAATGCGTATAATGCAAGCCAAAGTAAGCGCCCGAAGTCTGCTTCGGGCGAATTTTTGCAGTCCTTGCCGGTTTCGGCGGGGAGAAAGGACAGAATCCGATGGCAGAGAAAAAGCATGTCGTAATGACAGCCGAAGGCCTCCAGAAGCTGAAAGAGGAACTGGAATACAAGCAGACGACCGAAAAGATGAAGGTCGCGGCGCAGCTCGACTTTGCGCGCTCCCTGGGTGATCTCAGCGAGAACGCGGAGTATGATGCGGCCAAGAACGACCAGGCGGCCCTGGAGCAGCGCATCATGGAGCTCCGCGACATGATCGAGAACGCCGAGATCGTGGACGAGACGAGCACGGACGAAGTCGGCTTCGGCAGCATCGTCACCATCCTGGAGCAGGGAGACGAGGACGCGGAGCCCGAAGAGTACACCATCGTGGGCACGGTGGAAGCCGACCCTTTCCAGGGCAAGCTCTCCAACGAGTCGCCGATCGGCGAAGCGCTCATGGGTGCGCATGTGGGTCAGACTGTTGAGGCGCATACCCCGTCCGGCATCATCGAGTACAAGATCCTCGAGATCCGCGCGGAATAAGATACGAAGGAGGAAGCGCCGTGGGGGACGAAAGAAAGATCACCACGCCGGAGTACAGCGAACAGGAGCAGATCCGGCGCGCCAAGCTGCAGCAGTACAAGGAAGACGGCCGGGATCCGTATACCATAACGAAATATGACAGGACGCACACTTCTTCTCAGGTGCTCTCCGGCTTTGCCGAGCTGGAAGGGAAGACGATTTCCGTCGCCGGCCGCATGATCAGCCGGCGCATCATGGGCAAGGCGAGCTTCGTCCATCTGCAGGACGGAGAGGGCCGGATCCAGGTGTATGTGCGCCGTGAGGACGTGGGAGAGGACTGCTACGCCGATTTCAAAACGATGGATATCGGCGATATCCTGGGCATCGAGGGCTTTGTCTTCCAGACGAAGACGGGGGAGATCTCCGTCCATGCCACGAAGCTGGTACTGCTGAGCAAATCCCTGCGCGTGCTGCCTGAGAAATTCCACGGCCTGACGGATACCGACACCCGGTACCGCCAGCGCTACATCGACCTCATCATGAACCCGGAGGTGCGGGATACCTTCCGCAAGCGCTCGCAGATCATCCGGGAGATCCGCAATTTCCTCGACGCGCGGGACTTCGTGGAGGTGGAGACGCCCATTCTGGTCTCCAATGCCGGCGGCGCGGCGGCGCGGCCCTTTGAAACGCATTTCAACGCGCTGGATGAGGACGTCAAGCTGCGCATTTCGCTGGAACTGTACCTCAAGCGCCTCATCGTGGGCGGGATGGAGCGCGTGTATGAAATCGGCCGCGTCTTCCGCAACGAGGGTGTGGATACCCGCCACAATCCGGAATTCACCCTGATGGAGCTCTATCAGGCCTATACGGATTACAAGGGCATGATGGAGCTGACGGAGAGCCTGTTCCGCCACCTGGCCGAAAAGGTATGCGGCAGCGCCGTCATCAGCTATCAGGGCACGTTGATCGATCTTGCCAGGCCCTTTACCCGCATCACGATGATCGACGCCGTGAAGCAGTATGCCGGCGTGGACTTTACCGCAGTCAAAACCCTGGAGGAGGCCCGCGAGCTGGCGAAGGCACACGGCATCGCCTTCGAGGAGCGTCACAAGAAGGGCGACATCATCAACCTGTTCTTTGAGGAGTACTGCGAGGACAAGCTGATCCAGCCGACCTTCGTCATGGATCACCCGGTGGACATTTCGCCGCTGACCAAGAAGAAGCCGGACAATCCCGAGCTGGTGGAGCGCTTTGAGCTCTTCATCTACGGCCGTGAGATGTGCAACGCCTACTCCGAGCTCAACGATCCCATCGACCAGCGCGCGCGCTTTGCGGCGCAGGAAGAGGCCTTTGCGGCCGGCGATGCGGAAGCCAACCACACGGATGAGGACTTCCTCAACGCACTGGAGATCGGCATGCCGCCCACAGGCGGTATCGGCTACGGCATCGACCGGCTGGTGATGCTGCTGACGGACAGCGCCGCCATCCGCGATGTGCTGCTCTTCCCGACAATGAAATCCCTTGCAGGCGGCAAGCCGGAGCAGGAGAGCGCCGAGAAGGCGCCGGACAGCGGCGTACAGACGGCGGAAGCTCCCGCGCAGCCGGCAGCCGAGAAGAAGATCGATTTCTCCAAGGTGGAGATCGAGCCGCTGTTCAAGGACTATGTAGACTTTGAGACCTTCTCCAGGAGCGATTTCCGCGCGGTGAAGGTCCTTGCGTGCGAAGCGGTGCCCAAGAGCAAGAAGCTGCTGCGCTTCACCCTGGATGACGGAACGGGGGAGCCCCGGACGATCCTCAGCGGCATCCACGCCTTCTATGAGCCGGAAGAGCTGGTGGGCAAGACGCTGATCGCCATCACCAATCTGCCGCCCAGGGCGATGATGGGCGTTGAATCCTGCGGCATGCTGCTCAGCGCCATTCACATGGAGGAGGGTGCGGAGCATCTTCATCTGCTGATGGTCGATCCGCACATCCCGGCAGGGGCGAAGCTGTACTGATATAAAGGAAAAGAGACTGCAATAGCAAAAGAGACTGCAATAGCAGCCTCTTTTGTAATGTCTCCGTTTTTACGCTGTCTCTTTCGGAACGAACAAAGCGCGGATGGCGTTGAGCACCGCAAGGATCATAACGCCCACATCGGCGAAGATGGCCAGCCACATGCCTGCGAAGCCGAGCGCGCCGAGCAGCAGACACAGCAGCTTCACACCGATGGCAAAGACGATGTTTTCCTTCACGATGCGCATGCACTTGCGGGAGAGAAGGATGGCTGTCGCGATCCTGCGCGGATCGTCGTCCATCAGCACGACGTCGGCCGCCTCAATGGCAGCGTCGCTGCCCAGAGCGCCCATGGCAATGCCGATGTCGGCGCGGGCGAGCACCGGCGCGTCGTTGATGCCGTCACCCACGAAGGCGACCGTTTCGCCTTCCTTTTTCTCGCCCAGCAGCGCCTCCACGCGGGCGACCTTGTCCTCCGGGAGTAGATTGGCGCAGACCTCGTCCACGCCGACTGCGCGGGCGACTTCGGCGGCGACGCTGTCCCCGTCGCCGGTCAGCATCACCGTCTTGCGGACGCCGGCATGCCGCAACGCGGTGAGTGCGGCCGCCGCGCTTTCCTTGACCTCATCCGCAATGAGGATATGGCCGGCATACTGCCCGTCCACCGCTGTGTGGACGATGGCGCCTGCGGTGTGGCAGGGGGTGCAGGAAACATTCAGCCGGTCCATCAGCTTTTCGTTTCCGGCGGCGACCTGCCTGCCATCCACGGTCGCCATGACGCCGTGACCGCCGATCTCCTGAACGTCCTTTACCCGTTCCAGATTCAGCGGTTTGCCGTAAGCCGCGTGCAGGCTGCGGGCGATGGGGTGGGTGCTCGCGCTTTCTGCCAGAGCAGCCAGCTCCAGCAGACGGTCTTCCTCCATGGCGGCGTGGTGGATGCCGCGGACCTCGAAGACCCCGCGGGTCAGCGTTCCGGTCTTGTCCATGGCGACGATGCGGGCCTTCCCCAGAGCTTCCAGATAATTGGAGCCCTTGATGAGGATACCGCAGCGGCTTGCGCCGCCAAGCCCCGCGAAGAAGGTAAGGGGGATGGAGATGACCAGCGCGCAGGGGCAGGAGATGACGAGGAATGTCAGCGCGCGGTAGACCCAGTCCCCGAGGCGGGGGTCGCGCCCCGACAGCAGCAGGAAGAGGGGCGGCAAAACGGCCAGCGCAAGGGCGCCTGCGCAGACGGCGGGCGTGTACACCCGGGCAAAGCGCGCGATAAAGTCTTCGGAACGGGACTTGCTGGAGCTGGCGTTCTCCACCAGATCCAGGATGCGGCTGGCGGTGGATTCGCCGAATTCCTTGGTCGTACGGATCCGCAGCAGGCCGCTCTGGTTGATGCAGCCGCTGAGCACCTCGTCCCCAGGGCGTACGGTCCGGGGCACGCTTTCACCGGTCAGCGCGGCGGTATCCAGCGAGGACTCGCCGGAAAGGACGACGCCGTCGATAGGGATCTTCTCGCCCGGCTGCACGATGATCTCGGCGCCGATTTCCACCTCATCCGGATCGACTGCGGTAAGCTCGCCGTCAATCTCCACATTCGCGGTGTCGGGCCGGATATCCATCAGCTCGCTGATGCTGCGGCGGCTGCGGCCGACCGCGACAGACTGGAAGAGTTCGCCGACCTGGTAGAACAGCATGACGGCGACGGCTTCGACGTAATCACCGGTCGAGGTGAGCGCCAGAGCGAACGCGCCGACGGTGGCGACGGCCATGAGAAAGCATTCATCGAACACCTGCCGGTTCAGGATGCCCTTCCACGCCTTTTTCAGGATGTCGTATCCGATGATACCGTAGGGGATGAGATACAGGAAAAAGCGGGGCAGCCCCGAAACCGGGATGAAATGCAGCAGGACGAGCAGCGCGGCCGTCACGAGGATGCGCCGCAGGACCTGCTTTTGCTTCTTATTCATAGAAAGATCTCGCAGTCGTCCTCGACCTTTTTGCAGGCGGTGCGTACGGCGGGCATGACGGCTTTCGGATCCGCGCCCTCTTCAAATTCAACGATCATCTTGAGCAGCATGAAGTTTACGACCGCGTGCGCGACACCGGGCGTGGCATTGGCCGCCGCTTCCATCTTCGCGGCGCAATTGGCGCAGTCCACATCGATTTTATAGGTCTTCTTCATTGAAAAGCCCTCCTGTCAGACAATCAATTAAACATTTGCTTAATTGTTGAAGACAGTATAACGCGGAAGAGGAGTTGCGTCAAGGGGTTTGCAAAAGTTTTGCACCTGTGTCATAATAATACGGATTTTGAAAACGGAGGGAAGGCATGCCGAAACGGATACTGCCGCACAATCACGGTGATGACCTGGAGCTCCTTCTGGAGCGCATCCCGGAAACGGAAGGGTTGGGCCTCGCGGCGGACCTTTTCAAGGAGGTCAGCGACAGCACGAGGCTGAGGATCTTCTGGCTGCTGTGTCACTGTGAGGAGTGCGTCATCAACCTGTCCGCCGTGATGGACATGAGCCCGCCGGCGGTATCGCACCATTTGGCCAGGCTGCGTACGGCGGGGCTGATCGTTTCCCGGCGCGAGGGCAAAGAGGTGTACTACCGCGCAGCGGAAACGAAGGCTGCACAGCTTCTGCACCGTATGGTGGAGGACATGGTGGAAATCGCCTGCCCGGATATTTTGGGGCAGAAAGGGGAACCCCATTCGCACGATGGACACTGATGCGTATCCCCTGCTGTAGGATTGATCAATAGCCGGGATCGGCGGTTTTATTTAACTAACATTTATGGACAAAGCGGCAAAAGCTGCGGAAAGAGGGAAGACCCATGGCTTATCGGATTTTTACGGATGCAAGCGCGGACATCAGCGAGGATTTGATGCGGGATGTGCCGCCTGTTGAAATGATCCCCATGGAAGTCATACTGGATGGGGAAGAACACCTGTACGGCCCCGGCGGCGATCTGGAGGTCAAATCGTTCTATCAGCGGCAGCGGGAGGGAAAGTTTGCCAGTACTTCAGCCATCAATCCGGAGGCTTACCGCAGCGCCTTCCGTCCTGTGCTGGAGGCGGGCGAGGACATCCTGCACGTCGGACTCACGCAAGGCCTGTCCAGCACATTTTCAACGTGCTGCCTGGTGATGGACGAGCTTCGCGAGGAGTTCCCGCAGCGGAAGATCATCGCGGTGGAGCCGTACTGCGCCTCCGTCGGCCTCGGCATGCTCGTCCACGAGATGTCAAAGAAGAAGGCGGAAGGCCTGTCCATCGAGGAACTGGCGGCCTGGGTGGAACAGAATCGCCTGCACATCTGTCACTGGTTCACCGTGGATATCTTCGATCACCTGAAGCACGGCGGGCGCGTTTCCGCTGCGGCGGCCGTCGTGGGAACGATGCTGCAGATCAAACCGCTGCTCCACATCGAGACGGACGGCACGCTGAAGGTCATTGCTAAGCCGCGCGGCCGCAAGCAGGCCATCCGCACCCAGATGGGCTATATGAAGGACAACTGGAAGCGGGAGATGGGCAACCTGGTGCTGATCGGCCACGGCGACGATCAGGAGGCCTGCGACGCGCTGAAAGCTGCCGTCCTGGCGGAATACCCGGATGCGGACGTGCGCACGGCCTACATCGGCGCCCTCATCGGCGCGCATACCGGCCCCGGCATGCTGGCGCTCATCCACTGGGGAGAGAAGCGGTAAGCAAAAGAATATAAAAAACGGAAGAGACGGGCTGTTCGTCTCTTCCGTTTTCGGTTTGCCATACCTTCAATGCTTGCGGCTTTCCTCCCGCAGAATCTGCTTTTCCCACGTCTTTACGGTTTGTCCCTTCAGAAAAGCGATAAGTGGGTCAAGTTCCTGCAGAGTATCCCACGCCTCCAGCGCATCATAGTAGCCTTTGCGGTCTTCTTCATGGATGATGATGGGCGGATGATCATGAAGCAGCGATTTCTGCCTTGCCGGTAATATAATCATGTTTTTTATACTCGCCGGGACGCTCACCCAGGCGCCAGCGGCAGGCATAGGTGTTCTGTGTCAGGCAGTACTGAAAAGATTTGAGAAGTGCTTCGGTGAGGAGCTGTCTGTCATTGTAGGAAGTAAGCAGAAGCTCGTTGGCATCCTTTGCGTTGCGGATTTCAAACAGTGTCCGCAAATCACCGGTATAGCTCGTTACACCGTCGTGCTCAAAGATTTCGTGCGTGTCATTAAAGGTGATCCGATCATTTTCGATCTTCCCGGAATGATAGGCAAAAGCAATGCTGTGACCGTTCAGCGCTTCAGCGAGCTCCGCATCGGTTCTGATCTTTTTTTGCCGCCACATTTCGACGGCTTTTTCATACAGAGTCATGCTGTCACTTCTCCTTTTTGGGGTTCAACGACAGTATAGCATATTCTGAAGACAAAATGATGAAGCTGACGTAAAAGTATGAGCGATGGTTGTACCTACCGCCTTGCCAATCCCCGCTTTTTCATGCTATGATACGCTTGTCTCTGACAAGAGGCTTATTTTTTGCGCGGGTGCGTGTTCAGCGCCTGGCGCGGGAAGGAAATCCTATGCCATCACCCGTTACCTTCAACCTTATTAAAAAGGATGCCAGGAGCCACGCCCGGCGCGGCGTGCTGCACACGCCGCACGGCGACATCCAGACGCCGATCTTCATGCCTGTGGGCACGCAGGCGACCGTCAAGGCCATGACGCCCAGGGAGCTGGACGAGGTCGGCTCTCAGATCATCCTCTCTAACACGTATCACCTGCACATCCGCCCGGGCGAGGAGCTTATCCGCGAGGCGGGCGGCCTGCACCGCTTCATGAGCTGGAATAAACCGATCCTCACCGATTCCGGCGGGTTCCAGGTCTTCTCACTGGCCAGCCTGCGCAAGATCAAGGAAGAGGGCGTCAGCTTCCGCAACCATCTGGACGGCAGCAAGATGTTCATCGGGCCGGAGGAGAGTATGGCCATCCAGCAGGCGCTGGGCAGCGACATTGCCATGGCCTTCGACGTTTGCACCGCTTACCCGTGCGACCACCGTACCGCTGCGGATGCGATGTACCGCACCCACCGTTGGGCCGAGCGCTGCAAGGCGTACCACACCCGTGAGGATCAGGCGGTCTTCGGCATCGTGCAGGGCGCGTTTTTTGAGGATCTGCGCATCGAGAGCGCGAAGGCGCTGGCGGACATGGATTTCCCGGGCTACGGCATTGGCGGCCTGTCCGTGGGTGAGCCCAAGCCTATGATGTACGACCTGCTGGACGCCATCATGCCCCATATGCCGGAGACGAAGCCGCGGTATCTCATGGGTGTCGGCTCGCCAGACTGCCTGGTGGAGGGCGTTTACCGGGGCATCGATATGTTCGACTGCGTGCTGGCCACGCGCATCGCGCGAAACGGAACCTGCTTTACCGATATGGGGCGGCTGGTCATCCGGAACGCACAGTACGCGCACGACTTCGGGCCCATTGAGGAAGGGTGTGACTGCTATGCCTGCCGCAACTTCTCGCGCGCGTATATCCGCCACCTGCTCAAGGCGGGGGAAATCACGGGCGGACGGCTGGCGACCATCCACAACCTGCGCTATCTGCTGCGCCTCATGGAGCGCATCCGCGCGGCCATCGAAGAGGACCGTTTCCCCGAATTCAGGCAGGAATTCTTCAGCCGCTACGACATGAGCCGCAATTTCTGAGGAATGGTTGCGCGAGCGCAAAAAACCGTGTATAATCAACACTTGATCAAAACAAAACAAGCCTTTGAAAGGATGTGTTTCCCATGAACGAACTGATGAACAAGCTGATGCTGTCCGGCGTCGCGCTGGCAGAAGGCGCTACGGACGCCGCGGCTGCGGCTGCGGCCGGCGAGGAAGTGCCCGCGATGAACACGGCTCTGGCGATGGTGATCCAGCTGCTGCCCATGATCCTGATCTTCGTGGTGTTCTATTTCATGTTGATCCGTCCGCAGCGCAAGAAGGACAAGGAAGCCAAGGAAATGCTGAACAGCCTCAAGGTGGGCGACCATATCACCACCATCGGCGGCATCAACGCGACGATCGTCGGCATCAAGGATCAGACGCTGACCGTGGAACTCGGCGCGCCCGGGACCCAGACCAAGACGCTGATGAGCATCGAGCGCTGGGCTGTCCGCAACGTGAACAAGCTTTCCATCGCCAACGACGCCGAGACGCTGATCTGAGCATCGGCATATCAAACCGAATGAATGGCCGGCCTCTTTCGGATGCGAAGGGGGCCGGCGCTTTTAAGGAGTGCTCCCAGTGGAAGCGAAGCAAAGGACGTACAGCCTGATCGCCTTTGATATGGACGGAACGCTGCTGGATTCCGAAAAGCAGCTGCACGGCCCTGTGCTGGAGGCGATCGCGCTGGCGCTGGCAAAGGGGAAGAGGGTCGCCCTGGCCACCGGGCGGACGCGTTCCGAGCTGGAGCCATACCGTACTGCGCTGGACGCGGTGCCGCTGGGCATCCTGGCCAGCGGGGCGATCCTCTATGATTTCCGTGCAGAACGCACGCTGTGGCGCGCGACGTTCACCGCGGAGCAGCTGGCCTGCCTGGAGCGAGCGGCGCAGCAGGAGGACGCGCTCATCCTGGTGAAGCGCGACGCCGGGCTGCTGCTGGAAGAAGATGCCCTGCAGCGCTGGAGCCGGAACGAAAACGCAAAGGAAGCGGCGCTCTTCTGGAGCAACGCTGATTATACGCGTGATCTCCGCGCTTATTTGCGGAGCGGGCCGCTTGGTGTTGAAAAGGTGAATCTGTGCCACGCGTCTGCGGAGGCGAGGGCGCGGACGAAGAAAAGGCTGGAAGGTTCCGGCTTTGAAACGGCCGAATCCAACCGGGCGGTGCTGGAGGTCTCGCCGCCGGGCGTGGACAAAGGTTCTGCGCTGCTTCGCTTGTGCGAACTTGTGGGCGTGCGCCCCGAGGAGAGCATCGCCGTTGGCGACGCGGACAACGACCTGCCCATGCTGCGCGCGGCCGGGCTGGGCATCGCGATGGGGAATGCCGCGCCGGCGGTGAAGGCGGCGGCCGGCGCCGCCGTTTCGGACTGCGATCACGACGGCTGCAAGGAAGCCATCCGGCGCTATCTTCTGTCAATTGACGAATGAGCCTCCCGCCGTTATAATGGCGGGGATCACAGAGCGGGAGGAGACTATGGATTTCTTTCATCCGATGCTGCTTCAGGTGCGCGAGTGGCTGAAGCCGCTGGCCAATATGAAAAATGCGATGACGTTCAACCAGGCGGTAACGGGCCTGGTAAGCCGGACGGGCCTGCCTGCCGCGCTGAGGCGCAGCGTGCAGGGCTGGAGCCTTGGGGTACTGGGGATCATCCTTGGAGTGGCGCTGGTGCTAAGCCTGCTGGCACGATCCAGACGGGACGAGTGGTCCGCCAAACCCTGCTGGAAGGGAAAAAGCATGTGGCTCGCCGCGCTCCTGGCGCTGCTGCTGGGCGCAGTCGGCGCGCACCGTTTTTACCTGCGCAGATACGTGACCGGCGCCGCGCAGGCCGTGGGGCTGATCCCGTTCCTCAGCGGCGCCTTCCTGCTGGGAGAGGCGAAAATGATGGACTTCGTCGTTTTAAGCGACAACGTTGTCGGCGGGATCATCCTGTTTGTCATCGGTCTCGTCTTCGTGGTGTGGCGGCTGCTGGATCTGTTTATGATCCTCTTCGGCGGCCTGACGCCGAGGAAGAAGAACCCTACCACTGTTCGCTGAGCTCACGGTCCCCCTCCCCTTTCAGGGGAGGCAGGGAGAACGGAGAGCGGCATAAAAGCCTCCCCTGAAAGGGGAGGTGTCACGGCAAAGCCGTGACGGAAGGGTTACACGTTGTGCTGAGAACCAGTTATGAATGAAAAAGACTACCATTATACCGGTTATAACAAAAGGCATCTTTTGGCTGCCCGACAGCTGCGGAAAGCAGCAACAAATGAAGAAAAGAAACTTTGGTATGACTTCTTGGCAAATTATCCGGTCAGGTTTATTCGGCAGAGACCTATCGATGGGTATATTGTAGATTTCTATTCATCCAAGGCAAGGCTTGTCATTGAGGCGGATGGCTCACAGCATTATACGGAGCATGGGTGGAAGTATGATGGCATTCGAACTGAAGTATTGGAGAAGTATGGCCTAGCCGTGATCCGGTATTCAAATAGAGAAATAAATGATAGCTTTCGTGCGGTGCGTACAGATATTGATCAGAAAACGAAGAACCGACTTCAGGAATTGCAGACACTGAAAGGATAAAACATGTTTATTGATGATGTAAAGATCACGGTGAAAGCGGGCAGCGGCGGAAACGGCGCCGTGTCCTTCCACCGGGAGAAATTTGTGCAGAACGGCGGACCGGACGGCGGCGACGGCGGCGACGGCGGCGGCATCGTA
>JAFUTW010000025.1 GCA_017484085.1 Clostridia bacterium
CTCCCTTTCGGGAGGCGCACCGCTGGTTCAGTTTTGTTCGTCACTCGCCGACGACCTTGGACAGCCCCTCGGAGACATAGGCCTGGCTTCCGTCCGGCAGCTCGATGCAGAGCCACTTTCTCTCCGGCCTGCCGACGAAGGTAAAGGTCTCGCCCTGATAGGCATACCCGAGGAGGATGCCCTTGGTGCTGGGCTTATCGCGCAGCTTCGCGATCTCGCCGGTGATCTGGACGTACGTCGCCGTCCCCTCCGGCACATTGCGCATCGGCGGGCGCGTGGGCCTCGGCGTCCGGGTCGGCGTCGGCGTGCGCGTCGGCCTCGGCGTCTTCGTCGGCTTGGGCGTGGGCTGCGGATTCCCGCCGGGGATATCCTCGGAGGTCATGACCGCCACATCCAGATGGTGCTCGTCCACGACCTGGATAAATGTCTTGCCGCGCTGCATCTCCACCTCGTGGCCGAACTCATCCACAAAGACCATGCGGCTCTGCTGCGCCGCCGGGTCCATCATGTCCTGCTGGCCGCGCACCGCGCCGCGGATCCAGGAGCCCCGGATCCACCTTCCGTTCTGGAAGATATCCGCCGTGCCCTCGCCGAGCAGCCGGATGACGGGACGGCTGTTGTTGCCGTTGTACCACGACACATCTGTGTATACGACGATGACGTTGGCAAACTCGCAAGGCTCGTCGTTCAGCCCGTCCACATAGGGCATGCCCTCGCGGTAGCGGAGATACTTGCCGCTGCCCCTGTCATAGACGTAGGAGGAGACGAAGGCCGGGCTCTTCTCCCTGTAGGTGATGGTGATGCCCGATACCTCGGTGCCGTTCGTCCGCGGCTCGTCCGTGAACTTGAAGGGATGCATCATCGGCTCGTAGTTATAGAGGCTCGCCACCCCGTACAGATCGATCGAAAGGTTGTGCGGCGCGACGTGCATCTTGTCGCGCTGGCGGGCAAACAGGTCAACATACTGCGCATCTGTGCCGTCCATGAACGGGAAGATCCAGCGGCCGCTCTGCTTGCAGTCCGGATGGAAATACGAGGTGAAGTCGTGCACGTCGATCAGCGTGTTTTCCATGCGCCAGTCCGACTGGATTCCGCAGAATACCCACGCCGCTCCCCACATCTCGCGCAGGGAGGCCATGGGGACCCGGGCGGAGCGCACAGGACCGGCGATGGACGGGATCTCGCTCATATACAGCGCGACCTGGCGGGTATTGCCCATGGAATGCAGCGGCAGCTCATAGATGATGTCCGCCGAAGAGACGCCCCAGTGGGGCAGCGCGTTGGGATCCGCGTCCGTCTGCACCATGATGGGATGGTAGCGTCCGCTCCAGGTTTCACCCGTCAGCGGGTTTATCCCCGCTTCCGCGGGATTCTCCGGCGGGATCGCGCGTGAAACCGCCGTGGAAGACGAGAATGCGTACGGGAGCGTCACCAGCTGATCGCCGAGCGCACAGCCGCAGAGCAGCGCCGAAAGCAGCGCCGAAAGGAAGAGAACCGTGATCTTTCGCATGGGTTCATACACCTGCCGTTCTGTCCTGATTTGAAAAGGGGCTGTCTTGCGACAGCCCTTGCTTGATTAGAAACCGCCGAATTCAACTTCGCCGTCTCCGGAATCCTGATTCTGTTCCGGGGCGGGCGTCGCTCTCGTGCCGCGGGGCGGACGGGTGGGCGGCGGCGTGCGCGTCGGCTTCGGTGTGTTGGTCGGCTTCGGCGTAGCCTGCACGGTGGCGCCTGCGATGTTCTCGCTGGTCGTCACGCTGACGATCTGCTTCGTCTCATCGACGATCTGCACGAAGGTCTTGCCGCGCTTCATCTCCAGCTCATTGCCCTGGTCATCGAGGAAGACCATGCGGCTGGCCTGCTGCGCCGGATCGTTCACATTGGTCTCTCCCGGAACACGGCCGCGGACCCATGTGCCGCGGATGTACTTGCCGTTCTGGAAGATATCCGCCGTGCCCTGGCCCACCAGGCGGATGACCGGGCGGCTGGCATTGCCATTAAACCAGCTGACGTTGGAGTACAGCACGATGACGTTCGCGTACTCGCAAACGAGGCCGTTGTTGCCGTCATAATACTGCTCGTCCTCGCGGAAGCGCGTATACAGGCCGGTCGACGGATCATAAACATAAGAAGACTTGGTGACAGGCTTCTGCGTGCGGTAATCGATCGTGATGCCCGAAACGTTCGTGCCGTGGTCCAGGCCGGTATCCGTGAACTTGAACGGATGCTTCACCGGCTCGTAGTTATAGTACTCCTCCACGCCGCGCAGGTTGATCGTCGCGTTGTGCGGCGCGACGTGCTCGCCGTCGCTCTGACGGCCGAACAGATCGTAATACTGCATATCGGTGCCGTTGAAGAACGGGAACACCCAGCGGCCGCCCTTCATGCAGTCCGGATTGAACTGGGAGACAAAGTCGAGGACGTCGACCGTCGTCTCTTCCGCAAGCCAGTACTCCTGCGTGCCGTAGAACACCCAGGCCGCACCCCACATCTCGCGCAGGGAAGCCATCGGCACGCGGGCGGAACGGACAGGACCCGCAATGTTGGGGATGCTGCCCATGAACAGCGCCACGCTGCGGGTGTCGCCCGCCTGATGCAGCGGCATCTCGTAGATGATATCCGCGGAGGAAACACCCCAATGCGGCAGCGCATCGTGCGAGGAATCGATCTGCACCATGATCGGGTGATAAAGCCCCGCCCACTGTTCGCCGGTAAACGGGTTTACGCCTTCCTGCGCCGGATTCTCAGGCGGGATATTCGCGCTGATCCGCGTGGAGGAAAGAGCGGGGAGCGGGAGCTTCAGATACTGTACCTCTTCCGCCGTTGCCGCAAACGCAAAGGAAAGCGCGAGCAGCGCAGCCAAAGCGATCCAAAGGGTCTTTTTCTGCAACCGGAACACCTCCATTGATGTTTATTATATAAAGTCAAACCGTAATCCTCATCATAACGCAAACAGCGCCAAATAGCAAGCCCTTTTCTCTTCCTGCACAAAAACCGCCCTCACTGCAGGGGCTGCAGGATGAAGCGCTGCCGCTCCTCAAAGGCCATCGCGCTGAGGACCAGCCTGCCGTCTTCCCTGCATGTCAGCGCAAAGCCGTCCCTGAAAAGGACATACACCCAGCCTTCCGCCTCGTCCCGGACCAGTTTCCACCGCTCGTCCGCGGAGCCGGATACCGGTGCCCCGGTGACCGTCTGCCCCTCCCTCGGATACTGACCGTAAGAAGCCAGCGTCTTTCCGTCGGGAGCCGCGAGCAGCACGTCGTCCGTCGCATCCGGCCAGCTGAGTTTGAGCGGCAGCCGCCCGGCCCCGGGCTCCATGCGCGCCTCTTCCCCGTCCAGGGCCAGACCGCTTTCCGGCTGCGCCGCCGGCAGAAGGAGGTATTCTCCTTCCGGGACGCGGACGAAGGTGTTGGCCGCCAGATATTCTTCATAGGCCGCACGGTCGTCCCCAGGCATGAAGATGTTGTTGATCAGCGAAAAGCGCCGGCTTCCGATGAGCAGAAGCGCCGCGGCAAAGACCGCTGCCAGGACCGCGTCCCTCGGCCTAAACCGTTTTTGGCTCCGTGTGTCCGCCGGCAGCGTGCAGGAGAGGAACTCCGAATAGCCCTTTGCCGCAAGCGGGATGAAGAGCAGGAAATAGGTCAGCGTGTACTGGCTCTTCGCTTCCCATACCGTATGGAAGATCATCCCGCCGATGACGACGATCTCATAGAAGAATGCCGGGTCCTCGCGAAGCGGCGTCCGCACGAGATACAGCAGTACCCCGAAGAGCAGGATGAACTGAAGAAGATTGAGCGCCGCGTGAAGGCGTGCGCCCCACTCCACCGTAAACAGCCGGTACACCCACCGCACCGGTTCAAGGTGCTCGTTGTCCCGCATGAACCGGAAGAAACAGTAGGCCTCAAAATCCGGGTTGTTCCACTGCGAAGCGTTCTTTCCCGAGAAGAATTTCACACCCCTGCGGGGTTCGCGCGCAAAGTCGCCCAGGCGCCGCAGCACTTCCGCCTTCGCCGTTTCTCCCTGCGCAGCATTGTCGAAGCCGCTTGCCCTGTAAGTTCCGTTGGTATAATGGTTCCACCAGCCGTTGTACTTTTCCGTATTTTCCGAAAGGCCCATGGCCACCCACGCCCAGGAGTTGACGCCCTTCCCCAGCTGTCTGCCCGAAGCCGCTTCGATAAGCGACACGCTGAGGCTGCCGTTTGCAAACAGCACTGCGGCCATTGCGACAATGAGCGGCGCATACCTGTGCCGCCCCGTGCGCAGCCATTCCCGCACGAGGCAGGCGATCAGCCCGATCAGAAATATCATGTAATTCGTCTTGACGATAACTGCGCCCAGCATGAAGAGCACTGAGCGCACGGCATGCGCCGCCTTTGCCTCCCGCCCGAAGTACAGTGCGGAGCGGAAAGCTGCAAGGGTCAGCGCCAGCCCGATCAATGTGCCGTATATGAAATTGACGTACAGCGAAATCGGCACGAACAGCGCGCACAGCACAAGGCAGATGGTGCCTGCGACTTCATCCCAGCCGCTCAGGTCTGCGATGTCCGCAAAGCTCTTCATCATCCAGATGAGGCACAGGATGTTGATGCACTGAAACAGCAGGTAGTTCTCCATCCCGAAAAGCCGGGATACGGCATACGTGAACCAGATGATGCCGGACTGGTACGGGTACATTTCCAGATAACCGCCCGGCTCAAAAGGCGCGGGATCGTTCCGCACGATGGCCTGCACGCATTCAAAAACCTGCCTTTGGTCGGCGTTGGGCAGCTTCTGCGTCAGCAGGACCGACAGCGAAGCCAGGACTGCAGCGGCTGTCAGGCAACCTGTGCGGATCCTTCGCAGCCCCGCGCTCCTGCCGAGGTCTGTGCTTCGCCTGTAAAACAGCCGCGCCGCCGCTGTCAGCAGCAGAAGGAACACAGCCTCTCCCAGCAGATTCAAGACAATGCTGTCCCGCAGCAGAAAGGTCCGCTCGCTGTCCGATACGGCGGAAGTCGAAAAGCCCGCAAGCAGCGTAAGATAAATCACGATCCCGGCGAACAGCAGCCTTACGACCCCATTCATCATACCGGATAAAAAAGAGCGGAACGTCTTCCCCTTCATCGTCGGTCTCCTTTGCCTGTCCGGGCTTCAATGCGGCATCCTGCCGGTTTTGGGCGGGATTATAACAAATGCGCATACGCTTGTCAATTTGGCTGCCCGTATGTTATAACCTGTCTGTCAGCCCTACTCTGTCTGTTCAGGAGGTTCACCGTGTTCCTGCGCCAACTGCGTTCTTCTTTTGCGTCTGGCCTTAAAAAACAGTGTTTGGCCTGTTCTGTCCTTTTAGCCCTGATGACCTTTCTCGGCGCTTGGTATTTCCTCTTTGATGAGGTCAACGATTACACCCGGCTCTCTCTTGTGCTTCCTGCCGGCTTCCTTCTTATAGCCGTTTTCTTTCATACGGTCCTTCAGATATCAAATCCCCTGCTTTCCCTTGCGCAGGAGGGGCTTCTCGGGTTTCTGTTCGTGCTTTTCAGCGTCACCGGCGCCTACTTTGAAAGCGGCCGGTATCTTGCAAGCCTCTCCTTTGGCTCCGCAGGCCTGCTTCTGCTTCGCGCCGTCCTGCTGACACCGCTTGCATCCGGCATCCTGCGTCTGCTGTGCTGCGCTCTCTGCGCCCGCAGCAGCCAGGGGGAAACCGGACAGCGGAAAATGCGTCTTTGGGACTGGCTCGTGCCTTTTCTCATCATCCTGGCTGTCTGGGCCGTCGTTTGGCTGGCTTACCGCCCCGGCTTTTTCAATTACGACGCCTGGCAGGTCGATGAGGTGCTGAACCACCGTTTCAGCCGTCATCATCCCCTGCTGCACACCCTGCTGCTCGGCCACTGTTACAAGTTGGGCCTGTCGCTGGGCGACCCTAACGCCGGCGTTGCGCTGTACTGCGCCGTTCAGGGGATCCTGCTTGCAGCGATACTGGCGCTGTCCTGCGCTTTTCTCCGTTCCCGGGGAAGGCGTTTCCTCTCAGCGCTGTCCCTCTTGTTTTACGCGTTTTTTCCGGCCAATTCCATCCTGGCCATCAGCACGACCAAGGACGTTTTGTTTTCCGGGTTCATCCTTCTGGCGCTGCTCCTAGCCCTGTCCTGTGATACAGCCGGTTCAAAACGCGCAGCGCACGTTCTCGCGGTGATCGAGGTGTTCCTGCTGGCGCTCATCCAGCTGATGCGCAACAACGCCCAGTACGCGGTGCTGCTGACGCTGCCCGTCTGTCTCCTCTTCTTTAGACGCAAAAGGTGGCGCACTCTATTTCTGGTCTTTGCTGCCGGGTTTGCCCTGTTCAAGGTATCCGATGCGGCTTTGACCCGGATGCTGTCCGCTGCCCCGGGTGAAATCGCAGAGGCGTTCAGCATCCCGATCCAGCAGTGCGGCCGTATCTATACGCGCCTTGCGGAAGACGGCGAAGATGAAGAGACCCAGGCGGAAATCGCCGCCTTTTTCGACATGGATAAGGCTTATTACCGCCCCGAGCGTTCCGACCTCATGAAATTCTACACCACCGTTGACAGGGAAAACGCCGCGGCGTTTTTGAAGCTTTCCGCAAAGCTGTTTCTTCGTTACCCGCTTGAAAGCATCGACGCGGTTCTCTGTCTTACGAAAGGCGCCTGGGATGTCGGCGACCTCACTTATGCCGAAGCCTACCGCGGGGTCTCGGACAGGGCCGGCGTCCTGTTCACGGACATCAAGCCGGGCTACGGCATACACGAGGAAAGCGCCTTGCCGGGTCTGGAGCGCGCGCTGGAGCGCCTGGTTTCCGAAAACGCCTTTACCCGGATCCCGCTTTTGCCTCTGCTGTTTTCCCCCGCTTTTTACGTCTGGCTCTTCCTGCTTGTTTTCGCCATGGCCGTTTTCGGCCCCGCAAGGGCCTATGCGCCGTTTCTTCCGTTTTTCTTCTTCCTTCTGCTCACCATCCTGGCCGGGCCCTGCATCATCGTCCGCTATGTTTATCCCTTCATGGTGTGCATGCCGGTTTTTCTGTATATGCTTTCAAGCTGCAGACCCCGCCGGTAAAGCCTCCGGATCCCTTCAGGATTCCGTGCGGTAATGGGCCGCCGCATACTCAAAATGCCGCAGGAAGCTTTGGGCCGCCCTGCGGCTGATTTCGTCTTCAGGGCGCAGCAGATCAAAAGCGTGCATATCCGTCGGGTATACCTCTGCCTCGGCCGGTATGCCGGCTGCCTTCATGTTTTCGACATACCGGAGCGTCTCCGCGAGGAACGGTTCCCCGCTCCCCACGAAGGTGTAGCAGGGCGGAAGGCCGTGAAAGTCCGTCTGTCCGGCCGGCGCAGCATACGGCGATACCCGCTTCCCTACACGTCCTCTCAGATAGATGCGCCAGCCCAGGTGGTTCCGCCGCGTGTTCCACACCCTGCCGTGATTGTCCCGTGAGGTCTCGGTGTCGAGATTGCTGAGCATCGGATACAGCGGCATCTGATACGCTACGCGGATGCCCCTGTCCCTCGCCATCATGCAGACGGCAGCTGCCAGCCCGCCGCCCGCGCTCTCCCCGCCGACCATGACCTGGCTGCTGCAAAAGCCCAGTTCCTCCGAATGGTCTTTCATCCAGCACAGCGCCCCATAGCAGTCTTCCGCAGCGGCAGGATACGGATGAAGCCAGGCGAGCCGGTATCCGGGAGAGACGACGACAGCGCCGAAGCGTTTCACCAGATCCGCTGCCCGGCTCATATAAACCATTTCTTTCATACCAAAGATATAACCGCCGCCATGGATCCACAGGACGCCCGGCGGCTGTGGAGCCGGTTTTTCCGGTTTCAGCACCAGGGCCGGGATGCGCCCGATCCTGACCTTCTCAACCCGGATGCCTTCATTCGGTTTCAGCTGAAACTTCACTGCCTTCTCCTTCTTCCGCAGAAATGCGGAAACGCTCAATACCCCGCGTGCGCTCTGCAGCGCCGAAGCGCAGCTTTTCACAGGGCGCGCTTTTATTATCGCCGCAAATAAGTGATGTTTTTCCTGTTCATCGTAGCGCCATTCATGATAGAATGCAACTGAAAAAGCTCACATGGAGGCTTGCCGTATGTTTTATGATGAAGTCATGACCGCTGTCCGTTACATCAGGGAGCACGTCGCCTGCCGTCCCCGCACCGCGGTCATTCTCGGCAGCGGTCTGGGAAGCATTGCCGATCAGCTGGAAGACCGGGAGCTGCTGCCCTACGCGGATATCCCCGGTTTTCCGAAGTCGGACGTCAGCGGGCATGCTGCCCGGTTCGTGTTCGGCACGCTGAACGGCAGGCCCATCGTCGCCATGCAGGGGCGCTTCCACTACTATGAAGGGCTCTCCATGTGCCGGCTTTCCCTCCCGATCTATGTTCTGAAGCAGCTGGGTGTGGAGAAAATCGTCGTGACCAACGCCTGCGGTGGCATCAATCCGGCCTTCAGCCCCGGCGACCTGATGCTCATCACGGATCACATCAATTTTGCGGGCAACAATCCACTGATCGGCTCCAATGACGAGCGCTTCGGGCCCCGCTTCCCGGACATGACGGAGGTCTATGATCCTTCGCTGAATGATCTGGCGCGAAGGGCCGCCGGATCCCTTTCCATTCCGCTGCGGGAAGGCGTCTACGCCTTTTTCACCGGCCCCTGTTACGAGACTGCGGCGGAGATCCGCGCCTATCACATCCTCGGTGCGGACGCCATCGGCATGTCCACCGTGCCGGAGGCCATCGCGGCCAACTATCTGGGCATGAAGGTGCTGGGCATAGCCTGCATCACCAACATGGCCACCGGCATAGCCAAGACGCCGCATTCCCATGAGGAAGTGCTGGCCATCGCGAGCGCCTCCAGCCGGGTCTTCTGCCGCCTCTTGGAACGCATTCTCTTTGAAATGGCGGAATAAACGGTAATTACCAAAACTTCCATCGGCTGACAGTATCCCTTCGTGTGCAGTTTCGTTTGCAGTTCGTTCTCAAAAAGCGCTAGAAACGCTCTCATTTTTGATAACGTTTCTAGCGCCAGTCATATCAGAAAATATAGTAACTAAAAGAAAAATCCCAGCAATCCTTGTGGTTACTGGGATCTTCATTTGGTGCGGTAGATGGGACTTGAACCCATACGACTTGCATCACACGCCCCTCAAACGTGCCTGTCTGCCTATTCCAGCACTACCGCATAGCGCCGTTCAAGCGAACACAGATATTATATGCAAATGAGGAGCGGGTGTCAACCCTATTTTTTAAAATGACACCGCATCTGATCCGGCCGGTGAGCTCAGCTGCCTGAAGGTCGAGATGATGACGAATGCCGCAACGGCGAACGTCAGCAGGTCGGACACCGGCATGGAATAGAGCACGCCGTCCAAACCGAAGCGCAGCGGCAACAGCAAAGCGAAGCCCACACCGAAAACCATCTCGCGGATCAGAGAGATCATCGTAGAAGCCAGCGCCTTGCCTACGGACTGCAGGAAGATGAAGGCCCCTTTGTTGACCGTGGCGAGCGGCATCATACACAGATAGGTACGGAAAGCTTTCACCGCAAACTCCGTATAAGCGGCGCTTTCGTTGGCTGCGCCGAAGATGCCGATCAGCCGGTGCGGGAACAGTTCCACGATCAGCAGGGCAACAAAGCCCACGATCGCTTCTCCTGCCAGCAGCCGCTTAAACAGCGCCGAAACCCTGTCCTTCCTCCCCGCGCCGACATTGAAGCCCACCACGGGGATGCAGCCGGCCGCCATGCCGACAGAGATCGAGATGACGATCTGGAAGAATTTCATCACGATGCCGACGACGGCCATCGGGATCTGTGCATACTCCGGTTTGGAGAAGACCTCATCCAGCGCCCCGTATTTCCCGATCATGTTGTTGATCGCCATCATTGCGGCGACCAGGGAGATTTGGGAGAGGAAGCTCGTCATGCCCAGCGCGAGATACCGCTGCGCAAGCCGGGCATGTACGCCGAAGCTGCGCCGCTCCAGGCGGACCGCCTTCATGTGGCACAGATACCACACCGCCAGGGCCGCTGTCAGCATCTGTCCCAGGACGGTCGCCACCGCCGCGCCCATCATCCCCCAGCGGAAGACGAAGATGAAGACCGGATCCAGGATCATGTTGGTCACCGCGCCGGCCAGAGTCGAGGCCATCGCGAAGCGCGGGCTCCCGTCCGAGCGGATGACCGGGTTCATTGCCTGGCCGAACATGTAAAACGGCAGGCCCAGCGTGATCCAGAAAAAGTAGATCTTCGCCTGATGAAACGTCTCTTCGTTGACCCTTCCGCCGAAGGCTGTCAGGATTCTGTCTGCGAAAAGCAGATAGAGCCCTGTCAGCAAAAGGCCGCTGCCGAGGCTCAGCACGACAGCGCTACCGATGGCGCGGTGCGCATCTTCTTTTCTCCCTGCGCCAAGACTGATGGAGACGAACGCACAGGCGCCGTCCCCGATCATCACCGCGACGGCCAGCGCAACGACCGTCAGCGGATAGACCACCGTATTTGCAGCGTTTCCATAGGAACCGAGGTAAGAGGCATTGGCGATGAAGATCTGATCGACAATGTTATAAAGCGCCGCCACCAGAAGCGAAATGATGCAGGGTACCGCATATTTCAGCATCAGTTTTCCAACCGGCTCACTTTCCAGATAAGCATTTTCTCTGTTCTGCACGGGTAACCCTCCTTGTGCCGTTAACGGCATAAAAAATGCGCCTGACTACAGCCGGTCGGCTGCAGACGGCACAAAAAAAGCGGCGGCTGCAGTTGGATTTACGCTGCTCGCCACACGCTGTAGGCGCTATTTTAGCTTCTTCATGGAGCTTTTGTCAAACGTTTTTCATCAAAAACATTGAAATATGCCGCCGCAGTCGATTTCCTCTGTGCGAAAAAGCCCGGCTGCGCTATAATAGATCCCATCAGACACCCTATCAAAGATCAGCCTGCAGATATGCGTGCCGTCGTATCTCCCGGGCTGCAAAGGAGCATCCCCGATGGAAGTCACCGTTCCGGATATGATGGAAGCCCGCGAGCGCCGCGCATCCCGGCAGCGCGAACTGCTCACCCAGTATGGCGAAACGCTGCTGTGTTTTACGATGAACATCCCCGGCCCCGTGAAAGACAGCCCGCTCATTCGCAGCGGGTTTGCCCTCGGCCGGCAGCGCCTGCGGCAGGCTTTCCTGCGCCTTGGCATCCGCCCGCTGCATGAGGAGGAGGATCTCTCCTTTACCGGCTGCGAGGCGTTTTTCGTCCTTCCCCTCCCTGCGCTGCAGGTCAAGCGCATGGCAGCCGATATCGAGGAGGATTCCCTCCTCGGGCGTCTCTTCGATCTCGACGTGCTCCGTCCGGGCGGCGTAAAGGTGGAACGCCAGGAGATCGGCCTGCCCGGCAGGCGGTGTCTGCTCTGCGGCAATCCCGCGCAGGTCTGCGCCAGGTCCCGAGCCCACGCGCTCTCTTCCCTTCAGGCAAAGACACATGAGATCCTCGAGGACGCTGTGCAGCAGGCCGTATGCCGGCGCATCGCACAGCTCAGCGTGCGCGCGCTGCTCTACGAGGTCAACGTCACGCCGAAGCCCGGCCTGGTCGACAGGGCCAATGCCGGCAGCCATCGGGATATGGACATCTTCACCTTCGCCGCAAGCGCCTGCGCCCTCTATCCCTACTATTACCGCTGCGCCCAAATCGGCTTTGAAACGGCTTCCCTAGCCGCGCCAGAGACCTTTGCCGCGCTGCGCGCTGCGGGGCGAATGGCGGAAGGCGAGATGCTGGAAGCCACCGGGGGCGTCAACACCCACAAGGGCGCAATCTTCTCCCTCGGGCTGCTGGCCGCGGCAGCCGGCCGCACCAAAGAGCTCGAGGCCATACCGGCAGACCGCATCCTCTCCGAGTGCCGCGCCATGACCGCGGGGCTGACCGCGGCCGATTTCGCCGTCCTCACCCCGGATACCGCACAGACGGCCGGCCAGCGCCTCTATCTTCAGTTCGGCCTCACCGGCGTCCGCGGCGAAGCGGAACAGGGTTTCCCCCTGGTTGCCCTACACGGGCTCCCCAAGCTTCGGGAAGGGATCGCCGCCGGGTTGTCCCCCAACGACGCAGGCTGCGCCGCGCTGCTTTCCATCATGGCACACAATACGGACACCAACATCCTGCACCGCGGCGGCATGGGCGCGCTTGAGCGCGTGCGGCAGTCCGCCGCATCGCTGCTTGAGCGGGAGCCGTTCCCCTCGGCTGCCTCTGTTGCCGCGCTCGATGAGGAGCTGATCCGGGAAAACATCTCTCCGGGCGGCAGCGCGGATCTGCTGGCACTCTGTTTCTTCCTGTACTTTCTTGAGGAGGCCGTCTGATGTCCAACTTCATCACCAGGGTCCAGCCCGGCGACAAGCGCACGCTCGCACAGGTCGATGCCCTGCTCCGCCAGGAAGGCATCGAGCGGGACGCCAACCTGGATTACACCGCCGCCATGATGGATGACGACTACCGCGTCATCGCGACGGGCAGCTGCTTTTCGAGCACGCTGCGCTGCTTCGCCGTGGATCATGCGCACCAGGGCGAGGGGCTGCTCAACGAAATCGTCTCCCACCTCATGGAGGTGCAGAGTGCGCGCGGCAACTACCACCTGTTCCTGTATACCAAGCCGTCCGCCGCGAAGTTTTTCGCCGACATCGGCTTTTATGAGATCGCCAGGGTCGAAGGGCGCCTCGTTTTTATGGAAAACCGGAGGGACGGTTTTTCCGCTTATCTGCGCGCCCTTGCCGCCGATAAGAAAGACAGCGGCGTCAGCGCCGCCGTCATCATGAATGCCAATCCTTTTACGCTGGGGCATCAGTATCTCGCAGAGCAGGCCGCGTCCGCCTGCGATACGCTGCATCTGTTTGTCGTCTCCGAGGATGCGAGCCTCATCCCCGCCGCCGTGCGAAAGCGTCTGGTCGCAGAAGGCGTAGCCCACCTGCCCGGCGTCATCCTGCACGACTGCGGGCCCTACATCATCTCCTCCGCGACCTTCCCCAGCTACTTCTTAAAAGACCGCGAAACCATCATCGAAAGCCAGGCCCGGCTGGATCTCGCCGTCTTTGCCCGGATCGCGCAGGCGCTCGGCATCAGCGCGCGTTACGTCGGCGAGGAGCCGCAGAGCCAGGTCACGGGCATTTACAACCGCGTCATGCAGGAATCCCTGCCCGCCTTCGGCATCCGCTGTGTCATTCTTCCGCGGAAGGAGTCCGGCGGCAAGCCCATCAGCGCCAGCACCGTCCGCCTTTGTCTGCAAAACGGTGACTTCGGGGCGCTGCAGCAGCTCGTTCCGGCTTCCACCCTCGCCTATTTTGAAAGCCCGGAGGCTGCCCCTGTGCTGGAGCGCATCCGCTCCGCAAAGGATGTCGTCCACTACTGACCCTGTAAAACAAATACCTCAGAGAAGCGGCGCGAACACCCTCAGCACGGAGAGCAGGAATTCCGAGAGCGGATCGTTGGCCGCTTCCTTTTCGGTGATCTCGCGGCTGACCGCCGCGGCCTCTGTCCAGTCCCTCTTGATGTCCGCCGTCTTCTTTGAACCGTACAGATAGGTACCGTTCTCAAAATGGAGATACAGGCTCCTGTAATCCAGGTTTACCGTGCCCACCGTCGCGACACAGTCGTCCGCCACGAAGACCTTGGCGTGCACGAAGCCCGGCGTATACTCAAAGATGCGCACGCCGCCCTGGATCAGCTGCCGGTAGTAGGAGCGCGTGATGCGCCACACCAGCTTCTTGTCCGGGATACCCGGCGTCAGGATCCGCACGTCCACCCCGCGCTTGGCGGCGAGGATGAGCGCGTTGATGAGCTCCGTGTCGATGATCAGATACGGCGTCATGATATAGCAGTAGCGTGTTGCCTGATTCAGGATGTTGACATAGATGTTCTGCGCGGTATTCTCGTTGTCCAGCGGCGTCTCCCCGTATGCGGCGATGTAGCCGTCGGCCTCGCCCGGGAGCGCCTTTGCATGGAAAACGCCGAAGTCCTCATCCTCGGGGCGCAGCGCGTTCCAATGCGTCAGGAACATCACGGTAAACGACCACACGGCCTCGCCGGTAACGCGGATTATATTATCTTTCCAGTGGCCGTATTTCTGCTTTGCATTGATGTACTCGTCCGCGAGGTTCACGCCGCCGCTGAAGGCGATGGTCCCGTCGATCACCATGATCTTGCGGTGATCCCTGTGGTTCATCACGATCCCAAGGACCGGGTTGATGCGGTTGAAGGGCAGACAGCGGATACCCTTCTCTTCCAGCTTCTTCGCGTAAGACAGCGGAAGCGTCCCGAAGCTGCCCATGTCGTCGTACATGACGCGTACATCCAGTCCGGCTTTGGCCTTCTCTTCCAGTATGCCAAGGATGCCGTTCCACATCTCCCCTTCTTCGATGATGAAGTATTCCAGGAAGATGAACCGTTTGGCTGAGCGCAGTGCCTCCAGCATCTCGGGGTATCCCTGCTCCCCCAGGCCATAGTAATCAAATCCCGTGTTCCGGTAAACCGGGAAGCCTGCGCTGTCCGAGATATACCGGAACTGCCCCGCCAGCGCCGGGGCCTTTTCGCAGGCTTCGGAGAGCACTTCCGGTTCCTGGTGGTAATACCGTTTCGCTTCGGCCGTGGATCGGAAGATATTCCGAAAGGTGCGGCTGGACACGAGGTTGGCCCCCAGCAAAAGATAAAGCGCCGTGCCCGCCACCGGCATCAGGATGATGATGAAAACCCACATGAGATCCGATGAGAGGTGCCGGCTGTTTTTGTTGATCGCCAGCACGATCAGCAGGCTCAGCACCCGCAGGACCACTTCGATCCAGGCCGCCTTGGTCCGGAACCAGTAAAACAGGGAGAACATCGCAGCGATCTCCAACAGCGCCATGATGATCATAAAGGTCGCCCGGTTCAGCAGCCTTTTCAATATCTTCATATTTCAGTCCTTTCTCTCTTTCCCAAAATGTATGTAGATTCCGTCAATCCGCCGGTCCCGGTTCTCCCCGGGCGCAAAATGCCAGCACCCTGTCGTAAAAATCCTTTGCTTCCTCGAAAAGGCCGTGCCCCAGGCCCTTATAGATAAACAGCTCGCTCCCCGAAATCGCCGCGTTCAGTTCATACGGGGCGTCGTTTCCCACCGTCCTGTCATCGTCTCCGGCGATGATCAGCGTCGGACAGCTGACCTTTGACAGCACATCACGCGCATCAAAGTCCAGGATGGCATACGCGTTTTTCAGGAACCGGTCATAGCCGGCGGGTTTCGTAAACGCAGCCAGCAGCGGAAAGAGCCTCCCGTATTTCCGGAGATATGCCTTGGAATACATCCTTTCCGCGGTATCCGTCATCAGGGCCCGGTGGTCCCCGCGCACTGCCATGCCGATCCAGCCGCTAACAGCCTCCTTCACGGTGCTGTTTGCGTACGAAGCTGTCACCGCAAGGATCAGCTTTTCCACTCTGTCCGGGTGTTCTGCAGCTATGCTCTGGGCGATCATGCCTCCCTGTGAAACGCCGAGCAGGCAGATCTTCCGGATGCCCAGGGCATCCATTGCCAAAACCTGGTCTTCCGCCATATCCCGGATGGTGTATTCCTCCGGCATGTCGTCTTTCCTGCTGAAGAGGTACACCGTAAAATCCCGGAAGTATCTCCGGTACGGCAGGGACAGGATCCATGCCTTCCCTTTTACGGTCGCAAGCCCGTCCGAAAGCCCCGGCAGCACGGCGAGCACCCGGGGGCCGCTGCCGAAGGATACGTACTGCATCCCGGTTTTTCCTGCTGCCGCGCAGCCGCTTCTTGGCATAGCACCCCTCTTTCCCGTACGGATCACGTCCTTCAATCCTGCGGTTCCTCTTCGGTCAGTATCCTTGCGTAGGCAAGCTCCCCTTCGATTTCCTGCAGCTCTTTTCTGGCGCTTTCCAGTACGCCGTCCGTAAAAACGTCTCCGCCGCCGATGCGCAGTTCAAACCCGCGCACTGCCTGCTCCATCAAATTGAGTGCCGCCTGCAGATCGACTTCCGCGCCCTGCCCCCTGTGCAGGCAGGTGGCCAGCCGCCTGCAGATATCCGGATAGGTATCGAGCGGCTTTTCCTCCGAAACGAGCTTGAAGGCACAGCAATAGAGGCTGAAGGCCGCCTTCTCATCCGCTTCCACATACAGCCCCTTCAGGTACATGTCGCCGCACTTGTACAGCGCGCACACGTCACCCAGCAGCGCAGCCTTGGAAAAATACCGGTACGCCTTCTCCATGTCCACGGGATGGCTGCCGCGGCCGTAATAATGGACATAGCCCAGGTTGCTCATAGCCTTCCTGCTGCCCAGCGCTGCCGCCTTTTCGTACCAGTATGCCGCCTTGTCCATATCCTGCTGCACGCCGAGGCCACTGTAGTATACGGCGCCGTAGCTGCACATCGCCGATGCGTTTCCGGCCTCGGCCGCCTCCTCAAGCATTCCCGTGGCAAAGCGCCGCAGCCCTTCGTCAGCCGGCACGGACAGCCTGCCCCACAGGATCTCTGCGGCGATGTCCGCCATCGCTTCATAATTCTTCTCCGGCTGCCGGTTTTCCTTCCCCGTTTTCTTTTCTGTCATACCGATTCTCCTCTCTTTTGTCCTTACGCTGCCATTATACATCCATCTGCGGCGGATGCGGTCGTTTCCCGCGCGACAAAAAGCAAACCGAAAAAGGGTTTTCACAAGAAGCAAAGAATCATATTACGAAACGGTATTATTTTTGAAGGAGTGAAGCCAATGCCCGGTAAGATCGGATTGATCGCCTTAAACTCGGCTGAAAAAGCCGGCAGCCGTGTGGATCAGATTCTCTCGGAATGGCGGAATGGGGAGCACTGCCTGATCCCCGTGGAATGCCCCCGCTTCAGCAGCGGCGAAGGCAAATGCGTGATCCGCGAATCGGTGCGGGACAGGGACATCTACATCCTGCTGGACGTGTGCAACACGTCGCTGACCTACCAGATGTTCGGCGAAACCAACCGGATGTCCCCGGATGACCATTACCAGGATCTGAAGCGCGTCATCGCGGCCTGCAACGGCAAGGCGGAGCGGATCACGGTGATCATGCCCTTCCTCTATGAGGGAAGGCAGCACCGCAAGACCCTGCGCGAATCGCTGGACTGCGCCGTCATGCTGCGGGAGCTGGAAGCCATGGGCGTGCACGGTCTCATCACCTTTGATGCACACGATCCCCGGATGCAGAACGTGGTTCCCCTGATGGAGATGGAAAACGTCTCCCCCGCCCTGCAGTTCACGCAGGCGCTGCTGACGGAATACGAGGATCTCAGGCTGGACAGCGACCATATGATGTTCATCGCCCCGGACGAGGGCGCTACGGACCGCGTCGTCTTCATGGCGTCCCTCTTTGGGGTGAATATCGGCATGTTCTACAAACGCAGGGACTATACCCGGATCGTGGACGGCTCCAACCCGGTCATCGCCCACGATTTCTGCGGCGGCGACGTGACCGGCAAGGATGTGATCGTGGTGGATGACATGATCGCATCCGGCGGAAGCATGCTGGATACCGCCCGGCAGCTGAAGGAAATGGGCGCCGCACGGGTCTTCCTCTTCAGCACCTTCGGCCTGTTCACCGGCGGCCTAGAGAAGTTCGACAAAGCTTACGAGAGCGGCTGGTTCGACCGGGTCTTCACCACGAACCTCATCTACCAGAAACCCGAGCTGCTGTCCCGCCCGTATTATGCTTCCGTCGGAATGGACCGCTACATCGCAGCGCTGATCGACACGCTCAACCACGGTGATACGCTGCAGGAACTGACAAAGCCCGCCGTTCGGATCCGGCAGGTGCTGGCCCTTTACAGGAACACGGAGGCCGGCTCCTGAACGCCTTGCACAGGGAGCGCCTCTTCAGCTTGACTTCATTTCCGGCCCGTCGTATAATGAGCGGCGGTCGCCCCTTGCGGTGGCCGTTACAGGATTGATCGGGCTCAGCCCGTTTAAGGAGGCAATCTTCATGCGAAGAATCGGTGTGCTGACCTCCGGCGGCGATTCGCCGGGTATGAATGCGGCCGTCATGGCTGTCGCCAAAGCCGCGCGCTATCACGGCATGTCCCTCATCGGCATCAAGCGCGGCTACAACGGCACCCTGTGCCGCAGCCATCACGTCGAAGACGACATGGTGGAGCTGGATCTGGATACCATCCTCGACATCGCCGATCAGCCGGGCACCTATCTGCGCACAGCGCGCTGCCTGGACTTCCTTCGTCCCGAGATGCGCGCGCATGCCGTATCCAACATCCATGAAATGGGGATCGAAGGCATCGTCGTCATCGGCGGAGACGGTTCCTATCACGGCGCCATGGAGCTGTGTGACCTCGGGATCCCCTGCGTCGGCATCCCCGGCACCATCGACAACGACCTCGCTTATACCGAGATGACGCTCGGCTACGACACCGCGGTCAATTCCTGTGTGGACGACATTCGCGCCATCCGCGCAACCAGCCGCTCCCATGACCGGCCCGCCGTCGTGGAGGTGATGGGCCGCCACTGCGGCGATATCGCCCTCAAAGCCGCTGCCGGTTCCGGTGCGGAGATCTGTATCGTCCCCGAGGTGACCTGGTCCATCCAGGAAGTGGCCGACCGCCTCACCCGCCTCATCGACATGGGCAACCCCCGTGCGACGGTGGTTGTCGCGGAAGGCGCCTGGGATTCCATGCAGCCGATGGACTGGCACCGCTTCCTGCATGAGAACGGCGTCAAGGTCCACGATGATGATCCCATCACGACCGCGATGCTGGCCAAGATCCTCAAGTACAAGACGAAGGCTGAGGCCCGCCCCAACGTGCTGGGTTACACGCAGCGCGGGCGCACGCCCTCCGCTTACGACGCCTGGTTCGCATTCGAGGCCGGCAGCCTGGCCGTAAACCTGCTGCGCAACGGCATCGGCAACCAGGTCATCGGCATCAAGGACGGGCGCGTGTACTACCTGCCTATCTCCATGGCGCTGCAGCAGAAGCGGGAATTCAACCTGTCCCTCTACAACCTCATCAACTCTCTGTAAAGCACACAACGCCCCTTCCCCGGATGAGGAAGGGGCGTTTCATGAAAAGGACGCTTATGCTTACGAAAAACCAGACCGCGGAGATGATCTGCGAATCCTTCGGCAGCGATGCCGCCGGCGTCTGCCGCTTTGAAGGGATGGCCGTTTTCGTCCCGATGCTGCTGCCGGGTGAGCGCGCGCTCGTGCGCATCGTCAAGGTTCAGAAACGGTATGCCTTCGGGCGCATCGAGCAGCTGATCGACGCTTCCCCCGACCGCCGCGAGCCCGTCTGTCCGGTATACCGGCGCTGCGGCGGCTGCTCCTGCCAGCACATGAGCTATGAAGCCTCCCTGGAGTTCAAGCGCTCCCAGGTGCAGGAACTGCTGCGCCGCGTCGGCGGTCTTCCCGTCGACGTACCGGAGGTGCTCGGCATGGATGCCCCGCTGCACTACCGCAACAAGGGCACCTATCCCGTATCCCTGCGGGAGGGGCAGCCCGTCTGCGGCTTTTTTGCGCCGCGCAGCCACGATCTCGTCCCCCTGCCGGAAGGCGGCTGTCTCATCCAGCGCAAAGAGAGCAGTGCCGCCGTCGCGGCGCTCCTCTCCTGGATGAAGGCCTTCCGCGTGCTGCCGTATGACGAGCGCGGGCATCGCGGCCTCATCCGTCACATCATGACCCGGACATCCGGGGACGGGAAGACGGTCGTGACCCTCGTCTGCGCATCTCCCGCTCTGCCGCACGCGCAGGAACTGATCGAAGCGATGCGCTCCGCGCTGCCCGGGCTGCACGGCCTGTGCCTCATCCATAACCCGAGGACAGACAACGTCATCCTGGACGGGAAGCTGCACGTCCTCTGGGGCGAGGCCGCTCTGGACATGACCCTGTGCGCTCTGCACTTTTCCGTATCCCCGCAGGCGTTTTTCCAGGTGAACCCGGTGCAGACGGAAAAGCTTTACAGCCTGGCGCTCGATTTCGCGGGGCTCACGGGGAGGGAGACCGTCTGCGACTGCTACTGCGGCGCAGGCACCATTTCCCTGCTGCTGGCCGGGCATGCGCAGCGCGTCATCGGCATCGAGATCGTGCCCCAGGCCATCGATAACGCGAAAGCCAACGCCAAGGCAAACGGTATTACGGGCGCAGAGTTCCTCTGCGGCAAAACGGAAGAACTCCTCCCCCGCCTCGTGGCAGACGGCATCCGCCCGGACGTCGTGATGCTCGACCCGCCCCGCAAGGGCTGCGAGCCTGCCGTTCTGGATGCGATCTGCGAGGCCGGGGTTTCCCGCGTAGTTTACATCTCCTGCGGCGCGCCCGCGCTGGCCAGGGATGCCGCGATCCTGAGCGCCCGGGGTTATAACATCGAGCGCATCCAATGTGTGGATATGTTCTGCCTCACAGGGGATGTGGAGACGGTTTGCTTATTGTCCAAAATCAGATCTGCCCCACATATCGACATTGATCTGGACATGACGGAGTTGGATGTGACCGCTGCAGAGACCAAGGCAACGTATGAGGAAATCAAGGCTTATGTCCTCGAGCATACCGGCTTGAAGGTCTCCTGCCTGTACATTGCCCAGGTGAAGGCAAAACATGGGATCATCGAAAGGGACTGCTATAACAAGGCAAAGACGGAGGGCAATCGTGTGCCGAAATGCCCGCCGGAGAAGGAAAGAGCCATTGAGGAGGCGCTGAGGCACTTTCAAATGATCCCATGATGAATGAAAACTACTTAGGTGGAAATCTGCTGCAACGCCTTCCCCCTTCGCTTTCGGGAAGGTGTTTTTGCTTGCTTTACAACACCGTTACAACTTTTTTCTTTATTCAGTGATATACTTGAAAAGGTGATGAATATGGCAGCGGTTTTGTTTGTGGATGATGAACCGGCGATCCGGGAGATGCTGGGCACGGTGCTGAAACTGGCAGGACACCTGCCGCTGGATGCCGCGGACGCTGAGGAAGCGCGGAGCGTCCTGCGGAGCCACGGCGCAGACCTGGCCCTGGTGGACATCATGATGCCCGGCGAGGACGGCTTCTCTCTGGCGCAGGATCTGCTGGACGCGGGGATCCCGGTGCTCTTCCTCACGGCCCGGACAGCGGTGGCGGACCGGGTGAAGGGGCTTCGCATGGGCGCGGAGGACTACATCCTCAAGCCCTTCGAGCCGGAGGAGCTGTTGGCGCGCATCGACGTGATTCTGCGCAGAACACAGCCCCGAATCTTTACGGACGGCGGTCTGACCGTTGACTACAGCGCCCGGTCCGTGACCCTGGACGGGGAAACCGTACCGCTGACGGCCACGGAGTTCGACCTGTTGGTACTGCTGACCCGGAACGCCGGAGCAGCCCTGAGCCGGGACAAGATCCTCTCCGCTGTCTGGGGCTGGGGCTTTGTCGGGGAAACCCGCACCGTGGATGTCCATGTGCAGCGGCTTCGGGCAAAGCTCGGTCCGGAGCGCATTGAGACCGTCTATAAATACGGCTACCGCTGGCAGGGAGGCGCCGCATGCGGAAAAGACTGATCGCGCTGATCCTGCTGGTCACCGTTCCCCTGCTCTTCGGCATCGCCTGGTTCATGAGCGAGCGCAGCTTCACCCTCTCCCTGGAGCGTGAGAAGACGCGCATTCAGGCCACTCAGGGCGTTGTCTTCCGGGACGTGCAGCAGACCATGCAGAGCCTGACCTATCTGGAGGCGGTGGCCTATGCAAGGCAGTACACGCAGTATTACCACGCGCAGGGCATCGACCTGATCTTCTGCTGGCGGGGCAATCCCATTGCAGATGCGCTGCTGCCCAACAGGTATTACGACAGCCTGATCTGCGGCCAGCGGGCGGCCCTGCTGGACACCGGCAGCCAGCCTCAGCGTTATGCGGTGGCAGAGCCGGTGAACAGCAATCTGACCGTGATTCTCCTGGGAGATGTCGGGGACATTTACGCCCTGAAAGACAGTTTCCGCCGGATGGCCTTTGCCGTGGCGGGTGGAGCATCTGCCCTGCTGATTCTGCTTGCGCTGGTTCTGGCCGGTATCCTGACCCGCCCGCTCCGGAAACTCACGGAAGCCGCCCGGGCCATGACGACGCAAAGCAATGCCCCGGTTCCACTGCCCACCGGCCGGAAGGACGAGATCGGCACTCTGGCCCGGGCGTTCTCAGAGATGCAGGGAGCCGTAGAAGCCCGAGAGACACGGCTGCGGGAGGAGAGCGAGGCCCGGCAGGCCCTGCTGGACGCCCTGGCCCACGAGATGCGCACCCCGCTGACCTCCCTGCTGGGCAATGCACGCCTTCTTCAGCGGAAACTGCCGCCGGAGGAGCGGAAACAGATTGCGGACAGCATGGCCAAGGAAATCCATCGCCTCACGGATATGGATCAGCAGCTGATGAAGCGGACAGCGCTGGGGCATGAGCCGCCGGAAACTGAGCGTGTTTCCGTGCCAGAACTGCTCCGGGCAACGGCGGAGCGGCTGCAGCCCCAGGCCGATGGAATTACGATCGCCGTGGAAGGCGCAGACAGCTCCATCACGGGAGACCGGGAACTGCTCTCCC
>JAFUTW010000026.1 GCA_017484085.1 Clostridia bacterium
CGCTCCCGCTGCGGCACCCGCACCGGCTGCCGCGCCCGCTCCGGCTCCGGCCGCCGCTCCCGCCGCGGTCGCAGGCGAGCAGGTCACCTCTCCGATGCCCGGCACGATCGTCAAGGTCAACGTCAAGGCCGGCCAGGCTGTCAAGTCCGGCGAGGTGCTGCTGGTTCTGGAAGCCATGAAGATGGAAAACGAGATCATGGCGCCGCACGACGCGACCGTCGCGCAGGTGCTGACGGATGTCGGGACAAAGGTCGACACCGGAATGCCGCTCCTGGTTCTGGGATAAGGAGAGGAGAGCTGAAAGATGTTAGAAGCCCTTTCCAAACTGGTTACGGAATCCGGCTTTGCGGCCTTCTTTCTGATGGCCGACGGCTGGAAAAACCTGGTGATGATCGCCATCGCGTGCGTGCTGCTCTACCTGGGCATCAAAAAGCAGTACGAGCCGCTGCTGATGGTGGGCATCGCGATGGGCTGCCTGCTGGCGAACGTCAGCGCGCTGGGCGGTTTTTCCAACGCCCTGTATCATCAGGATCTGTGGAATAACTTTCTGGACAGCGCCAGCCCGTATCATCACAGCTACGGATACATCATGGCCAACGGCGGCCTGATCGATCTGCTGTACATCGGCGTCAAGGCCGGCATCTACCCGTGCCTCATCTTCATCGGCATCGGCGCGATGACCGACTTCGGTCCGCTGATTTCCAACCCGGCCAGCCTGCTGCTCGGCGCTGCCGCGCAGTTCGGCGTCTTCTTTGCCTTCTTCGGTGCGAACCTGCTGGGCTTCACCGGCAATGAAGCGGCTTCCATCGGCATCATCGGCGGCGCGGACGGCCCCACGGCCATCCTGACCACCACAAGGCTTGCACCTCATCTGCTCGGGCCCATCGCCGTTGCGGCTTACAGCTACATGGCGCTGATCCCGATGATCCAGCCCCCGCTGATGAACCTGCTGACCACCGAAAAGCAGCGCAAGGTCAAGATGGAGCAGCTGCGCGAGGTCACCAAGACCGAGAAGATCATCTTCCCGATCGTGGTCACGATCTTCATCGTCCTGCTGCTACCGAGCACCGCGCCGCTCATCGGCTGCCTGATGTTCGGCAACCTGCTGAAGGAAACCGGCTGCACCGACCGTCTGTCCGACGTTGCGCAGAACGCCCTCATGAACATCGTCACGCTGTTCCTGGGCATCTCCGTCGGCGCGACGATGGTGGGTTCCAACTTCCTCAACATTCAGACGATTTACATCGTCATCCTGGGCCTCATCGCCTTCTCCTTCAGCACGATCGGCGGCTTGCTGGTCGGCCGGCTGATGTACAACCTCTCCGGCGGCAAGATCAATCCGCTGATCGGTTCCGCAGGTGTCTCCGCCGTCCCGATGGCGGCCCGTGTCTCCCAGAAGGTGGGGCAGAAGGCCAACCCGTCGAACTTCCTGCTGATGCACGCCATGGGCCCCAACGTGGCCGGCGTTATCGGCTCGGCGATCGCCGCGGGCTTCCTGCTCAGCGTATTCGGCTGAGAACCGGATCGGCAGCGTACAATTCATCCGATCGGATCCGTTCATCCCGCAGAGGGGTGGACGGATTTTTTGTGTGGGATTGACAATCTGTTAAGAAATAAACGTGTATATGATATTTGATTTAGCTCTGTAATATGTTATAATTATAAAAGTGGGTTAATAGGACGCGGCATAGCTGTGCGTCTTTACAATGAAGGGAGGAGCTTGTCATTGGGAGTTTCACAAACGTTCGTCGGGGGGATCCATCCGCACGAGCTGGGAAACGGTAAGGCTGTTAACGGCGCTAATGCCATTATTGACATGAAAGCGCCTGCAAAGGTGACGATACCGCTTTCACAGCACGTGGGAGCGCCTGCCGAGTGCCTTGTCAAGGTGGGGGATACAGTCAATCTGGGCCAGGTGATCGGCAGTGCCAGAGGGGCGATCTCCGCAGCCGTACATGCGTCCGTGTCCGGCAAGGTGATCGCGGTCGGCCCTGCGACCATCGCCAGCGGCAAGAGCGTCACCGCGGTGACCATCGAAAACGACTTTGAAGACCGGTGGGATGAATCCGTCGTGCCCACTGAGGATCCGGATGCCGGGAGCATTGCCCGGATCGCCGCGGAGAAGGGCATCGTCGGTATGGGCGGCGCCGCTTTCCCGACCGCTGTAAAGCTGGAGGTTTCCCAGCTGAACCCGAGGCCCGATATGCTCGTCGTGAACGGCAGTGAGTGCGAACCGTACCTCACCTCCGATCACCGACTGATGCTGGAAGCCCCGGAGCAGATCATCGACGGCGTCCTGCTCGCCATGAAGGCGACTGGGATCACCAAGGCGAGGATCGGCGTCGAAGACAATAAGATGGACGCTGTCGAAGCCCTTCAGGCTGCGGCAAAGGACGGCGTTGAAGTCGTGGCGCTGCCTGCGAAGTACCCGCAGGGCTACGAGAAAATGCTCATCTACGCGCTGACGGGTCGCAAGGTGCCCAACGGCGGGCTGCCGTCCGCCGCACAGTGCGTCGTGCTGAACGTCGCCACCTGTGCCGCGCTGTCGCTGGCCGTGCGCCAGGGCCGGCCGCTGATCGACCGGATCGTGACCGTCGGCGGTCACGTCGCAAAGCCCGGCAACTACCGCGTGCGGATTGGCGCTTCACTGCTGGATCTGCTGGAGTGCGCGGGCGGCCTTGAACCGGATGTCCGCAAGGTCATCGTCGGCGGGCCGATGATGGGCAACAGCATCCCTTCGCTGAATATTCCCGTCACCAAGAACTTCGGCGGCCTGCTCGCGCTGGCGGACGAAGGCGTCGCTCCGGAGGAATCCGCGTGCATCCGCTGCGGCCGCTGCGTGCGCGCCTGCCCGATGGGGCTTATGCCGACGCAGATGGATGCCTATATCCGCCATGACAACATTGCGGATGCCGTGCGCATCGGCGTGCTCAACTGCATGGAATGCGGCTCCTGCACATACGTGTGTCCCGCCAAGCGTGAACTGACACAGAGCTTCCGCATGGCGAAGGCCATGAACCGGATGAAGAACAGCCATTGAGTCGGGGAGGTGCGAGTATTATGCAAAAGTTGATTATCTCTTCTTCTCCGCATCTTCGTGACAAGACGACTACGCGGAGCATCATGCAGGACGTCTGTATCGCCCTGCTGCCGGCGGTCATCGCGGGCATCCTGTTCTTCGGTTACCGTTCTGCTCTTATCGTGCTGGTGGCGGTCGCCGCTGCGGTGCTGAGCGAGCTTATCTACTGCAAGGCCACGCATCAGAAGAACACGACCGGCGATTTCAGCGCGGTCGTGACCGGTATGCTGCTGGCGATGAACCTGCCGGCCTCCGTGCCGCTGTGGATGCCTGTTGTCGGCTCCATCATCGCGATCATTCTGGTCAAGATGATCTTCGGCGGTATCGGACAGAACTTCGTAAACCCGGCGCTGCTCGCGCGCGCCATGCTGGCGCTCTCCTGGGCAACGATCATGACGAAGTTCCCGGAGCCCGCATTCGGCAACCTGGCCGGCGTGGATGCCGTGGCATCCGCAACGCCGCTGGCCGCCGGCGGCGCCTACAGCATCGGGCAGCTCTTCCTCGGCAACATCCCCGGCGTCATCGGTGAGACCTGCAAGCTCGCCCTGCTGCTGGGCGCGGCGTACCTGCTGTGGAAAAAGGTCATCTCCTGGCACATCCCCGCTGCTTTTATCGGCGTGTTTGCGGTGTGCTATCTCATCGGAACCGGGTTCAACGTCGGACTCACTGTTTCACAGGTGCTCTCCGGCGGCCTCATTCTGGGCGCGTTTTTCATGGCGACGGATTATTCCACGTCGCCCACGACGGATCTGGGCAAGCTGATCTTCGGCGCGGGCTGCGGACTGCTCCTGTTCATCTTCCGCTTTGCGCGCGGCGGCCAGTCTGAGTGGTGCTCCTTTGCTATCCTGCTGATGAACGTGGTCTCGCCGCTCATCGAGCGCGTGACGATGCCGAAGAGCTTTGGGGAGGTCAGCAAGCATGAATGATATTATCAAACTTGGCCTTCGCTTGTTCCTGTTTTCCCTCATCGCGGCGGCAGCGCTTGCGGTGACCAACGAGGTCACCAAGGGCCCGATCGCGGAGCAGAAGCTCGCCGCCAAGAAAGCGGCACTGAACACCGTGCTGCCCGGCTGCGATTACGAGCAGATCGAATACGAGAACCTCGCGGACGGAAGTGAGCTGGACGAGATCTTCGTTGGCAAGGACGCATCCGGCAATGTAAAGGGTTATGCGCTGTCGGCGTCTCCGCAGGGCTACGGCGGAGAGATCCCGATCACGATGGGCGTCAGTTCCGAGGGTTATGTCACGCAGGTTTACGTCGGTGCGCTGCAGGAGACTGCGGGTCTCGGCAGCCGCGTGGGCGATGATGCTTTTAAAGAGCAGTTCATCGGCATTGCGGCCGATCCGGATACGCTGCGCACGGATGTGGACAAGATCTCCGGCGCTTCCGTTTCCTCCGGCGCATTCCTGAACGCCAGCGAGCAGATCCTTGCGTACACGAAAGGTACGCTGGGCATCGAGCCGCACGCGGGGGATAAGGACGCGATCCTGGCGGCCGCTGCCGCCGCAAACGGCGGTGCGGCAGAGGAAGCTGCGCCTGAAGGCGGCGAAGCCGAAGCGGCCCAGGGCGGAGCCGCAACGTATGAAGTGACGGGCTTCCAGCCCTTCAAGGTCGACATCGAAGTGGACGGCGACGGCAAGATCGTGAGCATCGCGGTGCCGGAGCACAACGAGACACCGGGCCTTGGCGCGGACCTGATCGCTGACGAGGCGGTGCTGGGCGCGCTGGTCGGGCAGAGCATCGCGGACGCGAAGATCGATGTGAAGGCCGGCGTGACGCTGACCAGCAACGCGATCAACGACGCGCTTGCCCAGGCTGCGAAAGCTGCCGGCGGCACGGCGGGCGGAGCCGCAACATATGAAGTGACGGGCTTCCAGCCCTTCAAGGTCGACATCGAAGTAGACGGCGACGGCAAGATCGTAAGCATCGCGGTGCCGGAGCATAACGAGACGCCGGGTCTGGGCGCAGACCTGATCGCTGACGAAGCGGTGCTGGGTGCGCTGGTCGGGCAGAACATCGCGGACGCGAAGATCGACGTGAAGGCCGGCGTGACGCTGACCAGCAACGCGATCAACGACGCGCTTGCCCAGGCTGCGAAGGCTGCCGGCGGCGCTGAAGCTGCGGCGGTCATTCCCGGCGACCCGTACACGGTCAAGGGTATGAACAAGTTTACGGTTTACCTGGATGTCGCGGACGGCAAGATCGCGGGCATCACGGTGCCGGAGCACAATGAGACGCCGGGCCTGGGCGCAGACATGCTGACGGAAGAGGCGCTGGCTGCTTACGCCGGTGCTGATCTCGCCGAGGTTCAGGTGGATGCGAAGGCCGGTGTAACGCTGACGGCCAATGCGCTTACCGCTGCTTTTGATCAGGCTGCTGCCGTAAACGGCATCCAGAGGAGCGCTGCGGAAGAGGCTGCTCCTGCGGAAGAAGCTGAAGAGGCCCCTGCCGAGGAGACGGAAGCACCCGCCGAAGAAGCGGAAGCTCCGGCTGCGGAAGCGGAGCCCGCGGCTGTCGCGGAGAGCGCCGCCAAGGTGTACGAAGTGACGGGCTTCCAGCCCTTCAAGGTCGAACTCAAAGTGGACGCGGACGGCAAGATCATGAGCATCGCGGTGCCGGAGCACAACGAGACGCCGGGCCTGGGCGCGGATCTGATCGCTGATGAAGCGGTGCTGGGCGCGCTGGTCGGGCAGAGCATCGCGGACGCGAAGATCGACGTAAAGGCCGGCGTGACGCTGACCAGCAACGCGATCAACGACGCGCTTGCCAAAGCGGCTGCCGACTTTGGACCGGCAGCGGCGCCTGCTGAGGAAAGCGCAGCCAAAGTGTATGAGGTGACGGGCTTCCAGCCGTTTAAGGTGGAGATCGGGCTGGACGCGGACGGCAAGATCGTAAGCGTCGCAGTGCCGGAGCACAACGAGACGCCGGGCCTGGGCGCGGACCTGATCGCTGACGAGGCGGTGCTGGGCGCGCTGGTCGGGCAGAGCATCGCGGACGCGAAGATCGACGTAAAGGCCGGCGTGACGCTGACCAGCAACGCGATCAACGACGCGCTTGCCAAAGCGGCAGAGGAGGCGAAATAAACGATGAAAGATCTGATCAGGGTTTTTAAGAACGGTTTGTTGGATGAGAACCCGACATTCCGTATGGTGCTCGGCACCTGTCCCACTCTGGCCATTACGACCGCTGCCAGCAACGGCATCGGCATGGGCCTGGCCGCGACGTTCGTGCTGGTCTTCTCCAACCTCGTCATTTCGCTGCTGCGGAAGATGATCCCGGACGAGATCCGTATTCCCGCATTCATCGTGGTCATCGCGACCTTCGTTACCATCGTGCAGCTGGTCATCAAGGCCTATCTGCCGGCGCTGGATGAGTCGCTCGGCCTGTTTATCCCGCTCATCGTCGTCAACTGCATCATCTTTGCCAGGGCGGAAGCGTTTGCCTTCAAGAACCCGCCGCTTCCCTCCATCGCGGATGGTCTCGGCATGGGCCTCGGCTTTACCTGGGCTATCACGTTCATCTCCAGCGTCCGTGAGATCTTCGGCGCCGGGACCTGGTTTGGCATGCAGGTGATGCCGGAGAGCTACATCCCCATGGGGATCCTCGTCCGTCCCGCCGGCGGCTTCATCATTTTCGGTCTTGCGATCGTGCTGATGAATGCCGTCATGCCGAAGAAAGCGTAAGGAGGGGAGAGCATGCTGTCTGATATCTTGGTCGTCATGATCGGCGCCATATTCGTCAACAACTTCGTCATGTCGAGATTCCTCGGCATCTGCCCCTTCCTCGGCGTTTCCAAGAAGCTGGAAACCGCTTTCGGCATGGGTATGGCCGTTACCTTCGTTATGGCCATCGCGTCGCTCGTTTCCTATCTGGTCAACGCGTTCATCCTCATCCCGCTGGATATGGAATACCTGCAGACGATCGCGTTCATCCTCGTCATCGCGGTGCTGGTGCAGATCGTGGAAATGGCCCTCAAGAAGATGGTGCCTTCCCTCTATCAGGCGCTGGGCGTATACCTGCCCCTGATCACGACGAACTGCGCCGTCCTCGGTGTCGCGCAGCTCAACGTGACGGAAGGCTACGGCCTTATCCTCTCCGTTGTCAACGGCATCGCTTCCGCTTTGGGCTACACGCTGGCGATCTGCCTGTTTGCGGGCATCCGTGAGCGGCTGGCCATCGGCAACCTGCCGAAGTGGATGGAAGGCTTCCCCGGAGCGCTGATCGCTGCCGGACTGATGGCTGTCGCGTTCAACGGCTTCAGCGGACTGATTTGACGCTTAGCGAGCAGGGAGGTAAATAGAAGTGAGTATTGCTGCGATTGTAATCGCCGCCGTGGTCCTGGGCGTCATGGGCCTCATCTTCGGAGCGCTGCTGGGCGTGACAGGCCGCGTATTTGCGATTGAAACCAACCCCAAGATCGGGGAACTGCGCGAGATCCTTCCCGGCGCCAACTGCGGCGCCTGCGGCTTCCCGGGCTGTGACGGCTATGCCGCCGCAGTGGCGGAGGGAAAAGCGGAAATCGGCCTTTGCGCACCGGGCGGCGCGGCCGCTGCCGCAAAAATGGGCGAGATCATGGGCGTGGCAGCCGGCGTGGGTGCCCGCCAGGTCGCGACCGTGACCTGCCAGGGCTACGGCGATCACTGTGCGCCCAAGGCGGAGTATGAAGGCCTGCACGACTGCGTGGCCGCTTCCCTCGTAAACAACGGGACCAAGGCCTGCCAGTATGCCTGCCTCGGCCTGGGGACCTGCGAGCGCGTATGCCCGTTCGACGCCATCCACATCGATCCGGTCAAGAAGATCGCGGTCGTGGATGAGGAGAAGTGCCAGGCCTGCAAGAAGTGCGTCGCGGCTTGCCCGCAGCACGTGCTGGTGATGCGGCCTGCGGAGCGAGCGGTTTCCGTCGGCTGCCACAACCCCGAAAAGGGCATGGCGCTGAAGGAGAAGTGCGACCGGGCCTGTGTGGCTTGCGAAGCCTGTGTGAAGGCGTGCCCGTTTGAAGCGATCCACATGGAGAACGGCGTACCGGTCACCGATTACGAGAAGTGCGTCGGCTGCATGGCGTGCGTCGACGCGTGCCCGACCGGCGCGATGGAAGGCAACCTGGCAGAGCGCAAGGAAGCTTACATCGATCCCGACAAGTGCATCGGCTGCACGATCTGCGCCAAGCAGTGCAAGTTTGACGCGATCGAGGGCGAGCTGAAGAAGAAGCACAAGGTGCTCGGCGCCTGCACCGGCTGCGGCCTCTGCGCGGCAAAGTGCCCGAAGAAGGCCATCACGATGCGGGACCGCCGCGCACCCAGGAACAAGCTGGACAAGGTGAAGAAGGCGCCGGCTGCGAAGCCTGCCGCCGCGGCAGCCAAGCCCGCTGCACCGGTAAAGCCGGCAGCGCCCAAGGCTGCCCCGGCTGAAGCTGAAAAGAAAGAATAAGTTTAACCCGGACCGGAGGGAGCTTTAAGCGACCCCTCCGGTTTTTAGAAGGAGGAGACCTGATGATCGATTTGAAGACAGTTGCCGCATGTGATCCGGAAGTTGCGGAGGCGATGGGACAGGAGCTGCAGAGACAGCGTGAACACCTGGAGCTGATCGCATCCGAAAACTTCGTCAGCCCTGCCGTCCTGGCGGCGATGGGATCCCATCTCACCAACAAGTACGCGGAAGGATATCCCGGGCACCGGTATTACGGCGGCTGTCAGTACGTGGATGTGGTCGAGCAGCTTGCCATCGACAGGGCAAAGGCGCTCTTTCACGCGGAGCACGCAAACGTTCAGCCGCACTCCGGCGCACAGGCGAACATGGCCGTGTATTTTGCCATGCTGAACCCCGGCGATACGGTAATGGGGATGAACCTCTCGCACGGCGGCCATTTGACGCATGGAAGCCCCGTGAACATGTCCGGCAAGTACTTCCGGTTTGAATCGTACGGCGTTACCGACGATGCGGAGGTCATCGATTATGATGATCTCGAGAAGCGGGCGCTCGAGATCCGGCCGAAGCTGATCGTCGCCGGCGCATCGGCCTATCCCAGGATCATCGATTTTGCGCGGCTCCGGGAAATCTGCGACAAAGCCGGCTGTCTGCTGATGGTCGATATGGCGCACATCGCCGGCCTAGTTGCGGCGGGCGAACATCCGTCTCCCGTGCCGTATGCGGACTTTGTGACGACGACGACGCACAAGACGCTGCGCGGCCCCAGGGGCGGCATGATCCTGTGCAAAGCGGAGTACGCCAAACAGATCGACAAGGCCATCTTCCCGGGAACGCAGGGCGGCCCGCTGGAGCATGTCATCGCGGGCAAGGCGGTGTGCTTTAAGGAGGCCATGACGGAGGACTTCAGGGTTTATCAGCACCAGATCGTCGTCAACGCCAAGGCGATGGCGGAGCAGTTTGAGAGGGAGGGCATCCGGCTGGTATCCGGCGGTACGGATAACCACCTGATGCTGCTGGATCTGAGCGAGACAGACGTGACCGGCAAGGAACTGGAAGCCCTGCTGGGACAGGCGAACATCACCGTCAACAAGAATACGATACCCAAGGAGACGCGCAGCCCGTTCGTGACCAGCGGCGTCCGCGTCGGCACGCCGGCGGTCACCAGCCGGGGGATGAAGGAAGACGTCATGCGGGACATCGCTTCCATGATCGCCAGGATCGTACGCGAGAAGGATGCCGCAGTCGCCCCGGTAAAGGCGCATGTGCTTGAGATCTGCGAGGCGTATCCGCTCTATCCGGATTGCGTGATCGGCTGACAGACAGGGCAAAGGGCGTTAACAGACAAAAAAATGAGGAGCTGGTGGGCTCCTCATTTTATGCTTTGCCGTTGTTGGATCTGTCCGTCCAGGCTTTGGCGGCCTCTTCGGCCAGTCGTTCCTGCTCCAGCAGCTGCTTTTGCGCGGCCGCCTTGGCTTCGGCATCCTTGGCGACGGCCAGCATCAGCCGGATGCGGTTTTCCTGGTTGACCTTCGTCGCGGAGAGATCGTAATCGATCGGGACGATGTTGATGCCGGGATGCACCTCGGTCAGCCGGCGGATCATGCCCTTGCCGTTGATGTGGTTCGGCAGGCAGCCGAAGGGCTGGGCACAGACGATGTTCTCATAGCCGTTTTCGGCCAGCTCCAGCATCTCGGCTGTCAGCAGCCAGCCCTCGCCCATTTTGCTGCCGTAGCCGATGACGCCGTCCACCAGCTTTTTGATGTGCTGATAGCGCGTGGGGGGAACAAAATCCGGGTGAGCGGAGACGGCCTCGATCAGGCTGCGCTCCATGCGCTCGACATATTTAAGAAAGAGCTGGCAGAAGACTTTCTTGAGCAAACTGCCGCCGTAGAGCTTGATGTCTTCGATGCGGTTATCGATCTTGAACTCAACGAAGGCCATGATGCCGGGCAGCATGTACTCGCAGTCCTGTGTCTGCAGGAAGGCCTCCAGGCCGTTGTTGCCCAGGGAGGAATACTTGACGTAGATCTCGCCCACGATGCCGACGCGCGTTTTCCGCTCCCGGCTGCGCTCGATGCTCTCAAAGTCATCGACGATCGCCTTGAGGTTCTGTCTCATATCCTTATGAGACAGACCGCGGCCGCGGTTGTACTGGGCGATCAGCTCGTCATTCCACTTCTCGATAAGGGCATTGGTGTCCCCCTTGTGACGCTCATAAGGCCGCGTCTGGTTGGATACGCACATGATGCAGTCGCCGTAGACGAGGGAGGCGACAAGCTGCCGGATGAGCGGCAGAGTGATCGTAAAGCCGGATGCCTTCTCCAGACCGGAGAGGTTGACGGAGATGACGGGGATGTGCGAAAGCCCGGCTTTCTTCAGCGCTTTGCGCAGCAGGAAGATATAGTTGCTGGCGCGGCAGCCGCCGCCCGTCTGCGTGATCATGAGCGCTACCTTGTTCAGATCGTACTCACCGGAGTGGAGCGCATCCAGGAACTGGCCGATGACCAGCAGGGCGGGGACGCAGGTGTCGTTATGCACGTACTTGAGACCCTCTGCCATAACGCCCGCGCCGCTGTTGTGCAGAACGACGGCATTATAGCCGTTGAGCCGCAGCACCTTTTCGATCAGCGAGAAGTGAAACTCCAGCATATTGGGGATGAGGATGGTATAGCCTGCATCCCGCATCTCCTTTGTAAACTCTACGCGTTCATTGTCCACAGTCATGCTCCCTCCTGTGACTGTTGGTCGATGGCAGCAAACAGGGAGCGGAGGCGGATGCGCACCGCGCCGAGATTGGTGATTTCATCGATCTTGATCTGCGTGTAAATCTTGCCGCGGCTCTCCAGAATCTCGCGCACTTCGTCCGTCGTGATGGCATCGACGCCGCAGCCGAAGGAAACGAGCTGGACGAGGTCCATATCGGGCTGGGTCGCGATATACCGGGCGCTGGCGTAAAGCCGGGCGTGATAGGTCCACTGGTTGAGGACGCCTGTGGGCTCCTTGTGCATATGCCAGGAGAGCGCATCCTCCGTGACGACGGCTGCGCCGAAGCCCGCGATGAGCCGGTCGATGCCGTGGTTGGTTTCCGGATCGACGTGATAGGGGCGGCCGGCCAGCACGATGATACGGCGGCCGTCCTTGCGCGCCTGCTCGATATAGGAAGCGCCTTCGCGCCGCACATCCTCCATGTAGCGCTCATAAGCGCCGTAAGCGGCCTCGCATGCGCGGCGGACTTCTTTCTTGTTCAGGTCCGGATAATACTGACGTAGCAGCTCGAAAAGCTTTCCGGGGAATTCGCGCCGGTGATCGATGCCCAGATAACCGTGGATAAACCGGATGGAGCGGACAGCGGGGATGTTGGCGGCGACGACCTCCGGATAGTAGGCGACGACCGGGCAGTTGTAATGGTTGTCACCCAGCTTTTCGTCGATGTTGTAGCTCATGCAGGGATAGAAGATGGTTTCAACGCCGCTACGGATCAGCCAGTCGATGTGACCGTGCACGAGCTTGGCCGGGAAGCAGACCGTATCGGACGGGATCGTGGACTGTCCGGCGATATACAGGCTGCGCTTCGAGAATGGGGAAACGATGACGTCGAACCCCAGCTCTGTGAAGAGCGTGTGCCAGAAGGGCAGCAGTTCGTACAGATTGAGAGCGAGCGGGAGGCCGATCTTTCCGCGCGGGGCGGAGGAAGGATGGCTGCTGCGCAGCGCTTCGAGCTGTTTCTGCTTGTAGTCGTACAGGTTCAGACCGCTGTCCTGTCGCTCTCCCTTTACGGGTCGGTCGCAGCGGTTCCCGCTGATAAAACGCCTGCCGCCGGGGAAGGTGCTGATGGTCAGCCGGCAGTGGTTTTCGCAAAGGCCGCAACGCGTCTGCCGCACATCCTGGCGGAAGGAGACGAGCTCATCATAGGAGAGGAGCGTGCTCTGCACGGGATGGATCTTCTGCTGATCCCGCGCGTAGAGCGCTGCGCCGTACGCGCCCATCAGCCCGGAGATGTCAGGCCTTACGACTTCGGTGTTCAATTCCTTTTCGAAGGCGCGGAGGACAGCGTCATTCAAGAACGTTCCGCCCTGCACGACGATGCGGTGTCCCAGATCGTCCGGACCGGAGCAGCGGATGACCTTGTACAGCGCGTTTTTGACGACGGAAATGGACAGGCCGGCAGAGATGTCGGTGATGTCCGCGCCGTCTTTCTGCGCCTGCTTTACGGAGGAGTTCATGAACACGGTGCAGCGGGAGCCCAGATCGACAGGCTTTCTGGAAGCCAGGCCCAGTCTGGCGAACTCGCCGATATCGTAGCCCAGCGCATTGGCAAACGTCTGCAGGAAGGAGCCGCAACCGGAGGAGCAGGCTTCGTTCAGGAAGATATTGTCGATGACGCCGCCCCGGATCTTGAAGCACTTGATGTCCTGGCCGCCGATGTCGATGATGAAATCGACATCCGGCATGAAGGCCTTGGCGGCCGTATAATGGGCGATGGTCTCCACGATGCCGAGATTGACGCCGAAAGCGCTGCGGATCATATCCTCGCCGTAGCCGGTTACGGCGCTGGACGCGATCTCCCACTGCGGATATTTGGACCGCAGGTCGAAGAGGAAGTCCCTGACGTGCGGTACGGGATCGCCGCTGTTGGACTGGTAGCGGGTAAACAGAAGCCTGCCGTCCTCCGTGATGACAGCGGATTTGATCGTCGTGGAACCGGAGTCGATGCCGACGAACACGCGCCCCCGGTAAACATCCGGATCGGCCGTCGCGACCTTTGCGGAGGCGTGGCGGGCGAGGAAGGCGGACAGCTCTTCTTCGGAGGAGAAGAGCGGAGGCAGAGCGCGGTAGCTTTCCGTGCTGTGGAAGGCGTCGATAGCCTCGATACAGTCGGAGAGCAGCATGAGGGAAGAGGGCTGGTGCGCGGCGCCGATCGCGACATAATAAAGGGAATTCTCCGGGCATGTGCCCTTCAGCTTCAGCGTCTCATCGAAGCAGCTGCGCAGCTCGGAGAGGAAGGTGAGCGGCCCGCCGAGATAGACCACGTTCCCTTCGATCGGGCGGCCCTGCGCAAGCCCGGCGATGGTCTGGTTGACGACAGCCATGAAGATGGAACGCGAAACATCCGTATGCTTGGCGCCTTGGTTGAGCAGCGGCTGAACATCCGTCTTGGCAAAGACGCCGCAGCGGGAGGCGATGGTATACGTGCGCTCGGCCTGCGCGGCCAGGCGGTTCATCTCATCCGGCGTGATGCCGAGCAGCGTTGCCATCTGATCGATGAAGGCGCCGGTGCCGCCGGCGCACGAGCCGTTCATGCGGACTTCCAGCGTGCCCTTTAAGAACAGGATCTTGGCATCTTCTCCGCCCAGCTCGATGACGACATCCGTGCCCGGCTTGTACAGGTCAACGGCCACCTTGGTCGCGTAGACCTCCTGTACAAAGGGGATGTTGGAGCCCAGGACCAGGCCCATGCCTGCAGAGCCGGAGATGCACAGCTGCACCGGCTTGCCTTTGACGATGTCGGCATCGATCCGGGTAAGGAGTTCGCGCGTTTTCTGAGTGATGATCGAATAGTGGCGCTCATAGCAGCTGTACCGGATCCGGTCATCCTGATCCAGCAGCACGCATTTGATCGTCGTGGAGCCGATATCCAGCCCAAGACGGTAGCATTCGGACATAGACAGAACCTCGTTTCGATACGTTGCGCTTTATTTGCGGGGGATATAGCCTTCCTGGCACAGCAGCTCTGCGATCAGCACCGCGCCGCCGGCCGCGCCGCGCACGGTGTTGTGGGAGAGGCCGACAAAACGCCAGTCAAAGAGAGAGTCGCCGCGCAGGCGCCCCAGAGAGATGCCCATACCGTTTTCAAAATCGCGGTCCAGGCGTGTCTGCGGGCGGTCTTCCGCGTCGAAGTACTGCAGGAAGGGGTGCGGCGCGCTGGGCAGGTTCAGCTTCTGCGGCAGGCCTTCGAAGGTGCGCCAGCAATCGATGATCTCTTCACGGGAGGCTTTTTTGTCGAAGCTCACCCAGCAGGTGGAGAGATGCCCGTCAGCGACGGCGACCCGCACGCAGTGCGCGCTGATCACGGGAGCGGAGGCGGGGACGATGGCGCCGTTTTCGATGCGGCCCCAGATCTTGAGAGGCTCCTGCTCGCTCTTTTCCTCTTCGCCGCCGATGTAGGGGATGACGTTGTCCACCATCTCCGGCCAGCGCTCAAACGTCTTGCCTGCGCCGGAGATCGCCTGATAGGTCGATACCACGACGCGGTTCGGACCCAGGTGGCGCAGGGCAGTGAGCGCGGGAACGTAGGATTGGATGGAGCAGTTGGGTTTGACGGTGATGAAGCCGGTACGCGTGCCCAGCCGCCTGCGCTGGAAGGGGATGATCTCAGCGTGCTGGGGATTCAGCTCCGGGATGATCATCGGCACATCGGGCGTGCTGCGGTTTGCGGAGTTGTTGGAGACGACGGGCGTTTCCGCCTTTGCATAAGCCTCCTCAAGCGCCCGGATCTCGGCCTTCGGCATGTTGACAGCGCAGAAGACGAAATCGACGTTTGCCACGACGGAGGCGACGTCGGAAGCATCCAGAACGGTCAGGGAGCGGACGGCCTCCGGGATGGGCCAGGGGAAAGCCCAGCGGCCGCGCACGGCCTCCTCGTAGGTTTTGCCTGCGCTGCCCGCGGAGGCGGCCAGTGTGACGACGTCAAACCAGGGGTGATCAGCGAGCAGGGATATAAAGCGCTGACCGACCATGCCGGTAGCGCCCACAATGCCGACTTTCCATTTGGAAGGCATCTTTCAACACATTCCTTTCAGATTATAGTTCTTATTATTTTACCATCTGTCAGTAAGCCGGTCAAACTTTATTTGGAAATCTTTGCCGGCAGGCCTGAAAGTGTGCGCTAAAACGGCAGCAGGTCCGGGTGTGTCAGAAGCGCAAGCGCCAACAGATGTGCGGGATAAAAACCGTAGGAGAGCCACTTGGGCAGCTGCAGCCGGCTCCGCAGGGGGATCGCTGTCAGCACAACAGCGGGCAGGGCGTAGATCCGCATGGCAAAGCTCTGCCCGAAAAAGGTGTAGCCGCTGCCGTCTTTGGACCACCAGAGCCAGAACAGGGGTATGCAGACGGCATAGAGGACCGGGAAGCGGAGGAGCATGTAGCACAGAAGGATGAAGCGGACGCCGTTGATGCCGTAGTCCAGTGAGGACGCAAAGCGTTCGCAGAGGATGTATAGCCCCAGCGCGAGGATCAGACGCCGGTTTTTGAGCGCCAGCAGGATGGCCAGGGAAAGAGAGAGCGAGAGAAGGATACTGGGCTTCTGCCACGATTGGACGTAGAAGTTCCAGGCGGAGGCGATGGGGTTGGGCATCAAAGGGATACGGTACATGGAAGCGTTTTCGTGTGCGAGACCCAGGGCGTAGAGCGGCTGGGATACAAGGGCCAGAAGGACAACCCGGCTGAGATACCGCACGGGATCACGCGTATAGACGGCGCCGGCAGCGATGCAGTAGCCGAAGAGGGGAAAGGCCAGCCGGCCGATCAGCCGCAGGACGGGATACTGCGGAAAGATCATCTTGCCGAAGTGATCGCACAGCATCGCCAGCGCGGCGATCACTTTGAGCAGGCCAGTATTGCGGTTGGAGCGCACCTCGGCCGGCGAAAACAACGAAGAAAGGAAGTTCACGGCACATCCCTCCGGACGCTTGCAGATTTTGGTTTATGATACCATTCCGGACGCGAATGTGCAAATCAAAAGCGGCAGGGAATGCTCCCTGCCGCCCTTAGCGGACCCATTATGAAACGCTGTATTCCGGTTCGCTTCCTGCCGTCAGCTTTCCGTCCTGCGCATCGATGGTGATGACGGTGCGGGGCGACAGGCTGCCGGAGATGATTTCCCTTGCGATCAGCGTTTCGACGTTGCGCTGAATGTAACGTTTGAGCGGCCTTGCGCCGTAAACCGGGTCGTAGCCCTGGGCGACGATGAGGCTCCGTGCGGCTGCCGTGAGGCGCATGGAGAGCTGCTTGTCCTTCAGTCGGCGGTTCAGGTCGTCCAGCTGGAGATCGACGATGCGGTCGATCTCGTCCCGCGTCAGCGGCTTGTAGAAGACGATCTCATCCAGCCGGTTCAGGAATTCAGGGCGGAACTGCGTCTTCAGCATCGCTTCGACCTGAGCCCGCGCCGCGTCCGTGATCCGGCCGCCCTCGTCGATCCCCTCCAGGATGGCGGAGGAGCCGAGGTTGCTGGTCAGGATGATGATGGTGTTCTTGAAGTCGACGGTGCGGCCCTGGGAATCGGTGATGCGTCCGTCATCCAGCACCTGCAAGAGGACGTTGAAGACATCCGGGTGCGCCTTTTCGACCTCGTCAAACAGGATGACGGTGTACGGCTTCCTGCGCACGGCCTCCGTCAGCTGGCCGCCCTCGTCGTAGCCCACATATCCCGGAGGCGCTCCGATCAGGCGGGCGACGCTGTGCTTCTCCATGTACTCGCTCATGTCGATGCGGACCATATTCTTTTCATCATCAAACAGGGCCTGGGCGAGCGCTTTGGCGAGTTCCGTCTTGCCGACGCCCGTGGGGCCGAGAAAGAGGAAGGAGCCGATCGGCCTGTCCGGGTTCTGGATGCCGGCACGGCTGCGGAGGATGGCGTCGCAGACCTTGGAGACCGCTTCATCCTGGCCGACGACGCGCTGATGCAGCGTATCATCCAGGTGAAGCAGCTTCTCCCGCTCGCCCTCCATGAGGCGCGCGACGGGGATGCCGGTCCAGCGGGCGATGATGCGGGCGATTTCCTCCTCGGTGACCTTGTCGCGGAGCAGGGAATGATCGCTGCGCGCTTCCTCTGCGAGCTTTTCCTGCTTTGCCAGTTCATCCTGCAGCTGGGGCAGCCGGCCGTATTTGAGCTCAGCTGCGCGGTTCAGATCGTAATCCCGCTCGGCCTTGCTGATTTCGGAACCGATCTGTTCGATTTCCTCGCGGAGCTTCTGCACTTTGCTGATGGAATTCTTCTCATCCTCCCAGCGGGCTTTCATGGAGGAGAAGCGCTCGCGCATATCGGCCAGCTCTCTCGTGATGACAGCCAGGCGCTCTTTGGAGAGCGGGTCTTCTTCCTTCTTGAGGGCTGCTTCCTCGATTTCATGCTGCATGATCCGCCTGCGGATATCGTCCAGCTCCTGCGGCATGGAGTCCATCTCGGTGCGGATGGTCGCACAGGCCTCGTCCACGAGGTCGATCGCCTTGTCGGGGAGGAAGCGGTCGGAAATATACCGGTTGGAGAGGGTGGCGGCTGCGATCAGCGCCTGATCCTGGATCTTGACGCCGTGATAGACCTCATAGCGCTCCTTGAGGCCGCGCAGGATGCTGATCGTGTCCTCGACGGTCGGCTCTGCGACGAGCACGGGCTGGAAACGGCGCTCCAGGGCAGCATCTTTCTCAATATATTTCCGGTACTCGTTCAGGGTCGTGGCACCGATGCAGTGGAGCTCGCCCCTGGCCAGCATGGGCTTGAGCAGGTTGCCGGCATCCATGCTGCCTTCCGTCTTGCCGGCGCCGACGATCGTGTGCAGCTCATCGATGAAGAGGATGATCTGCCCGTTGCTGGCCTTGACTTCTCCCAGTACGGCCTTCAGGCGTTCCTCGAATTCGCCGCGGAATTTGGCGCCGGCGATCAGTGCGCCCATGTCCAGGGAAAAGATGGTCCGGTCCTTCAGGCTGTCCGGCACGTCTCCGCGCACGATGCGCTGGGCAAGCCCTTCGGCGATGGCCGTCTTGCCTACGCCGGGCTCACCGATGAGCACCGGGTTGTTTTTCGTCTTTCTGGAGAGGATACGGATGGTATTGCGGATTTCCTGGTCACGCCCGATGACGGGATCCAGTTTGTTTTTCCTTGCCAGATCCACCAGATCCTGGCCGTACTTCTTCAGCACGTCATAGGTAGCCTCCGGATCCTCATTCGTCACGCGCGTGTTCCCGCGCACGGACTGAAGGGCGGTGAGGAAGGCGGCGCGGGTGATCTGATTCGAGTCGATCAGGGAGCGCAGCTGCACGTCCGGCTTGGCCAGGATGGCAAGGAAAAGGTGCTCGACGGAGATAAACTCGTCGCCCATCTGCCGCATCTCGGCTTCCGACTGGGTAAGCAGGGCGGAAAACGCGGGAGAGGGATAGGGCTGCTGATTGGCGCCGCTGACACGGGGAAGACGGGAGAGAAGCGTTTCACTGCTCTCTTTCAGCGGGGGAACAGAGACCCCCATTTTTGTCAGCAGATTGGGGATGAGACCGTCCTCCTGATGCAGCAGCGCATGGAAAAGATGAGCCGGCTCCAGCTGGCTGTTGCCGTATTGCTGGGCGATGCTCTGCGCATTCTGGATGGCCTCGATTGATTTCTGCGTAAAGCGGTTGGTATCCATAAGATCGACCTTCTTACCTTTGAAGTCCGAATATACTTTCTTTGTCTTTCGGCATGATCAGTATAGCATGCCCGAGAAGGTCAGTAAAGGTCAAAAATAGACAAAATTACCAAAATGAAATGCAGGGGTCTGACTAGGTCAGCTGCAGCAGGCCGGGAGAGACCCTGAATTTCCGGTATCTCCGGCCGGCTGCATCCCTGTAATCACCCCGCCTGTCCGGTACCATGACGGTCACGGTTTTCCCGACGCGCGCAACGACGCCGGACATCGTGCGGCCTTCATAGAGGAAGAGAACGCCGCGGCCCGGGACGAGCCCGGATGCAGCGGCTTCATCTGCGCGTGTAGGAAGGGCGTGGTATGCTTTGGTGTGCCCGAAAAGACCGCCGGCAAGCGCCAGAAAGCGCTTGGAATGCCCGGTCGCACCATAGAGCGCGTACTCCGCGGCGTGGATGACCTCGTGCTCAAAGACGATGAGGAAGGCCTCCTGCGGAGAGTGCGCCGAAAGACCGTTCAATTGAAAAGCGCCTTCTGAAAGCCGGAAGAGAAAATCAGAGGACAGCCGGATCTCACAGCTGTTATAATCGTTCATCTTGCGGCTGTAAACGAATTTCCCGGCTGCGCGCGTCATGCGCGGGGACAGGCTGACGGGGAGAGCCCCATAGGTCTTCCTGAGAAAACCGCAGAGGAAAAGGCGATCCACCTCATCCCGCATCAGCAGGAGGGTCGACGCGCGAACGGAGCGGACGGGCAGAGAAGCGAATCCGGGATCGGCGTCCATCAGGCGGACAAGGATGCTCCTGCGTCGCTCCTGTATTTCCGCCGCGGAGAGAGGAAAGGGGAAAGGCAGCGCCTCCCCCCTGGCATTACTGCGCTTCATCGAGAGAAATCTCGACGCGGACAGCCCTTCCGACGATCCGCACGTCGCTGATGTGCAGCGCTTCCGGCTCCAGCTCCCTGTCGCCGCTCTGGATGAGGATCTGGGAGTTGCCCAGCAGCATGATCTTCCGCAGACACCGGTGCGCGCCGTACTCGATCAGCATGATGGCACCGTTGACAGGCAGGTTCTGCGGTACGACGAGCACCAGGTCGTCCTTTTCGATGCGCATGCTGTGCATGGAGTTGTCCGGCGCCTTGAACCAGACGACCTTGTCCGGGTTGGCACCGCAGATTTTGCCATCCTGTACGGGCATCAGCTTGCGCCCGATCTGCATCCATGCGGCGTTCATGATGGGAACGGGCTTCAGCACGCTGCTGAGCGCATCCAGCCAGATGCCGGACGGGGAAGCGTTTTCGGAGGCGCGCTTCTCCGCAGCCGGCTTTTTGCTTTCGGGTTTCGGTGCTGCGGGGGCCGCAGGCTGCTCTTTGCCGGCCTCTGCGGGCTGCGGACGGGTCAGCGTCTGCAGGTCGACGGTGGCTGCGATCTCATCCAGCGAAAACTCGGCTTCCTGGTGATGTGAAATGCCGATTCTCTTGAGGATTCGCCTCGCCTGGTCATCCTGAATGATCCGGCGTCCCTCTTCAACGTCTTTGAGATAGCCTTCCGAGATACCGCACATGCGTGCCACCTGTTTGCGTGTCATTTTCTGCCGTGTGCGTTCCAGCAACAGCAGGTCGCCCAATCTGCTCATGGTATCCATTCCTCCTGATTTAGTGGATAGATTATAGCCCAAAGCGCCGTAGATGACAACCGGGAACGCTTCGGACGTGCATCACTCACTCATGTGTCTTCCCTTCGCGGAATCCTTGAAAAAGCTGATGCAAACCTGTATAATAAAAGATAAGTATCTGACATAATGGAGTTGTCTGCGATGCCGAAGAGGGGACAGCGGCCGGGAGACTGGCAGTCTGCGGGGAGCACGAGCACCGTCCGCAAAAAAAATAAGCGAACCAACGAGGGCCTTTCCAAGCAGATCAAAACGCTGATTGGTGTGGTGATCGTGCTGGTTCTGCTTCTTTGCGTGCTTCTTTTGGCGGAGCGCGTCCTGAAGCAGCGGCTGTCCGACCGTTCCAGGACAGGGGAGACGACACTCTCCGAGCCGCTGCCCGCACAGAGTTCGCCCCGGGAAGCGTCTCCCTTGCTTGAGGCAACTGCCCCCGCAACGGTGACGGCCGCGCCCCTGCCTCCGGAAGAGCCGGAAGAGACGCTGCCGATCATCATGACCAATACGCCGACGCCGACGCCCAGCCCGACGCCAACCCCGACCCCGGAGCCGACCCCGACCCCAAGTCCGTCGCCGGTTCCCGATCTGGCGCACGGCATCACACAGAAAACGGCCAACCTGAGAAGCAGCGCCTCCGGTTCCGCCAAAATCAAGAAAAAGGTGAAAAAGGGCGAAGCGCTGACGATTCACGACGTAACCCTGGACGCGCAGAAGAACAAGTGGTATTCCGTCACGCTGGACGATACCGGAACAGCCGGATGGATGAGGGATTACCTGATCGAAGTGACCGACGGGGAAGCTGCGCTCGGAAGCTTTACGGAAGCGGCGCCTGACGAAACATCGGCGGCAGGGCAGACGTCTGCTGTTACAGCATCCGGGGCGACGCCGATCGGCCGGGCGACGGCAAACCGCGCGGCCAATATCCGGCAGAGGCCGGTTGCCAATGCCGCTATCGTTCGGCAGGTGTCGGAAGGAACCCAGCTGTACATCCTGAGACGGGTAGCGTACCAGGACATCGAGTGGTTTGAAGTGGAAACGACCTCCGGCAAGACGCGCGGGTATGTCCGGCGTTATACGGTGAAGGTACAGACGATCGATGAAAACGCCGAAGTTGAAGCGTACGCGGAATGACAGTCGCATGAAAGAGACTGAAGTCCGTTTCACGCGTTTTGTGAAACTGTCTTAAGAACTTTTACTTGCACCGCCGCGCTGTTACTGTTATACTAAACTATATTGTTTTTTAGAACGGAGTGTTTTCCTGATGAGCAAAGCGCATGTTTCGGATGCCGTAATCCGCCGGCTCCCAATGTATTACCGGCATTTGAAAGAGCTGGAAAAAGCCGGCGTGGAACGCATTTCATCCAGGGAACTGGGGGAGAGGATGAACCTGACGGCTTCGCAGATCCGCCAGGATATCAACTGTTTCGGCGGCTTCGGCCAGCAGGGATACGGCTATCGGGTGCCGGAGCTGCGCTGGCACATCGGGGAGATCCTCGGGCTGGAAAAACAGTACGATGTGATCATCGTCGGCGCCGGCAATATCGGCAGGGCCGTTGCAAACTACGACGGTTTCCGCAAAGAGGGCTTCTTCGTCCGCGCGGTTTTTGACGTATCGCCGTCCCTCATCGGGGTCGATGTGCACGGGATCCCCGTTCAGGCCATGGATAAGCTGGATGCCTGGCTGACGGAGCATAACGCGGATATCGCGGTGCTGTCGGTCCCGGCTTCTCAGGCACAGGCGACGGCAGACCGGCTTGCGCAGGCAGGCATCAAGGCGATCTGGAATTTCGCGCCGGTGGATCTTCACCTGCCGGAGGATGTCGTCAGCAACCATGTGCATCTGTCGGACAGCCTGCATATCCTCACCTATCGGATGAATGAAGAAGCGCTGTTCCGGGAAATTGAAGAAAAGGCGCGCATGAACGGACAGGAGCAGGATTAATGCCACAACAGAATCAAAACAGAGAAAGGGAAACAGACCGTTTCCCTTTTTGGACTGTCATCGTTTTGCTGTGCTGCCTGATCGCCTGGCTGATTGCGGCAAAGGCTGTGCTGCAGCTGAGAGATGATTATGCGCAGTACAGGGAGAAGGCGCTTCAGCTTCAGGCGGCGGACGGCGTATTCTGCAGCGGTGTCACTTTGGACGGCATCGATTTGGGCGGCATGACGCGAGTGGAAGCGGAGGCGCTTTTCGGCGGCAGGGAACAGCAGCAGTCGGGCGACTTCACCCTGAACGTCACCGCCCAAGGAAAACAGTGGCGCATCGACAGCGAAGTCGTTCCGCTGGTGTTTGATTACCGGCAGCAGCTTGAACGCGCATACCTGATCGGCCACAGCGGGACGATGGAGCGCCGCCTGGCGGAAATGGATGCCGCCGGGAATGCCGGCGCAGCTTTTACGTCCTCATATGTGTACGACAGGGGAGCCATTGACAACCTGGTCGCGATCATTGCTTCCAACGTGGACAGACCTGCGAGGGATGCCACGTTGGATGCTTTCGACCCGATCACGAAGACCTTTTCTTTCAAGAAGGAGGAAGCAGGCTGGCTGCTGGATCAGCAGACGCTGGCTCAGCAGATCCTCTCCGCGCTGGACAGCCGGGACTACGGCAAGGCGGTGCAGGCAACAGGGGACAGCGTTGAACCCGCGGTAAAGGCCCGCGATCTGGAAGGGCACTTCGGCCTTGTTTCGGCTTTCACGACCCAGACGACGGCGGACCGCGACCGGAATACGAACATCTCTATCTCCGCCGCGGCTTTGAACGGCAAGGTCGTAGCCCCCGGGGAACAGCTGTCCTTCAACAACTCCACGGGAAAGCGCACGGGCGAAAAGGGTTACCGGGAAGCCGGCGCGATCGCCGGTGGTGTGCTTGTGGATGATACGGGCGGCGGCGTATGCCAGACATCCTCGACGCTGTTCAACGCGGTGGTCCGGGCGGACCTGGAGATCGTGAAGCGCTATGCGCACAGCTGGCCTTCTTCATATGTCCCCAAAGGGGAAGATGCGACGGTGAACTGGCCGTCCCGCGACTTTATCTTCCGCAACAGCAGCGAATACCCGGTTTTTCTCCTTTCCTGGTACAAAGACAGGATGGTGACGGTCGAGGTATACGGAAAGCTGCCGGAAACGTGGAGCAGCATCGATCTGGAATCGAAGACCGTCAAGACGATCAAACCCTCCAACGACACACTTTACACGCTGGATGAGTCGCTGCCGGTCGGCACACGCCAGGCCGGGCACAGCAAGCATACGGGATACATCGTCGATACCTACAAAATCTATAAAGATGCGGAAGGCAACGAGACCGGCAGGGTAAAGCTGTGGACGACAGAGTATCCGGCCACGCAGAACGAGATCCTGTATCATTGAGAAATGAAGGGAAACGCATGAAAAAGGGAGACACGCGGCGAATACAGCTGATCGAGACGGCGGAGCGGCTGTTTTATACCAATGGATATGAAAAAACCTCCGTGCAGGACATCCTGGATGAGATCCATTTCTCCAAAGGCGGGTTTTATCACCATTTCGACAGCAAGCTGTCGCTGCTGGAGGCGATCTGTGAAACGCGGGCGGCAGAGACGTGCGAAGCGGCGCGGGCTGTGCTGGACAGGGAAGACCTGTCTGCCGCCGAAAAGCTGAACGGCGTTTTTCAGGCGGGCACACTGTGGCGCAGCGGCAATGCAGGCTTTGTTTCGCTGCTCATCGGGGTCGCTTACCGGGAAGACGGCGCGCTGATGCGCGAGAAGATGAAGGCCTGTCAGCTCAGCGGGATGCAGGACATCGTGGAAAGCCTGCTGCGGGAAGGAAGCCGCAGCGGCGAATTCACCGTAAGCGACGCGCCGGCTGCGGCGCAGATGCTGCTGCGGCTTTACATGCAGTTCACGGATGAGATCGCCTTTCTGCTTGCCGCAGAGAGCGAGGAGACACAGCTTGCGGAAGTGATGACGCGAAAGCTGTGGGTATACCGCGATGCCATCGAACGGATCCTGCTGGCGCCTTTCGGCAGCATCGTCCTCTTCGAGGCGGATGATCTGCTGCGGTTGGGGCAGCAGATCGTTCAGGACAGGATCCGCAGGGAAGCGGGCCTGGTGCAGATGCGGATCGACCTGTAAGAACAGGATATACGGAGGAAAACATGCTGAAGAAATCGATTTATGCCTTTCTTATTTCCATGCTGCCGCTCATCGAGCTGAGAGGCGCGCTGCCTTATGCGCTGGCCAGCGGCATCCCGACACTGCCGGCTTATGCGATCTGCATTATCGGCAATATGATCCCTGTGCCATTCATTTATTTTTTTGCCACTTCGGTCCTGAATTGGGGCCGCACGAAGCCGGTCATCGGCAGGTTCTGCCAGTTCTGCATCGAAAAGGGAAACCGGGCCGGGGCAAAGCTGCAGTCCTCCGCGGGCATGGGGCTTTATGTGGCGCTGCTGCTCTTTGTGGGCATCCCGCTGCCCGGAACGGGTGCCTGGACGGGGACCTTTGCGGCGAGCATCCTGCATATGGATTTCAAAAAGAGCGTCGTGGCCGTCATGGCAGGCGTGCTGCTGGCCGGGATCATCATGGGGCTGCTGACTTTCCTCGGCATACAGGTCCTGACCTGATAATCAACACAGAGTTGTTTTTTGATGAAAATGCAAATTGTGTATTGACAATTAAAGACTTGTTTGATAGTCTTACCCCCGCTGAAAGCCTTATAAAGAGTGGTTGAGGGAATGGGCCCGATGACACCCGACAACCGAAGCAATTCGGTGCCAAATCCCACGGCTTTGCCGACAGATAAGGTTGCGAATAAAAGTGCCGCCTGTTCTGCTGTGGAACGGGTGCTTTTTTTCGCACAAGGGAAAGGAAGAGAAAAATGAGAACACTGTTTACCTCTGAATCCGTTACCGAAGGGCATCCTGATAAAATCTGCGATCAGATCAGCGATGCGGTCCTGGATGCGATCCTGGAAGCCGATCCGGAAGCGCACGTGGCCTGCGAGACCTGCACCACGACCGGCCTGGTCATGGTCATGGGCGAGGTGACGACCAAGGCAGATATCCAGGTTGACGGCATCGTCCGCAAGACGATTTGCGATATCGGTTACGACCGGGCAAAATACGGGTTTGACGGGCATACCTGCGCGGTCATCACGGCGCTGCACGAGCAGAGCCCTGACATTGCCCAGGGCGTGAACGCGGCGCTGGAAAGCCGTGAAAATGATGAAAAGGATATCGGCGCGGGCGATCAGGGCATGATGTTCGGCTATGCCTGCAACGAGACGCCTGAACTGATGCCGATGCCGATCGCGCTTGCACACCGCATCACAAGGCGCCTTTCCGAGGCGAGGCGCTCCGGCGAACTGAGCTGGCTGCGGCCGGACGGCAAGAGCCAGGTCACGGTGGAGTACGAGGATCATAAGCCCGTGCGGATCGACACTGTCGTGGTCTCGACCCAGCACGCGCCGGAAATCGAGTATGATGCGCTGCGCACGGCGGTCATCGAGCAGGTCGTCCGTCCGGCGATCCCCGCCGAACTGGTGGATGAGAAGACGCGCTTTCTGATCAACCCGACCGGGCGCTTCACCATCGGCGGCCCGATGGGGGATTCCGGCCTGACCGGCAGGAAGATCATCGTCGACACCTACGGCGGCTACGCGCGGCACGGCGGCGGCGCCTTCAGCGGAAAGGATCCCACGAAGGTGGACCGCAGCGCGGCTTACGCGGCGCGCTATGTTGCGAAGAACATCGTTGCGGCGGGGCTTGCCGACCGCTGCGAGATCGAGCTGGCGTACGCCATCGGCGTCGCCGAGCCGGTCTCGCTGATGGTCGATACCCAGGGGACCGGCAAGGTCAGCGAAGAAAAGCTGATCGAGATCGTGCGCAAGGCGTTTGATCTGCGGCCTTCCGGCATCATCCGCATGCTGGATCTGCGGCGCCCGATCTACCGGCAGACGGCGGCGTTCGGCCACTTCGGCCGCACGGATGTAGACCTGCCCTGGGAGCATACGGACCGCGTCCAGGTCCTTCGGGAACTTGCAAATGCATAAAGTGTGGGGAGAGAAGCAATTCTCTCTCCTTTTTCTCAAAATGCTTGTTTGGCAGGCTCTCAAATGCTATAATTAAAGTTAGTGCTTATACACGTATCGCAAAAGGAGGAAAGCCCATGTCAACTGTACATGTTTTTGACCATCCCCTGATTCAGCACAAGCTGTCCATCATGCGTGATGAGAAGACCGGCCCCAAGGAATTCCGCGAGTTACTCACGGAGATCTCCACCCTGATGGCCTTTGAAGTGACCCGTGACCTGCCGCTCAAGGAGGTCGTGGTCAAGACGCCGATCTGCGAGACCCGGACCAACATGATCGCCGGAAAGAAGCTGGCTATCGTGCCGATCCTGCGTGCAGGCCTGGGCATGGTGGACGGCATCCGTTCCCTCGTGCCGACCGCAAAGGTGGGTCATATCGGCCTCTACCGTGATCCCAAGACGCTGGAGCCGGTCGAGTACTACTGCAAGCTGCCGGCTGATGCTGAGGAGCGCGAGATCCTTCTGGTCGACCCGATGCTGGCGACGGGCGGCTCTTCCTCCGCAGCCATCGGCTTCATCAAGAAGCGCGGCTGTACCAACATCAAGCTGGTCAGCCTGATCGCGGCGCCCGAGGGGATCGCCAGGGTTCAGGAAGATCACCCTGACGTGGATATCTTCGTGGCCCACGTGGACGAAAAACTGAATGAGCATGGTTATATCGTGCCCGGTTTGGGAGATGCCGGAGACAGACTCTTCGGAACGAAGTAAGGGCTCTGGCGCACCGTATGGTGCGCCTTTCTCGTCGCCCTGCCGGGGTGAGCCGTGACAAGAGGGAGAAGAAAGCACTTGATCAGCGAACAGATTGAAAGCCTGCTGGACAGCGTACAGAAGCCCGCCCGCTATATGGGCGGGGAGTTGAACTGCATACTGAAGGACTGGGACAGCGTAAAGGTCCACTACGCGTTTGCCTTTCCGGATGTCTACGAAGTTGGCATGTCTCACCTGGGCTCCAGGATCCTCTACGACATCGTCAACCGGCGTGAGGATGCGCTGTGCGAGCGGGTGTTTATGCCCTGGACGGATATGGCGGACCTGATGCGGGAAAAGAAGGTCCCGCTGTTCTCACTGGAAACACGTACGCCGATCCGCCGCTTTGATATGCTGGGCTTCACCCTCCAGTACGAGATGAGCTATACGAACATCCTGGAGATGCTGGATCTGGCCGGCATCCCGCTCCATACCGCGGAGCGCACTTGGGAGGATCCCGTCGTCATCGCCGGAGGACCCTGCGCGTTCAATCCGGAACCGCTGCACTGCTTTGTGGATGCCTTTTCGATCGGCGACGGCGAGGTCAATATCCTGCAGACGGTGGACGTCGTGCGGCAGGCGAAGGAAGAGGGCGTATCGCGCGAAGAATGCCTGCTGCGGCTGTCGCAGCTCCCCGGCGTCTATGTCCCGTCGCTGTACGAAACGGATTACAACGACGACGGAACGATCGCGGCTTTCCGGCCGCTCAGAGAAGATGTGCCTGCCGTCATCCGGAAAAACATGATCCCGGATCTTGAAAGCGCAGCGTATCCGACGGCGCCGATCGTCCCCTACATGGAAATCGTCCATGACCGCATCAATATCGAGGTGCTGCGCGGCTGCACGCGGGGCTGCCGCTTCTGCCAGGCAGGCATGATCTACCGCCCGGTGCGGGAGAGGAGCCGGGAGCGCGTCATGGAACTCATCCGGGCGCAGCTGAAGAGCACCGGCTACGAGGAGGTCACGCTGTCCTCACTCTCGACCGGCGACTATTCCTGCCTCAAGGAGCTGACCCGGGAGATGATGGAGGAGTTTTCAAAAGAGAAGGTAGGGATCTCGCTGCCTTCCCTGCGGCTGGACAGCGACCTTGAGGAAGTGCTGGAAGAGACGCAGAAGGTGCGCAAGACGGGTCTCACCTATGCGATGGAAGCGGGGACCCAGCGCCTGCGCGACGTCATCAACAAAGGCATAACGGAAGAGGATCTGCTGACCTCGGTTTCCGGCGCGTTCATGAAAGGGTGGAGCTCCGTAAAGCTGTACTTCATGTTCGGCCTGCCGACGGAAACCACGGAAGACCTGGACGGCATGGCCGAGGTGAGCCGCAAAGTGGCGGAGTGCTACTTCAAAACGCCGAAACAGCTGCGAGCCAAAGGGCTGAGGATCCACTGCAGCGCCTCCTGCTTCGTGCCCAAGCCCTTTACGCCTTTCCAGTGGGAACCGCAGGATACGCTGCAGCAGTTCGACGAAAAGCAGCGCTATCTGCGCGGCATCATGAAGATCAAAGGCGTGGAATTCAACTGGCATACGCCGGAGGTCTCTTTCCTGGAGGCCTGCTTTGCCAGAGGAGACCGGCGTCTGGCTGCCGTCCTGGAGGAAGCCTGGCGAGGCGGCTGCCGGTTTGACGGATGGACGGACTGCTTCCGCTTCGACAGCTGGATGGAGGCCTTTGAAAAGTGCGGCGTCGATCCGGCTTTCTATGCCAACCGGCGGCGCGAAAAAGGGGAGATCCTGCCCTGGTCGTTCATCGATGCGGGCGTGACGGAAGCTTTCCTGTGGAGCGAAAAGGAGCGCGCGGAGGCGGCAAAGACGACGGCAGACTGCCGGAAGGGCTGCCGGGGCTGCGGACTCAAGCGGTTTGAAGGAGCGTGTGTGGGCAGATGAGAATGCTGATGGAGTTTGCCAAGGGAGATACCATCCGGCATCTAGGGCTGCTGGACCTGCAGCGCACCATGCAGCGCGCGCTCCGCAGGAGCGGACTGCCGGTCGCTTATTCCAACGGATACAATCCGCATATCCTCATGTCCTTTGCATCCGCGCTTTCCAGCGGAATCCCGGGCGACGCGGAACTGGTGGATGTCGCCCTCGGTGAAGAGCGGACGGAAGAAGAGTGCCTGCAGGCGATGCGCCGGGCACTGCCGCCCGTCATGCAGCCGGGGCGCGTGAGACTGGTGGATGACCGCTTTCCCAAACTGGGAAAGCTGCTGACGCATGCCGGTTACCGCTACGCGGTGACGGGCCCCGACAGTGAGGCTTTGCTGGAGAGCCTGGCATCGTTCCTCGCAAAAGAGGAAATCATGGCGGTCCGTAAGAGCAAAAGCGCGGAAACGCTGGTGAACATCCGCCCGATGATCCGGAAACTGGAAGGGGCGAAGGCGGAAAACGGCGTGACGCTGGATGCGGCCGTCTCCTTTACGGAGGCTGCGACGCTGAAGCCGGATCTTCTGTTTGCGACGCTGCTGCGCGAAGCGGGGCTTCAGGAAACCGGCTGCCGGATCAGGAGGACAGGGCTGTATACGGAAAGAGACGGGCACCTGATCCCGCTGATTGAGGCTTGACGCTGTGGAACGGATCGTAATTGCGGAGCGAAGGAAAAGCGTTGCGCGCATTGCGCTGGTGGAAGACGGAAGGGTCTCGGAGATCCGCTATTTTGACCTGGATGCTGCCGAGCAGGGCAATGCAGTTTATCTTTCGCGTGTGAAATCGCTGCAGCCGGCGCTGGACGTCGCGTTTGTCGATATCGGGAGCGGCAGGGAAGCTTTTCTTCCGCTCGAGGGGCAAAAAGTCAAACAGGGCGATTACCTGATCGTGCAGGGTTTTGCGGCACAGACCAACCCGGACAAACGCTACAGGGTTAGCCGCCGGATCGGCCTTGCGGGAAGGTGGCTCGTCTATCAGCCCGGAAAGGGGAAAATCAGCGTTTCCGGGGAGATCCGCGAGGCAGCGGTGCGCGAAAGGCTGAAGACGCTTCTCGGCGGATGGCTGGAAGAAGGAGAGGGCGCCATCCTGCGGACCGCTGCCGCCGCGGCGTCGGAATCCGAAATGGCAGTCGAACTGGAAGCCTTGCGCCGCGAGTGGCGGGAGATGGAAAAACGGGCACAAACGGAGCACACTCCGGGGATGCTCAGGTCCTACGGCTATGAGGATGAACTCATCGGCAGGTTTTTAAACAAGACGGTGCAAAAGGTCCTGACAGACGATGGGGCCTGCTATCGGCATCTGCTGCAGGCCAAGGAAGAGGGGCGGCTGGACAGGGAGGCGGAAGTTTGTCTGACCGGCGGGCAGGACAGGGCCCCGGGCGTGCTGTACGGAGTGGATACGGCGGAAGAAAAGGCGCTGCACAGGGTACACTGGCTGCCCTGCGGCGGCTATCTGACCGTCGACTACTGTGAGGCGCTGACGGTTTACGATGTCAATTCCGGGAAAGCGAATCCGAAAGGCAGCGGGGAAGAAACCGCGCTGAAAGTCAATCTGGAGGCCGCCGTCGCGGCTGCCCGGCACCTCAGGCTCTGCAATACGGGCGGCATCGTCATCATCGATTTTATCGATATGGCGCAGCCGGAACACCGCGCGCTACTGGAGGAAACGCTGAAGCAAACGCTCAAAGAGGACAGCTCACAGACGAAGGTCTACGGGCTGACGCGGCTGGGGCTGATGGAGCTGACGCGCAAGCGCGCCGGGCTGCAGCTTCGGCAGGTAAAAGAAAAAAGCATCCGCACGGCAGGGCAGGAGAACCGCGCCCGGCAGGATGAGGGAAGGAAAGCAAAGAATGGACAGGATGCCGGCTAAGGAACTGAGCCCGCAGGAGCTGGGCGAGCAGAAAGCCTATGCGGAGGCTTTCCGCAAACTGGAAGACAGGCCGAAGACCTACTGTATCGTGACCTACGGCTGCCAGATGAACGAGCGTGACAGCGAAACGCTGGCGGGGCTGTTCGTCTCCATGGGGCTTACGGAAGCCGCCGGCAGGGAAGAAGCGGATCTTGTGATCTTCAATACCTGCTGCGTCCGCGACAATGCGCAGAGGCGGGCGCTGGGCAATGTGACCTGGCTGAAAGAACTGAAGAAGACCCGGCCGCATCTGCTTGTGGCGGTTTGCGGCTGTATGATGCAGCAGCCGGGCATGGGCGAGGAGATCCTGCGGCAGTATCCCTTCGTGGATCTGGCTTTCGGCACGGTCAACCTTCACCGGCTTCCGGAACTGCTTTACAGGAGGGTGTGCGAGAGGCGCCGGGTCATCGAGATCCTGCAGGACGACAGGAGCGCGATACCGGAGGAGCTGCCGGTCCTGCGCAGCAGCGCCATATCGGCGTATGTCACGATCATGTACGGGTGCAACAATTTCTGCTCCTACTGCATCGTCCCTTACGTGCGGGGAAGAGAGCGCTCCAGAGATTCTGCCAGGGTTCTGGAGGAAATCCGCGGGCTGCAGAAGGAAGGCATCCGTGAGGTCATGCTCCTGGGGCAGAACGTCAACTCCTACGGCCTGGACAGACAGGGCGAGCTCTCCTTTGCGCAGCTGCTGAAGGCAGCTGATGAGACCGGTATCCCGCGGCTGCGGTTTATGACATCGCATCCCAAGGACATCTCCGAGGAGCTGATCGGGGTGATGGCCGGCGCAAAGAACGTTTGTCACAGCCTGCATCTCCCGGCCCAGCACGGAAGCGACCGGATCCTGAAAGCGATGAACCGCCGGTATACGAAGCAGCGTTACCTGGAGATCGTCTCGCATCTGCGGGCGGCTGTCCCGGATATCGCGCTTTCCACGGATCTGATCGTCGGCTTCCCGGGAGAGACGGAGGCGGATTTTGAAGAGACCTGCGACCTCGTCCGCACGGTGGAGTTTGACAGCGCCTTTACCTTCATCTATTCGCCGCGGATCGGGACGCCGGCTGCGTCGATGAAGGATCAGGTGCCTGCGGAGGTCTCCTCCGAGCGGATACAGAAACTGATCGCGCTGCAGAAGGACATCACGAAGCGCCGGCTGAAAAGCCAGATCGGACAGATCCAGCGCGTGCTCGCGGAAGGGCCGTCCAGGCGCGATCCGCTGCAGGTGTCCGGCAAAAACGAATATAACGTCACCGTGAACTTCCCGGGCGACGCATCCCTCGTCGGGCAGTTCGTGGAGATTAAAATAACAGATGCCAAGGAGAGCACGCTGACAGGCGTGCGGATGGAGAAAGGTGTTTGACGTATGGATCGGGTGATCGAATGCACGCGGGCGCTGGGAGAGGCCATCACATCGTCCGGCGCTTATGCGCAGATGAAGCTGGCTGAAGAAGAGATGGAACGGGATCCGGCTGCCGCTGCGATCCGTGCCAATCTGGAAGAATTGAAAGCCCGGCACCTTGCGGCGCTGAGAAGCGGGGATGAAGAGGCGGAAAACCTGTATGCTCAGGTGCAGGAGATGGAAAAGCTTCTTTCTGAATTGCCGAGCGTGGAGCAGGCCATGACAGCGCGCCAGGCCTTCTCCGAACTGATGAACCGCGTAAACCAGGTCCTGGAATTTACGATTACCGGAGAAGTGCGCACGGCAGGCGGGTGCAGCGGAAGCTGCGCGACGTGCGGCGGCTGTGCCGGAGCTGCCGGCAGATAAGTTTTTGGAGGTAATGAATGGCCGGAATGACGCCCATGATGCGCCAGTACCTGGAGACGAAAAAAGCGTATCCGGGGATGATCCTGTTTTTCAGGCTGGGCGATTTCTATGAGATGTTTTTTGAGGACGCGCAGCTGGTATCGCGGGAGCTGGACCTGACGCTGACCGGGAAAAGCTGCGGGCTTGAAGAGCGGGCGCCGATGTGCGGCGTCCCGTTCCACAGCGCGGAAACCTACATCAATCAGCTGATCGAAAAAGGGTATAAGGTCGCCATCTGCGAGCAGATGGAGGACCCTGCGACGGCAAAGGGGCTTGTGAAGCGGGACGTGATCCGGGTCGTGACGCCCGGAACGGTCATCGAGCCTTCCATGCTGAGCGAGAGAAAGAACAACTACATCCTGTCGCTCTGCCTGGATGGGAAGCGGGCCGGCATCGCGTTCGCCGATGTATCGACCGGTGAATTCTATGCGTACGAGACCTCAGCCGGGCGCGAGTCGCTGGACAATGAGATCGCCCGCATCCTGCCGAGCGAGGTGCTTGCAAACGAGGTACCGCAGGGCGGCGACTGGACGGCAAAGGTCTCCGTGCTGGAAAAAGAGGATTACGCGCCGGCCAAAGCAAAGAAAAACCTGCTGGAGCATTTCGGCGTGCAGTCGCTCGCCTCTTTCGGGCTGGAAGACCAGAAGGCCGCGGTACGCGCTTCCGGAGCGCTTATTAAGTATCTGCGGGACACGCAGAAAAACGCGATGGTGCATATCACTGCGATCCGCCCTTATCACAGCCGGGAGTACATGGCGTTGGATCAGACGGCCAGGCGAAACCTGGAACTCACGGAATCTCTGAGGACCAAGCAGAAAAAGAATTCTCTTCTGGGCGTGCTGGATTATACCTGCACCTCCATGGGCGCAAGGCAGCTGCGCGCGTTCATCGAGCAGCCGCTGGCCGTGGCTTCCGCCATACGGGAACGGCTGGACGCGGTCCGTATGCTGAAGGAAGACGAGATCACCCTCGATGAACTCCGCGCCGAACTGGACAGAGTTTACGACATAGAGCGCCTGCTCAGCAGGGTGGCCTACCGGACGGTCATGCCCAAGGACTGCCTCGCGCTCTGCGAGTCGCTGTCCCACATACCGGGCATCCGCGACGCGATGCAGAAGCTGCCGGAGCAGGCGACGCTTACGGCGCTTCAAGAGAAGCTGTCGCCGATGGAAGATGTGAGAGACCTGCTCCAGCGGGCGATCGACCCGGATGCGCCTGCGCTGCTCAGCGACGGACGGTTCATCCGAGAGGGGTATAACGAAGAACTGGACCGCTACCGCGCGGCTTCCCGCGACGGGAAACAGTGGATACTGGACCTGGAGGCAAAAGAACGCGAGCTGACGGGCATCAAGAATCTGCGGATCCAATACAACAAGGTTTTCGGTTACTACATCGAGGTGACCAAATCCAATTACAGCCAGGTGCCTTACCGTTACACCAGGAAACAGACGCTGGCAAACTGCGAGCGGTATACGACCCAGGAACTGCATGAGATCGAGGAGACTGTGCTGGGCGCGCAGGAAAAGGCCGTCCGCCTGGAGCAGCAGCTCTTTTCCGAGATCCGGGACAGGCTCGTGGAGCAGATCCCGCGGATCCAAAGCCTTTCAGACGGTGTGAAGACGCTGGACGCGCTCTGCGCGCTGGCGATGGCCGCCATCCGCAACGGCTATACGCAGCCGGAGATCACGGAGGACGGATGCCTGGAAATCCGCGGCGGCAGGCACCCGGTCGTGGAACGGGCCATGCCGACGGACGACCCTTTCATCCCGAACGACACCGTTATGGATACGGAAGACAACCGGATGATGATCATCACGGGGCCGAACATGGCGGGCAAGAGCACCTATATGCGGCAGACGGCGCTCATCGCGCTGATGGCGCACATCGGCAGCTTTGTGCCGGCCGATAGCGCCAGAATCGGCATCATCGACCGGATCTTTACCCGTATCGGCGCATCGGATGATCTGGCGGGCGGGCAGTCCACTTTCATGGTGGAAATGAACGAGATGGCCCACATCCTGAACAACGCGACGGAGCGCTCGCTGATCATCCTGGATGAGATCGACCGCGGAACGAGCACCTTTGACGGCCTCAGCATCGCATGGGCTGTCGTCGAGTACCTGGTGGACAAGAAAAAAATCGGCGCCAAGACGCTGTTTGCGACGCACTATCACGAGCTGAGCGAGCTGGAAGGGCGGCTGCCCGGCGTCGTCAATTACCGCGTCAGTGTGCTGGAGCACGGGGAGAATATCGTCTTCCTCCGCAAAGTTGAACGCGGCGGGACGGACAAGAGCTTCGGTATCCACGTCGCCTACCTGGCCGGCATCCCGCGGCAGGTGATCATGCGAGCGCATGAGATCCTGGCCAGACTGGAGACCAATGACGAGAACCACAACAGCCTGGGGCAGGATATCCTGGATGACGGAAAAGGACAGAGCCCCAAACAGGTCAACCTGTTCGAGACGCCCGCGCTGCAACTGGTGAAGGAACTGCAGGAGTTGGACGTGCTGTCCCTGACGCCGATCGAAGCGCTGAATCTGCTGTTTACGTACAAGGAAAAGGCCAGAAGGGCTTAAAGGAGCACAGATGGAAGAGTACAGACCGATTGCCCGGCTGAGTGATGAAGTTATCGGCATGATCGCCGCGGGCGAGGTGGTGGAGAACCCTGCTTCGGCTGTCAAAGAGATGATCGAAAACAGCCTGGATGCGGGGGCGACCTCCGTCACGATCGAGATCCGGGACGGCGGCATCAGCTATATGCGCGTCAGCGACAACGGCAGGGGAATCCGCAAGAAGGATATCCGCATGGCTTTTGAACGGCATGCGACCAGCAAGATCAGGGACGAAAAGGATCTGTACGATTTGCATACCCTGGGGTTCAGGGGGGAGGCGCTTGCCTCCATCGCCGCCGTCTCCAGGGTGACGCTGACGACGTCCGGCGGTGAGGAGACCGGTATCCGCGTCATCAACGAGGGCGGCGTCTTCAAGGAAATTAGCGATGCGGCAAGCCCGAAAGGGACGACGATCGTCGTCCGGGATCTGTTCTACAACACGCCGGTCCGGCTGAAATTCCTCAAGAAGCCGGCGACGGAGGCGGCCAAGGTATCCGAGGTCGTGGCGCGCTTCATTCTGGGCAGACCGGACAGGTCTTTCCGCTTCATCAATAACGGCAAACAGGTTTACGCCTCCTCCGGCAACGGGGATCTGAAGAACGCGGTTTTTAGCATCTACGGCCGGGATACGGCCAACAGCGTCGTCCCGGTTCATGCGGAAGGCGCGGTTTCGATCAGCGGCTATGTGGGGATCGGCGATGAAGCGCGCACGAGCCGCAGCCGGCAGACGTTCATCGTCAACGGGCGGAACATCCGCAGCCCGCTGCTGTCCCAGGCGCTGGAAACGGGCTGCCGGGAGCGGGTCACGATCGGGCATTATCCCATCTGCGTCCTCCTTCTGGATATGCCGGGCAATATGGTGGACGTAAACGTGCACCCCAACAAGCTGGAGGTGCGCTTCAGCGACGAACATGCCATCTTTGAAAAGGTAAGGACGGCGGTCCTGTCCGCTTTTTCACCGGACCCGATCGACAACGCGCCGAGGATCACGCTGGATGAAGGCAGAGAGCCGGTACCCGCCGCAAAGGCAGCCTTGCGCATCATCGATACGAGTACCGAAGAAGGGGCGCTGCAGGCCCAGAAGGCCGTAGAGGAAGCTGTCATTCAGACGGAGCAGCAGAGGATGGAAGAGCCTCCGGCGGCAGTTCAGCCTGCATCCGGGGACGCGGAAGCCATCGATGCCGCCGAAGCGGGCCGCAGGATCTTCTCATCCGGAATGCCTGCCGGGCCTGAGCGGGAGACAGCCCCATTGCGGGAACGGCCCTCTGTGCTCTATACGGCGCAGCCGCAGGAGCTCTTTGCCGCGCGGCGGCCGGAAGAAGACGGCGGACGAAAGCAGGAGCCAGAAGCGCCCCGGATGGAGCCGGAGGTGCCCCGGCCGGAGGCGCCGGCGCCGGCTGAAGCGCCCTTGCAGAAGGGATACCGGGGGTATTCCGTTGTGGGCGTCCTCTTTGACACATACATCATCCTGCAGAACGACCGGCAGATGCTGATGGTAGACCAGCATGCCGCGCATGAGCGCGTGCTGTATGAACGGCTGATGCGCCAGGTCGATCTGGGGTTGGGCAGCCAGCCCCTTCTGGTGCCGCAGATCGTGCATGTTACGCCGCAGGACAAAGCGAAAATCGAGGATTACGCGCAGGAGATCCGGGACGCCGGCTACGATTTCGAAGCCTTCGGCGAGGATGCTTATCAGATCCGGGCCGTCCCCTGCGTCCTCGGCGAACCGGAAGGCAAAGGGGCCTTTCTGGATCTTGTTGAGAGCCTGGCGGAGCTGCGCGTGCTGGCGACGAGACAGAAGCGCAGGGACGCGATCCTTCAGATGGCCTGCAAAAAGGCGATCAAGGGCGGGGACCGGATCGCCATGGAGGAAATCGTAACGCTGCTCAACGATATCATGGACCAGGATACGCCGCCGACCTGCCCGCACGGACGGCCGCTTGTCGTCGTGCTGACGAGGAGCGAAATCGAAAAGCGGTTTAAACGAATCAATCACTGAGGCGATAAAAATGGGTGAAAGGCCGATCGTGCCGGCCATCGTGGGGCCGACCTGCAGCGGTAAGAGCGGTGTCGCGCTTTACGTGGCGGAACGCCTGGACGCTGAGATCATCTCCATGGATTCCATGCAGGTGTACCGCGGCTTTGATATCGGAACAGCGAAGGTGGGCAGCGGGGAACAGGAACGTATACCGCACCACCTGATCGATATCTGCGAGGCGGACGAGCCGTTTACGGTGGCGGACTACGAAAAGCGCGCCAAAGCGCTGATCCGCGGACTGCTTTCAAAAGGAAAGCTGCCTCTGCTGATTGGCGGGACGGGACTGTATCTTGACGCGGTGCGCTACCGGATGACCCTAGGGAGCAAGCCGGGGGATGATGCTTACAGAAAAGAGCTGCATGAGATCGCGGACGCACCGGAGGGAAAGCAAAAGCTCCACGATCTGTTGAAGGAAAAGGATCCGGAAGCGGCGGCGCGTCTGCATCCCAACGATGTGCGCAGGGTGATCCGTGCGCTGGAGGTGGCAGGCGAGGGGGATGCGGCTCTCCCTAAAGAGGAGCGGGAGCAGGAGCGGGATTTTTGCGTCATTCCCTACGGGCTGAGCCTTCCGAGGGACGTCCTCTATAAACAGATTGACAAGCGTGTAGATGAAATGATAAAGTTAGGTTTGTTCCTTGAGTGGGACAGGATGAACGAGAGGGTTCCTTTTGAAAGATGGGCCGGCGCCGCACAGGCGATCGGATACAAGGAAATCAAGGGCCTGCGGGACGACGAATACGACAAGGCGGAAGCCGTCCGCCTCATCAAGCGGAATACCAGGCGCTACGCAAAGCGGCAGATGACCTGGTTTACCCGCGAACCGGGGATCCGATGGTTTGACGGGACGGATTACGGCAGCCGGGAGGCGCTTGGCGAAGCGGTGCTGAAGGCGATACGCAGTGATCTTGCGCAGCCGGAAACGGCGGCGGGACAGTAAAGGGGGATGTTCAATGAAACTGCTGGAACAGGCGATTACGGAACGGGGCAAGGTGATCGGCAGCGACATTCTGCTTGTCGATACGTTTCTCAACCACCAGGTGGATGTCTCCCTCATGCAGGAGATCGGAAAGTGCTTTGCGGAACGCTTCCGTGCGGAGAAGATCGACCGCGTTGCGACGATCGAGAGTTCCGGCATCGCCCCTGCGGCCTTTACGGCGCTGTGCCTGGAAGTCCCGCTGGTCATCATGAAAAAACAGGCTTCCCGTATTCTGACGGGGGATCTGCTGGCGACGACGGTGCGCTCCTTCACCAAGGGGACGCAGTATGATCTGACGGCAAAGCGCGACTTCCTGCCGTCCGGCGACAGGGTCCTTTTTATCGATGATTTCCTGGCGAGCGGCGAAGCTGCTTTCGGCGCGAAAAAGCTGATCGAATCCGCCGGTGCGGTATTGGCCGGCGTGGGGATCGTCATCGAGAAGTCTTTCCAGTCCGGGCCGGAGAGACTGGAAAAGGAGGGGATCCCCCTGTATTCGCTGGCGAGGATCGCCTCCATGGAGGACGGAAAGATCGTCTTCCGGTGAAACTGAAGACAGGCTGAGGCCTGTTTTTCATTAGTACAGCCAAAGATTGGGAAGGAAACATGAAACAGGTTTATCCGATCGTCCTGGCCTCCGGTTCCCCCAGAAGGAAGGAACTGATGCAGATGCTGGGGCTCAGTTTTGAAACGGACGTTTCACAGGCGGACGAGCATTTTGCAGGTACGCCAAAAGAGACGGTAGCCGTTTTGTCGCAGCGAAAGGCTGCGGCGGTCGCGCCTGCGCACCCCTCTGCGATCATCCTCGCTGCGGATACGCTGGTCTTTGTTGACAGCGACAGGCTGGGAAAACCGAAGGACCGCGACGACGCCAGACATATGCTGCAGCAGCTTTCCGGCAGATGGCATTCCGTACTGACCGGCGTTACCGTATGCAACACGAAAACCGGACGGAGTCTCACGGAAGTGGAAGAGACGAAGGTCCATTTTCTCGATATCAGTGAAGAGGAAATGGAAGCGTACCTTTCCACGGATGAGCCGTATGACAAGGCCGGAGCATATGCGATACAGGGACGCGCGGGCGTCTTTATCGACAGGATCGACGGCTCCTGGTCCAATGTGGTCGGGCTGCCCATGCATACCGCAAAGCGCCTGATCGAAGCGCTGAGCGAAGGCTGAAGAAACCGGGAGGTGTGAGCATTGGCGCTTGGACAGTTTTCTCCCGCGGATCTCGCGATCGACATGGGCACGAACCGCACGCGGATCTATGTGCGCGGAAAAGGGATCGTCATCAATGAGGCCTCCGCCGTCGCCATGGACTCGGGCAAAAACGGCCGGATCGTTGCGATCGGCGACAGCGCGGAAGAGGTCGCGGGCCGCTCGGACAACCGCATCCGCATCCTGCATCCGGTTCAGCAGGGCAAGATCACAGATCTTGAGACGGCGCAGCTGATGATCCAGTATTTCGTCAACAAAGCGATCGGCACCGTTCGCCTGAAGCCGCGCGCGATCGCCGTGAAGCCGATCGGCTGTACGCGGATGGAGGAGAGCATCCTGAAGCGGACGGTCGAAACCATCGGCTGCAGGGCGATGGTCATTACGGATTCCATCATCGCTTCCGGTATCGGGGCAGGCCTGTCGGTGTATGAGCCGCAGGGCAGCTTCATCGTGGATATCGGTGCAGGCAAGACGGAGATCGCGCTGACCTCCATGGGCGGCATCGTGATCAGCCACAGCGTTCCCGTCGGAGGGAACCAGATCGACAGAGAGATCGTGGAGCACATCCGCCGGGAGTACGAAATGTCGATCGTGGAGCATACGGCGGAGCAGATCAAATTCGACCTTACGGATATTTCCCGGCCGGATACATCGGACAGGTATATCGTCGTGCGCGGCAGAGATATCGCGACCGGCATGCCGACGACTGCGGAAATCCGGATCGAGGGCATCCGCGCCGCAGTCTGCACCGTGCTGGACCAGATCCTGGAGGCGGTCAAGTGGGTCCTGACCCGCGTGCCGCCGGAGATGTGCGTGGACGTACTGAAAAACGGAATCATGGTCTGCGGCGGATCCTCCCTGCTGCCGAAGCTCGCAGACAAGATCACGGACGCGTTCGGCGTGCCTTCCCTGATTGCCAGAGAAGCGGGAGAGTGCGCGGTGCTGGGCGCCGGCTATATGGCGGATCACTTTGAAGTCTACAGCAGTTCCGTCGAAAACAAAAAGCTGTAATCCATCTGAAGGATGATGCGCATGAGAAACAAACATCCTGTTCTGTTCCGGTTTATCCGGAGGGCCTTTGTCCTGTTCCTGATCTTGCTCATGGCGCTGACCATCTACCATCAGTCGACGGGCGGTCTGTTTTCGCCGGAAGCGATCCTGAATACGGGCATGACGGTCCTTCAGCGCACGGTTTCGGCTGCCACGCAGTATGTCGGCGGATACCTGTACCGCCTCAAACTGAGGAGCAATATCGAATATGAGTACAATCAGCTGAAGGCACAGAATGATGAGCTGATCTTAAAGAGCCTGCTGTATGATGAGGTCGTGGAGGAGAACACACAGCTGAGGGCGCTGCTCGGTGAATATGAGACCAAGGCGGATATGAATCCCGTCCTGGCCCGCGTGATCGCAAGCGAAACCGGAAACTACTTTTCAACGTTTACGATCAACAAGGGCAGACGGGACGGCGTTGACAACCAGATGGCTGTCATCACGGCGGACGGCCTTGTCGGATATGTCTACGAGGTCTTCGACACAACATCGAAGGTCATCACGATCATCGACGATCAGGCGAGCCTTGCGGCGCTGATCGAAAGCAGCCGCGACCAGGGCGCCGTGAAGGGCACGCTGGGCAGCAGTGGGGAAGCGCTCTGCCGCATGTATTATCTCTCTGCCGACAGCGTACCCAGACCGGGAGACCGCGTCATTACCTCCGGCGTCGGCGTGTCCTTCCCCAAGGGCCTCGTCATCGGCTATGTCCGGGAAAGCACCCGCGCGATCGAAGACAACAAGCACTATATCGTGGTGGAGCCTGCGGCGGATTTTGAGCACATCGAGAATGTGCTGGTCCTGCGGTACTATGCGCAGGTGGAAGAGATGCCTGAGAACTACAACAACACGGAGGTCATCGTCGCACCCATAGCCACGGCAAGGCCGCAGGCTGTAATCGAGGAGGAGCGCCTTACGGCATCCACCCCGGTGCCGCTGCCGGATGCGCCGGGACGCGCAACGCCGACCCCTGCGCCGCAAGTCATTGACTTTGTCATTGACGAAGAGGCCATGGGTGACATGGCAGAGCGTTTCCGGGAGGCAGGAGAAGGACAGACGCAGCCCGGTGCGCAAACGGAAGCCGGGACGGCTGAGACTGATGACGTGACGGCTGTGCCGGAAGACGAGACAGTTGCGCAGGATGATGAGGAATGGTATGAAGAGGACGAACCCGCCGATTTCCCGGAGGGCTTCTGATCCGTGACGAGGTGATAGAGTCTTGACCAGGGCGCTTAAAATACTGGCGATAACAGTCCTTGCGGTCTTGTGCCAGACGAATCTGTCGTCCTTTCTCCGCCTTCAGAGCATCGCGCCTGATCTTATGATCGCGGCGCTGGTGGCACTGGGGTTCCATTACGGCACGTACGGCGGATTTTGCGCCGGCGCCATCATGGGGCTCCTGTACGACGCAGCTGTAGGCTATGTACTTGCGCTGAACATCATCATCTATACGTTCATCGGTTATGCGGCCCCTGCGGGGAAGGCCCTGCTGCAGAACAGGTTTGGAAAGCGCCGCTATCACAGGTGGCTGCAGGCGATGGCGCTCGGTTTTGCGATGACACTCATCCGGGAGTTCACAGACATCGGCTATCTGTTTCTGATCGGCGCGCAGCAGGGGCTGGTAACGCTGCTGCGCATGGTCCTGTGCTGCGGATATACGGCCGTGTGGACGCTCCCGGTGCTGCTCGCGGTAGACCGGATCCTCCGCGTGCCGAAAAAAGAAGTATCCCCCGTTTAAGAATGCTGAAAGGTCACAAACATGAGCAATCGCTATCTGGGCAGGTACCGTACGATCGCTGTGATCGTCGCCCTCATGTTTATCGTGCTGGCTGCAAGGCTGTTCCAGCTGCAGATCATCGATTATGACGAGAACCGCGCAGCTGCGGATGCCAAAAAGACCAAGACGATCACGAGCAAGGGCTCGCGCGGCACCATCATGGATGTCAATTCGCTGACGCTGGCCTATGACAAGCAGGTCTACAATGTTCAGTTCTACCGGGATCCGAACTATGTGCCCTCCTCGACGGATGCAAACGGGAGGACGCTTTCCCAGAGCCAGGTGTACACGAACTCGATCATCAGCGTCATCGACATTGTGGAGAGGAACGGGGGCAAGATGGACACCTCCTTCTCCCTGGTGCGGGATGAGATGACCGGGCTGTGGATCTTTTCGTGGAACAACAACGACTATACCCAGGCACAGCAAAACGCCAGGGAGAGAATGTGGCGCAGCAACTTTTATGTGCAGAACGTTGAACAGCAGCAGCTCTTCTCTTCTCTCTGCCGCCGCTACAGGATCCCCGACGAGCTGAGCGACGACAAGAAAATACAGGTGCTGGGCGTCTGGGAAACCATGCAGAACAATGCTTTCCTTTCCCAGCCGATCACCATCGCCTCCAACGTCAGCTGGGAGACCGTCATCGAGATCGAGGCAAAGGCGCTGACCCTGGAGGGGATCACCGTGGCGGTCAGCACGCAGCGCGTCTATCCGAACGGAACGCTTGCCGCCCATGTCATCGGTTATATCGGAAAGATCCAGAACTACGATACCTATTACGCTTCTTACAGGGACAAGGGCTACGCGCTTTCCGATCTCATCGGCCTGGACGGCATCGAGAAGACCATGGAGGACTGGCTCTCCGCCTGCACTTCGCAGCGCGTGGGCAAGCGCGTCGTCGAGATCGACCGCTACGGCGCGGTCAGCCGGACGCTTTCGACCTCGGAGGCCACCGACGGGAACAACATCAAGCTGACCATCGACTCCAACCTTCAGCGCATTGCGGAATCCGCGCTGCAGGAGAACGTGAATTACATCCGCGACGCGCAGGAAGTGCTGCTGAACTCCGATACCTGGCTGGACACGAACAAGACCGTCCTCCAGGGCACGACACGCGACTTTGATTCGCAGCCGATCGAACTGGCGGAAAAGGGCGCTGTCGTCGTCATCGATATGGAAGGCCGTGTCCTGTCCCTGGCCAGCTATCCGCCTTATGATCCCAACGCTTTCATCATCGGCGGGGAGACGGCGGCAAACATCCTGCTGGATTCCCGCAATCCGCTGGTCAACTACGCCATCGGCTCCCGCGATACACCGGGTTCCATCTTCAAACTGGTCACGGCGACGGCGGGCCTCATTTCGGGCGAGCTGACGACGACCGAGCTGATCAGCGACGAAGGCTACTTCGACAAGTACGACAAGAGCGCTCCGCCTAAGTGCTGGATCAACATCCGGCAGCTGTCCAGGCATGCGAACCAGACGGTCGTGGAGGGCCTTACGCATTCCTGCAACTACTTCTTCTATACCGTCGGTTCCAGACTGTACGAGAATACGGACGACCAGCTCTACAAGACGGCTGCACTCTACGGCCTTACGACCAAGACGGGCATCGATCTGCCCGGCGAGCTGCAGGGCTACGTCGGCAGCCAGACGACGCTGTATGACAAGAACAAGGCCATCAGCGCTGCGGAGCAGGCGACGTGGCGCCCCTTCCTGGTGTTCAACAACATCAAGCGCATCCTCATCGACGTCGGCGAGGATTACGGCATGACCTTTGAAGAGGCGAAGCTGGACAAGTGCTGCAAGCGCCTCATGGACATGGCTGTCGATTACAACCAGAGCGACTGGCTGCCCAATATCCGTACCATCCTGATGGAGGAACTGGATATGCCGCGCGAACTGGTGTACCTGCAGATCGTAGCCGGCGATACCTACCTCAAACTGAACGAAATCAAATGGGGCGGATCGGAGGCCATCATGTGCGCCGTCGGACAGTCGATCACAACGGTTACGCCGGTTGCGCTGGCGCGCTATGTGGCGGCCGTCGCCAACGGCGGGTATGTGTATGACCTCCGGCTGGTGGACTCCATCATCTCCCCGGACGGCGAGGTGCTGAGCAAGAGCCAGCCGATCCTGGCCTCCCAGATCGAAGACGAGAACCTTGACGAGTATTACGCCAAAATACGCGAAGGGATGTACGGCGTGACGGAAGCGGAAGGTACCGCAACGCGCTTCTTCAAAGGACAGACCGCCAGGGGCATGCCGCTGGGTGAGCAGATCGGCGCTAAAACGGGAACCGCCGAAAAGACGGATATCGACCTGGAAAACAACGCGTGGATGGTGGCCTTCGCGCCGTATGAGAACCCGGAGATCGCCATCTGCGTATACATCCCGCACGGATACAGCGGAGCCTACTGCTCCATCACGGTGCGTGAAATCTGCAAATACTATCTGGAGCACCGCGCATTGGGCGGTGACGACTACCTGCCGCCTTCCAACTGGCTGGCCAACTGAGGTGGCGGGAATGAAGTGGTTTGTGTATTCTAAGGCCGGCGGGACCGGAAAATCCACCTTTGCCGCGGCGCTCGCCGTCGCGGCTGCGCAGCAGGGGAAACGGACCGTGCTGCTGGACGCTTCGGCCGGGAGTCGCATTGCTGACGAGATGCTTGGGGTCAGCGGCGTGGACGTACTGGATCTGGCTGATGCTCTGTCCGGGGAGACGGATGTTTCCTCCGCCTGCTACGCGGTACCGGAACTCCCGGACCTCAGATATGCGTTGGTTTCCCATGAGGATGCGGACAAGCTGGAAAATTATGCCGAAGAGATCGGGATGCTTGAAGCGGACTGCGAACTGCTGATCATCGATACGCCGACGGAGGACGGCGGCTTCCGCAGGCTGCCTTTCGGTGAGAACGACCGCGTCTTTTTGATGGCCAGGCCGGATGCCCGGTCGCTGAACCGGCTGAGCGGGCTGTGCAGCGAACTGGAGCAGCATGCGGTCGACGTGACGCTGGTTTTAAATGACACCCAGGGGCTTGCCAAAGAGAGACAGGCGTGCAGCCGGGAGGAAGCCTCCGCGATGTTTGAGAAGAAACCACTGGTCGTGATCGAAAGGGATGCGTCCCTGCCGAAATCGGCATATACGATCAGGAAGCTTATGCATACGAGGCCGGGGAAGGCAGCCGCGCAGGCTGTATCCGACCTGCTTCGGCCCTGAGAAAGGAGAGCGTTTTGTTCCGCAGAGACTATTTGGCCAGGCCTCATTTTGACTGGCTCCTCCTGTTTGGAGCTTACGCCCTGGCGCTTTATGGGGTGCTGGCGATCACCATCGCCAACTACAACCCGTCGCTGGGCGTCGACCGTTCCATGCAGGACCTGGTCATGGACGCCAACAACGGCAGGCTGCAGCTCTTGTGGGTCATCATCAGCATGATCGTCGTGGCGATGATGCAGACGGTCCGTTATGATATGATCGGGCGCATGTGGCCGATCATCTATGTCGTTGATGCGCTGCTGCTGGCTTTCGTTCTGGCTACCAGCAAGATCAACGGTGTGCGCGGCTGGTTCCAGTTTCTGGACAGGACCTTCCAGCCTTCCGAGGTGGCTAAAATCGCGCTGATCATCACGCTTTCAAAAGCGCTTACCCGGTATCCGGGAAATCCGGTGCCGAACACGAGATACCTGATCTATGTCTTTATCCACTTCGGTATCCCGGCAGTGCTCATTCTTGCGCAGCCGGACATCGGCACGCTGCTGGTGTTCGTGCTCATCTTTATCGTGCTGCTGTTCAGTTCCGGCTACAGCATCAAAAACATGATCATCATGGGGTTCATTGCCGTGATGCTGATAACGCCGGTCATCATCTATCTGGCCAGGACCAACAATTTCAGGTGGCTGCGCCTGGTGACGTTCATCAATCCGGAATCGGACCCGACGGGCAGCAGCTATCAGATCATCAATTCCCGGGTCACGGTCGGTTCGGGCGGGCTGTTTGGAACAGGCCCCTGGGCGCAGGGGACTCTGACGCACCTCAACTATGTGCCGGAGAACCATACGGATTTTATCTTTACCGTCGTAGGGGAAACGCTGGGCTTCCGCGGCGCGCTGATCCTGCTGGGGCTGTACGCCTTCATCATCTACCGCATGCTGCTCCTTTCCTACCATACTGAGGACCCCTTCGGACGCCTGGTGATCAACGGCGTTATGGCGATGCTGCTGTTCCACGTCTTTGAAAACGTGGGGATGTGTATCGGCGTCATGCCGATTACGGGTATACCGCTTCCCTTCATCAGTTACGGGGGTACGAACCTGGTGGCCAATATGGCAGGTATCGGCCTGGTGATCAACGTGACGCGGTTCAAAACCGCGCATGCATACAGAGAAGGCGCAGCCGCGCAGCTGGCCTGAAGACATCTGCACGGAACCGTGCAGCATAATGTGAACGATGAATCTGGAGGATGAGAGGATGGAGCATTCCGGGGGACATAACCGGCTGGAGCAAATGGGGATCAGCAAAGAGGTTATCGAAGCGTTCGACTGGATGAATTTCAGTGAGCTGACTGCGATACAGGAAAAGTGCATACCGCCGATGATGCAGGGTGGCGACATCATCGCGATCGCGCCGACGGGCACCGGCAAGACGCTGGGCTTCGGTATACCGATGCTGGAGTACGTGGGGCTTGACAACCCGCAGGTGCAGGAGGTCGTCCTTGCGCCGACGCGGGAGCTGGCCCAGCAGATCGCAGAGGAGCTGACCAATCTCGCACATTTCATCAAAGGGGTGCGCATCGCTGTCATTTACGGCGGGCAGCCGTTTTCAAAACAGATGGCGGCGCTTAAAAAGCAGCCGCAGATCATCGTGGCGACGCCCGGAAGGCTGCTGGATCACATGCAGCGGGGGAATATCCGCCTGAAGAACGTGCACACGATGGTCCTGGATGAAGCGGATGAAATGCTGAAGATGGGCTTCATCGAAGACGTGCAGAAGATCATCGAAAGCGCCGACCCGACCCGGCAGTTGGTCATGTTCAGTGCGACGACCAACCAGGACGTGCTGACGGTTTCCTGGAAGTACCAGAAGGATCCGATTGAGATCGTGGTTCAGCCGGAAGCGGAGAACCGCCCGCAGATCACGCAGTACATCATCGAGTGCCAGCAGAAGGAGAAGTATGAAAACCTGCTCTATCTGCTGGATACGGATGAGTACAAGCGGGTCATGATCTTCTGCAATACGAAAGACATGACGGCGCGGCTGTGCTCGCGGCTGCAGAAAGCGGGCTATAACGCGGAATGCCTGCACGGGGATATCCGCCAGTCGCAGCGCGACAAGGTGATGAGCGGGTACCGCAAGGGGAAATACGAGATCCTTGTGGCCACGGACGTCGCCGCGCGCGGCATCGATGTGGACGACGTGGAGGCCGTGATGAATTACGACCTGCCGGACAAGAAGGAATACTATGTCCACAGGATCGGCCGCACCGGCAGGGCGAAGCGCCAGGGGGTCAGCTTTTCATTCGTGACCTTCTCCGAGAGCGTGCGGATGGATGAGATCCTCAAGTATATCGATTCGGAACCCACGCCGCTCGTCTTCGACGAGTTTGGGACGCTGTGCTATAAAGCAGACATGAAGCCGTTTATGGCAGGCGTATGACCCGTCGGTTTCTTGACAAGCACTGCCGGCATTTCTATAATGAAAACCACTGATTCGATCTAGGAGGCAGGACGATGGCAGACAAACCCAAATTCTATATTACGACCCCTATCTATTATCCGAGCGACAAGCTGCATATCGGGCACAGCTACTGCTCGACGGCGGCTGACACGATCGCGCGTTATAAAAAGCTGACCGGCTATGACGTGTATTTCCTCACCGGAACGGACGAGCACGGCCAGAAGATCGAGCGCAAGGCGAGGGACGCCGGGGTTACGCCGCAGCAGTACGTCGACAAGATCGTCGCCGGCATCAAAGACCTCTGGAAGCTGATGGATATCGGCTATGACGACTTTATTCGCACGACGGATGAGCGCCATGTCAAATCCGTGCAGAAGATCTTCAAGCAGCTGTACGATCAGGGCGACATCTACAAGAGCGAATATGAAGGCTGGTACTGTACGCCCTGCGAGTCCTTCTGGACGGAGCTGCAGTTGAAGGACGGCTGCTGCCCGGACTGCGGCCGCCCGGTGGAGAAGACGAGGGAGGAGAGCTACTTCTTCCGCCTTTCCAAATACCAGGACTGGCTGATCGACTACATCCGCGCAAATCCGGAATTCATCCAGCCCAGCTCCCGCACGGCGGAGATGCTCAACAACTTCCTGCTCCCGGGGCTGCAGGATCTCTGCGTGTCCAGGACCTCGCTCAAATGGGGCATCCCGGTGGATTTCGATCCCAAGCACACGGTGTACGTCTGGGTGGATGCGCTGACCAACTACATCACGGCGCTGGGCTACGGCTCCCAGGACGATTCTCTGTACAAGAAGTACTGGCCGGCGGATCTGCATCTGGTCGGCAAGGAGATCGTCAGGTTCCATACGATCATCTGGCCGATCATGCTGCATGCGCTGGGGCTGCCGCTGCCCAAGCAGGTTTTCGGCCACGGCTGGCTGGTCATCGACGGCGGCAAGATGAGCAAATCCAAAGGAAACGTCGTCGATCCCGTGGCGCTCTGCGAGCGGTACGGATCGGACGCCATCCGCTATTTCCTCATGCGTGAGATGCCGTTCGGCGCGGACGGCGAATTCAGCAATGAGGCGCTTGTCAAGCGGATCAATTCAGATCTGGCCAACGATCTGGGCAACCTGGTTTCCCGCAGCGTCGCCATGATCGAAAAGTATTTCGCATCCGAGGTCCCCGCGCCGGCTGAGTATCAGGAGATCGATCTCCAGCTCATCCAAAGGGCGGAGAACCTGTGGAAGAACTATGCCACGGATATGGACGCGCTGCAGTTCTCTTCCGCGCTCAGCGAGGTGTGGAAGCTGATCGGCGACTGCAATAAGTACATCGACCAGACGATGCCCTGGGTGCTTGCCAAGCGGGAAGAGGACAGGGCCCGGCTGGGAACGGTGCTTTACGTCCTTGCGGAGTGCGCGCGCATCGTAGCGGTTGCCATCTCCCCGGTGATGCCCCGCACGCCTGCGCGGATTTTTGAGCAGCTGGGGATCACCGATGAAGCGCTGATGACCTGGGATTCGATCAAGCATTTCGGCGGCATGAACGGGCAGCGCGTCCACAAGGGCGAGGCGCTCTTCCCGAGGCTGGACATCGAAAAAGAACTGAAGGAGTTTGCCGTTACGCCGGCTAAAGAACAGCCGGAGGCGGCGAAGGAACAGACTCTTGCCTTCAAACAGGCCGATGAAGTCGGGATCGACAGCTTCGAGCCGATCCAGCTGGTCGTGGCAAAGGTGCTGGAGTGCCAGAAGGTGCCCAAAGCCGACAAGCTGCTGCAGCTTCGGCTCAAAGTCGGTGATACGGAGCGGACGGTCCTTTCCGGGATCGCGAAGCATTATGAACCTGAAAAGCTGGTAGGCAAAAAGGTCGTGCTGTTTGCCAACCTTGCGCCGAGGAAGATCCGCGGTATTGAATCGAGCGGCATGCTGCTGTGCGCTGTCAATGAACAGGCCGGAAAGCTGACGCTGCTCACCGTGGACGAAGATATCGAGGATGGAAGTGAGATCGGCTGAGGCAGGGGCGGGTCCGATTGCCCCGGCCTGGTTTGATTCACATCTGCACCTGAACGACAGCCTCTTTGACGATGACAGGGAGGCTGTTGCCCATGCGATGGCCCGGGAAAGAATTGCCGGCGTGTGCGTCGGTTATGACATGCCTTCGAGTCTGGCGGCGATCCGTCTGGCCCGAAGGCATCGCCATCTTTTCGCTGCCGTCGGTATCCATCCGATGGCAGCCGGGGCAGCGGGGCAGGAAGCGCTGCGGCAGCTGAAACGCTGGATCCTTGAGGAGCCGGATGTCGTCGGCATCGGCGAGTGCGGCCTGGACAGAAGCATACCGTCCGTATCGAAAGAGGAGCAGCGGAAGGCCCTGATCCGTCAGCTCGAACTGGCGTGCACCGTGCAAAAGCCGCTGATCCTGCACGTCCGCCAGGCGTACGGGGAGATGCTGGAGATCCTTTCCAGATACAGGGAAAGCCTGCCTGCACTCGTGCTGCACGGCTGCTCCGCCAGCCCGGAGAGCATCCGGCAGTATTTGCAGCTCGGCGCGTTCGTTTCCGTGGGCAGCCCCGTCACATGGGAGGGGGCGGTAAAGCCGAAGAAGGCAGCCGCTGCCGTCCCGGCGGACAGGCTGCTTATCGAGACGGACAGCCCGTTTTCTCCGCCTGAGGGGATGCGGGGGCAGCGCAACACCCCCATGACCATCGGGATCGTGGGCGCCACCGTATCCGGGATCAGGGGCGCAGCGCCGGAGGAGATCGCCGGGCAGACCTTCCGCAACGCCTGCAGAGCGTTTGGGCTCCCTTGCGAATACGGAGAGGATCTGTTCGCAAAGGGGCAGGAAAGGACAAGGGAAGGATGAAAAAGACGGTAGAGAGGGCATGGCCTGTCCTCATCTGGATCGGGATCTGGCAGGCCTTGTCCGTGAAACTGGGCAGCGGCATCCTGCTGGCTTCGCCTCTTCGGGTCGCCGCACGGCTGCTGGAGATGGCTGCGAGCCCCGGCATCTGGCGGATCCTGCTGAACAGCACGGGGTTTGTGGTGCTGGGTTTCCTGCTGTCGCTGCTGCTGGCTGTCCCGTGCGCGGTCTTGGCCCGCCGTTTTGCGGTGTTTCGCCGGCTGATGGAACCTCCGGTGAAGGTGATGCGCAGCGTGCCGGTCGCCTCCTTCATCATTCTGGCGCTGGTCTTTGTATCCTCGCGCCATCTGTCCATCCTCATCGCTTTTACGGTGTCTTTTCCGCTGTTTTTCACCGAACTGATTTCCGCGCTGGATGAGAGAGATCCTCAGTTGGAGGAGTTTTCCCGTGTATTCCGGCTGCCGGCGGGTGAGCGGATCTGGAGGATCGACTTGCCGCAAATACTGCCGAAACTGGCGACGACGTGCCGTACGGCAACGGGCGTTTGCTGGAAGGCGGGGGTCGCGGCTGAAATCATCGGTATTCCCAGGGGCTCCATCGGGGAACAGATGCATATGGCCAAGCTTTACCTCGATACAGCGGATCTCTTTGCGTGGACCCTGCTGATCCTCGTGCTCAGTGCATTTTTTGAGGCGGCGGTACAGACGGCCATCCGCAGGCTGACTGCCTGTGCCAAGGCGCTGTAAAATCGTTTCCGGCAGCAACAGGAGGCAACATGCAATTTATCGTTACGGCTAAAGAAGAGGGGATGCCCCTGTACACCGTCGTCGCCGAACACGCGCAGGGGATCCCGCGCTGGGCAGTGAAGGCTGCCTTTAAATCGAAGGACGTCAAGGTGGACGGAAAGCGCGCAGAAAAAGACCTGCGCGTCAGCGCAGGCCAGGAAATCCGGGTTTTCTTTCCAAAGGAAGCCCTTGTAAAGGATCGGCCTTTGGAAGCGGAACAGGTCCGCTACGAGGATGAGCGTATCCTCATCGTTGAGAAGCCGCAGGGGATCGCCTGCGAGGGGGAAGAGGATACCCTTGAAAAGCGCGCCGGGTCACTTCTCCGCACGCGGGGCTTCGAAGGCAGTGTGTATGCCTGTCACCGGCTGGATGTGCAGACCGGCGGTCTCGTCATTCTGGCGAAGGACCCGGAAAGCAGAGAAGCGATGCGCAGCGCATTTGAAGCCCATGAGATCCGCAAGACCTACACCTGCCTGGTGAAGGGCTGCCCGGCCAGACGGCAGGCGGAGCTGCGCGCCTACCTGAGAAAGGATGCGGCGCTGTCTAAAGTGTCCGTCACCGATGATCCGGTACACGGCAGCGTGCCGATCATCACCGTTTACCGGGTCACGGTTCCCGGGGAGCCGGTTTCACAGCTTGAAGTCGATCTGGTAACGGGAAAGACCCATCAGATCCGGGCGCATCTTGCGCACATCGGCCACCCGATCCTTGGGGATGACAAGTATGGTGACCGCGCGCTCAACCGCCGGATGAACCGGACGGCGCAGTGCCTTTGGGCAACCGGGCTCCGTTTTCTCATCAATACCGGAAGGCTTGCGGATTTGAACGGGCTTGAAGTGTCCGTGCCTTTTCCCTTTGAAGGGCTGCTCAGCGCCCCGGCTTCCCGTCCGTAGAGCCGAAGCCGCCGTTGCGCTGCGCCTGGGCGTCGTCATCAAAGGTGATGCCGTAAGGGAGAAAGATGCCCTGGGCGACGGCGGAGCCCGCAGCGACAGTCAGGGGTTTGCCCTCCCTGCCGTCGTTGGTCAGCTTCAGCATAATGTGGCCTTCGTTGTCCGAAAGAGCGTAATCGCTGTCGATGATGCCGACCGAGTTATCCAGCTGCAGCCGGTAGCGGAAACCCAGACCGCTGCGCGGGAAGACGGCGAGAAACCAGCCGTCGCTGATGAGGGCGCGGATTCCGGTGGGGATGAGCACGGATTCGCCGCAGGGCAGCGTAAATCCGGCGGGGGCGAAGAAATCATATCCGGCCGAGCCGGAGGTTGCGCGCCGGGGCAGGGGTATACCGGATATGTCAGGCAGGGAACCCAGACAGGCAGAAGCCTTTTTTTCCCAATCGTTTGCGAAGACAGACGCGGAAACGCGCTCGAAGCGGGCTACTGGAACCATCGTGCATTCAACCTTTCTTGGTCATTTGTCGTCTTGTATTTGGCGCAAATCGGTGTATAATCTGTAAAGGAAAAAGCTATTGAGGAAAGGATGATCTGTATATGAACAAGGCTTACCATATGACGATAGCGGGCTGTGAGCGCGACCTGCCGATCTGCCCGCTGAACGAGAATCTTTCGATCGGCGCTTTCGTCATCTTCGGCGACTGCGAACTCACCAGAGCATGTGCCGCTGAGCTGCTGAAGAAAGCGCCGGAGTTTGATTACATCCTGACGGCCGAGAGCAAGGGGATCCCGTTGGCATATGAAATGGCCAGGCAGATAAACGCGCCCAAGTGGATGCTTGCGAGGAAGGGCGTCAAGCTCTACATGAGGGATGTGCTCCATGTGGAAGTGCGCTCCATCACGACAGACCATGTGCAGAATCTGTACATCGACGGCGCGGATGCCGAGATGATGAAGGGCAAGCGCATCCTCGTGGTGGACGACGTCATTTCGACGGGCGAGTCCCTCGCCGCGCTGGAAGCGCTGGTCGAGAAGGCCGGCGGCATCGTGTGCGGCCGGATGGCGATCCTTGCGGAGGGAGACGCACAGGACCGCGGCGACATCATCTACCTGGAGAAACTCCCGCTTTTCAAGCCGGACGGAACGCCGATCGCCTGATGGGTTTGCTTAAGAAAGACGCCTGAAGCACAGGCGCCTTTCTTTTATTTTTGGGACTTGAAGCTGATCTTGTTTTCCCTGTGCTCGATCAGCCGGACGATGTTCTGCCGGTGCCGGTAAATCGCCAGGAGCCCGAAGGCCGTGACGAGGATCTTGGCGAAGACGCCGGCTGAAGGGGTCAGGATGACACCCAGCGGCAAAACGACAGCGGCCGTGACGGAGCCTGCGGAGACGTACCGGGTGACGGCCACGACGATGAGAAAGCTGAGAAACGCGGCCATCGTCTGCAGGGGGAAGAGGTAGAGCAGCGCGCCGAAGCTGGTGGCGATCCCTTTTCCGCCTTTAAAGCCGAAGTAGAGCGGATAGTTATGGCCGACGACCGAAGCGATCCCGCCGAGCAGACCGCCCGTCTGCGTGCCGGTGAGCTTAAAGCCCAGCCAGGCTGCGAGGACGCCCTTGAAGAAGTCGATCAGAAAAGTCAGCAGGGCGTATTTTTTTCCCATGACGCGCAGGATGTTGGTCGTGCCGGGGTTCCCGCTGCCCATCGTGCGGATGTCCTTATGGCCGAAGACACGCATGACGATGATGCCGGCGGACAGGCTGCCCAGCAGATAGCCCAGAACGATGGCGAGAAGGGTCTTCACGCGTTGTCGCCTCCCTTTTTATTGCGCAGGATAAAGCGCAGCGGCGTTCCTTCAAAGCCGAAGGCCTTGCGGAACTGGTTTTCGATGTAGCGCTCGTAGGTGAAGTGCATCAGTTCTTCGCTGTTCACGAACAGCACGAAGGTCGGCGGCGCGACGCTCTGCTGGGTCGCATAGTAGATGCGAAGCTGCCGGCCGCTCATGAACGGCGGCTGCTGTGCGGTCTGGATATCCTGCATGATATCGTTGAGCACGCCGGTGCTGATACGCTTGTTCGCCTGCTCATAGACGGAATTGACCATCGAAAGGATTTTTGCGACACGCTGTCCGGTCAGGGCGGAAATGAAGAGCACGGGCGCGTAATCCATGAACTTGAGATCCGAGAGGATCTCTTTGCGTTTTTGCTCCAGCGTGTTGGTGTCCTTCTCTACGAGGTCCCATTTGTTGACGACCAGCACGCAAGGTTTCCCCGCCTCATGGACAAATCCGGCGATCTTGGTATCCTGCTCCGTCACGCCGTCCTCTGCATTCAGCATCATAAGCACGACGTCCGCCCTGCGGATGGCATCCAGCGAACGCAGGATGCTGTAGCGCTCGATGGATTCCTCCTCGATGGCTTTCTTGCGGCGGATCCCGGCGGTATCGACGATGCTGTAGGTCTGCCCATCGGCGACGAACTGGGAATCGATGGCGTCCCTCGTGGTTCCGGCGATGTCGGAGACCATGGTTCGTTCCTGCCCCAGAATGCGGTTGACCAGGCTGGATTTGCCGACGTTCGGCCGGCCGACCACGGCGATTTCGATGAGCGATTTTTCCTCATCGCTTTGCCGGGAGGGGGGCAACAGCTCCAGCACTTTATCCAGCAGGTCGCCGAGGCCCAGCATATTGGTGGAAGAGATCGGCACCGGTTCGCCGAGACCCAGCGCGTAGAATTCGTAAACCGAATCTTCCAGGCCGGAGAAATCGACCTTGTTGATGACGGGAATGATGGGCTTCCCGCTCCTGCGCAGCAGTGCGGCCACGTCCTCGTCGTCGGAGGTCAGCCCCGAACGCCCATCCAGGAAGAAGAGGATAACGTCGCAGGTGTCGATGGCGATCTGCGCCTGTTTGCGGATCTCTTTCAGGATGGTCTCATCCGAATTGGGCTCCAGTCCGCCCGTATCCACGAGCGTGAAGCGGCGGCCGAGCCATTCGCAGTCCACGTAGATGCGGTCCCGGGTCACGCCCGGCGTATCCTTGACGATGGAGATGCGCCTTCCGGCGATCTTGTTGAAAAAGGTGGATTTACCGACGTTCGGCCGCCCGACGATGGCGACAAGTTGATCTGTCATATTGGCTCCTTACCAAGCAGGGCATCCAACAGGTCGCCGCCGTCGTCCGGAACGGGGCGGATGGGAATGCCGAGCTGCTGTGTTGCTTGCGCGAGGGTCAGGTTGTCCAGGAAGACGTCGTCCCCCTTGCGCAGCATGTTTTCCGTGATCAGGACCTCATCCGCGTCGCTGCCTTTCAGCTGCCCGACCAGGTCCTGGCCGGTGACAAGGCCGGAGACGGTCACCGTCTCCCCGAAAAAGATGTTGCGGATCGGCCGGACTGTTACCGTCAGGCCTTCGATGGGATGGGCTGCAAACAGACCGGCCATGAAAGGGGCGACGGAGGTGCCGGTCGCGACGATGATCTTTCTTGGCCGTACGGCGCGCAGCGGCGCTTCCAGCCGGCAGGCGGATTCGAATTCATCCTGCAGCCGCCGCAGCAGGCCGACGCCGTTTTCATACTGCGGATAGTCCTCGTACGCCTCATCCGGGGGGATCGGCAGCCCTGCGATCTGATAAAACTCATCGGAAGGGAAGACGAACCGCGTGCCGACGCGCTGCAGCATGGTCTTCTGGAAAGCCTCGGCCTGAAGGATGACGCGCCGGGCCTCCTCGCGCGTATAGGGGCGCAGAGGAAAGAGGTTCTGCCGGTACCGTGTCAGCCCGACGGGCACCAGCGCGGCGCTGAGCGCGTGCGGGGAAAAAGAAGCGAGGTCATTTAAGGTCCTGTCCAGCTGCGCACCGTCGTTGATGCCCGGGCACAGGACGATCTGGCAGTGAAAGTTGATGCCGTTTTCCGAAAATCGCCGGAGGTGCTCCATGATGCGGTCGGCATGCCGGTGGTTCAGCATCCTGCAGCGCAGAGCGCCGTCGGTCGTATGCACCGAGATGTAAATCGGGCTGGCCTTGCGGTCGATGATCCGCTGCAGTTCGGCCTCCGGCAGGTTCGTCAGGGTAACGAAATTGCCGGCCATGAGGGAAAGCCGCCAGTCGTCATCGCGCACGTACAGACTGTCCCGCATATTGGGCGGCATCTGCTCGATGAAGCAGAAGATGCAGTGGTTGGCGCAGGTCTTGGGAGCGCTCATAAGGGAGGACTCCAGGACAAGACCCAGCGAAGCCTCGACCGGTTTGCGGATGCAGATTTCCTGCTCCGTACCGTCAGCGTGGACCAGCCTGAGATTCAGGTTGGACCGGGCTGTCAGGTACTGGTAGTCCACCAGGTCCAGCACCGGGACCCCGTCGATGCGTAAGAGCGTATCCCCTTTCCGGATACCGCTGTGCTCGCCGATTGACCCGGGAGAGACTTCTACGATGCGCTGCGGCATAAATGACTCCTTTGCCAGAACTTCGCCCTGTATTATCGCGAAAATGAGAGGTAAAGTCAAGGCATTGAGGCTTTGCGGAGCCCGCATTTGTTTGACACCGCGGTGATTTATGATATAATCTTTTGTGATGATAAGACAGACGTGCTGAAACGGACTACAGGATGGATTATATGTCGAAATTGAGAATCATACCGCTGGGCGGCGTGGGAGAAATCGGAAAGAACATGACCGCGTTTGAGTGCGATGAGGATATCATCGTCGTCGACTGCGGGTCCGTCTTTCCCAAGCAGGATCTCCTGGGGATCGACTTGGTCATCCCGGATATCACCTATCTGGAGCGCAACCGTGACCGCATGCGCGGGTACTTTGTGACCCACGGCCACGAGGATCACATCGGCGCTTTTCCCTATATTTATCCGCATGTGCAGGCACCGATTTACGGTTCCCGTCTCACGTGCGCGCTTATACATGCCAAAATGGAGGACCATGGCGTTGAAAACGTCGAGCTGAATGTCGTCAAGGCGCTGGATGTCGTGCGCTGCGGCGTGTTCGAAGTCCAGTTCATCCACGTCAGCCACTCCATTTCGGGCGCGTTCGCCCTGGCGATCACCTGCCCTGCGGGCACGGTCATCGTGACGGGAGACTTCAAGGTCGATTTTTCGCCGAACAACGGTCTGGTCACGGATCTCAATACGCTGGCCGCGTGGGGGAGCAAGGGTGTCCTCGCACTGCTTGCCGAATCCACGAACGTGGAGAAGAGCGGCTATACGATGAGCGAGCGGCAGATCGGCACGACTTTCCGCAACCTCTTTAAAGAGGTGCAGGGGCGGCTGATCATCGCGATGTTCGCTTCCAACCTTCAGAGGATCCAGCAGATCGTCGACAACTGCATCGAATTCCGCAGGAAGATCTGCTTTATCGGGCGCAGCATGATCAGCGTCACCCGCCTGGCCATGGAGATCGGTGAACTTCGCATCCCAAAGGGGATCCTGATCGATGCGCTGGATGTGGACTGCTATGACGACAACCAGATCGTGATCCTGACGACGGGCAGCCAGGGTGAGCCGATGAGCGGCCTGACCCGGATGGCCAGCAACGAGCGCAAGCGGATGCAGATCCGCAGCAACGATACGGTCGTCATTTCCGCCACGCCGATACCGGGTAACGAGCTTATGGTGGCGCACGTGATCGACCAGATTTATCGCTGCGGTGCAAGGGTCGTATACAACCGCGTCGCCGACGTGCACACCTCCGGCCACGCCTGTCAGGAGGAGCTGAAGCTGATCCACACGCTGGTGAAGCCGCGCTACTTCATTCCCGTTCACGGGGAGTACCGCATGCTGAAGATGCATGCGGAGCTTGCACAGTCGCTGGGGATGCCGGCGGACCGTACGATCGTGCTGGAACTGGGGCAGGCGCTGGAACTCTCCAGCGACGAAGCCAACATCACGGGCCCGATCCCGACCGGGACGGTCATGGTGGACGGGCTGGGGGTCGGCGACGTTGGAAGCGTCGTGCTGAGGGACAGAAAGCATCTTTCCCAGGATGGGCTCATCATCGTGGTGATCGGCATCGACCAGGAGACCGGAAAAGTGGCCAGCGGCCCCGAACTGATCTCCAGAGGTTTTGTATACGTACGCGAGAACGAGGAACTGATCGAGAGCGTCAAAGCGGTCGTGCAGACCGTTCTGGACCGCTATCCGACGATTGCGCCGGGCGATTGGAATTCCATCAAGAACGAAATCAAGGATCAGCTTCATGCGCATATTTCGGATCTGCTGAAGCGGTCTCCCATGATTCTGCCCATCATCATCGGGATCTGATATCCGAGGATCGGAGGAAGAGGTGGCAAACCCCAAGAAGGGCCGGAATTCCGGCGGACAGGATGCCCTGGAAAGACAGTGGCATAAGCGGCGCAAAGAAAAACTCGCCGTCTATGCCGGCATATGGAAAATCATCAGGCCGGTGCTGGTCTACAGTTGCGCCTTTATTGCGCTTGTGGGCATCCTCAGCACGGGCTGGCAGTCATTGAACCGCTATTACCTGGCGCCGATGGATCCCGGGAACGATACGGCGGTTCCCGTCACGGTGACGTCCGGAAGCTCCCTGTCGCTGGTTGCGAGGCAGCTGGAGGAGAAGGGGCTGGTGCGCAACAGCACCGTCTTTAAGTATTATGCCGATCTGATGGGCATGGGCCAGCGCATACAGAGCGGCAGCTACGAAATGAAGAAGACCATGGCGGCCCAGGATTTGCTGGAGATGCTGGTCTCCGGAGACGGCAGGCCGAAGACGGTCCGCATCACCATCATCCCCGGCTGGACGATCGAGGACACGGCGGATTATCTCGTCGATTCCGGCATCTATGCATCGCGGGACAAATTCCTTTCTCTGTGTGAGAAGGGAACGGCGTTCAACGACATCTACTTCGTGCAGTCCCTGCTGCAGCAGGGCTCGCAGAAGCAGCCGACCTACGCGCTGGAGGGGTATCTGTCCCCCAATACGTACGAAATCTATACCAGCACGGAAGAAGAAAGCCTGATCCGCCGTCTGCTTCGCCAGACGGAGAGCGTATACCTGACCTCCTACGAGGAGAGGGCGGAGGAGCTGGGCTTCTCGATGGGCGATGTGTTCACCCTGGCCTCCATGATCGAAAAGGAAGCCAAGACGGACGACTTTGCAAAGGTGAGCGCGGTCTTCCACAACCGGCTGAAGAAGCAGATGACGCTGGATTCGGACGCTACGGTGAAGTACGTGTCCGGCTCCAGCAAGATGGCGCTCAACTCGGCTGATCTGGCGGTGGATTCGCCGTATAACACCTATCGACGGAAGGGCCTGCCGGCCGGGCCGATCTGCAACCCGTCCATGGACGCGGTGATGGCGGCCTTGTATCCGGATGAGGAGTATGTAAGCCAGCAGTACCTGTATTTCTGCTCGACCGATCCGGGTTCGGGCGCGCTCCACTTCTCAAAGACGCTGGAGGAGCACGAGGCGGCTGTCGCCATGTACCGGCCTCTCTGGGAAGAGTATGATCAGCGCAGAGGTGCACAATGAGAACCGGAACCCTACCTTCTTTACTCGCGCCCGCAGGAAACAGGCGGGCGTTTTTAACGGCCGTGCGCTTTGGCGCGGACGCCGTCTACTGTGGCTTCCGGCAGCACAGCCTGCGGGCAAAAGCAGCCAATTTTACCGGGGACGAGCTGGCGGAGCTGATTCGCTTTGCCCATGAGCAAGGCGTCAAAGTCCACCTGACCCTCAACAGCTTTATGATGGAGGGGGACGCGGCGGGGATGCTGGAGGATGCGAAAACCGCATCAGAGATCGGTGCGGACGCACTGATCATCAGCGATCCCGGGCTGGCCTCCCTCGTCCACCGCGACCTTCCCCAAATGCCCATTCACATAAGCACACAGGCCAATGTCACCAACAGCGCCGCGGCGCTGCTGTGGAACACCATCGGGGCAACCCGTGTGGTCCTTTCAAGGGAGCTGACCCTTGCACAGATCGCACGGATCGCCGAAGAACTGAAGGGCAGGATGGAAGTGGAGACCTTCGTGCACGGCTCGGTGTGCATGGCCTGGTCCGGACGGTGCTTCCTGTCCAGGAACCTGACAGGCCGCAGCGCCAACCGGGGCGCCTGTACCCAGCCGTGCCGCTGGACGTATGAGATCACAGAGAGCGGAAAGCCTGCCAACCGGCTCTTTGTCAGCGAAAGCCCGGGAGCGACGGAGATCCTTTCCGCAAACGACCTGTGCCTGATCGATCATCTGAATGAGCTGGAGCGGGCTGACATCGCCTGTCTAAAGGTAGAGGGGAGAACCAAGTCCGAGTATTACGTCGCCACGGTCATCGGCGCGTACCGCAGAGCGCTGGATGCGCTGAAGCTGGAAGACGGGACGCTGGCGGAGCAGATCCTGTCGGAATGCCGCACCGAGTTGGACAAGATCAGCCACAGGCCGTACGATACCGGCTTCTATTTCGAGGCGAACGGCTTTTCGGCGCCGCAGCCCGTGCGGGCGGATGAAAAAGAATACATCGCTTACGTGCTGGAGCGAAGAGGTTCCTCGGTGCTGCTTGAAGTCAAGAACCGCTTCTATGTGGGGGACGAGCTGGAGACGGTGACCCCCGGGGGGAGCCGCAGCTTCATCGTAGAGGACATCGTACTGGAGGAAGAGGGGGAACACGCCGCCTGCGTGCTGGCACCGCAGAAGAAGGTACTCATTCCCTGCAGCGTTCCGCTTGAAGCCGGGGACCTGCTGAGGGGGATCATACGGAACAGAGCCGGGACGAAACCGGCCGGAGGTTGATCTTGGAGACGATCAGGGCGACGGCGGAGGACGTCGTATACCGGAACGAAGAAAACGGCTATACGGTTTTGATCGTAAAAAGCGGGAAGAACCGCCTGTCGGCGATCGGCGTCATGCCGGAGGTCGCGGAGGGGGAGCAGCTGGAGCTGGAAGGTTCGTGGCAGGACCATCCGGTTTACGGCCGCCAGTTCCGGGTTTCCTCGGCGAAGGTGCAGGCGCCGACGACGCTTACCGCTGTCGAGCGCTTTCTGGCCAGCGGCCTGATCCGCGGGATCGGCCCCGCTACGGCAAAGCTCATCGTGCGCACCTTCGGAAAGGATGCGCTGGACATCATGGCCTCGGACCCGGAGCGGCTGCTGGAAGTGCCGGGGCTCGGTCGCAAAAAGGTGGCAATGATCGCCGAAAGCTATGCCCAGCATCATCAGCAGCAGGAGACCCTGCTGCTTTTGCAGGAGTATCACATTTCCCCGTCACTGGCGATGAAGATCTATAAACGCTACGGGGACGACGTGCGGGAGATCCTCAAAAACAATCCGTACCGCCTCGTCGATGATATCGAGGGTGTCGGCTTCCGGACGGCGGACCAGATCGCCGTAGCCGCAGGCATCGACCGCAACAGCGAGTTCCGCATCTCGTCGGGCATACGCTACCTCATCAGGGAGGCCTCCAGTGCCGGAGGGCACTGCTATCTGCCCAGAGAAAAGCTGATCGCGGAGAGCATGCGCGTTTTGGGATGCTCGGAAGAGCTGGCGCAGCATACGCTGGATTCACTGATCCTCGGCGGCGGCGTCAAGGCAGAGGTGCTGCAGGAGGACGATCAGGCGGAATTCGTTGCGGTATACGATCCGTATGTCTGGCAGGCCGAGCAGGAGACGGCGCTGCGGCTGATCCGCCTGCTTGAAGCGGATGGCGGCGACGGTTATACGGACAAAGAAATCGAAGACAGCATCGAGGCGGTGCAGGCGCTGGAGGGGCTCTCCTTTCACGAAGCGCAGAAGCAAGCCGTTCGCCTGGCGGTGCAGTCCCGCGTATCGGTCATTACCGGCGGCCCCGGCACGGGCAAGACGACCATCATCAAGTGCATTCTTCACACGCTGGGAGCGGGCGCATCCGTAGCCCTCGCCGCACCGACGGGAAGGGCGGCAAAGCGGATGTCCGAAGCCTGCGGGGCGGAGGCGAAGACGATCCACCGCCTGCTGGAATACAACGGGGAAGGCGGGATGTTCCTGCGGGGGAAAAATCACCCGCTTGAAGTGGACAACATCATCGTCGACGAAATGTCGATGGTGGATATCTTTCTCATGCGCTCCCTGCTCTATGCCATTCCGGCAGGCGCCCGGCTGATCCTGGTCGGCGATGCGGATCAGCTGCCCAGCGTCGGGGCCGGCAACGTGCTCCGGGATATCCTGAAGAGCGGACAGATCCCGTCCGTCTGCCTGTCTGAGATCTTCCGGCAGGACGAAAAAAGCATGATCGTCTATAACGCGCACTGCATCAACAGGGGCGAGATGCCGAAGCTGAATGCAAAAGACGGAGACTTTTACTTTGAGCGGGCGGCAACGCCGCAGGATGCGGTTTCCAAAGTGCTTGCGCTGTGCGAGTCCCGCCTGCCGTCCTTCCTGGGGCTGGATTCTGTGCGGCAGATCCAGGTGCTGTCGCCGGCCAAAAAGGGCGAATGCGGCGTCTGGGAACTCAACCGGCGGCTCCAGCAAAGCTACAACCCGCCGGAGAAGGGAAAGGCGGAGAAGCTGCGCGGCGAGACGCTCTTCCGCGTCGGCGACAAGGTGATGCAGACGAAGAACAACTACGAGCTTCAGTGGAAGCGGGAGGGGATCTTCGGCTGGGAAGAAGGAGAAGGCGTCTTCAACGGCGACATCGGTTACATTAAGGAGATCGATAACGAGGATGCGACGGTGACCGTGCTGTTTGATGACGACAGGCTGACGGTGTACGAGGGGGACGATATCGAAGACCTGGAGCTGGCTTACTGCATCTCCATTCACAAGAGCCAGGGAAGCGAGTTCCCGGTGGTCGTCATGCCCGTTATGGGCGGGCCGCCCATGCTGATGAACAGGAACCTGTTCTATACGGCTGTGACAAGGGCCAAGAAATTCGTCATGCTCGTCGGCCGGGAGGCGGTCATCGAGCAGATGGTCACCAATACCTATGTGAGGCAGCGGTATACGGCGCTGGACAGGCGGATCCGCGCCGTGTGCGGCCGTGAGGCCTGAACCATCGGGGAGTGCAATGGCTGTTAAGACAATCGGGCGCTGGATCGGGGACCTTCTCTTCCCGCCGGAGCGCAGCTGCATCTGCTGCAAAGGCGACCTCGGGACTCCACTAAACAGGCTTGGGCTGTGCGCTGACTGCGTAAAAGCGCTGGAGCATCTGGCCAGAGAACAGGAAGAGCGGGAGATGTTAGAGGCGATCCCGCCGGCAGAAGGCCTTCGGTATGTTCACTGCGCTTTCCCGTACAGGGATGAAGCGAGAGCGCTGGTGCTCCGGCTGAAGTTCGGTTCCCTGCGCGCGGCTGCAAAACCGCTTTCCCTTGCGATGTCTGTGCTGTCGGCTGAGGATGAGGATCTGATCGTTCCGGTGCCGACGACTGCGGCGCGGCGGAGGGAGAGAGGCTTCAATCAGGCGGAGGTGCTCGCAGGTCAGCTTGCGCGCAGCTATGGGATGAAGATGAAGGCCGGGCTCCTGTTTCGCATGGACGACGGAGAGGCGCAGTCGACTCTGAGCGGCGCGGAGCGCAGGCGGCATCTGGAAGGCTGCATGCGGGCATCGCCGGAGGCGGCTGGACACAGGATCCTGCTGGTCGACGACGTCTATACCACAGGCGCGACGGCAAGGGAAGCGGCGCGCGCCCTCGGGGCGGCGGGCGCTCTCGGCGTCGGGATGCTGTGCGCATGCTGCGCCTGGTATCCGGAAGAGGGAAATCGGGAAGAGCCGCAGGCCTCAGGGGAATCCAATGCTATTTTAAGGGAAAATGCTTGACAGTTGATGTGTAATCGGATATAATCTCTATCTGTCAGCGGGAACGCCGCAGCGCCAAGAGCAGCGGACCGTGCGCCTGTAGCTCAGCTGGATAGAGCAACGGCCTTCTAAGCCGTGGGCCGTGGGTTCGAGCCCCTCCAGGCGCGCCAGATGGTGGGTATAGCTCAGTTGGTTAGAGTGCCAGGTTGTGGCCCTGGAGGTCGTGGGTTCGAATCCCACTACTCACCCC
>JAFUTW010000027.1 GCA_017484085.1 Clostridia bacterium
CCGAACACAGAAGTTAAGCCTTTCAGCGCCGATGGTACTTGGCTGGAGACGGCCCGGGAGAGTAGGACGTTGCCGGATCCAAATGAAAGCCCCCAGCAAAAGCTGGGGGTTTTTCATTTGGTCCGGAAGTGTATTGCTGTCCGGACTATCCCCTTATGCCAAGGAGCATCGTACTTGGCTAGCGCGAAGGCAGGCGCCGCCGGTGGCGGATGAAGCCTGCCTGAGCGGCCCGGGAGGACCTCATCCGCCTCGTAAGACTCGGCACCTTCCCCCTCGCCGGGAGGCATCCTCGTTCTTTCAGAACGGGATCAGTCCTAAAGGGGAAGGCAAGTATAGGCAGAGACGCTCGCTTAGCCCTGGCTCCCCTGAAAGGGGAGCTGTCAGCCGGATAGGCTGACTGAAGGGTCGTAACTTCATCCGCCGTTGCATGCGCTTCCTTCTTACAGCCCTTCACGATTTTCGGGGAGTTTCAATACCAGTGTCAGGTATCCGGTTTTCTCCGGCAGTTCGTCTGCGCTGCGGTAGATGTGCTCATTCTCCATGCCGCAGTTTTCCACAACAAAGACGGAACCTGTGGATTGTTTCATCAGCGCTTTCACGGCATCCATGTTTTTCCCGGCCTTCAAAAGAACCTGCGCTCCGCTTGAATCTGCCGGAACCGCGCCCGATAAAGCGGGAATCACATGCAGCGCTTCCCGGCCCCGGACCAGCGGCACTTTCAGCCTGGCTGCCGCGGCGCAAAAAGACGACACGCCGCTGACGTACTCCATCGTGATTCCCATTGCGGACAGAAGGGGCTGTAAATACGAAAAGGTGCAGTAGAGCGTCGGGTCGCCCAGCGTCAGGAAAGCGACGTCTTTTCCCGCATGGATGACTTCCGCGACAGCTCGTGCGGCCGTCAGGTGTTTTTCACGCAGCAGGCCGGGATCTTCCTTCATCGGCAGATCGAGTGGTAGCAGCTGCTTTTGCGCGGCTTCAGGGAGCACCTTCAGGATGATCTGATAGGCGACGCATTTTTGCGGATCTGCGGCGGGCAGCGCCAGCGCCGGGCAGCTGCGGATGAGCCGGACGGCCTTCAGGGTGAGCAGCTCCGGATCTCCCGGGCCGACGCCGATGCAGTACAGTTTTCCGTTCATTTTTTCCTCTTCTCAGTGCTGCCGCGCTTCCCGGGCTTCCGGACAGGCGGGAGGATGCCGCATGCCCAGCCAAACCAGGGCTCCATCCCGATAAACAGATAAGGATTGGAGAGGGAGAGGAAGGTGAGCTCTTCCAGCGTATCCGGCTGAGTCCAGTCCGCCTCGGGCAGTTCGGGCAGCGTTTCGTTGGAGACCCTGTACAGGAATTCGCGGGTATCCGGATTGACGGCATCGAGCCGGCGCAGATACGCTTCGGCCCCTTCAAGATCCCCCAGCTTGTAAAAGCCTGCGCACAGGGGCAGCAGCATCTGGCTTTCGTCTGCATCTTCAAAACGGTGATGAAGGGCCTGCATGGCTTCACGGTCCTCGAAATGCGCATACAGGCACATAAGGATGTAGCGGACGCCGAGGTTGTCGTTTTCGCAGAGGGTCAGCATCCGCTCGGCTTCCTGCTGAGCGGAACGCATCCTGCCGCAGGTGATCAGGCATTCCAAATGGTGGCGCAGGAGGATCATGTAAGGCCTTGTTTCAGCCAATCCCCAGAAAGCGCCGATGTTGTCATCGGCGAACCACCCGTCTCTTTCCATGACTGCTGTCGCCTGCTCCAGCGCCCGGCTCATGAGGGACAGGGCCAGATTGGGGTCGTCCCGGCCTTCCAGAACGGCGTTCATGCACAGCGCATCGATGTTTTCCGGATCGAGCGCCAGCGCCTTTTTGACGTATGACAGCGCCTCCTCCGGGCTTTTTGCCGCGTCAGCCAGATCGACATAATCCTCCGCTGTTTTAGCAGTCTGCTCGCTTTTCGTCAGCGTGATGCCCGGCTTGGCGGACTGCTGCTGCATAAAGCGGTCGATCAGCGCCTCCACGTCGGCTTCGCTTTTGATCTCGCTGCGGTGCGCTTCCAGATAAGCATCCAGCTCGCGATAGAGTTTCGCAGTCACTTTATCCATGTGGGAAGACTCCTTTCAAGCAGCTTCTGTGAATAAGCTATCATATTTCCATCGGGATGGCAAGCACATGGAAACAGATAAAAAAATGCCGCGCCAGCAGGCGCGGCAGCTTTCACAAAACGGGATCAGCGCTTGTAGTAGAAGGCCTCGTCGGGCAGCTTGCCGCCGACGGACTTGGGATTCTGCGCAAAGAGCGTTTCCAGATAACCGGAGAGCTTCTGCTGCATTTCATCGCCCTCGATAAAGGTGATGTTGCACGCGGGGATCGCGCGGACGGCCACGGCAGCCGGCACGATCTCGTACTTGCCGACCAGCTCCGCAGCCGCTTCGACATTGCCGTTGACGAAGGCGACGGAGGCGGCGTAATCATCCAGGAAGGCATTCACGGCCTCCGGATGCTCCTCGGCAAAGGCGCGGCGGACGACCACAACACCGGTCAGCAGTGCGGAAGGGGCTTCTGCATCCTTCTGCAGGGCATCCCACTCCTGTGTGAGATCGAGCGCGACGCGCACGCCGTCGTTCTTCATCTGGGCGGTGGTGACGAACGGCTGGGGCAGCAGCGCGGCGCCGCCGTTTGCAAGGAGGGAGGCGAGGCACTCGGCGTGTTCGCTCTTCCATTCAAGGGTGATATCCTTCTCCGGGTCGATGCCGTTGCCGGCGAGGATGGTGTTCAGCGCGTACTCAGGCGTGGCGCCCTTGCCGCTGGCGTAGAGCGTGCGGCCGCGCAGATCGCTGACGGAGTGGATGCTGTCGTCGGTATCCACGATGTAGAGCACGCCCAGCGTGTTGATGGCCAGCACCTGGACCGCGCCTTCCGTATTGTTGTAGAGAACGGAAGAGAGGTTGGCCGGCACGGCGGCGATGTCCGCACGCCCCTGGATGAGGGCGGGCGCCACTTCGTCGATGGCACCGACGATATCGAAGGTCCGCGCACCGGGCTCTTCCATCATGTTCACCATACCCATCGCCGTGGGGCCTTTGAGGGCCATGACGCGCACGGGCGTTTCGTCCGCGAGCGCAGCGGTAAACAGCAGCAGGCAAAGGGCTGCCATGACGGCAATTGTCTTTTTCATGATGTTTCATTCTCCTGTCTTTCAGTATTGGGCAACGTGAGAATTGTATGCCTCTCCGCACGGAATGTCAAGGCTTGCCGGGGCGACCGTCAGGAGATACCGGCACCGTATGTAAAATGGCTTGCGGACGGCATGCAATCCTGTTATGATGGACAGGAAAGGAAACTGCCGACCGGGGAGGAGGACGTAGATGAGAAAGATACTGATCGGGCTGAGCCTGCTGATGCTCCTGTGCTGCACGGCGGCCCTGGCGGACGAGGGCTTTGTCACGGAAGCGAACCAGAAGAATTTCGCCGTACTGCTGCAGGATCTGCTTTCGGCCTATGAGACGCCTTCTGCGGAAGATGAGCAGATCATCGCCCGGGATCTGGAGAGTATCCGTGCGGCCAGCGCTGCGGATTACGAACTTGCACAGGCGATCGCCGGACACTGGCGGCTGGTTTACGGCAGCGATTACATCCTGCACTGCTATCAAGGCGGCGAATATGCGCCGGAGCTGGAGGGATCGGGCATCCCGGATACCGGGAGCCACGCCTTCGTGGTGCTCGGCTATCAGCTGAGCAACGGTGAGATGGCGGAGGAACTGAAAGGGCGCTGCAGGGCGGCCGCGGCCGCCGCACACTCCTTTCCAAAGGCGCGCATCGTCTGCTCCGGCGGGGCAACCGGCAGCGGCAATCCGGACAAGCACACGGAAGCCGGGATGATGAAGGCGTATCTTTCGCAGTCATGCGGGATTGAGCCCGGACGGATTTTGACCGACGAGGAAGCGATGACCACGGTGGAAAACGCGGTCAACACCTTCCGGATCCTGATGGAAAGCGACATCCACACGATCACGATCGTGACCTCTTCCTATCACCAGCGGTGGGGGCAAACGCTCTACAACGCGATGGCGGCGCTGTACCGGCAGCGTTACGGGTTTGCTGTGGAAATTGTGGAAAACTACTGCTTTGAGATCGAGCCCTCCAAGCAATCTTACCGGCAGGACGCCCGCATGGCCCAAAGGCAGTTGGGCAGCCTGCTGGGTCTTCCGGCGCAGAAAAAGTAAATCCGATTCAGACAGCCCCTGCCGTATGGCAGGGGCTGAATTTATTCTTTGTGAGGGTGGCCGGCGCTGCACGTCAGGTCAGCCGACGCACGGAGCCGCGGCGTACGAGGTGCGCGGGCATGCGGATGACGTAGCGATCCTGCGGCCGCTCGCCGCCTTGGATGCGGTCGATCATCCGCTCGAACGCGATCTCGGACATGTGCCCGAAGTCCACGGTGGCGCTGGTCAGCGGCGGGGACAGCAGCGCATCCAGATCCAGATCGTCGTACCCGACGACGCTGATGTCATCGGGAACGCGGACGCCCTGCCGCCGGAATTCCTCCATGGCGCCGATGGCCATCATATCGCTGGCTGCAAAGAGAGCGGTGGGCCGCGATCTGCCAGAGAGCAGCTGCCTGGCTGCCTCGCGCCCGCCTTCATAGGTCCAGTTGCCGACGAAATACAGGGAGGGATCGACCGTGAGCCCGCAGAGGAAGAGGGCGGAGCGGAAGGCTTCCCACCGTTCTTTCGCGTTGCAGCTGTCCGGCATGCCGTCGATGTAGGCAATGCGGCGGTGTCCCTCGCCACTCAGGTGTTCGATGACCTGCCGGAGCATGCCCTGGTTGTCCGGCATGACGGAGAGCAGGCGCGGATCGACGTGGTTGAGCATCACGGCCGGCATTTTGAGGCGGATGAGCTCGGAAATCACCTGCTCCTGGTAGGAGCTGACGAGAAAGACGCCCTGTACGCTGTGTTCTTCCAGCACGCCGGTGAGCGAGGTCTCGTCATCCGTGGCGAGGTAGCTGAGCAGCCATCCGTTTTTGCGGCAGATATCCTCCAGGCTGAAAAACAGCTTGGTGTTGCAGGTGGTGGTGTTGTGGCGGATGTCGTTGTCGTTCTGCCGCATGGCAAAGAGGAGTGAACGCGATGCGCGCGGCCGCTCCTCCTGAGCGGCGCTGCCGGAGACGAAGGAGCCGATGCCGGGGCGCTTTGATATAAGGCCGTCCTCCTGCAGCAGCGCGAGCGCGCGCCTGGCGGTGACGCGTTCCACGCCGTAGCGCAGGCACAGCTCCCGTTCGGTCTCAAGGCGCGCTCCGGCGCGGAGCTCGCCCTGCGCGATGCGGCGGCGCAGGTCCTCCGCGATCTGCCGGTATTTGGGGATGAAGGGCTTTCGTTCGGTCAAAGGAGAAGACACCTCCTTTTCACAGTCTAATCGAACAGGTTCCCGTTTGAGTCAAACGTCCAGCGGTAGGGATCGCTGAGGATCTCAAAGCGCGGATCGCCCTGGATCTGCGGCAGCAGGCTTTCGCTGACCTCGATCTCATCCAGGCACAGCGTGTTGTGGATGCGCACCAGGGTCGCCTTGCTCCTGTCCGGGAGGTTCACGGTCTTCAGGCAGGACTGGATGCCCTGCAGGTCATTCGGAAGAACCATGGGGATTTTCACGCCGCCGGTCAGCGTTGCGGTCAGCGTGTTGGGATAGGTCTGCACAAAATCGAACTTCCGGACGGCGCGCTGCGTGGTAAAGTCGGCCATTCCCAGTCCGTTGGCATTCCCCTTGCTCTCCTTGGAAAGGTCCAGGATGAGCACCCGGGTGATGGTGGGGCCGCCGCTGATCCACGAGGAGTGGTAGCGCCCGACGACATTGGTGTCAAACCCGGCGCCGCTGATGTTCTTCCCGATCTCGTCGATGACAAGGGTATCCAGCCGGTCGAAGTACAGCCGGGGGACGTATTCCTTGGCCAGCGCAAGGAGCTTCGGCTCCTCCGCGGCGATTTCGTCCTTCTCCAGGACGCGGCAGACTGCCGTTTCGTGATAGGCGTTTTCGACCAGGGCGACCGCGCACAGCACGCGCAGGTGACGAAGCGCAGCGTTTGCGATGGCGGGGATGTGTTCCGCCATGTGCCCGAAGCCCAGGTTGTGTGCGATGTCCGCGCCCTTCTGCTTGCCCAGCCCGATGGTGATCATCTTCATAAGGCCGGATTCGTAGGTGCCCCGGAAGCAGACGTGCGGCTTTATGCGGTTCATCACGATCAGCCAGTCCGCCTCCCAGGCGTTTTTGTCGGTCAAAACGGGCAGACCGTCCCCCGTGCGGTCCAGCTCCACCGTCTCCATGGAGGAGCGGATGGGCGCGCCGGTGGCCTCCTCGGTGTATCCCATGCCGAGCAGCATGGCCTTCTGCCCTTCGGCGGTCGCGCCCGCGTGGCTGCCCATGGCGGGCACGATAAAGGGCTCGGCGCCGGCGCTCTTCAGCAGGGACACAAGCGTGCGCACGGCTTTGATCTGGTTCACGATGCCGCGGCTGCCGACCGTGATGGCGACCGTCTGGCCGGGCTTTACGCGGGAGAGGGCGGACTTTTCGGCAAACTGTGTGCGGATGGCCGCCTCCACGTCGACGGGCGCTGGGTGAACGAACTTCTGGCGAACGCGCAGCACGCGCGGCACCTCGATGCCGGCGAGCAGGGAAGCAATGGTGCTCCAGTCGCCGCTTCCGCCGGTCGTGATCATGCTTTCTTCCCCGCTTTCTTCTTACCTTCATGGGCGTTGTTGTAGAAGGTGATGCCGACCATCACGACGCTCAGGATGATGAAGGTGAGGGCGATGGGGCGGCGGAAGAAGATGGTCCAGTCGTTGCGGGAGAGCTGCAGCGCGCGGTCCAGGTTCTTTTCGGCGATGGGCCCCAGGATGACGCCCAGGACGAGGGGCGCGCCCGGGAAATGGTACTTCTTCATGAAGAAGCCGATGACGCCGAAGGCGATGGCCACGGCGACGTGGTAGGTCTGGTTGGCCAGCGAATAGGCGCCGACGACGCAGAGCATGAGGATGATGGGCATGAGGATGTCCGTCGGGATCTGCAGCACGCGCGGGGCGACCTTGGCAAAGAGCAGGCCGAAGATGAGCATGAGGAACTGGATGACGATCATGCCGGCGAAGATGGCGTAGATGATGTCCGGGCTGTTGACGAAGAGCTGCGGCCCGGGCGTGACGCCGATGAGCGTCAGCGCGCCCAGCATGACGGAGGTGACGGTGTCGCCGGGGATGCCCAGGGTGAGCATGGGGACCAGCGCGCCGCCCGTCGTGCCGTTGTTGGCCGCCTCCGGCGCGGCGATGCCTTCCAGTGCGCCTTTGCCGAATTCCTCCGGATGGCGGGACATGCGCTGCGCGACGTTGTAGGCGATGAAGACGGCGATGGCCCCGCCCGTTCCGGGGACGATGCCGATGAAGACGCCGATGAACGCGCCGACGACGGCAGGCAGGACGATACGCCGGAACTCCTTTGAATTGGGGAAGAAGTCCGTGACGTTCTGCTCCTTGACCTCGACGCGGTGGATGCCGCCCTGCACCTGGGTGAAGACCTCGCTGAGGGCGAAGACGCCGATGAGCACGGCCAGCTGCGGGAAGCCGATCATGAGCTTGGGATTGCCGAAGGTGAACCGCGCGGAGCCGACGAGCGGATCGGTGCCCACCGTGGAGATGAGAAGGCCGAAGGCGCCGGCCATGAGGCCCTTGAGCACGTTCTTCCCGGCGGAGGAGGCCATGATGGACAGCCCGAAGAGGGCGAGGGCGAAGTAGTCGGCCGAGTGGAATTTAAGGGCGACCTTGGCCAGCTGCGGCGCGATCAGGATGAGGCAGGCGCAGGAGACGAGGCCGCCGATGACAGAGCCGACCGCCGCCGTGCCGATGGCCTTGCCGGCCTTGCCCTGCTGGGCCAGCGGATAGCCGTCCAGCAGCGTTGCGGTCGCGCTGGGCGTGCCCGGTGTGCGCAGCAGGATCGCGGAGACGGAGCCGCCGAACATGGAGCCGCAGAAGATGCCGCAGAGCATGACCAGCGCGGTGCTCTTCTCCATCGCGTAGACCATGGGGAGAAGCAGGATGATGCCCATGGAGCCGGACAGCCCGGGCAGCGCGCCGATGACGACGCCCACGACCGTTCCGAAGGTCATGTAAAGAAAGTTAAGGGGCTGGAACACATTGGCAAAGCCTGCCAGAAGATGGGTCAGCATCGTGCAAGCCTCCTCTCATCGAAGCAGCCTGCCGGCAGGCAGGAAGATCATGAATACCTTGGTGAACAGCGCCCATACGGCGACGGTCACCGCGATGCTGATGACGGCGCACAGCAGATATTTCCGGTTCCCGTACAGCATCATCATGCCGATGACCAGCACGGGCGTCGCCAGCAGGAAACCGGCGACGGGTACGACCAAAACATAGAGGACGCTGAGGCCGACGGCGCAAAGAAAGAGCAGCGTCTGCCGCCTGTCAGCGGTAAAGGCCGGCGCCTTAAACCCGGCGCGCAGCGTGGAGACCGTCTGTACGGTGCCCAGAAGCATCAGCAGAACCGAAATAAAGGTGGGGAAGCCGCCCGGCCCGATGCCCAGCTTCACCTTGTTCAGGGAGCTGGAGAGGATCAGCACGCAAACCCCCAGTACGATAAACGCAATGCCGATAACCAGATCAGAAAAAGGTTTTTTCTTCAAACAGATCGCCTCCTGCGGTAAAAAATGAAGGGCCGGCCTGATCCGGCCGGCCCTTGCCGCTAAAAACTCGGAGGAACGCCTGATCGGGGTGCGGCGCCCCTTCAGGGGATCACTTGCCGTAACGGTCGCCGAAGCCCTTGGTCTTGATCAGGTTCTCGAACCGGTCGTTCTCGGACTTCACAAACTCGTTGTACTCGTCATAGCCGCGATAGCGGGCCACGATGCTCATGCCGTCGCACTTCTCGATGAAGTCCGGATCCTCGACGACTTCCTTGATGATGCCGTCCAGCTTGGCCACGGTCTCGGCGGGCGTGTCCTTGGGCACCGCGATGCCGCGCCACTGCTCGATGACAAGGCCGCTCAGGCGCTCGTCGCTGCTCTCGCAGGCCAGCGGGACGTCCGGATAATCCTTGAAGTGCTTGGAAGCGAAAGAGCACAGGATCTTGAGCTGGCCGCCCTCGCCCACGTTGCTCATGCCTTCAGGCGTGTTGCACATGGCCGCGTCCACCTCGCCGGCCAGCAGGCCGGTGACTTCGCCGGCGCCGCCGTCGAAGGTGATGTGCGCGACTTCGCCGCCGATCGCCTCTTCAAAGAGCAGCGCGGCGATGTGGTTGCCGCCGCCAACGCCGGCGTTGGCGATGGTGATCATGCCCGGGTTGGCCAGGATGTCAGCCACGAACTCCTCGATGGTGTTCCACTTGGCGTCCGCCTGCACGAGCAGATAGTTGGCGCTCTCAACGATCTGCGCCACATGGGTGAAGCTGTCGCTGTCATAGTCGACGACGCTCATGTGGATCTTGGAAGCGTGCGCGTTGGACCAGTGCATGATCTGATAGCCGTCGCCGACAGCGGTCGTCAGGAACTCCATGCAGCCGGTGACGCCGGAGGCGCCGGGGACGTTTTTGATGACGAGCGGCTGGCCGGTGTGTTTCTGGAAGACGTCGCCGAACGCGCGGAACGCGAGGTCAGCGCCGCCGCCGGCAGCCCACGGGATGGTGCACTCGACAGCCTTCTCGGGATAATCGGCCATGGCGAATGCGCCGATGCTGAGCAGGGCCAGGGAGAGAAGCAGGGCAATCAGTTTTTTCATGGGATGACCTTCCTTTCTTCTGTCTCATGTCAGGGTCTGTCATCTTTGGCTGTCTGCGGTCTCAAAAAGTGAAACCACCACGGGGCACATTACAGACAACCTTTTCTGTGCCAAGTATATCGGCACGACAATGCTTTGTCAATAAAAATAAATGAAATTTATTCAAAACTTATTATTTTCAGCGAGTTTCCGGCTTGACAGTCTGCTGCAAATTATGTATTCTTACTATAAAGAGAGCGGATAAACAGTACAAGTATACTATTTTGCATACATGTATTAAAAAGGAGGAAACAGCATGACCGGAGCAGAAGAAAGAAGCATTAAGCTGGGGCGGCTGCGCAGCCTGATGGAGTCAAAAGGGCTGGACGGCATCTTCCTGAAGCGGCAGGACAACTTTGCCTGGCTGACGGGCGGCGGCATCAACTACGTCGGGCTGGGCGAGATGGGCAACTGCGGCCTGCTGGTCACACAGAAAGGGACGTATGCCGTTACCAACAATATCGAAGGCCCGCGCATGCGGGACGAGGAAAAGCTGGAGGACATGGGCTTTGAGATCCATGCGGGCATCTGGCACGACGTGGGGTATGAACAGCGCACGCTGAAAGAGCTGTGCCCCGGCGTACTGGCGCGCGATCACGGCGGCGAAAACAACGTGGCAAACGATGTAAAGCTGCTCCGCTTCTCGCTGACGGAGGCGGAGATCGATCGCTACCGCGAGGGCGGCTACCTGACGGCGCGCGCGATGGAGGAGACCATTTCCAGCGTGCGGCCCGGCGACACGGAGCATCAGACGATCGGGCGGCTGGTCGGTATCATCCGTTCCCACGGGATGGATGTCGTCTCCGCGATGTGCGCGGCGGACGAGCGCATCGCGAATTACCGCCACCCCGTGCCGGGCGACAAGAAGATCACCAAACGCGTGCAGCTGGGCGGCAACATGCGCTACAAGGGCCTCATCATCTGCTGCACGCGGCTTCTCAACTTCGGGCCGGTGCCGGAGGCGCTGCGCGCGCAGTACAGGGCCAACGTGGAGATCGACTGCACGATGATGGCGGCTTCAAAGCCGGGCGTCAAATTCAGCGACGCGCTGCGCGCCGGGCAGGCGGTGTACGCGGCGCACGGCTATGCCGAGGAATTCGACAAGCATCACCAGGGCGGCCCCATCGGCTACGCCGGGCGCGACTACCGCGTGGACTTTACGACTCCGGGCGTGATCGCGGAAAACCAGGCCTTCTGCTGGAACCCCTCGATCACCGGGACGAAGAGCGAGGACACGGTCATCTCGACCTCAAAGGGCATCCTGCCGGTCAGCCGGCCGGTCATCGCCCCGACGATCACGCTGACGGTGGAAGGACAGACGTTCGTGAGACCCGACATCTGGCAGGGCTGAGCTGCCTGACAGCAGAAAGGAAGGCGGAAGATGAAGAAAATCGGAGTAGCCGTCATCGGAACGGGCGCCGTAAGCGCCATCCACGTCCAGAGCTACCTGCAGACGGAGGGCTGCGAGCTGCGCGTGCTGTGCGACAAGGATATCCGCAAGGCGGAGCGCCTGAAGGAGAGCATGGGGCTTGCGGATGTGGCGGTCCTCGCGGATACGGCGGAGGTCTTTGCCCGTGAAGACGTGGACGCGGTTTCCATCTGCCTGCCGCCCGCGCTGCACAGCAGCGTGGCGGTCGCGGCGCTGAAGGCCGGCAAGCACGTGCTGGTGGAGAAACCCATGGCCTCCTCGCTGGAGGAGTGCGACGCGATGCTGGCGGCGGCCAAAGAGAGCGGAAAGCTGCTGGCTGTCGTGGCCAACCAGCGGTTTGACACCCCGGCGATGCGCGTCAAAAAGATGCTGGAGGAGCATACGGGCGGCAAGACGCTGTATGCGACGATCAACTCCATCTGGTGGCGCGGCGGCAACTATTATGACCTGGCCTGGCGCGGCACCTGGGAGAAGGAGTGCGGCGGATGCCTAACGAGCCACGCGGTCCATCACATCGACATGACGGCCTGGACGCTGGGCATGCCGAAGAGGGTGACGGCCTTCCTGGGCAACCTTGCACACGACAATTCGGAGTGTGAGGACTACGCCATCGCCGTCTTCGAATACCCGGAGATGATCGCCCAGCTGACGGCGAACATCCTGACGCACGGCGGCGACAGCGAGCAGGGCCTCTCCTTCCAGACGGAAAAGGGCAGGCTGTCCATCCCGTGGCGCACGGTCTCCAACAAGGCGCTGCCCAACGGCTTCCCGGAGGACGACGAGGAAGCACACGCGCTGCTGCAGTCCCGCTACGATTCCCTGCCGGAGGTGACGGTGACGGGCCACGCCGGCGAGATCGCCAATTTCATCCGCGCCATCCGCGGCGAGGAGGAGCTGATCGTGACCGGTGAACAGGGGCGCAACGCCATCGAGCTCATCATGGCGATGTACAAGTCCGCGGCGACCCATGCGCCGGTCGATCTGCCGATCGCAAAGGACGATCCGTTCTACCGCAGGGAGTCCATGACGAAGGCCATGCCGCACTATCACGAGAAATATCGCTTCGTGGAGTCGGTGGAGAATGCGCCGCCCATCTCCTTCGGGCGGATGTCCAAGTAACAGACAGAAAAAAGAAAGCCGGCGGCCCTGAAAAGGGCCGCCGGCAGTTTTGTTTCAGACAGAAAATCACTTGCTTATGTATTGGGCCGCATGGATACCGGCCTGACGGCCGAAAGTGGTTGAAATACCGATCATCGTGCCGTCGCTTGAATAAGTATTGCCGAAGAACTGCCCGTTGGCAATTTCTCCTGCCGCATACAAGCCGGGAATCGGCTGACCGTCGCGCAGGACTTCAGTGTTTACATTGGTGACAAGACCACCGATGCTGTCACAGGTTGCCATCAGTACGTGGATCGCGTAATACGGACCATTATCGGAAAGCGGGGCAAAGTCTTTGCGGCCAAAGAGCTCATCATTGCCTGTTACGGCGGCAGTATTATATTGTTCAACGGTAGCTTTGAGAGTTTCTGGATCCATCTGGAGAGCCTGCGCCAGCTCATCGACGGTATCGGCTTTCACACCGTAGCGCTGGGCGACAGCTTCCTCACAAAGCTCAGGGTTAGTGCTGCTGTCAAAGACCCAGTAGTAAGCGGGACGGTCCAGCTTTGCCATCTCGTCATATACGGTAGTATACCATTCGCTTTCGTTGACGAAACGTTTTCCCTCATCTGTGATGAATAGCGTTGGGAACCATACCAGCAGATTGATGCCATCCTCCATGTATTTCCACTGATTGATGGTCTGTATGCCGCCGACGATGCCGCGGAATACGGTATCAGCCCCGAGGTTCATTGCCATCACCAGACCGTCGCCTGTATTTTGGTTGGCAGAGGTGTGTACGGAATGCAGTCCCAGAGGCGAGTACTTGGCCAGCAATTCGTCGCTCCGGTCATAGCCGCCGCTGGCGAGAATAACGGCCTTGCTGCTAATGGTAACGGTGCCGTGGGCGTCCTTTGCATGGATGCCGCAGACTTTGCCGATTTCATCTGTTATGAGGCCGGTGGCTGCGGTCTCGAGCAGGATCGTGACACCCAGGTCTTTGCACAGATTATAAGCAGGGACCGTCAGACCTGCGCCGCGTGCTGCACTGTGATGCTGGCGAAGCGCCGGAGAGTAACCGACAGAGGTGACAGTGGAGTAGTCAGTTCCCAGGCGACTGATCAGCCAGTCGACGTTTTCACCGGAATGGTTTGCATAATAGGTAATCAGTTCTTCGTTTGCCAGCCCTTCCGACCTGTCCATCAGATACTTGGCCATCGCTGCCGGATCATTTTCATATTCCTTGTTTACAGAGCTGCCGGTCGCATAGAAGTTGCCGCCCGACAAGACACTTGAACCGCCGACACGGCCAAGCTTTTCGACGAGGATGACCTCTGCACCTGCTTCACGCGCTTCAATTGCGGCGGAGAGGCCGGCGATACCGCCGCCGACGACAACGATATCGGTTTCATATTCGGTATCGCGGAGTTCCTTTTCGGGAACAGAATCAAACATGCCGTCTGAAGCGCCGGCCTGAGACAAAGCACTCCGTACGCCCTGCTTGATCGCATTGGCCGTGAAGGTGGCGCCGGTTACTGCATCCACGTTCCAGGACTGGGCATCGATAATGCGCTGGGGCTGCTGCTCAATGATGAGGTCGGCTACACCGGGCGTCTCCTGGTTTTCACCGATCCCGATGGAAGTGATTTTTCCATTTTCAAGCGTTACCGTAACGGGAACCGGGCCGTGATAGCCATTGCCTGTTCCTTCAAACGTACCATCCTGCAGACCGTCTGCCATAGCAGACAGGCAAGTCATGGCAAGGACTGCACACAAGGTGACGGCTGCGAGTTTTTTCATCACTTTATCGCTCCTTTTATTCGGGAATCTCTTTGACAAATCCCCTTTCTGAAAATATGATATAAAAGGAATCCAAAATGATAAACTTCCGCTTTGAGAAAAGCGGAAAGACTTTACCCTGATGACATGGAATGACTATTTTTTTAACGGAACCAGGAAAACGTAAAGAGGGGAATAGGATGTCTGCGAAGGACCTGACACACGAAGCCATTGCCGATATGGCCTATCAGATTCTGTGTAAAAAGCCGATTACAAGGTTAACAATGACCGAACTGGCGCAGGCTTGCCACATCAGCAAACCGACGCTGTACCATCACTTTAAAGATAAATTTGAGGTTGCCCAGTATATCTGCAAACGTTTCAGCGATGCGTTTTATGAATCGCATACGCTTTCGGATATCCTGAGCAGCAAGATGACGGAGACCAGCTTTTATATTATCCGGTATCCGGAATTCTTCCGCAATGTGCTGTGCTATGACGGGCAAAACAATATCTTTGACTATTTGGCGGGAATTGAACTTGAAGAGTGTCTAAGAGAAGCGCGGGAAATCCTGGGTACAGAGGATCTTTCTGAGGATATCCTGGCTTCAGCGGAATACTATGCCTATTCCGTATGGCATGCCATGTATGCCATGCTGACGGGAAAGATCCCAAAACGGTATTTGTCTGCGGATCGTCCGGCGATGGCGCTGTATTGGCCGCCGCTGCTGACGGAAATCTTCAGCCGGCATTTGAAGAAGGAATGAAGGCTTAAAATATGGTAAAGTAAAAGCCGCCGGGCAGCTTGCACCTGCCCGGCGGCTTGTGTTTTGGTTTACAGTCCATCAGCCCGAGGGCTGATCGGGGTTGGAGAGGTCGATCCTTTCCTTGGCTTCACGGCCTTCGCGCAGCAGCTGTTCCAGCCGCGCCGCATCGCCGGCTGCGATGGCGTCTCGCACCTTGGTGATGTTCGTGATGAGATCGTCGATCTCGGGCAGGAGCGCTTCCTTGTTCCAGAGGAAGAGCTCCGTCCACACCTTTTCGTTGAGACAGGCGATGCGCGTCATATCCTTGTAGCTGCCGCCGGTAAAGCCGCTGTAGTTGGTGGAAACCGGGCTCTTGACGTAGCTGTTGGAGACGACGTGGGCCAGCTGGGAGGTGTGCGCGATCATGCGGTCGTGGATCTCTCCGCTGCAGACCTTGACGACGCCGAAGCCGATATTGCGGAAGAAGGCGGTCAGCTCCTCCAGGTCGCCCGGCTCGGTCGCTTCCGTCGGGACGAGGATCATGTTCGCGCCGGCATACAGTTCCGCAAACGAGCGCTCGTATCCCGCCTTGGCGAGGCCGGCCATCGGATGGCCGCCGGTGTAACGGACGCCGCAGGCCTTTGCAAGCGGGCCGATCTCCGCGGCATAGCGCGCCTTGACGCCGACGAGATCCACGACCATGGCGCCCTTCTTCATCTGCGGGATCTTCTCCTGCAGGAAGGCCATCGTGGAGGTGGGATAGAGGACGGGGATCAGCATGTCGCAGGAAGCGAAGTCGGCATCGCCCGCAATGCCGTCGATCGCGCCTTCCCGCAACGCCTGTTCCGCGACGGAAACCGTCCGGTTCCATCCCAGCACGCGGCAGTCGGTGTGCTTTTTGATGGCTTTGGCCATGGAGCCGCCGATGAGCCCGAGGCCGGCGACGATGATCGTCTTGCTGACCTGGTGCACGGGCTGGATGAGCACGAACTCCGTCATGTTCCGGGAGTCGTCCTCCAGGTTTTCAGAGACGAGGGTCAGCCCGAAAAGCTCTCCCGCGTTTTTGCGGCACAGCACGCCCGTATCGGCGGGCAGCTTGCCCTCGGCAAGGTAGCGCGCGGCGATGGCCGTGTCCTCGACCTCCATCTGCGGCAGATCCGGGTAGCGCCTGGCCAGCGTTTGCCTGCACTGGCTGAGCGCCTGGATGTGCGATGCGATGCGGGCGATCTTCGTGCCCGGTTCCTTGACGAACAGGCAGTGGTGGATCGGGAGCCACTGCGCATCCAGCGTGCGGTGCGGAAAGCTGTCCAGCGCGGCCTTCGTCTCCGCCACCTCGCCCGCGATGAGGTTGCGCGTGGCCATGACGCCGTAATCCGCTTCGCCCCGCTGCAGCATCCCGATGACGCCGGCGGAGTGCACGGCGGGCAGGTATTTGGGGTTCGGGATATCGAGATTGAGGGCGAAAACCGAAGCGATGGCCTCGGAGTTGCTGCCCGGGATGCCCTGGTATGCGATCCTCATGGAATCATCCTTTCGCGTTGGCTGCGTCGTATTCCCCGATGCTCTTGGCGATGATCAGGTTGGCCGCGACGTCGCCCTCGACATTGATGGTGGTGAAGGCCATATCCAGCAGGCGGTAGAAGCCGCTGATGGGACCCATGAGATCGATGGGCAGGCCGAGGATGGACAGGAAGGAGGCGCCGAGCACGACGCCGCCGCCCGGGATGCCCGGGGCCGCCATGTTGATCAGCGTAGCGATGAAGACGAGGAAGACGATGGTGCCGAAGGCCAGGTTGATGCCGTAGAAATCAGAGACGAAGACGGCCAGGCAGCAGAAGGAGCAGGCGCCGCCGCACATGTTGATGGTGCAGCCGAGCGGCAGGGTGAACTTCGAAACGCCTTCCGGCGCGCCGAGGTCCTCCATGGAGACGTTGATCGTGGTGGGCAGCGTCGCGGCGCTGGAGGTGGTGGACAGAGTGACGAGCGCGATCTTGCCGCAGGCGCGGATGAAGGTCATCGGGTTCACCTTCGTGTAGGCGCAGGTCGGCAGCACCATGACGACGAAGAAGACGACGATGCAGCACAGCCAGCAGCAGGCGATGTACTTGGCCAGCGCGCCGAAGATGCCCGCGCCGTACTGCGCAACGGAGAACGCCATGAGGGAGCAGACGCCGATGGGGGAGACTTCCATGAAGTAGCCCAGCATCTTGAACATCGCGGAGGAGAGGCTGTTCATGAAGTCCAGCACGGGCTTGCCCGCGTCGCCGACAGCCACGATGGCGACGGCGAAGACGATGGTGAACAGGATGACGGGCAGCGTGCTGCCGCTGGCAGCCGCCTGCACGATGTTGGTGGGAATGATGTTGATGAGGAAGCTGGAGATGGTGGGCGTCGTGATGTTGCCCGTGTACTCCGGCGCATTCTCAAATACCGTGCCGAGGCCGGGGCGGATGATATAGGCGATGGCCAGCGAAACGGCGGCGCTCACGACGAACATGACGACGTAGAGGACGACCGTCCGAAAGCCGATCTTGCGCAGCAGCGCGCTGTCATGGATATTGGCGATGCCGCAGAAGACCGCGCAGAAGACGATGGGGATGATCATCATCTTGATGAGGTTGAGGTAGAGATCGCCCACGACCTTGGTCGCGATGGAGAAGCCCGGCGCGGCGAGGCCGAGCAGCACGCCGATCACGAAGCCGATGGCGACGCGCAGGAACAGGTTTTTCTTGGCAAAGAGTGTTTGCATACTGATTACCTCCTGACAAATTGTCAATACCGGAATGATAGCATTGTCAAAAGGGGATGTCAACACCGGATTTGTCCGGTTTTGTGCACAGCTTTTTAAATTTAAAGCAAAACAAAAAAGCGCCCCTGCCGGATACCGCGGCGGGGACGCTGAGAGACCGAAAGAAGAAACAAACAAATTGTCAATATATAGCGGCCGTTTTGAGGTTTACGCCGCGCATGCGGACGAGGGGGCCTTCCGGATCGTCAGCCGGGCAAGGCTCCAGCCCTCCCGGTTGCGCCGGAGAAAGGCCTCGGTGCAGTGCCTGCAGCGCGCAAAGATCCGCTCCGCTTCGGCTTCATCGCTTTCGTAAACCTTCCACACTCCGGTGCTCTTGCAGGCCTTGTGCTCGATGAATCCGCGCACATCCACGGCAGGGTAGCCGAGAAAGAGGCCGATCTCGTGGGGGAAGCTGTCGCACTCCTTCAAGCGGCGGATCAGGTGGGCGATCTGCCGAGCGGTATCCGTCTTCGGATAGCCGGCCCGGCGGAGGATCTCGGCGGCCAGGGGATCGCGGAGGTCGCGCTGCAGCATGGCCGGCCGGTACAGGTACAGCAGCGCCGTCCCGCTGCGCCAGCGCAGCGGAAGGACGCTGACGCCCTTGCAGACGAAGCACCGGTTCATTTCGCGCAGCGTGGCGGTCATTTCCTCCGGGCTGCCGAAGGAGGCGTTGAAGAGGCTCCCGGTTTTGATGGCCGCCAGGGTCGGCGCGCAGCAGCGGATGACGATCTCGTCTGTCATGTTCTCCTCCGTAGCATGAGAGTTAGAAATAGCTAACCCATGGTTCAAAAGGATGCTGCCCGTCTGTTTGCCGGGCAGCAGAGTTAGCTTACGCTAACCTCAATTATCCTATCATGCTTCAGAGGGTTTGTCAAGCAGAAAAGCGTATGGCTTTTGAAATCGCGGCGGTGCTTTACGCAAGCGGCAGTTCCAGCTGCGGATCGATCCAGCTCTCCTGGGGCGCATCACAGACGGTGTCGCCCGGTCTCAGATGGCCGATGAGCAGAGGGGAGCGGGGGTCATGCTGCCGCATGTTTTCGCGCACGGCCGCGGCATCGGCGTTTGCGTAGCAGTACCGGCAGAGATGGCCGCAGCTGTTGTACGCGCCGATATCGCCGCCCAGGCAGCAGGCGCAGGCCTTCCGGGCCGAAGTGCGGACGGGGACCTTCAGCCGCCGGTGAAGCGCCTCCTCATACATCGCGACCGTCATGCAGCCGCTGCAGTCCGCGCCGAAGGCGGCAAGCTCGCTGCCCTCCGCGCAGGGGCGGAGCGTCATGCCGTGCTGCCGGCAGATCCCGGCAAAGGCCTTTCCGAGCGCGAGGCGGTCTTCGGCGGAAACTGCCCGTGCCTGCGGAAAATTGCGCCGCGTCTTTCCGTACAGGTCGATGAAGCTGATGACGGCGGTCCGGGTATAGCCGGAGAGCGCTTCAGCCATGTAAGAAAAGGCGCGGATATGGCGCTGTACAGACCAGTCTTCGTTGATCAGGATGGGATCGTAGCGCCAGCCTACCCGTTCGGGGCCGACGGCGTCGGAAAGGCGCCGGAAGCTTTCCAGCACCCGCAGCTTGCCCGGAACGTTCGGCTCGATGTCCTTTCCGTACGGGGTGACAGTGACATACCAGTACTGCCCGAAGGGCTTCAGCAGATCCAGGTGCGGCAGCATCGGTTCCGGGTTCTTCGTGCAGAAACCGATGAGATCCACGACGTCGGGCGTCAGCCGGTACCGGGTGACGCGCTGCGGATTGTAAGGATTGCGGACCAGCACAAACCCTTCCGTAAGGCGGTTGACGAACCAGGCGGAATAGAAGGCGGGGATATCGGTGCGCTGACCGGTGTTGATGATCACAAGACCAGCTCCCGGATGATCTCGGCAGAGTCGCCGGCGATGACGATGGATCGCTCCGCGATCTCCCCGGGCGCGGGCTCACCGTCCATATTGAGGCAGGCATAGAGCGCGCGGCTGTTTTCATAGACCTGCTGCCAGAAATTGTACTTGATGATGCCGGGGGTGTTGTAGCCCACGCCGATCTCCAGGTACACGATTTCGGCTTCCCGGTGTGCCCTCACCCAGGCGCTGTAAGATGCGGCCGCGGCCTGCCAGCCGTCGTCCTCCGCGAAGCGGTCGTCGCTGCGCAGGTTGGTGGTCATAGGCCCGCCGTCGTCCGGGCAGCGGGGTATGAGCTCTGTGGGGACGCGCATGGAAAGGACTCTGCCCTCCGGGATGATCAGCGCATCGTTTTGGGTGATCTCAAAGCCCTGTGCAAGCAGCATGGCCCGGACGGTTTCCTTGTTGTCGTAGGTCTTTCGGGCGGAGGCGCCGTGCGGATTGGCGCTCTGAAAGAGGCCGTAGTCCCCCTGCGTATAGAACAGGCGCCTTTTGTCAAAGCCGGCGCGCTGGAAGCAGTGATCTACATTGGTGGTGATGACGAAGTAGTCTTTGCCCTTCACAAGGTCCAGCAGCCTGTCGTATACATCGCCGGGGATCGGGGCATACCGGTTGATCCAGATATTCCGGCTCCAGTAAGCCCAGAAGGTTTCCATGTCCGGATACGGATAGAATCCGCCGGAGTACATGTCATGAAAGCCGTAGCGCTTTCCGAAATCGCTGAAATACCGGTCGAACCGCTCACCGGCATAGACGTAGCCGGCAGCAGTGGAAAGGCCGGCGCCCGCGCCGATCATCACGGCATCCGCTTTGGCGATGGCGTCTTTCAATTGTAAAATTTTTTCATTCATGGTAAACCTCTCCCTGCCCTTTGGCATAAGTCCCCGTCACCCGATGCAGCGCTGACAGCAGTGCGGTTTCAAGAACTATAAAAGATAATGTTATTGCCTCTATCGTTGCCCTGTAAAAGGCTCCGGAGGGATTACTCTCCGGAGTCTGTATGTAAGCTTTCGTTTTCCAATAGCTCAGTTATCCCGGAACGCAGATCAAGAAGGGTATATTTTCGCATCTCTTCTTCCATCGCACCTTGTATGGCCTTCAGTTTATCATCGAGCAGTGCGTGGATATTTCTGCCTACCGGACATCCCGGATTCGGGCTTTCGTGGAAGTGAAACAGGTCTCCGTTCTCGACAGGTTCAATTGCCCGATACACATCGTAAAATGTGATTTCTGAAAGCGGTCTTGTCGGCTCCACACCACCAGTTCCCCTGGCTACTGTAATAAGACCTGCGTTCTTCAGCTGTGTCAGGATCTTTCGTATGACGACAGGATTTGTATGGATGCTTCCTGCAAGGAAGTCACTCGTTACCTTGTATTCGCCTTTGAATACATCTACGCAGGTGAAGATATGCAGTGCGATGGTAAATCTGCTTGAAATCTGCATGAAGCAACACCTCCCGCCGGCATTTTACTACGAACAGGCTGTAATTTCAACGGTTACATTAGAACTTGCCGTTCTGGTTCTGCCAGGTGTCCTTCGCTGCGATGGCCTCCATGACATCCCAATGTTCGGCCACTTTGCCGTTTTCTACTCTCCACAAATCATAATAGGCGGTGGGTGCACCGGCAAAAGTACCCTCGGACACGGCCAGTACAAAGTTGCCCTGCGCAAGCACCTGATGGGTCGTTTCATAAATCATCTGAATACCCTGCTCCGCGAGAGCGCTCAGAGCTGCTCTAAGACCGGAGAGTCCGTCTGCAATGCCCGTGTTGTGCTGGATGTAAGTATCGCCGTCAAAGTAGGATGCTGTCTTCTCCGGAGCCTTGTTCTGCATCACATCGTGCAGGAAGTTCCTGATGATTTTGCGGTTCTCTTCCGTCTTGCCGAGATCCTTAAGGCTGTCATACCCGTCGATCTGCGTGTGGCCGGAGGGATTTGGATCAGCTTTTGCAGCAAGGTTATCCCAGTGCTCGGCAATCAGGCCTGTTTTATCAAAGCGGAAAATATCGAAAGCTACCTGTTCGCCCATCCCGGCAAAGTTGTATACGGTCTGCAAGAACACCTTGTCGCCGTCCTCAAAGGCGCGGATGTTGTGGACAGTGGTCTTCACAGGAGCGGAAGCGAGGTAAGCAACGCTGCCCACAAAAGCGTCGCGGCCGGTGCCGTAAGCGAGGTTATGCTGGATGTAGCCCTCTGCGAGCAGAGAAGCAGCCTTTTCGGTATCGCCGCTTGCGAATGTGTTGATGAGAGCCAGAGCCTTTTCAATCTTTGTCATGATGGTATCCTCCTTCAGGATGTTTGTGTTGATACGATGTAATCAACGCGGTTACAACTTACGAAAAGAATATACCACTCCAAAGATGTAATGTCAATGGTTACAACAAAACTTTTTAAAAATAAATTGAACCCATGACCGGCTTCATATGAAGGCTCGAACGAACCCCACCGTTATACTGCGATAACCGAACCGTACATGCAGGAACTCCGCCGCAAAAAAAGAAAACCCCGCAGGGTTATCCCTGCGGGATCGGAACCTAAAGAACATTGCGTTTGCAGTCTCAGGCCTTTTCCACGTTCTTGGTCACGATCACGTCGCTGCCGAGACCGAGGATGTCGGAAATCACCACGTCGCCGATGTGCACCGGCGCATCCAGCGTCTTCTGATTGATCTCACGCATCACGTCGAAGATGCGCGCCTTGGGAACGGCTGCGGTCAGCCGGACGCTGGCCAGCGGCAGCGCGCCGCCCGTCACCCGGACGCTCGTCGCGATCGTCCGGCGGGGATCCACCAGCTCCTGGGTCACGTAGGTTTTGCCCTTGGGGCAGAGGTTGCCGGTGACGGAAAGCACGTTCGTGCCCTCGTATTCGGCATCGATCTCGCAGCCGTTGGGGCAAACGATACAGGTAAACGTCCGCTTCATTCCACACACACCTCCATATCGGCGTCAGCCGTCAGCTTTTCGGCTTTGATGGGCAGCTGGATCATCTCGGCGGGGAGCGCCTTGCGCATCTTCCTGCGCAGCACTTCGCGCCCGCCCTGGCGGACGACGACGCTGACGTTTTGAAGCGGGCGCCGCACGCGCAGCGACAGGGTGAAATCCCGCGTGCCGCTGATGCGCTGGGGGATGACGTGGCCGACGTCCTGCCCGGCCTTGACCTCCAGGCCGCATTCGGGGAGAGAGCCGGAGAGCAGGTATTCAGCCGCGCTGTCGGCGAGCTGCTCCGCCTCCAGAGAGACGAAGTCGACGAGGTCGTGCACGTGGAGCACGTTGCCGGCGGCGAAGATGCCGGGCACGCCCGTCTGGTGGTGCTCATCCACGAAGGCGCCCCGGGTGCGCGCATCCAGTTCCACACCGGCCGCCAGGGAAAGCTCATTTTCCGGGATCAGGCCGACCGAGAGGATCAGCGTGTCGCAGGGGATTTCCTGCTCCGTGCTGGGAATCGGGCGGAAGCGCTCGTCGCACTGGGCGACCACGACACTGCTCAGCCGCTCGCGCCCGCGGATGTCGACCACCGTGTGGGAGAGGTGCAGGGGGATGCCGTAGTCGTTGAGGCACTGTTCGATGTTGCGGGGCAGGCCGGAGGGATAGGGCTGCACCTCGTAGACGCCGAGTACATGCGCGCCTTCCAGCGTCAGCCGCCGGGCCATGATGAGACCGATGTCGCCGCTGCCCAGGATGACGACTTCCCGGCCGACCATGATGTTCTGCAGGTTGATGTAGTTCTGCGCGACACCGGCGGTGTATACGCCGGCAGGCCGGGTGCCCGGAGTGGCCAGAGCGCCGCGGGTGCGCTCCCTGCAGCCCATGGTGAGCAGGACCGCGTCCGCCCGGATCTGCAGCAGCCCGCAGGAACGCCCGACGGCCGTCACGACCTTATCGGGCGTGATGTCCAGCACGGTGCAGTCCGTGATGCACTCGATGCCTTCCTGCTGCACCCTGTCGATGAAGCGCTGCGCGTATTCGGGTCCGGAGAGGGATTCGCCGAAACGGGTGAGGCCGAAGCCGTCATGGATGCACTGGCGCAGGATGCCGCCCAGGCGCTGTTCGCGCTCCAGGATCAGGATATCCGAAACGCCCTTTTCGCGGAGCCGCAGCGCGGCCGCGAGGCCGGCGGGGCCGCCGCCGATGATGACTGCCTGACGGTGCGTCATGCCTGGTCGCCTCCCTTCACAAAACCGGTGAACATGGCGGAGCTGCCGTTGGTCAGCCGCACGTCGCCGACGGCTTTACCCAGCTCCTCCCGGATGAGCGCGGTGATGCGCGTCTCACAGTAGCCGCCCTGGCAGCGGCCCATGCTGGCACGCGTGCGCACCTTGATGCCGTTGACCGTCGAGACGCCGAGCGGGTTGTGGATCGCTGCCACGATCTCCGCGCGGGTGATGGTCTCGCAGCGGCAGATGATCTCGCCGTAATCGGGGTTTTGCGCGATCAGAGCGGCCTGCTCCTCCCGGCTTGCCTCGTGGAAGCGGCGGATGCTGCGGTGTACGGGGTTGAAGGCAGGGTTGGGGGTAAGCTCCTCTTTTTCGCGGATGAGGCCGACGACGCGGCGCGCGATGGGCAGCGCGGAGGTGAGCCCCGGGCTTTCGATGCCCACCAGGTTGATGACGCCGGGCACGCTGTCCGGCCGGTCGATGAGGAAGTCCTGTATTTCGCCCGTCGCGGGATCGATGCGCTTGGGGCGCGCGCCTGCGAAGGTGCGGATGTAATACTCGCGCTTCATGTGCCGGAACATGCGCGCGCCGCTCTCCTGCAGGCCGTCCATGCCGATTTGGCGGACGCTGTAGTCCTCCCCGTCCTGCACGTTGAAGCTGTTGGGGCCGACCAGCACGTTGCCGTCCACGGTCGGCGTCGCGTGGGTGTCAAAGGTGTTGCGCTCTGTGGGCGCGGGATAGACGGGGATCTTCGCAAACGCGCCGGCTTTCTTGTCCAGCACGAAGTACTCGCCCTTCACGGGCTGGATGACATAGCCGGGGATGCCCAGCATCTCGCTGATCTTCGCGCTGCGAAGCCCCGCGCTGTTGATGACCCAGCGGCAGGCGAAGTCACCCTTGTTCGTATGCAGCACGTGGCTGCCGTCCTCCAGGCGGCCGCAGCCGACCACCTCTGTATAGAGGTGATAGCGGGCGCCGTTTTCGGCGGCGTTCTCCGCCAGCGCGATGGTGTAGAGGAAGGGATCCAGGATGCCGCTGGTCGGGCAGTACACGGCAAAATTGCCGCCGGCGGAGGGATCGATCTCATCCATGCGCGCGCGGTCGATGAGCTCCATGCCCGGCACGCCGTTGGCGCGCCCGCGCTCGATCATGGCCAGCAGGCGCTGGCGGTGTTCTTCGGTGAAACCGATGAGCAGCTTGCCGGTGCGCTTGAAGGGAACATCCAGCTCCTTTGCGACCCGGTCGAACTCCGCGTTGCCCTCTACGGCGCACTGCGCCTTGAGGCTCCCTGTCTTATAAAGGAAGCCGGCGTGCAGCATGCCCGTGTTGCGGCCGCTGGTGTGGGTGCACACGTCGCTCTCCTTCTCCAGGACGGCGACACTCAGCCGGTAGCGCGTCAGCTCGCGTGCGACGGCGCTTCCGACGACACCGCCGCCGATGATGATGACGTCATAGCGTTGCATGGAAAAACTCCTTTCTCTCCCGAACCCGTTGCATTGACAGCTCTTTTGCTTTATCCTACAATGCACATACGGTTATGTCAACTTCTTATAAATGAAGATACGGTTAGTTTTACTAACACTGGAAACGCGGAACGGAGGACGGAAATGGACCTGCACATGCTGGAGAACATCGTCTGCATCGCCGAGGAGAAGAGCATCACGCGCGCCGCACAGAAGCGGTTCGTGACCCAGAGCGCGCTGAACCAGCAGCTGCAGAAGCTGGAGGCGGAACTTGGGACGCCGCTGTTCATCCGCACGCGCGGAAACTGGCAGGCGACGCCGGCCGGCGAAGCGTACGTAAACGCGGCCCGGCAGATGCTGCTGCTGAAGCGCGACACCTACAAGCGCATCGGCGAGTACAGGGAGGACAGCGCCCGTCACCTCACCGTGGGGCTGATCCCGGAGCGCGGCGTCGAGATGTTTACGGCCGTATACCCGGATTTTCACAGGGCTTTTCCGCAGATCCGGATCGAACCCGTGGAATGCCACGTAAGAGCGATGCAGCAAATGATCTCCGACGGGCAGCTGGATCTGGGCCTTGCGACGCTGGCGGAGGGGCAGCAGGACGACAACGACTACCACCGCATGGCCGAGGAGGAGATCGTCCTGGCGATCCCCTCGGAGCATCCGCTGGCGGCGGGCGGCTGCAGGGACTGGCGCGGGGCGGGCGAAGCGGAGCTCTGCCGCTTTGCGGAGGAACCCTTCGTGCGCATCTACCGGCGCTCGACCCTGTTTGCCGTCACCGAGCCGCTGTTTGAGGCGGCGGGCTTTGAGCCGCAGGTGCTCTTTTCCACGGCGAGCAACCTGAGCAAGTACCGCATCGTCTCCCTGGGCCTCGGCTGCGCACTGCTGCCGGCGATGTACGCGAGAGCGGGGGAGGGCGTGGTGTTCTTCCGCCTGCCGCAGCGCCCCTCCTGGCTGGTGACGCTGTGCACCCGCAGGGGCGCCTATCTGGGGGAGGCGGAGCGCTGCTATATCCGCCTGTGCAGGGAATACTGGAACAAAAGACTGAACCGGACGGCCTGAGCCGTCCGGTTCAAAAGAAGAAGGAATGGATCACTTTGCGGCCTTTCGCCTGTCCCTCAGCGGCTTTGTGCCGTACATCACGATGACGAGCACCGCGATGACAAGGAAGACGGCGCTGATGGGCGAGGTGAGGAAGGGAATAAAGCTGCCCTTGGTGCGGATCATGCCGCGGCGGTAGTTGACCTCTGCCAGCGGCCCCAGGATGAAGCCCAGGATGAACGGCGTCGTCGGGATGTCCAGCTTCTTGAAGGTGAAGCCGATGATGCCGAAGATGATGCACGCAATGACCTGGCTCATGTTGTTCTTGAGCGCGTACGCGCCGATGACGCACAGCACGAACACACAGGGCAGCAGGATGTACTTCGGGATGCTCAGCAGCTTGACGAACACGCGCAGGCCGAAGAACTCCATGAACAGCATGATCACGGAGGAGATCAGCATGGCTGCGAAGATACCGTACACGATGTCCGCCTGGTTCTGGAAGAGCAGCGGTCCGGGGGTCAGGCCGTGGAGCGTCAGTGCGCCCAGCAGCATGGCCGTCGTCGTGTCGCCGGGGATGCCCAGCGTCAGCAGCGGCACCATGGCGCCGCCGATGGTCGCGTTGTTCGCCGTCTCGGAGGCGACGACGCCGTCGATGCGGCCCGTGCCCAGGGGGCCGAGCTCTGCAGCGTGCTTGTCGGAGTTCTTGGCGACGGTGTAGGCCATCATGTTGCTGGTTCCGCCGCCGATGCCCGGCAGGATGCCGATGCCCATGCCGATGAGCGCGGAACGCAGCGCGTTCCAAAGCTGGCCGGTGAACTCCTGCATGGAGAAGCCGAAGCCCTTGATGCCCTTCATCTGGGGCTTGGTCACTTCTTCGTCGCTGTGGCGGCTGGTCTCCGCGGCGCCGATGATCTCGCCCACCGCGAACAGGCCGACCATCACGGCCAGCATGTCAAAGCCGCCCTTCAGGTTCGTGTTGCCGAAGGTGAAGCGCGCCGTGCCTTCGATGGTGTCCGTGCCCACCGTGGAGAACATGAAGCCGATGACGCCTGCCATGATGCCCTTGACCATGTTGCCGCTGGAGAGCGTCGCGATCATGGTGAGGGAGAAGATGGCGATGGAGAAGAACTCGAAGTTGCCGAAGTTGATGGCGACCCGGGCGATCTGCGGCGCGATGAACATGAGCAGCACCGTGGAGAAGATCGTGCCCAGGAAGCTGAAGACGACGCCGATGCCCAGCGCCTTTGCGGCCTGGCCCTTCTGAACCAGGGGGTGGCCGTCGAAGCAGGTGGCGACGCTGGAAGGCGTGCCGGGGATGCGGAGCAGGATGGCGGAGATGAGGCCGCCGGAGATGGCGCCGATGAACAGGGCCATCAGAAGGGTCATGGCGTTGGAAGAGGCCATGGCATAGGTAAC
>JAFUTW010000028.1 GCA_017484085.1 Clostridia bacterium
CGTCCGGCGAGAAGGCGCTTTAAAGATTGCAATTGAAGCGGCTGAGTTTATGAAATCCTGCGGTGCGGAGGTTGGAGCATCTTTGATGTTCAACCGTTTTTTTGCTGAGGATGCCGACGAAATCGACGGGATGCTGCAACAGTTACAGTCCGCATATATCTATTTTGCAATCCCTAACTTTACACCGCATGCCCATATGACGGATTTTGAACCTTGCCGCGGTTCACTGAATACCCTTCACCGGATTCGTCCTTGGCTTGCTCGTTGGCAACAACAGGAAGACGAATTGACAAAGGTAATCTGTACGATCGGTATGCTCAAGGAACAACTTCAACAAGGATTTGATATAGTTCCATTATTCAAATGCCCGCAGGACGAGCTATATATGGTGGTTCACCAGAACGGAGACCTTTTTGTCGGCAACACGGGCGTGGAAACAGAGCATCTCGGCAATCTACGGACACTGGATATTCAGGAGACAGCCAAACGCATTTCAGAAATGCCCGGGAACCGGGACTATGGTGCGTTCTACGAGGTGGATCTGCTGCCTCGCCGGGAAGTGCTGGTTCATGCGATTGATCAGCTGCCGCAAGACCTGATTTACAGCGATAGGGCGAGTGCGATTTACAGAGCATTGACCATGTTAGGAATACCAACAAAAATACTTGAAACTGTAGCCAGATGATAGAACGGCAAAGCGGAAGAGAATCGCACAAATTCAAGTTTGTCGGGTAAATAGCAAAGCCAGCCGAGCCAGCGGGCGGTCAAGATGAACGGGCTTCGCCCACCGTTGACAGCCCCGCCCGGTTTCGCAGTTAGGCAGTCAAGGAGCGACAGCAAGGAGTGCTGCCGCCCCGCACTATTATTCAGAGAGGGGGAATTTCCATGACAGACCAGAAAGCCTATCAAGAATATATCCAGCGCAGGTACAACGCCTCTTGCAAGGCTGTTATCCGCTGTGCCTGACAGCGTCCGTCCGTGCCGGAATTATGTAGAGCTCCACATAATTCTGTTGTATTTCCCAGCCTTTTGTGATACTATTTTGATACTAATAAACTTTACAGCCGAAAATAGCAGGTGGAATATTAACATATTTGCGAAAGTTTTTCCTGCGAAATCACCTCAAATACACCCTACTATATCTGAATTTGCCGAGTGAAGGTATTACCAGTACATGCAAGTAATGCAGTATTCGGGGAAAACGAGAGCTTATACCAATGCGTGTTGGATGATTTTAGAAGTGCAAAATTCATAGGTATACTGACATACAATATTTCCTCGAGATTGGACAGCCATTTGTTAAAGTCTTTGAAGGATGCTTGCCTACGTGGAACAAACGCGGTCATAATAACAAACATCCCTAAGCGGTTTCCGACGTATTTCAAAGAGCAATACGCAATAGCAGCTAAGGACATGATTGATTCGTATATTCGTCAGCTTAATCCGCAGAATTATGGTATGAGGCTTACTCCATATTTTGCGTTTCATAATCATGCGAAAATCATCATGACCGAGAATATAGTGTACTGGGGTTCAAGCAATTATTCAGATGAAAGCAGCAGAAATTTCGAATGCGGAACCATTTCTACAGATAAAAACCTTATAACGTACTTGAAGGAAACCTTATTCATAGAAGAACAGCGCAGATCAGTTCCTTTCTATAAATATAATTTTGCAATAGCTTTAGCAAATCTGGAGAGTTTAATTCCTGCATGTAAGGCAGCAAGACAAAAACTATTCGATGCTGCATTTGAATCTTGGTCTGATTATGAAACAGGATTTAAGGATGCTTGGACATATCGCACACATGATAGTGGAGTAACTGTTGGATTCTTACGAGGATTCCTTGATTTCTTTTCTCACTTTGATGATGCATTAGATGTGATTGATAGCATTATTGATGACTATTGCGAACGCGATGAGTTGCCAGAAAAGGTCGAAATGCTTCAAGATTTATTTGAAGAGTATAGGAAGCTATTTGAGGATTTTCTCGAAGATATTACAACATTGTTTGAAGAACTTGAGCAGATGGCAGGATATGATGTGTCGTATGAGGCTTGTAGAAAAGTAAGCGACGAATATGGTATGGAAGCTTATGATGAAAACTTGGACTATTACTTAGAAAAAGCAATGGATGAAGCAAATGGCGAATATAGCAGTTTAATTGAAGAAGCGGAACCGACTATACGTGATGCATTAGAAAGCCTTGATTCCATGGTTGCTTCGTTTCAACAGTTATATGACAATTTGCTTCAACTACTTGTAATTAATCCGAGAATCGACAATACAGGGGTTAACTAAAATAAAAAAGATGGGAGTATAAGCTGATGGTCGGCAAGTACAAAGTGATTACCCTCTGCGGCAGTACCCGCTTCAAGGATGCTTTCATGGAAGCACAGAAACAGCTGACACTGGAGGGAAACATTGTCATCAGCGTTGGACTTTTTGGCCACTCTGGCGATGATGAAGTCTGGACGGAAGGTACCAAGGAAATGCTGGATGACATGCACAAGCGAAAAATCGACATGGCGGACGAGATCTTTGTCATCAATGTCGGTGGGTATATTGGTGCCAGCACTCGGTCGGAGATTGAGTATGCAAAGGCGACCGGAAAGCCGGTGAACTATCTGGAGGGTTTAGCACAGAATATCTGATGCTGAAACCACTCTCCAACGAAGCTCCCAACTCACCAACGAAACTACACTCCCCAACGAAACCCGTGAGTAACGTTGGGGAGTGAAACGATCCGGAACCGGTGGTATGAAGCCGACTGTCAAACTAGCAGAAAGGAGATGACCAGGGTGCTGAAACCCCTTGATTTACAAGCATTGTACATAATCCTTTGTATCAAAGTTGCTCTGGTCACAGATTTTGCCTGCGGCACGGGTGGCTTCCTCACCAGCTGGCTGAAGGAGCTGGAGAAGGAAGTGAAGACCACGGACGACCGCGCCGCCTTCGGGAGGAGCGTTTACGGCATCGAGAAGAAGCAGTTCCCGTACATGCTGTGCATCACCAACATGCTGCTGCACGACCTGGATGTGCCCCAGGTGTTCCACGACAACAGCCTGCTGCGGGACGTGCTGGACTACACCGAGGACGACCGCTTCGACGTCATCCTGATGAATCCCCCGTACGGCGGCAGTGAAAAGGCGGATGTGAAAAACCACTTCCCCGCCGACCTTGCCAGCTCCGAGACGGCCGACCTGTTCATGTCCGTCATCATGTACCGGCTGAAGGAAAACGGCCGCGCCGCGGTGATTCTGCCCGACGGCTTCCTCTTCGGCACGGACAACGCGAAGATCAGCATCAAGAAAAAGCTGCTGTCGGAGTTCAACCTCCATACCGTCATCCGCATGCCGGGCAGCGTGTTCTCCCCGTACACCTCCATCACCACCAACATCCTGTTCTTCGACAGGACAGGCCCCACGGAAAAGACCTGGTTCTACCGGCTGGATATGCCGGAGGGCTACAAGCACTTTTCCAAGACGAAGCCCATGAAGGCGGAGCACTTCGCCCCCGTGGAGGCGTGGTGGAACGACCGGCAGCCGATCGCGGTGGACGGCTTTGACAAGGCGCGGTGCTTTGCCGTGGAGGAGCTGTGCGGCGAGCTGGGCTACAACCTGGATCAGTGCGGCTTCCCACACGAGGAAGAGGAGATCCTCTCGCCGATGGATCTCATCCAGCGCTACCAGGAGGAGCGCGCGAGCCTGAACGCGGAGATCGACCGGGTTTTGGCGGATATCACCGAAAAGCTGGGAGGGGCAGAGCTATGACGCCCCAGGAACAGAAAAACAGCATCCTGCAGCTGGCCATACAGGGTAAGCTGGTGGAGCAGCGGCCGGAGGAAGGCACAGCGGAGAAACTGTACAAGCAGATTCAGGCCGAGAAGCAGGCGCTCATCAAAGCCGGGAAGATCAAAAAAGAAAAGCCGCTGCCGGAGATCACGGAAGAGGAAATACCGTTTGAGATTCCGGAGAGCTGGAAGTGGGTATATATAGGGGATATCTTCCTCCACAATACCGGGAAGGCTCAAAACGCTTCTGGTTCATCCAGCGGAACCATAAGAAAGTTTATTACAACATCTAATCTTTATTGGAATTGCTTTGACTTTTCGAAAGTCAAGGAAATGCCGTTTACAGAACAAGAGATTGAACGGTGTTCTGCAAAAAAAGGTGATTTGCTGGTGTGTGAGGGCGGTGATTGTGGCCGTACTGCTATTTGGACTTATGATGAAGAAGTCTGCATCCAAAACCATGTACATAGATTGCGACCATATGCTCTTCTTTCAATAGAATACTATTACTACTTATTCTATCTCTACAAATTTACAGGCCGCCTCAGAGGGCGTGGTGTAGCAATTCAAGGCTTGTCCAGCGAAGCAATACATAAAGTAGTTTGTCCTCTTCCTCCCCTCGCCGAACAAAAGCGCATCGTCGCCAAGATCGAAGAGCTCCTGCCGCTGATCGAGCGCTACGAAAAGGCGTGGACGCGGCTGGAGGACTTTAACCGGCGCTTCCCCGGGGACCTGCAGAAATCCATCCTGCAGCTGGCCATCCAGGGCAAGCTGGTGGAGCAGCGGCCGGAGGAGGGCACCGGGGAAGAACTGTACAAGCAGATTCAAGCTGAGAAGCAGACGCTCATCAAAGCCGGGAAGATCAAAAAAGAAAAACCCCTGCCGGAGATCGCAGAGGACGAAGTGCCGTTTGAGATTCCGGAGAGTTGGAAGTGGGTGCGCTGGGGAGATTTATCCGAATCCATCCAGTATGGTTATAACGCCCCTGCGCAAGAGTCAGGCCGTATAAAAATGGTGAGGATCAGTGACATACAAGATGGACAAGTCTTGTGGGATTCTGTCCCGTATTGTGATATCTCCGAGCAGGATATACCAACATATTTACTCTCTGCCAATGATATTCTTTTCGCGAGAACGGGTGGGACTGTCGGGAAAACCTATCTTGTGAAGGATGTCCCAGAAGAGTCTATTTATGCAGGTTACCTTATCCGAACAAGATATAGCGTAAAATTGTGCCCGGAGTACATGAAGCACTTCATGGAAAGCCAGCTATATTGGGATCAGCTTCACAATGGAACAATAGCGACCGCACAGCCGAACTGCAATGGGAAAACACTTTCCAAAATGATTCTGCCCCTCCCACCCCTCGCTGAGCAGAAGCGCATTGTGGCCAAGCTGGAAGAACTACTGCCCCTGTGCGAGAGACTGAAAGCATAAGCATACAACACAGGGCTTTCCAACCCGCACGCGGGAAGCAATGCCCGCCTCTGGCCACCCGGGCACCCCTATAATACATAAACAAGATAATAAATCCGCAAAGGGTTTTTGTCCTTTGCGGATTATGCTATGATGGGTGGGCAGACAGGCAGATGTGTCGGCGGCCTCCTTTCAACCTCGTACAGAAGAAGGGAGGATGATCACATGAACGATTACGAGATCATTATGATCGTCCTTCAGGTACTCCTGGTGGTTTTTACCGCCATCGGGGTATTCTGCAAGCGTAACTCATAAGATGTGAGCCGTCGGCAGTTGGCGCTACTGACGGCTCGTTTGTCATAGTGTTCCCTTAGGGGAGGCCGATGCAAACGGCCCTCTGCCTGTCTGCATTGTACGATGAATGAGAGTGATTGTCAAGCCAAGCGGGCAGAGAAAAGCGCGGTCATCCGAAACGGAATAGAATGAAGCAGCCTCAGCCGGGCTGCTTTCTGTCCATCTCCGCACCCAATAATACATAAAGAAGATAATGAATCCGCAAAGGGTTTTTGTCCTTTGCGGATTATGCTATGATGGGTGGGCAGACAGGCAGATGTGTCGGCGGCCTCCTCTCAACTATGGCGCCGAACGCCAAAGGCGTTCGAGCGTCCCGCCTGCGGCGGGATCAAGGGCTTTCAGCCCTTGACGAAGCGTACAGAAGAGAGGAGGATGATCATATTGAGTGATTATGAGATCATCATGATCTTCCTCACGATTATCACATTGCTGTTTTTGGCAATGAGTTTCGTGTCGAATCATAAATCATAAAATGTGAGCCGTCGGCAGTTAGCACCTGCTGACGGCTCGTTTATAGGCTATACTCTTTGAGGAGGCCGGAACAAACGGCCCTCTGCCTGTCTGCATTGTACGATGGATGACGGCGAATGTCAAGCAAAAACCGGACTTCCGGAAAGCACAGAACACACGAAATGGACTAGAACGAAGCAGCCCCGGCCGGGCTGCTTTTTTCTGTCCGCCGCTGTCCATCCCCATCCCCTACAATGCGCATAACGAAACGGGACGACCGCTCGGGCCGTCCTTTTTCATCGGAAAGGAGCGGATTCATGGAGAAAAGCGGGGAGCGGAAGATGCCGCCGGTGGCGGACAGGGAGGAGATCCTGCACTTTTACACCGGGGTAATGCGCGGAAAGATCCACAGCGGAGGCAAGGCGGCGGCCATCGCGGACAGGCTGCGGGCCGCCGCCGCGCTGGAGCGCGCAGGGCAGGAGGACGGAGAGAAAAGCGGCGCGCTGGAGAAGCTGGACGCCGTGCTGGAGGAACTGCGCCATGCAGCTGACCGAAAAGCAGAGTGAGTACATCCTGAGGGCCGACCGCCGCTGGAACTTCAAGGGCGGGGCGACGCGCAGCGGGAAGACCTGGCTGGACGTGCACTACGTGATCCCCTCGCGCATACGGGGCCGCGCGGGGGAGCCGGGGCTGACCCTGCTGCTGGGCGTCTCCCGGGGGACGCTGGAGCGCAACGTGCTGGGCCCCATGCGCGCGCTGTACGGGGAGGAACTGGTGGGGTACGCCGCTTCGGGCGGGCGGCTGCGCCTCTTCGGCGAGGACTGTTTCGCGCTGGGCGCGGGCCGGGCGTGCGCCGTATCGGGGCTGCGCGGCGCTTCCGTCAAGTACGCCTACGGGGACGAGGTGGCCGACTGGCAGCCGCAGGTGTTCGAACTGCTGAAGAGCAGGCTGGACGGGGCCTCCTCCTGCTTTGACGGGACCTATAACCCGCAGGGGAAGACCCACTGGCTCTACCGGTTTTTGACGGGCGGCGCGGACGTGTATTCGCAGCAGTACGGCATCGCGGATAACCCGTTCCTGCCGCCCGCCTTCGTGGAGCAGCTGAAGCGGGAATACCGGGGCACGGTGTACTACGACCGCTATATCCTGGGCAGGTGGAAGAGCGCGGAAGGCACGCTCTTTGCCTCGGAGCCGCCCGTGACCGGGGACGCCTCGCTGCTGCGGGGCGGCGTGGCGCACGTGGACGCGGCATACGGGGGCGGGGATTCGACGGCGCTGACCCTGGGACGTCGGACGGGTGACGGCATCGTGCTCTACGGCAGGCTGTGGGAAGGGCACGCGGATACGGCGCTTTCCGCCATCGCAGCCGAGTGCCTGCGCTTTGCCTGCGCGCCGGTGTACTGCGAGACCAACGCGGACAAGGGGTATCTCGCAAGGGAGCTGCGGCGGCTGGGGGTGCCCGTGCGGCCGTACGCGGAAAGGGAAAACAAGTTCCTCAAGATCAGCACGTTCCTGCGCAAGTGGTGGCCTTGTATCCGCTTCCTTTCGGGGACGGACCGGGCGTACATCGACGAGATCCTGGATTACACGGACGCGGCGGCGCACGACGACGCGCCGGACAGCGCGGCCTGCGTCTGCCGCATCCTGGACGGGCGGGGGAACGAGGGATACCGCAGCCCCTTTGAGGCGCTGTGAGGCGGAAGGCTGTCCGCGCGTGTCCGTTTGCGCGGGGTAAACTGTGGAGCGTCGGTGAGGGAAAGGGGGTGAAAACCATACTGACGTATCAGGATTTTCTGGAGGAACGGGACAGGGCCGGCTTTCTCCGGCGGCTGATCGCGGAGCACGAAGCGGACGCGATGGTGAAGACGGCGCGCACCGCGGATCTCTACGACCGGCAGCGCAACCGCACCATCTGCGAGAGCGTGCGAAGGATCTACACGCTCGCCGGCATGCCGGTGAAGGACCCGACGGCGGGCAGCCAGCGCATCGCCAGCAACTTCTTCAGCCGCCTCAACACGCAGCGGGCGGCGTACCTGCTGGGCAACGGTGCGGGGTTCACGGATCCGGAGACGAAGGCGCGCCTGGGCGCGGACTTCGATACGCGCCTCATGCAGGCCGGGCGGCTCGCGCTCATCCACGGCGTGTCCTTCCTCTTCTTCAACGTGGACAGGGTGCATGTCTTCCCGCTGACGGAATTCGCCCCGCTGTGGGACGAGGAGACGGGGCGGCTGCGCGCCGGCCTGCGGTACTGGCAGCTTGCGGCGGACAAGCCCCTGTGCGCGGTGCTCTACGAGGAGGAAGGGTACACGCACTGCCGATGGGAAAAGGGCGGGGCGCAGCTTGCATCAAGGCAGCCTTACCGGACGCGGGTGCTCACCGTGCCGGCGGAGGAGGGGAGCGAGGTCCTCGGCGGGGAGAACTACGGCGCGCTGCCCGTCGTGCCGCTGTGGGGCAGCCGGCTGCACCAGTCCACGCTGGTGGGGATGCGGCAGGCGATCGACAGCTACGATCTCATCCGCAGCGGGCTGGCGAACGACCTGAACGACTGCGCGGAGATCTACTGGCTGCTGGAGAACTACGGCGGCATGACGGACGCGGAGCTCTCGCGCTTCCGCGACCGGCTGAAGCTCATGCACATCGCCGCGCTGGATACGGGCGGCGAAGGGCGCGTGACGCCCTACACGCAGGAGATCCCGCACGCGGCGCGGCAGGCGTACCTTGCGATGCTGCGCGCGGGGATCTACGAGGACTTCGGCGCGCTGGATGTGTCGGCGCTCTCTGCCGGGACCAGGACGGCGACGGAGATCCAGGCGGCGTACCAGCCGCTGGACGAGCAGGCGGACGACTTCGAGTACCAGGTGATCGAGTGCGTGCAGCAGCTGCTTTCGCTGCTGGGCATTTGCGATACGCCGCTGTTTACGCGCAACCGCATCGCGAACCAGATGGAGCAGGTGCGCACGGTGATGCTGGAGGCGCCCGTGCTGGACAGGCAGACGCTGCTTTGCAAGCTGCCGAACCTGACGCCCGAGGAGGTGCGGGCGGTGCTCGAGCGTACGGGCGAAGAGAAGAAAAAGGAGGAGCGACATGGATAAGACAAACGGTGCGGCGGAAGCCGCAGAGATGAGGGACGGACAGGCGGAGATCCGCCGCCTGCGCGAGGAAGCGGAAGCAGCCAGGCGGGAAGCCGCGGCGGACCGCAGGCGGCTGAAGGAGAGGCTGTACCGGGAGCTGCTGCGGGAAACCGGCGTCGCGGAGAAGCGGATGGACGCCATCCTGCGGGTGACCGACCTGGACGCATTCGGCCTTGAGGACGGCACGCTGACAGAGCGCGCAGGGCTGGCTGAGGCGATCCGCCGGGAATGGGCGGATTTCATCGCGGTGAAGGAGACGCGCGGCGCGAAGGTGGAGACGCCCCCGCAGGCACAGGGCCCTGTATTGACGCGCGCCCAGATCGCGGCGATCCGCGACGGGGGCGAGCGCCGCAAGGCGATCGCGGAGAACGCGGCGCTGTTCGGACTGGAAACAATGAATTGAGAGGAGACAGATTATGGCAGAAAACAATCTCATTCACAAGAGCGACCTGGCGCGGGTGCGCGAGGTGGACTTTACCCTGCAGTTTACCGAGAGCCTGAAGAAGCTCTGTGAGGCGCTGGGCGTGACGCGCAAAATCCCAAAGCAGGCGGGCGCGGCGCTGAGAACCTACCGGGCGACGGGCAGCCTTTCCCAGGGCGATGTGGGGGAGGGGGAGACCATCCCGCTGTCCAAATACGCGGTGGAGGCCGAGACCTACGGCGAGATCGCGCTGGGCAAGTGGCGCAAGGCGACCAGCGCGGAGGCGATCATCGACAGGGGTTTTGACCAGGCGGTGGGGATGACGACCGACCGGATGCTGCGCGACGTGCAGCGGAAGGTGCGCGGCGACTTCTTCACCTTCCTCGCCACGGGGACGGCGAAGGCCTCCGGCGCGGGGCTTCAGGCGGCGCTGGCCAACGGCTGGGGCACGCTGCAGACCCTGTTTGAAGACGACGAGATCGAGACGGTGTACTTTCTGAACCCGATGGATGCAGCGGCGTACATGGGCACGGCGCAGATCAGCACGCAGACGGCGTTCGGCATGACGTACATCGAGAGCTTCCTCGGGCTGGGCACGGTGTTCCTCTCGACCGCGGTGCCTATGGGGACGTATTACGCGACGGCGAAAGACAACATCGTGCTCTACTACGTCCCCGTGGGCGGTGCGGACCTGGGAGAGGCCTTCCGCTTTACATCGGACGAGACCGGCCTCATCGGCGTGCATGAAGAGCCCAATTACGAGAACATGACGGCGAGCGACACGGTGGTCTGCGGGCTCACGCTGCTGGCCGAGCGGCCGGACGGCATCGTCGTGGGCACGATCGGGGCGGAAGGATGAAGAGCCTCTGCGGCGCGTGGCTGAACGGCCTGGGCCTGCAGGACATCGATTCTGCGCTGCTTTTGACGGAGATCATCCATCTTCCGGCGGCGATCCGCTGCCGGGAGGTGTCCCTGCCCGGCGGGCCTCTGCTTACGCTGCAGCGGGAGACGCGCCCTGCGCGCGTCCTCCTCCGCTTCGCGGCGCACGAGGAGGAACCAGTCCGGCGCGGGCAGCTGCTGGAACGCGCGGCGGCCTGGGCGCTTCAGGGCGGCAGGCTGACCGTCTCGGACAGACCGGGGCAGGCGCTGCGGGTCCGCTGCACGGAGCTGCCGGAGCACTCCACCCTGCACTGGACGAAGGAAATGACCCTTGCCTTTGAAGGGCGGCCGTATCCGCTGTGGCGGGATGTACGGCCGCAGGCGGCGGAGATGACAGGGAGAAGCGGCAGCGCGGAGGTTTGGGTGCCGGGCTGCGGCGTATCTCCGGTGTCGGTGACGCTGCAGGCGAAGGAGCGACTGACGGCGGTGAGGCTTGCGGCCGGAGACAGCTTTATTGAGCTTTCGGGGCTTGCGCTGGCCAAAGGGGAGCGGCTGTGGCTGGGCGAGGCGGAGGAGACGGGCCTCTTTGAGATCCGCAGGGGGCAGACGGGAGGATCACTGCTGACAAAGCGGACGCCGCCGAGCAGTGATGCGCTGTGCCTGCCGGCGGGGCGCCGGGGGAGCCTGTCGTATTCGGCGGATGCGGCTGCAGACGTGCTCTTTGAGGTTTGGGGGGTGCATCCGTGACAGAGAGAAGAACGGCGGTTGTAATAAGAACCGAAACAGGCGAGCGCCTTCCGGTCCTCTCGCTGGAGCTTTCCCTGTCCCTTTCGGGGCCGGCCGAGGCTGTTCTCGTGCTCGCCCCGGGCTGTGCGGCGGAAACGGGGGAATGGCTGCGCCTGGAGGGCAAAGGCGCAGGCACGTACCGCGTGGAGCGCACGCAGCTGGACAGCGATACGGGCATCCGCACCGCGTGGCTGCGGCACGGGCTTTCCATACTGGCGGACACCGTCCTGCCTGCGGAGGAGGAAACGCTGGAAGGACCTTTTGAAGATGTGCTGCGCCGCCTGCTGTCCTTCCAGACGCCGGCGGAAGGCGCGCCGCGCTGGCAGGCGGGCGAGATCCGGGTGGCGGAGACGGTGGCCCTGCAGCCGGCGGGGCGCAGCATCCTGGAGCTGCTGTTTGCGCTTCTTCGGGAGTTCCCCGGCTTTCTGCCGGAATGCGACCAGCAGACGGCGCCGTGGACGCTGCACATCCGGGAGCCTGAAGCGGAGAGCTTAACGGAGGCCAGACTGTCGCGGAACCTTCTCGGCGCGAAAATCACCTATGACGCATCGGATGTCTGCACGCGCGTGCTGTCGGACCTGCTGCCGGACGGGCATCTGGACGGGAAAGGAGCGGCGCGCCTGGGCATCATCAGCAGGGAGATCTCCCTTCCGCAGGACGCATCCGAAGCGGCGGCACGGGCTGCGGCGCAGCGCTGCCTCGACAGCCATGCGGGGCCGGCGCTGACCGTGATGATGGACGCGCTGGCGCTGGAAGAGGTGACCGGCGAACCCGCGGACCGCTTCCGCCTGGGCGGGCGGGTGCGCCTGGCCCTGCCGCAGCTGGGGCTGTCGGTGGAGGAACGTGTCACGGCGCTGCGCTTTCCGGACGTTATATCTGAACCGGAGCAGGCGGAGGTCACGCTGTCGAACAGGCCGGGAGACGATGAAGGCGGCCTGCAGCGGCTGCGGCGGGAGAGCTTTGAGGCCCTTTTACAGGGGAGGCAGGCAGAGCGGCGCGCCAGAGCGAATGCAAAGCGCATCAGCCGGAATGAGGAGGTTATCCGCCTGAAGGCCGAAAAGGCGGAGATGGACGACACGCGCCGGCGCATGAGCGCGGCAGGCATCAGCGTGGACGGCGCGATCGCGCAGGTCAGGCTGATGGCGTCGCAGCAGACGGTGGACGCGCTGACGGAGCGCGTGGAAACGGCAGAGGCCGCGATCGAGGTGAACGCGGGGGAGATCGAGTTGCGGGTGGAAAGAGACGGCATCATCTCCGCCATCAACCAAACGGCGGAATCCATCCGGATCGCCGCGCGGCGCATCGAGCTTTCCGGCTATACGACGCTGGACCAGCTGAACGCGGCTTTTTCCGGCGGGCGCAGCATGGTGGCAGAGGACCTGGAGGTGACGGATCACCTCTACGTTCAGGATTCGGGCATCACTCTCGGCGCCTCCTGGCAGAGCGTGCAGGTGGTGACGGGCATCAGCCCCAGCTATACCGCGGCGCAGACCTGGGCGCTGACAGACGCTTCGGAGAGCGGGATCACCGGCCACTTCCGCGGCAGGTTCGTAAACGGCGTGACGCCGGAAACGACGACGATCTATTACCTGGGGAGGTAGGTGCATGACGCGGATGAAGGACGGCCTGTTTGACGCCTGCGGGCTGATCGAAAACCTAAAGGCGATCCTCGGCGACATCCAGGTGAAGGGCCTGCCCAACCTGCAGAAGATGCTGCTGGTGGCGCAGGGGCTGGATGCGCTGCGGGAAGGACTGAGAAAGGAGGAGGGACATGACGAGGATCATCCTGCCGGGCGGCAGGACCTTTAAGGCCCTGTGGGCGGCGGATCTGCCGGGGACGGAGCGCTGGTGCGCCGCCCTTACGGCGGACTGCGGCTTTGCCGAGGCGGCAGCCGGTTTTGAAGGCGCGGACGTGATCGTGACGGAGAATGCGGAGACCGGGCGCTGCGTCCATGAGGGGTATACGAGGCTGCTGAGCCTGCGGCGGACAAAAGAAGGGCTCGTCATCATGCTGGGCAGACAAAAGGAGGGAGAAGCATCGGCATTTCACAGCTGATCCGCAGCACGTGCGACCTTGCTGAGGGCGTCCGGCGCACGCATCTGGGCAGCCTGTTTGCGGAAAGCGACGCCGGCGCGCACACCTTTGAGGTCACCGTCAGCCGGGACGGGGAAAAGGTGAGCCTGGACAAGGCGTCCGTTACGGCCTGGATGATCCGCTCGGACGAGAGCACCGTCACCCTGCAGGGGACGGCGGAAGGCTCCGTGGCGCGCATCCGTCTGGCGGCGGCCTGTTACCGCTGTGAGGGCCGCTTTTCGCTGATCATCAAGGCGGTAACGCCAGAGGAGACGGCCGCGCTCTTCTGGGGCGAAGGGACGGTGACGCGCACTTCGACGCAGACGATGGTCGATCCCGAGCACATCGTGCCGGATCTCCCGCAGCTGCTGCGGCAGATCGCCGTTATGGAAGCGGCCACGGCGGCCGGCAGCGCAGCGGCGGAAGCGGCGGAGACCGCCGCGGAGGGAGCGCAGAGAGCGGCTGCAGATGCAAACGGGGCGGCAGACCGGGCAAAGAGCGGCGCACAGGCCGCCGAGCGGGCGGCGCAGCAGGTGACGGACGCACTGATCCCGGAAATAGCCATCGGCACGGTGGAGACGCTGGAGGCGGGCGAAGCGGCAAGCGCCGCGATCACGGGGACGCTGAAGCGCCCGCTGCTGAACCTCGGCATCCCGAAGGGAAGGGACGGCGCCGACGGCGGCGCATCCACCGCACTGCCGACGGCCAGCCGGGAGGAAAAGGGCTGTGTCAGGGTCGGCGACGGGCTGACGATCCACGACGCGGTGCTCTCCGTACCCGTAATGCGCGCGCCCGGGGTGGACGACGAGTTCGGCGCATATAACGGTTACCGCGGCCTGGTGCCAGACCCCGCCTATGCGGACAGGGAGAAGTTCCTGCGGGGTGACGGCACCTGGCAGACACCGGCCGCGCCGGGGGACCTGTGGCAGCTGCGCACCAAGAGCGCGGTGACAGACACAGGGATCGCCGCAGGATCGGAAGGAACGCTGACGGCCGCTGCAGACGTTCTGGAAGGCTATACGCCGGCGGGCGTCGTGAGCTATCAGCTGATGGGGACGGGCGCAAGCTGGTGCACGGTATACCGTGTGAGCTTCGGCAGCGGCACGGTCAGCGTCGGCATCCGCAACCAGCACGGGAGCAAGACGTTTTCACCCTCGTGCAGCGTGGGGATTCTGTATTTGAGGGAATGAAACCCTACCACCGTTGGCTGCGTCAACGGTCCCCCTCCCCTTTCAGGGGAGGCAAGGGATGCACAAAGAAGCTTCTTGCGCTCCTCTTGCCTTCTCCTTTAGGACTGATCCCGTTCTGTAAGAACGAGGATGCTTTCCCGGCGAGGGAGAAGGCGGCACGGCGACAGCCGTGACGGATGAGGTAATCAGAGAGCAAAAAGATTTGAACCATCAAAGGAGGCAAACACGATCGCAATACGCACGAGGGACGCTGTTGCCGCGGCCCGCAGGCTGACCGGAACGCCGTACGGCAGCGGCAGGGGCGAGCTGGACTGCATCAACCTGATCAAGAGGATCATCCGGCGGGCGCTGGGCGGCAAAAAGAACTATACGACGGCCGGTACGGCGGCGCTTTGGGCATCCGCCGAAGCCTGCGGCAAATACAGGGACCTGACCTGGACGCAGATCGGCCTTGAGGGCGCGGCACCGGGGATGCTGGTCTTCAAGGGCGCGCCGAAGGGCTATGCCGGAGAGCCGCACCACGTCGGGCTTGTCGCAGAGAAAAACGGAAAGACGACCGTGATCCACGCATCAAGCCGGCAGGGCATCGTGACGGAGGATGAGCTGCGGGCAAAAGACGGTTGGACGCTGCTGGCCATCCACCGGATGATCCGGGCGCAGCGGAAGGGGGCGGAGTGATACGGACAGGGAACTCCTTATCGCAGTGCTGTCGCTGTGCGGTACGGTGACGGGCAGCGTCGCCGGCATCGTCGCCGGCAGCAGGATCGTCTCTTACCGGCTGCAGCAGCTGGAGAAGAAGGTGGAACGGCACAACAGCGTGATTGAACGAACGTATGCGCTGGAAGGGCGCATGCTGGAGGCAGAGCATGACATCCGGGAACTGAAGGGAAGGTGACGAGCAGCAGTTGCCTCCCCTGAAAGGGGAGGGGGACCGTTGGCTCTGCCAACGGTGGTAGGGTCGATCTCCGAGCACGAGGGCCCTCTCTGTCGGCTTTGCCGACAGCTCCCCCCAAAGGGGGAGCCAGGAACGGGTTTAAAGAAAGACAGCATTAGGACACACCCCCGAAGCTTCACCCCATGGGAGCGGAAGCAGCCGCTGCGGAAGAGACGGCTGTGTGATACAGAAAACATGGAGAGAAAGGAGATCTTTGATATGGAAAGAAACTGGATCAGCTGGATGCGTGCGGCGGCAAGGCGCGCTGTGCGCACCATGGCGCAGAGCGCAGCGGCCATCCTGGGCACGTGCGCCGTGCTTTCGGAAGTGAACTGGAGGATGACGGCGAGCGCTGCCCTGCTCTCCGGGCTGCTCAGCCTGCTGATGAGCCTATCCGGCCTGCCGGAGGAAGAAATCGCAGCGCCGCCGCAGGACTGAAGCGGTGACGGCGGAAGCCCGCGGCAAAGAAAAATCCCCTTCTCCGTGCGGAGAAGGGGAAATGCGGCTGATGAAGTTCAGCGGATGTAGCGGCGGTTCACATAGCCGATCGCACCGTTTTTGAGGCGGATCTGCACCCATTCGGGATTCTCTTCGTTCACCACGTAGTAGCTGCGCCCGCCGGCCGCCGTGCCGGGCTCATAGCTGTTGTAGGTCGGGCTTTCGTGGATGGTGATATCCTTGGTAACGACGACGCGCTTGCCGTTTTCTTCACCCGGCAGCTTGCCGGCCATCTTGGGGCTGATGTATCCGGTCAGGTCGCTGCTGTACTGGATACAGAGATAGCTGTTCTCCGTAACGGCGATGAGCGGATAGGTTTCGCCGGATTTGGCGACGCCGATATACTTGCCGCTGTCGGAAGGCTCGGCGCGGACATTGGCGCCCTTTTTGCTTACGATCTCGACGCGCGGCTGCGGGGTGGCCGTAGGTGCCGGGGCGTAACCGCCCATTCCCTGCTGCGCGGCGAAAGCGTTGAATTCAGAGCGGGAGTCATAGGGATCGTAGGCATAGACGCCGGTATCCACGGCGGGCACAGGCGTTTGGGCAGGAGCGGGGGTGAAGGACATTCCGTTGCCGGCCCAGTCAGGCGCCGTACCGGGCTCTGCAGTGGCGGAAAGGGCGAGACCCGCGCCGTCCCTGCCGCGGATCTGGTTGATCTGGGCGAGCAGCTGAAGGGTCTGCATATCAGCGGAAAGCCACAGGGTAACGCGGCCGTCGGTGCCGAAGAAGCGGGCAAAGACGTAAGCGGGGCTTTCCAGAGCCTTGCCTGCGGCATCTGTCAGCGAGAGCATGACGGCATCCGCGCTGATGCGGCCGTTTGCCACCGCGCTCTGCAGGAGGGAGGTGACGAACTGCTCCGGCACGAAGCCGCCGCGGAAAGGCTGGCCGGCTGTTCCCGGATTCTGGCTGTAGGCGGCGAGCCGGCCGAAAAGGAGAGAAGCCGCTTTCTGGATGCCGGCGTACTGGCCGGGCGTTTCCTGATACTGCGTGTCACCCGTGACGGTGGCAAAGGAGCCCACCAGGGTGGCGGAAGGAGCGTCGGCAGGCATGGCGACGGTTTCGCCGTCCACTTCGTCCACAGCCATATCGCCGGTCAGAAACGCGTTATAGGCCGAGGCGAAGGCGGTTTCCATCAGGTCGTCTCCCGCCGGAACGAGCAGATCCAGAACGGCCCCCGCGCTGCCCTCAGCAGACGCCGGATCCGTCTCACCGGCTGTGTCAGGCGCGTAGACGGGAAGATCCGTCTCCGGCCGGGGATTGTCATAGCCGATGGCATCCATCCTGTCGTCGGCAGAGAGGCTGTCGCCCATTTCCTCCGCAGCGGCGGCGGTAAACAGCAGAAGCAGTGAGATCAGCAGCGCAACCCATCTTTTCATTCGGTTACCCCCATCAAATGGCAAATCTGTTCTTATAAGAGATGCTTTTATATACGGATACAGTATAACAAAAACGCTTTTACGATGCAACTTTTTCGCGCAGGGCATCCGCCGGGGCGGCAACTTGCATTCAGTGCCGGATTTGGCTATAATGGGGCGAAACTCCGAGGGAAAGGAAACTGTTTATGACGACGATTCAGATCAGGCTTACCATGATGACGGACGATGTCAAGCGCTTTGCGGCCATCGTGGGCGAGTATCCGTACGATATCGACCTGTGCTCCGGACGCTATGTGGTGGACGCCAAGAGCCTGCTGGGCATTTTTTCCGTGGATCTCTCCAAACCCATTGAGATGCGGATCTACAGCGACGACTGCCAGGATCTGCTGGAGCGGATCAAGCCCTACATCATCGAAGACGGGGCGGGAGAATAAAGACGGAGGAGGCAGTGCCATGCCGGACAGCCGAAGCACGGAAACGGAGGACAAGCTGATCCTCCTTCGCATGATAGACGGCCTCGGCGGCTGTACCCGGGAGCAGCTGATGCGCTTTGCGCTGGAGGCTGACCTGATGGCGCAGTTCCGCTTTTTGCTGGCGCTCGGCGATCTGCTGGAGGACGGCCTTGTGCGCGAAGCGGAGACGGAAGAGCGCGTGATGGTGCTGACGCCGGAAGGGCGTGAAACGCTGCGCCTCTTCGGGGAGAAGATCCGCCCTTCTGCGGCGCAGCGGATCAGCGAAAACGTTCCGCGCTGGCGGACAAGATTCCGCGACGAGCGCCAGCTGCCCGCCGAGTGGCACGAGACCGAAGGCGGCTTTGCCGTGACGCTGCGCGCGCTGGAGGGCGGCGAGGAGCTGCTGCGCATCGGCCTGCGGGCGGAGACGCGGCGGCAGGCGCAGCGCTTCTGCGAGCGGTGGCCGCAGGAGGCCGCGGAGATCTACGGCACGCTGATCAGGCGGCTCAGCGACAGCGGAAAAGAGGAAGAAGAAACGTAAGCAGCCGGGAGGTGGAAGACGTGCGCAGGCTGAAAAAGGTGCCGGCGGCCGCATGGCTGGGCGGCGGCATCTATGCGCTGCTTTCCGCCTTCGGCTGGCAGGCGGAGCATTGGGGAAAAAGCGATCCGGCGCCGGCGCTGGCCGCGTCCCTGGCGCTTTTCATCCCGTTTGCTCTGCTGCTTTCGCTGCTGTTCTCCGTAACGGACGGGGAGAGGCGGCAGGCAAAAGCCTTCCGTTCGGGCCTTGCCTTCGCGCTGATGCTGCTTTGCTGGCTGCCCTCGTTTATCGTGCACTTTCCGGGCTCGTTTGCCTATGACGTCCCCTTTCAGCTGGAGCAGATTGCAAGCGGGGCGTATTCCACGCACCATCCGCTGCTGCATACGCTGCTGCTGGGCGGGTGCGTGCGCCTCGGCCGCCTCTTCGGCAGCATGAACGCGGGCGCCGCGCTGTACACGGCGCTGCAGATGCTGCTGCTGGCCGCTTGCTTCACGCTGACCTGCGCCTCGCTGGACAGGCAGGCGGGAAGCCGGGCGGCGCGGGGCGCTGCCGTTTTCTTCGCGCTGTATCCGCTGAATATGCTGATGGCGGTGAACGCGACGAAGGATGTGCTGTTTACCGGGTGCTTTGTGCTGACCTTTGCGCTGGTGCGCGAGACGCTCTGCCTTGGACAGGTACGCGCCGTGAGGCTGCTGATCCCGGCCGCGCTCAGCGTCCTGCTGCGCAACAACATGGCGTATGCGCTCGCTGCGTTCATCCTTCTGCTTCTACTCTTCAGGCAGATCGGGCCTGCCGGGCTGCTGGCGCTTGCGCTGGCGGTTTCCCTGCTCTGCGGCAGCCTGCTGGCACGGTCGCTGGGCGCCGTTTCCGGCGATGTGCGGGAGGCGCTTTCCGTGCCGATCCAGCAGGTGGCGCGGGTCTCCTGCCTTGAGCGGGAGAAGCTGACCGACGGGGAAAAGGCGGCGATCGGCGACGTGATGCCGGAGATGATCTGGCGCGCGTATGATCCGGCGGTTTCGGACCCGGTGAAGTTCGGCTTTGACAGCGCCCCGCTGCGGCGGGATCCGGCAAAATACCTCTCCTGCTATCTGCGCGTGCTGCGGCGGTGCCCCGGGTGCTGCTTTGACGCGGTGCTGATGCTGGACCACGCGTTCCTCTATCCCTACGGGCGCTACGGCGTTTCCGGATATTATCTGCAGACGGGCATCACGGATGCGGTATACACCTCCTGGGGGGAAGACCGGATCACGGACGCGAGCCCGACGCCGCGCCTTCGGGCAGCCCTTTCCTGGCGTTTCGGTGCAAAGGGCGCCATGCAGATCCCGCTTGTCGGCTGGCTCTTCAACATGGGGCTGATCAACTGGACGCTGCTGTTCTTTTCGCTGCGCAGCCTGGCGATGCGGCGGGGCAATGAGGCGCTGGCTTCGGCGCTGCCGCTGCTGCTGCTCGGTACGTTTTTGCTGGGGCCCGTGATGGCGGGACGCTACATTTACCCCTTTGTCTGCAGCCTGCCGGTGGCAGCCGCGCGGGCGGAGAAGAAAGAAGGATGAACCATGCGGCTGGATAAGTACCTTAAGGTTTCCCGGATCATCAAGCGGCGCACCGTGGCCAAGGAAGCCGGTGCGGGCGGGCGCGTCACGATCAACGGAAAGGTGGCCAAGCCCGCCTCGGAGGTGAAGCCGGGGGACGAGCTGGAGATCCGCTTCGGCGAGCACACCTCGCGCTACCGCGTCCTGTCGGTTGCGGAAACGGTGCGCAAGAATGAAGCGAGCGCCATGTACGAGCTCCTTTCGGGAGAAGAACTGTGAATGCGGCGGTCATCGTCGCTGCGGGTCGCGGGACGCGCATGGGCGCAGCCGTCAATAAAGTGCTGCTGGACCTTGCGGGGATCCCCGTGATCGTCCGGTCGGTCCGGGCGGTATCGGAGAGCGGCCTTTTTGATGCTGTCGTCGTCGTGACGGGCGAAGAGGACATCGCAGGCGTCCGGAAGCTGCTGAAGGAGGCGGGTCTTGAGGCCGCCGTGTGCGCAGGCGGCGCGGACAGGCAGGAGAGCGTGCGGCGCGGCCTTCTGGCGCTGCCGCAGGATACCGGGCTCGTCGCCATCCATGACGGCGCGCGCCCGCTGGTGACCCGCGAGATCCTTGCGGCTTCCCTTGAGAGCGCAAAAGACCGGGGGAGCGGCGTGGCGGCGATCCCCCTCAAGGATACGGTGAAGCGCGTGGCGGCGAACGGCCGGGTGGCGGAGACGCCGGAGCGCGCGAGCCTGCGCGCGGTGCAGACGCCGCAGAGCTTCCGCTACCGCGAGATCCTGGAGGCGCACGAGCGCTTTGCGGAAAGCTGCGACCGCGCGACGGATGATGCCGCGCTGCTGGAGAGGAGCGGTGCGGCTGTGTATCTTTCCCCCGGCAGCGAGGAGAACCTGAAGCTGACCACACCGCAGGATATCGCGGTCGCGGAGCGGATCCTTGAAACGCGGCAAGGTATAAAAAAACAGGAGAAGACGATGGTGCGCGTTGGACACGGCTATGATGTTCACCGCCTGGCGGAGGGGCGGAAGCTCATCCTCTGCGGGGTGGAAGTGCCCTATGAAAAAGGGCTGCTGGGGCACAGCGACGCGGACGTCGCGGCGCATGCCCTGATGGATGCGCTGCTGGGCGCAGCCGCGCTGGGCGACATCGGCAGGCACTTCCCGGACACGGATGAAGCCTACGAAGGGGCGGATTCCATGCGCCTGCTGGATGAAGTCCGCGGGATGCTGGAAGCGAAGGGCTTTGCCGTATGCAACGCGGATATCACGATCATCTGCCAGCGGCCGAAGCTCTCGCCGTACATCGAGGCGATGCGCGCGTGTGTGGCCGGGCACTTGGGCCTCCCCTGCGGCTGCGTGAACGTGAAGGCGACCACGACTGAGCATCTGGGCTTTGAAGGCGAAGGGCTCGGCATATCCGCGCATGCCGTCTGCTGTATCGAAGAGAGGGCGCATGCCTGACAGACGGAGAAGACAGCCGGAGCACGGCTTGCTCTGGCACGCGGCGGACGGGCTTTTGACCCTGGTGGACTGGATCTGCCGGGGGCTGGCCGATGCGGGCATGCTGGTGCTGAAAGGCGCCGCAGGGGCGCTGCGGCTTTTGTTCCGAGCGGCTGCAAAACTGTCGGCGCTGCTTTTGAGGCTCATCGCGCTGCCCTTTGTGCTGCTTGGGCGAGCGCTCGGCGCGGGACAGGACCGCGCTTCGCAGTGCCTTCGCCTGACGGGGGAGGAATTTGAAGAATACTGCGCCCTCATCCTGAAGGACAACGGCTTCCGGCATGTGGAGCTGACGCCGATGGGCGGCGACCAGGGCGTGGACATCCTGGCAGTTAAGGACGGCGAATGTTGGGCGATCCAGTGCAAGAATTACAGCGGGGCCGTCGGCAACTTCGCCGTGCAGGAGGCCTACGCCGGGCGGGAGTACTACGGCTGCGACCGCGCTGCGGTGATCTGCCCCGGTGAGTATACGGGCGCTGCGCGCGAACTGGCGGAGTCCACGGGCGTGGAGCTTTGGGCCGGGGATACGCTCTCCCGGATGATGAAACGCAGCGGCAGGCGGCCGCGGCACAGGGCCTGAAGGACAGATTTAAAAGGCAGATTAAATTTTGCAGCGGAAAGGGTTGATTTTTCCCTTCCGCTGCGGTATACTATCTCTCGTGCTTGGGGTCTTAGCTCAGCTGGCTAGAGCGCCACGTTGACATCGTGGAGGTCGTAGGTTCGAGCCCTATAGACCCCACCACAAGCCGGGGTTAGTCGCCCGACAGATGCCGCTTCCAACAGGAAGCGGTTTTTCTTTATATTGCTGTAATTTGAACTGTAAAAGCATCCCAGCATTCCCAGATGACACATTCGGGTATCCGCATAGATTTTTTTCGAGTATAGAAGGACAAAATTTCCATAAGCTGTCGAGTATAAAAGGATAACATTTGGATTATTTATCGAACATAAAGGTCAGATGATATAAATAGCGGACACATAAATAGAATTGACGATAAAGACGCATACAGTTTAACTTGAATAAGATTAAAGGAGACCTCTTTACGGGTCTCCTCGTTTTATTTTCTAAGTGCTGCTTGATATATGTCAAGTTTTTCAAATACTAAAGCTATTTGCATTCTATCGCCAGGAACGATGGACCCGCTGTTGTGCTTAATGGGCAGCACCGGCTCTTATGAAGGCTCTTTGTCTCCGCGGCCCGGCCCCCGGTACTGAAGGCAGAGCATGGTCAGGTCGTCGGACGGTTCGGCGCCGTTTGCAAAGGCATCCACATCCGCGCGCACATGCTGCAGGATCTCCTTCGGCGTCTGAGAGGATACGCGGCTCAGTGCCTTCTCCAGCCGGTCCATGCCGTACATTTCCCCGGCGGTATTGTTGGCCTCCGTTACGCCGTCCGTGTAGACGAAGAGAGCGTCGCCGGGCGAAAGTACCAAGGTGTAGTCCGTGTACTTTGCCTGCGGCATCGCGCCGGCCACCAGCCCGTGCTTGTCCCGCAGCAGGCGGAACGCGCCGCCCCCGGAACGGACGAACGGGTACTCGTGCCCGGCGTTGGCACAGGCGAGCCGGCCCGTGCTGATTTCCAGGATGCCGAGCCACACCGTGACGAACATCTTCAGCCGGTTGTCTTCGCAAAGCTGGACGTTTACGGCCTCCAGGATCTCACGGGGGCTCCCGCCCATCTGCGCGCGGTAGCTGATGAGGTTTTTGGCCGACATCATAAACAGCGCGGCGGGCACGCCCTTGTCGGATACGTCCGCGATCACCAGGGCCAGATGGTCATCGTCCACCAGGAAGAAATCGTAAAAGTCGCCGCCGACCTCCTTGGCGGGGGCCATGCAGGCATAAAGGTCGAACTCCGGGCGGCCCGGGAAGGCCGGGAATTGCTTGGGCAGCGCAGAGCTCTGGATTTTCGCGGCCATGTGCAGCTCGGTGTTGACCCGCTCCCGCTCGGCGGTAATGCTCGTCAGCTGGTCGGCATTGTCCACGATACGCTCCTGCATGGACCGTATTTCACGGTACAGATCGCCGATCTCGTCGTTCGAGCGGATCGGGAGGCTGATCACGTCCTCCCTCGAGAAGCCGCCGTCTCCCCGGCCAAAGCCCGTAGCCCCTTCGGCCAGATGTGAGAGCGGTTCGGTCGCCAGCTTCCGCGTAAGCAGCATGCTGGCCGCGATCGCCGCCAGGGTGAGCGCTGCGATGAACAGTATGCTGTTCACAAGGAACCAGTGGCGCTCCCTGATCACGTCGTTCATGTCGATATCCACGCATGCCTGCCCGACGGCTACCTTTTCGCCGTTCACTTCTTCCATAATGGGCTCGCAGGCGGTGCAGAGCCAGTCGTCTCCGAACCGGTAGACGGTAGGCGGTATGCGGTCGTTACCGGTGTACTCGGCTAAGGCTTCGATGGGCGCCTCCGCCGTGCCGATCACCAGCAGGCTTTCATCCGGATCCAGCAGATTGTAGGTCACGCCGTCTGCGACATACTGTATGTACGCGCACTTGATCATGAAATCGGTCTTGGCGGCAGCTACAGAGTCGCACAGCATCCTGTAATCTGCGTACAAGTTGTAGGAAGCCTTCTGCTCCTCGCCCAGCTTATCCCCGTAGTCTTCAAGGAGGGTCTGATAGACGGGGCTCGGCGGCTGACGCTGCATCCACTCCTTCAGGATCTCTTCGTCGTTTGCGGCCGCGGCGCGCTCACGCACCTCGCGGAAGGCGTCGTTGTCGATGCTCCGCCGCAGATAGGATACGTAATCATCGAAAATATAATAGCGTGCCACTGCGCGGGAAGCGCGCCCGGCCTGTTCCAGATAGAAGCTGTCCACCTTCCGGGAATAGACTGTATAGGTGGTGCGCACAAGGCCCAGCGAAACCAGCAGGATGCAGACGGTCAGAACGATGTTCAGCTTTGTGCGCAGCCCGAAGCGGTGCCTTTTTCGCATCCCGTTCATGCCGTCACCCCCTCTGCGGAGCGCCGGCCCCTGTATTCCAGGCAGAGCAGGGTCAGATCGTCGAACGGATCCGCGCCCGCCGTAAAGGCGTCCACGTCCGCGCGCACGGCGCGCACGATGCCCTCGGGATTTTCGGCGGCCGCCCGGTTCAGCGTGTCATTCAGCCGCTCCATGCCGTACATCCCGCCTGAAGCGTCGTTCGCCTCCGGCACGCCGTCGGTGTAGACGAACAGGGCGTCTCCCGGCTCCAGCTGCAGGGTATAATCCGTGAACTTCGCATTCTTCATTGCGCCGGCCATCATGCAGTGACGGTCCCGATAGACGCGGAATGTCCCGCGGGAGCGGATGAACGGGTATTCATGTCCGGCGTTGACGCAGCTGAGGCAGCCTGTGCTGATCTCCAGGATGCCCAGCCACACCGTGACGAACATCTTCATTTCGTTGTTCGCGCACAGCTGGGCGTTGACGGACGCCAGGATCTCGCCGGGCGTTCCGCCCATCCGCGCGCGGAAGCGGAGGATCGTCTTTGCGGACATCATAAACAGCGCGGCAGGCACGCCTTTGTCGGATACGTCCGCGATCACCAGGGCCAGGTGGTCGTCGTCCATCATAAAGAAGTCATAGAAATCGCCGCCCACCTCCTTGGCGGGGGCCATGCCGGCATAAAGGTCGAATTCCGGGCGGTCCGGGAAGGCGGGGAAGTTCGTGGGCAGCATGGCGCTTTGGATCCTGGCCGCCATGTTCAGCTCGGTGCTGACGCGCTCCCGCTCCGCGGTGACGCGGGTCAGCGTGTCGGCGTTATCCACGATGCGCTCCTGCATGGACTGTATCTCACGGTACAGATCGCCGATCTCATCGCCCTGGCGGATGGGCAGCCGGAGGATGTCGTCCCTTGAAAAGCCCTCGTCTCCCTTGGCAAAAGCGGTAGCGCCGCCGGCCAGAAGCTTCAGCGGTTTCGTGACCAGCTGACGGGTCAGCAGCAGGCTGACGGCAATCGCTGCCAGGGTGAACAGCGTGACGATCAGGGCGCTGTTCATGAGAAACCAGTGCCGCTCCCTATAGACATCGGTCAGGTCGACGTCCGCGCACACCTGCGCGATCGCGATCTCCCCGCCGTTCACCTCTTCCATGACCGGCTCACAGGCGGTGCAGAGCCAGCTGTCCCCGTACGGATAGACGATGGGCGGTACGCGGTCGTTGCCGGTGTACGCGGCAAAGGCCTCGATGGGCGCCTCCGCCGTGCCGATCACCAGCAGGTTTTCATCCGGATCCATCAGGTTATAGGTCACGCCGTCTTCGACGTACTGTATGTAAAGGCTCCTCACGCTGTAAACGGATTTGGCGTCGGTAAACCACTTGACCAGCGTCCTGTACACGCCATAGAGGGTGTATTCCTGCTTTTCCTCCTCGGTCATCTCCGCTTCATGTCTTTCAAAAAACTCCTGTTCGTAGTCGACCGTCGGCTGTGCGAGCATCCATTCCCTGATGATCCCTTCATCGCCCTGGGCAGCAGCCCGGGCATACACCTCACGGAACGCGTCGGTACGGGTCATTTCCTTGAGATACATCACATAGCCATAAGGCAGGTATTGATTCACAGCTGCGCGCGCGGCATACTCAGTCTGGTCGAAATAAAGGGCATCCATCTTGCGGCAGTAAACCGTGTAGGTGATGCGGAGCAGCCCCAGTGAGACCAGGAGGATGCTGACGATAAGCGTAAGGTTCAGCTTTGACCCAAGGCCGATGCCGCGCCGTTCTTTTCCCTTGCCCGTACCGTCACCCCCTGTGCCGTATCCTTTGCCGCAGCCCGGCTGTCTGCGGCCGGCTGCTGTTTCAAAACGGCCCCCGACCGGAAACCATAAAACACCAACTATCATTATAGCATTCGTGAAATGCTTCCGCAACGCGCATTAAAAAACGGCGTTATACCATTGAATTTCCGGCGGGATTTCTATACAATTGATCATGCGGATTGATCCGGCTGAGACTCGGATGTCCTTTGCAGCCGGACTGCGTGCTTTTCACGGGAAGACCACAGAGTCGGGAGAAAACCATGCAAGAGATGACAGTCAGCGCTACCATGGATCAGATCGGACCGGTAACGGAATTCGTCAACACGCAGCTGGCACAGCTGGCATGCCCGGAGCGGATCCGGATCCAGGTGGATGTGGCGGTCGACGAGCTGTTCGGCAATATCGTCCGCTACGCTTACGGGTCAGGAACAGGGCCGGCCACGGTGCGCGTGGATGTGGAGGACGAACCGCTGCGCGTCATCATCAGCTTTGTCGACAATGGCGTGCCGTATGATCCGCTCTCAGCAGAGTTTGCGGACACGACGCATCTGCCGGCGAAGGAGCGCCCTATCGGCGGACTGGGCCTGTACATGGTGAAAAAGACCATGGACGACATCAGCTACTGCTACCGGGACGGGCAGAATATACTGACCATACGCAAGAGCATCTGAATCAGAAACAGAATGAACGGGAGGAAAGCACCATGTCTGCGACGGTATATGAAAAAACGAACGGCGTTCTGAGGGTATATCCCGAGGGGCGGCTGGATACGGCGACCTCGCCTGCGCTGGAGAGGGAACTGCACCAGCACCTGGAAGGCGTTACGGATATCGTCATGGATTTCGCCAAAGTGGAATACATTTCATCCGGCGGCCTGCGCGTGCTGCTGGCGCTTGAGCAGCTGATGGAGGAGCGGGGCGGCGGTCTCAGCCTCACCCACGTGAATGAGAACATCATCGAGATCTTCGAGCTGGTCGGCTTTATGGAAGTCGTCAAAGTCGAACGGGACTCTGAAAGGGAGTAAAGGGCCATGCTTCAGGCAAAACAGCAAGACGGGCGGCTTGTGATCGCCATTGACGGCAACATCAATTCATCCAACGCCGCAGCCTTTGAAACCGAACTGAGGGAGCTCTACGGTGCGCAGTCCTGCAGCAGCGTGGAGCTGGACTGCGATAAGATGGAGTACAGCAGCAGCGCTGGCCTGCGCGTGATCCTGCGCTTCAAGCAGGACGTGGACGATACCGTGCTGACGAACGTCCACCAGGAGCTGTACAACATCTTCGACATGACGGGCTTCACCGAAATGATGGAGGTGCGCAAGGCCTACCGCGTGGTTTCGGTGGAGGGCTGCGAAGCGATCGGCCAGGGCGCCAACGGCAAGGTGTACCGGATCGACCCGGACACCATCGTCAAAGTCTACCTGAATCCCGATGCACTGCCGGAGATCCAGCGGGAGCGGGAGCTGGCACGGCTGGCGTTCGTCGCCGGTGTGCCGACGGCGATCCCTTATGACGTGGTGCGCATCGATGGGGGCGGATACGGCTCTGTCTTCGAGCTGCTGAATGCGACCAGCTTTGCCAAACTGATCATCCGCGGCGAAAAGACGCCCGACGAGGTGGCGGAAATGAGCATCCGCCTGCTGAAGATCATCCACTCCAAGGAAGTGAATTCGGAGATCCTGCCGGACATGAAGGCGGTCGCGCTCAATTGGGCGGAGTTTCTGAAGGATTACCTGCCGCAGGAGCAGTACGACAAGCTGCATGCGCTGATCGAGGCGGTGCCGGAGGATGCGCACCTCATGCACGGCGACTACCATATCAAAAACGTCATGCTGCAAAACGGCGAAAGCCTGCTCATCGACATGGACACCCTGTGCCATGGGTATCCGGTCTTTGAGCTGGCCAGCATGTACAACGCCTATGTCGGCTTCGGGCTGACAGACCCCGGGAAGCAGATGTCGTTTTTCGGCATCCCGCGCGACATCTGCGAGCGCTTCTGGCGCAGGAACCTGGCCCTCTACCTGGAAACGGAGGACGGGCGCAGGATGGATGAGGTGGAGGCCAAGGCGAAGATCGTCGGCCTTACCCGGCTGCTGCGCAGGGAGATCCGCCGGGACGGGCTTAACCGGGAGGACGGCCGGAAGATGATCGAGGCCTGCCGCCAAGGCCTGGCGGAACTGCTGCCCCGGGTGGATACGCTGGTGTTCTGACATGGCACACACGCTTAAAATCGACCTGCATATGCACTCGACGGTGTCCGACGGCACGGACGCGCCGGAGACACTGCTGGAACGCGTCCGGGAAGCCGGCATCGAGCTGTTTGCGCTGACCGATCACGACGCGGTGAAGGGCTGCGGCAGGGTGCGGCGCGCGCTGAGGGACGGCGATCCGCAGTTTCTGAACGGCGTGGAATTTTCCTGCCGCGACGGGGAGGGAAAATACCACATCCTCGGTTATGGATACGACGCGGAAAGCCCGTCCATCCAGAGCGTCGTGCAGAAGGGACATGATCTCCGCATGAAGAAGGTCGCCGCGCGGCTGGACTTTATCCGCAAGGCGTTCGGCTTCACCTTCCCGGAGGAGGAGACCCGGCACCTGCTGGCGCTCGACAACCCGGGCAAGCCGCACATCGGGAACCTGATGGTGAAGTACGGCTATGCCAAGAGCAAGGAGCAGGCGATCGACGAATATCTCAATCAGGCCAAGATCCGCAGCGAATACATCCGTCCGGAGGAAGCCATCGAAGGCATCCTGGGGGCGGGCGGCATCCCCGTGCTGGCACATCCGCCCTTTGGGAGCGGAGACGAGCTGATCCTCGGCGGGGAGATGGAAAGCCGCCTGCGGCGCCTTGTCGGCTTCGGCCTGCGCGGCATGGAGTGCTTCTATTCCGGCTTCACGCCGAAGCTGCAGGCGGATATGCTGTCCTTTGCGGAAGAGTATGGCCTTTACGTCACGGCCGGCAGCGATTACCACGGAAAGAACAAGATCATAGCCATCGGCAATACCCATATCGCCAGCGTTCCGGAGATCCCGGACGGCATGCGGCGCTTCCTGGAGGAGGTCGGCTTCCTGTGACAGACGGGGACAAAACGGCCTTCTGCCATTTCTGACAGGCTGCGCGGCAGCGAGGAGACACAGTCGATGAAATCGTTTAATGAGGACGCGCGGGTCATATCAAAGCTGATGCTGCGGCTCCTGCCGATCCAGGTCTTGCTTGCTGCAGTAGGAGCGGTCAACGGCATCGTTTCGAGTTATTTTGCCGGCAATTACGTCGGTGTCGACGCGATGGGCGCCATAGGGCTTTATGGCCCGATCAACCTGCTGGTGGGTGCGTGCTGCACGATGCTCTCGGGCGGCGCCACCATCCTCTGCGGCCGGTACCTGGGCAGGAACGACCAGGACAGGGTCCAGAGCGTGTTTTCGCTGAATCTGCTGATCTCGCTGCTGTTTGCGGGGCTGTTTACCGTTTTGTTCCTTTTGATGGGGCTGCTGGACAGGACGGCGGTGTTCACGAGGGATGAGGCGGTGCGCCCCCTTTTCAACCGCTATCTGATCGGTCAGGTGATCGGCATCATCCCGTTCGTGCTGGGAAATCAGCTGCCGGCCTATCTCACCATGGAGAACATGGACCGGCGTTCCATCACCGCAAGCCTCGTCTACATCGGGGTCAACGTTGTGCTGAACATCCTCTTTGTCCAGCTGCTTCACCTGCAGGTCTTCGGCCTTGCGCTGGCGTCCTCTCTGGGGCTTTGGGTCTTCTTCGGGGTGCAGGCGCAGGCCTTCCTCTCCGGAAAGACGAGCCTGCGCCTCAGGCTGAAGCGCCTGATGTGGCAGGACGGCAGGGAGATCCTCAGGATCGGCCTGCCGGGGGCTGCCAGCACCGGGTTTCAGTCCCTTCGGGGCATCATCGTAAACCACCTGCTGGAGGTGTTTGTCGGCAGCGTCGGTATCTCGGCCTTTGCCGCGTCGGACAATCTGCTGCGGTTTTTCTGGGCGGTCCCCGCCGGCATGCTGGCGGTTTCCCGCCTGATGATCAGCCTGAGCGTGGGGGAGGAGGACCGGGAGACGCTGACGGACGTGATGCGCATCATGTTCCGGCGCTTTGTACCGATGATGTGCCTGATCTCCGCGGGGATCATCCTTTGCGCAAAGCCGCTCACCGGGATCTTTTTCCGCGACCCGTCAGAGCCGGTCTACCGGATGACGGTATGGGGGTTCCGGATCCTTCCGCTGTGCATGCCGCTGAGCGTCATCTGCATGCATTTCGTGTGCTACGGGCAGACCTCCGGCAAACAGGGGCTCGTGCATCTGCTGTCCCTGCTGGACGGGATCTTGTGCGTCGCGGGCTTCTCGGCGCTGCTGATCCGGCGGCTCGGCATGAACAGCGTCTACATCGCGAACGTGCTGAACGGCATCGTGTGCGTGGCGGTCATCCTCGGCTATTCCTGCCTGAAGATGAAACACTTCCCGGCTGATATGGAACAGCTGATGGTGATCCCGGATGATTTCGGCGTACCGCCGGAGGCCAGGATCGACATCTCCGTACAGAACATGGACGAAGTGCTGACGGTGTCCCGGCGCGTTACCGAGTTCTGCCGCAGGCGCGGGATCGACGGGCGGCGGACTTACCTGGCGAGCCTTTGCATGGAGGAAATGGCAGGCAACATCGTGGAGCACGGCTTTACGAAGGATCGCAGGCGCCATTCGATCGACATCCGCGTCGTCCACAAGGACGAGGACATCATCCTGCGCATCCGGGATGACTGCAAACCCTTTAACCCGCAGGAGAGAAAGGCGCTGACCGACCCCAAGGACCGGCTGAAGAATGCCGGTATCCGCATCGTCTATCAGATCGCGCGATCAGTCGAGTATCAGAACATCCTCGGCCTCAATATGCTGACGCTGAAGATCTGAAAACCCGGCAGGACAGCTTAAAAACAGACAGGGACTGCTTTTTCGGCAGACCCTGTTTAAGTATTCCGCACGGTATCGGTAAAAGCCTGTAAAAGGATCGGGGACTCATGTGGCGTCCGGCGACCAGGACGGCTGGATTTCATCGATCTGAAGGACCCCGTCCACCTTTGCGGCAATCTGGTACTTGTCTTCGTATACGATTTCTCCGGGAGAGTTCGTGTATACGAGAAAGTAGGGGTGGTTATACCGCTCCAGCAGCCACAGGGCCGGCCGGATCATCCTGAGCATCTCGTCGGAATTATCCGTTTTAAACCAGCATACGACCGGCTCCTGCCTCTTGCAGGGCGGCGGCCACGGAAGGTTTTCCGCAAACCAGGAATCGATCTCGCGGAAGAGGTCAGCATCTTCCGCCTCCATGACATCATCCTGGATCAGCTGCCAGCACATGCTGAAGATGCCCTTTGCGTACATCGTATTCTTCGCCAGTTCCTTGCCCTGGATCCGGACGTATTTGAAATGCATGCTGCTCATTTTGATGCTTCCCTCATCTCTTGTTTTCCGGGGTGCCTTTTCGCAGGACCGCGGTCATTTGAACCACGCTTCGGGGAGGTATGCGCGCTGGTTTTCCAGCATGTCATCAAACAGCTTCTGCCCTTCCAAAGCCGGGACAGAGGCCATTTGCGGATCATTCATGAAGGTGGTGAAGCCGAGCTTCCGGTCGCAGGTCAGGGCGGCAGTCAGCGTGTTTTCCTGGTTGTAGACGTGCCGCGCCACCAGGGGAAGGATGTTGGAAGGCAGAGGGCCGGCGTATACGGGCTCGATCCGGTCCAGACCGAAGAGCGCGTTGGTTTCCACCACGGCGCCCAGGGGCAGGTTGGGGATCTGGCCGCGGTTGGGGATGTTGACGTTGGACACGAGATCGCCCAGCCCGAGGACGGCCTTGAGCAGCAGATGGCCTTCCTCGCCGGAGGGCTTCAGCACCAGCTCCTCTTTGCCGCTGATCAGATCGTCGGAGCGCTGCAGCCTGTCGCGCAGGTCTTTTTTGCGCCAGTCCACGGAGGTCAGGCTGAATTTCCACTCCCGCACCGTCTCCGGATTCAGGGTGTACCACGGGGCGGTGAACTCGGCCAGGTGGCGGTCGCCTGCGGCGGCGATGGCCCCGTATTTCAGGAACAGATCAAACTTCACGCGGTGCGCGCAGTTGAAATGGGAGTTCATCCAGTCCCTGTCCGGGCCTTCGTCGTAGCCGGTCTCATGATACTTGTCCGCAAAGCGCGCGTACAGGGGCATGAGGTCGATCCCCTTATAGCTTGCGCGGGTCAGCCAGGTGAAGTGGTTGATGCCGGTGACCGTCGTATACAGATCCTGCCGCGTTACCCCTTCGATACCCTCCTCGGATGCGAGCATTGCACACAGCAGGCGCTGCGTGCCGAATACCTCATGGCAGCAGCCGAAGGCCTTGACAGCTGGGAAAACCTCGTAGAGCGTCCGGACGCACAGGGACATGGGATTGGTATAGTTGATCACCCACGCGTCCGGCGCATAATCGCGGATCGCTTCCGCAATGGTCACATACATGGGGATGGTGCGCATGGCCCGCATGAAGCCGCCGGCGCCGACGGTGTCGCCGACCGGCTGCCAGACGCCGACGCGCTCCGGCAGATGGACGTCAGAGTGCATTTCCTCAAAGGTGCCGGGCAGGATGGAGATCACCACAAAGTCGGCGCCGGTCAGCGCGTCCTTCAGAGAATCGCTGACGCGGTATTCCCAGCGGGAAACGGCGTCGGGATGCGCGCTGATCCTGCTGCCGATGATGCGGTTGCGCTCCGCGGCGCTGCGGTCGATGTCGTACAGGCGGACCGTGCCGCACATGGCGTCATCCATCGCCAGATCCATCATGAAGCCCCAGGCCCATCCGCGGGAACCGCCGCCGATGTAGGCGATCTCCAGTTCCTTTGCATGCGGGTTCTTTTTTGAAACCATGATAAAGTCCTCCGTTTTTGTCAGCATGTCTGCAGAATGATAGTGAAATGTCGTTTCGCAGGCGACCTTTGCCTTCCGGCTATTGGGTATGATAAGCCTGCAAGGAAGAAATCGCCTTGAAATCATAAAACAGGAAGGTGAACTGTATGAAGAAGAATTTGACGGAAATGGTATTCATCCTGGACAGGAGCGGCTCCATGGCCGGCCTGGAGTCGGACACCATCGGCGGTTTCAACGGTATGATCGAGCGGCAGAAGAAAGAACCCGGAGAGGCGCTGGTTTCCACCATCCTCTTTTCAAATGGCAGCGTTGTGATCCACGACCGCGTCAGCCTCGAAAAGGTCGAGCCCATGACGCCTCAGCAGTACCGCGTCGGCGGAGGCACCGCCCTCATCGATGCGATCGGCGGAGCCATCCATCACATCGGGAACATCCACAAGTACGCCAGAGAAGAGGACCGGCCGGAGCACACGGTTTTCGTGATCACGACGGACGGGATGGAGAACGCCAGCCGGCACTATACCAGTGACGAGGTGAAGGCCATGGTCGAGCGCCAGAAGGCGCGCTACGGCTGGGAGTTCCTGTTCCTGGGCGCAAACATCGACGCCGTCCAGACCGCTGCGCATTTCGGCATCTCGGAAGACCGCGCGGTGAACTTCCGAAACGACGCCAAAGGACAGGCGCTGAACTACGCGGGCGTAGACGAGGCAGTGCGGGCCGTCCGCTCCAGCCGCCCGCTGGAGAAAAGCTGGAAGGCGCACATCGAAGCGGACTTCGAGCAGCGGAAGTAAAGCGGTGTCATTTGTATCATACTTCATTTGAGACAAAAAGCCAATCCATTGGACGGGGAGAAACTGACATTATCGCAGCAGCGGGCAGTGCAGGGGATTACGAAGTGGAGCGCCATGGTTATGACTGCGAAGATGACACCCCTGATGATTTCTTGGGCGGGCCTGACTGAACGGCATCTTATCCCAGAACAGATGCGGCAAGTGCTGGAAAGCGCTTGCCGTTTTCGCTGTCTGCAACTTCTCCTTGTAATTCATCCAAAAAAGAGTAGAATGAATCCGGTGTGTTTTAAATAACCGCAAATAATCAGAATCCCGGCGCCCTTTACGCGCCGTATACGGAGAAGAGAAAATGTCACTGTTTCAGCTTGCTGCCTACGGCGCGGTATGCAGCGCGGTCTACTATCTTGTTCCCGGGCGCTTCCGGTGGATGCTGCTGCTGGCGGCCAGCTTGGGCTTTTATGCCTTCCGCGCCACAGCTGCTCTCCCGTTTATCCTGCTGACGGCGCTGAGCGTTTGGGCGGCGGCAGTGAAAATGGGACAGATCGCCGGACGGTGCGAAACGCAGATCCGTGAGGAGCGGGAGACGCTGACGGGTGCGGACAGAAAGCGCCTGCGCGGCGAGGCCAGGCGGCGCAAGCGGCGCTGGATGCTGGGCGCGCTCCTTCTCAATTTCGCGATCCTCGCGGTGCTCAAATACACGGACGACGTGCGCGGCTGGCTCGGCCTGTCTTCGCTTGGGCTGCTGCTGCCGCTGGGCATCTCGTTTTACACCTTCCAGTCGACGGGCTACCTGCTGGATGTGTATAACGGAAAGACGGAGCCGGAGCGCAATCCGGCGAAGTTCTGCCTGTTCGTCTCCTTCTTCCCGCAGCTGCTGCAGGGCCCGATCGGGCGGTACGACGACCTTGCCGGCCAGCTGACAAACCCTCATGATTTTGACCTGCAGGCGATAAAGCGCGGCGCGGTGCTCCTCTTCTGGGGGCTGCTGAAGAAACTGGTCATCGCGGACAGGGTGCTGCCGCTGGTGGATGCGGTCTTTTCAGCGGAGCGGGGGAGCATGGGCGGTGCGGCGGCGCTCGTCGGCGTGCTGGCCTATTCCCTGCAGCAGTACTGCGATTTTTCGGGCGGCATCGACCTGGTCACGGGCATCGCGGAGCTTTTCGGCATCCGTCTTGCGCCGAACTTCAGACGCCCGTATTTTGCCGTATCTCTTGCGGATTTCTGGCGCCGCTGGCACATCAGCCTGGGCGCATGGATGCGGGACTACGTGTTTTATCCCTTCGCGCTGACCTCCTGGATGGGGAAGCTTTCCAAAGCCGTCAAAAAGCGCTTCGGCACGGAGATGGCCAGGGCGCTGCCGGCAGCGCTCGGCAACATCCTCGTGTTCCTGCTGGTGGGCATCTGGCACGGCGCGACGTCCAATTACATCCTCTGGGGCCTGTACAACGGCGTTCTGCTGGCCATCGCCGCGCTGCTGGAGCCGGCCTTCAAGCGCTTCGGTGAAAAGCATGCCGCGCTCGTATCCGGCCGCGGCTTCCACGTCTTCCGCGTTCTGAGGACGTTTGCGATCGTCAATATCGGCTGGTTCTTCGACCGCTGCGCCCATGCGGGGGATGCCCTGGCCATGATGCGCAGCGTTGTCTGCGACCTGCGCCCGGGGCAGATCTCCCTGGCCTGGCTGGAGCAGTGCGGCCTGCCTGCGGCGGACGCGGCGGTGCTCGCGGTCTTTACGCTACTGCTCTTTGGCGTATCCCTGGCCGGGGAGCACGGCATTCAGGTGCGCGACGGGCTGCTGCGCCTTGTGCTGCCCGTGCGCTGGGCCCTGCTCTACGCGCTGATCCTCTCGGTGCTGATTCTCGGCGTGTGGGGCAGCGGGTTTAACGAGGCCAGCTTCATTTACTTCCAGTTCTGAGGCGCCCGCGATGAGAAGAACGATCAGGGTCTTTCTGGGCTGCGCGGTGTTCCTGGCGGGGCTGGCCGCGCTGCTGGCCGGGTTTGGCCGCGTACTGGAATACAAGGGCAGTCGTGAGAAGGTCGTGCCGTTTCTGGAGCGCGCGGAGCAGCTGGACGTGCTGTTCCTGGGGGACAGCCACGCCTACAGCGATATCTATCCCATGGAGCTGTGGGAGAACTACGGCATCGCCTCCTACAATCTGGCCAGTTACAACCTCCCCATCCCCGCATCCTACTGGGTGATGCGCAACGCGCTGCGCGTGTGCCGGCCGAAGGTCATCGTGCTGGACGTCAACCAGGTGTGGGAGCAGGCGAAGCTCTGCGACTCCAGCAGCGATGTGCATACAGGGCTGGACGGCTTCCCCCTGAACCGCACGAAGGTGGAGGCGGTCTTCGATCTCATGGACGATCCGCAGCTGACGGACAAGAACGGCCGGCTGTACCGGGATCTCAGGGCGGAGTACATCTTCCCCTTTCTCAAATATCACGACCGCTGGAGCGACCTTTCCATGGAGGATTTGAAACCCGAATACGGGAAGGAGCTCGGCGGCGAGCGCAACATCGGCGTGGCGCGGCCCGACGCGTATGAGCTGACCGCCGCCACGGCGGACGAGCAGGGCTTCGGCTTCGTCTACCTGCGCCGCATCCTTGAAGAGTGCCGGGACGCGGGCATTCGGGTGCTGCTCACCAATCTTCCCTATCCCTGCAGGAACAACAACGACGAGCAGTTCTACACGAATGCTGTCGCGTATACGGCGGAGGAGTACGGGGTCGAGTACATCGACTTCGTGTATCTGGATCAGTTTGTCGATTACAGCACGGACTGCTACGATCCGGGCTCGCACCTCAATCCCTCCGGCGCGTGGAAGGTGACGGACCTGCTGGGGCAGCATCTTTCGGAAGCGTACGGAGTGCCGGATCACCGCGGAGAGGCGGCGTATGCCTCCTGGGAGGACGACTATGCGGTCTACCGCGCCCTGAAGCTGAAGAGCCTGCGGGAGGAGACGGATCCGCGCAGCTTCCTTATGCTGCTCTCGGACCCCTCTTTCAGCGCGGTCGTCGTGCTGCCGGAGGATTCCGCGGTGTATCGGGACGATCTGGCGATGCAGCTGCTGCAGAACGCGGGCCGCAGACACCTCATGATGGCGGATGCGGGCGAGGCTGTCTGGTCCGACTACCTGATGCCGCTTGCGCACCTGGGAGAGCCGGGAAGAGGTCCGTATATGGCTGTCATCGACAGGGCCGCGGGAACGGTCGGGGAATGCCGGGGGCACGGCAGGGTCCGCACGTCCTTCGGCAGCGTTGCGCTGGGAGACAAACCGGGCGGCGTCCGCGTAAAGGGGAGACATGGCAGCTTCCGGTTTGACGCCCGTCCGGGCGAGGACGTGCACGCGGCGGTGCTGGACAGCGAAACCGGCGAGGTGCTTTATGAGCGCTCGGTCCGGCTGAAAAAGGGCGGACGGAAATAAAAACGCCGGGCGGGCAAAGGGCAGGAACGGCCGCAAACGGACCCGGCTTGACAAGGGTGCTTTTACAGGATACAATGCAGGGCGACAGAGGGCCGTTCACGTCGATCCTCTCGGGAGGAACTGCGAAAGAGCCGCCGACAGTAGCAGCTGTCGGCGGTTTGGTTATGGTGAACAGAAACGAAAGCCCTGCTGTTCAGGAAAGGAAATATCGAAATGAAGAAAATATGGGTTTGGATCCTGCTTTCGGCGCTTTGCCTGTGCTTTGGCTGCGCTGCCGGGGCGGAGGAAGCAGCTGCGCCGGAAATCGCCGGCGACCGGTACCGCATCATCGTCTTTGACATGCAGGGAACCCCCGTGGAAGGCGCCTTCATCCAGTTCTGCGATGAAACCGCCTGCTCCTTTGCAGAGACCGATGCTGACGGGATTGCCGAGTTCAGGGATCAGGAGCAGAAGGTCTACGAGGTTCACGTGCTGCAGGTCCCGGAGGGCTATCAGCCGTATACGGAAGTGCTGAAGACGAAGGATACCTTCTGCGATGTGAACATCTGCCTCGAAAAGGCGCCCTGACGGCACCGGCGTGCATGAGGGGCGGGGAGAAGACCGTGCGCTACCGGCACACGAACAGGCCGGGGTTCCTCATCGGCTTTGTCGATTTCTTCACCGCAGGCATCTTCCTGCTGTTTTACATGCCGCTGGGCGGCCTTCAGCAGGAGCTGGATGAGATCCTGGGGCACAGGACGCAGCGATATGCCGTCGCGTACCTGCTCGGCATCCCGACGCTGTTCCTCTACACGCTGGTGTGGATGGCCAGGATCGCGGAGGAGCTGAGGGAGAAGGCGCTGGAGCTCGGCATAGACGGGAAGCTGACATCCTTTTGGCATATGTTCGGCTGGAACGTCTTCGGGCTGCCGCTGATGGGGCCGGCAGTTGCGACACTGCGCTTCTTTGATACGCTGAACCGGGTGGAGGCGGAACTGAACCGGCGCGCGGATAAGCAGGTGCCCGGGACTGAGCGTTTTACGGACGAGAACAGGAGATGAGAAGCGATGCCCTTTCAGATCATTCGCAACGACATCACAAAGGTGAAGGCGGACGCCATCGTCAACACGGCCAACCCGATGCCGTGTATCGGGAGCGGGACCGACAGCGCCGTTTACGCGGCTGCCGGTGAGGCGCAGCTGCTTGCGGAGCGGAAGAAGATCGGGGAGATCGCGCCGGGCGAGGTCGCCTGTACGCCGGCTTTCCGCCTGCAGGCACAGTACATCCTGCATACAGTCGGGCCGGTGTGGATGGGCGGAAACCGCGGCGAAAGGGAAATCCTGCGTTCGTGCTACGCAAAGTCGCTGGCGCTGGCTGCGCAGCTGAAGTGCGAGAGCATCGCCTTTCCGCTCATCGCGTCGGGCGTATACGGGTTCCCGAAGGATGAAGCCCTGAACATCGCGCTTTCCGAAATCGGGAAATTCCTGCTGACCGGAGAGATGAAGGTCCTGCTCGTGGTGCTCGACCGGCGGGCGCTGGAGCTGTCCGAGAGCCTGGTGGGCAGCATCGAGCAGTACATCGATGAGCACGAGGCCCGCAGCGTGCGGGAAGCGGAGTACAAAGGCGCAGGGCCGCAGGAGCGCCGGCGGCTGGAAGCCGCGAGGCGGTATAATGAGAGAAAGGCTCTCTCCATCGACGGCCCGGGGGCAGAGGAGACTGCAGAGGAGGACGTGCTGTTTGCCGCCCCGATGCTGAAGGAAGACAGCCTGCCGGTGTTTGCGGGGAAGAGCCTCGAGGATGTGCTGGACAAGGCGGGGGATTCCTTCCGCCAGAAGCTCTTCAAGCTGATCGACGAGAGCGGGATGGACGACGTGACCGTGTATAAAAAGGCCAACATCGACCGCAAGGTCTTCTCCAGTATCCGCTGCAAAAAGAAGTACAAGCCGAAGAAGGAAACGGCGCTGGCCTTCGCCATTGCGCTGCGGCTGGATATGCCGGCCACGCTGGATCTGCTCTCCAGGGCAGGTTTCACCTTTTCGCCCAGCGACCGGTTTGACCTCATCGTGGCTTATTTCATCACGAACGGGAAGTATGACATTTTCGAGATCAATGCGGCGCTGTTCCGCTACGGAGAGCGCATTCTGGGGTAAAACCTCTGCGGATGGTCATTTGTCGCCTGACAAACGACCATCCGCTTTTTGCTCTACGCTATACTGTAGCCACAAGAACAACAAAGGAGGACACAAAGATGATCGGAGCTATTTTGGGCGATATGATCGGTGCACCGTACGAGTTTGACAGGGGCGGAAAGACGAAGGATTTTCCGCTGTTTTCAAGGGAAAGCGAGTTTACCGACGATTCGGTGATGACCATTGCCGTGGCTGAGGCGCTGATGCAGGTCGCTGCGGATACGCCGGAGGAGGATGTGTGCAGGGCGCTGGTCGCCTCCATGCGCCGCTGGGGCCGGAAATACCCGTACGCAGGGTACGGCGGGCGCTTTGCCGTCTGGCTGAGGGAGGCGGACCCGCAGCCCTACGGAAGCTACGGAAACGGATCTGCCATGCGGGTTTCCCCCGCCGGCTGGCTGTACGGCAGCCTGGCCGAAACGAGGCGGATGGCGAGGCTGAGCGCACAGGTGAGCCACAACCATCCGGAGGGCATCAAGGGCGCCGAGGCCGTGGCCGGCGCGATCTTCCTGGCCAGAAACGGGAGCAGCAAGGAGGAGATCCGCTCTTACATCTGCCGCGAATTCGGCTATGATCTGTCCAGGACCTGCGATGAGATCCGGCCTGCCTACCGGCATGTGGAGAGCTGCCAGGAGACGGTTCCGGAGGCCATTACCGCCTTCCTGGAGGGGACGGACTTTGAGGACGTCATCCGCACGGCGGTTTCCCTTGGCGGCGACTGCGATACGCTGACCTGCATCGCCGGGAGCATCGCGGAAGCGTTTTACGGCGTGCCTGCCGCGCTTCAGGAGGAGTGCCGGGCCCGCCTGCCGCAGGAGATGCTCTCCGTCCTGGACCGCTTCGACCTCGCAAGAGGGCGTACGGGGGAAGAAAAAGCGTAAGGCCGTCCAAATGGAACAACACATCAATAAGCACAGATTTTGAAATTGGTGCAGCACTGGTTTTTAGGATACCAAGCCAGTAGCTTGCAATACTGACTGCCGATAAGAAATGAAGTTATTCGAAAAGATGATCATACAGCAAAAAGCGCGAGGATCACGCGCTTTTTGCTGTATTCCTCTTGCGAGTGTGTCGGACCAGTAGTGTGAGACCGAGAGCGGCCCAAGGAAGCAGCAAGATCGTATAGACAAGCATGTAATGGGATTTAGCCTCGAAGATCATGTGATAGAGCAGACCGCCCATCGATGTGAGGGGTAGCAACACCTGGTCGGGATTACTTTTGCCGTGCAAAGATACCAGTAGCCCCGTAGCTGCCATAAAAAGGAAGATGCACTGCCACCCTTTCATGAGTAGCAGAAGCAGGCGATGCAATGGACTCTGAGGATTGTATACTGCATGGTAAAGGGCAGGCAGTGGGCCTGCGTGTTCGCAGACCTGCCCGTAACGAATCGTGCCATAGGTTGGATCTAGCGTCTGTGTCAGCAGCTTTTCCTTGTAAAAGCGAAGAATGGAAGCTGGATCGGACGCAAAAGCGTGGAGCTGCGTCTGCAGATCCTGTGAAACCTGTTCAGTCTGCTGTGCGGGCGTTACATCTGCCGGGAAATAACGCTCGATGTACAGGTTATACCATCCTGCTGCAGGACCTTGTTGCATGCCCATCACCAAGCGTGCTCTTGTGCTGACATTGGGCCGGAGCTGCACACCGGAACGCAGTTCATACTGACGAACAGTCCCCTGACTGAGGCCAAAGCCCACAATCAGGGCGAACAGCGGAAGTATCAGAAGCCATGGTGACCTCAAGACTGGTAAGGAAAGCAAGGAGCAGATCGTAAGGGCAACGAGATAGATATAAGCATTGGGCTTAATGGCGCAGGCAGCGCCTGCCAGCAGCGCACAGAAGAAGCACTGCCGCAGGCTACTACGGAGAGCGTTTGAAAAGCATAGAGATGAGCCCAGAATGAGAAGAAGCATAGGCAACGTACTGTATACGAAGACAGAGTTCAGCATCAACGGAATGCATCCAGCCGTCAGCGTCATTGCAGCGGGGACGCAATCATCCTTTGGGAAGAACCTGCTGCAAAGTAACAGGAGCAGCGCTGTGATGCTGAGGGTGAAAAGCACGTTTGCGGCTTGCATAAGGAGATTCAGGGACAGACGCGGAAATAGACGGGCGAGAATCTCCATAGGCAGGATGATGCCCAATTGGTAGGAGACAGCGTTTAGGTAGTCGGCGTGCATCATCTTATAGTTGCCTAAGGCGAAAAGGCGAGAAGCTTCCGTCACCGCTTCATAGTCATAGCGTTGCTGAATACCGATGCCGAGCACGAAAATGAGACAGGTGGTGCTCCATAGCAGCATACAGACCAGCGAAGCTTTGTGCCGATAACGCCCAAAGAAGCGGACGAGCCCAAGTTGAAGCAGCAGTGTGAGGACCGAGGCAAAGATCCCTGTATAGCCTGCAGAACCCAAACGGACGGTTTCGCTGGTGACGGAACTGTCAACAGCGCATGTGAGAAAGAGGGAACAGACTGCGAGCCCCAAAAGCAGCGCCCCCATCACAGCTAATATGCATCTTGCGAGGACGCGGGTGATTCTCTCTGCCATTGCCTTCCCTCCTAATGATAAGAGGCATTATAACATGAGTGTCCGGCAGCTTCAAGGAGAACGTCCAGCATTGAATACTTCCAGTGGAATGGCTATCTTTTATCCCATCGATAAAAGAAATGAAGCATGATAAAATAAAGCCTTGTCATTTTAGTCATATATCATTTGGTTTTAGCGATCCAACATCGCCAAGTTACTATGAATCGGGATTCTGAACAGTATGGGGATACATGCATGTATTGATCAGCAAAATGTTTGAACAGGGGTACAATTAGAGCATATAAAACCTAATTGAACGATAAAAAAGCGCTTCGTCTTCGCAAGAGGGCGTACGGGGGAAGAAAAAGCGTAAGGCCGTCAGCGGGCTTAACAGGGGAAAGAAATCTTTCCTACAATGCGGACAGGAGCGCCGCTGACAGAATGTGAGGTGACAGGCGTGTACCGCCGGATGAAGACCTATATCGCCGTGGTGGAGACCGGGAGCTTTTTCGAGGCGGGAGAGTGCTGCCATATTTCCCAATCCGCTGTTTCCCAGCAGATCCGCTCGCTGGAAGATGAACTTCAGGTGCAGCTGCTGGAGCGCCATGGCCGCACATTCACCGTCACGCCGGCGGGCGGGTATTTTTACGGACAGGCAAAGAGACAGACGGAATCGCTGGACAGCCTGGTGAGGGAAGTCCGGCGCATCGGGAAGGGTGAATACCAGCGCCTGCGCGTGGGCGTGCTCTCGGGATTCGGCCGCCGGATCCTGCCGGAGGCAGTGAAAGCCTTTACGGCGGATCATCCGTTCGTGCATCTGTCCCTTGTGACCGGCACCCATGAGGCGCTGTTTCACACGGTAAACACCGGCTCGCTGGATCTGGTGGTCAACGATCAGTGGCGGGCGCTCAGCGACCGGTATGTAAATGCGTTTCTGGCGGAGCAGCCGCTCTTCGCCCTGATGCGGGGGGATGATCCCCTCTCCCGCCGGGACGGCGTATCGGCGGAAGAGCTGCAGGACAGGCTGTGTATCCTGGTCACCCCTGCCGAACAGCGGGAAAATGAAGCGGGGCACTGGCGTGACGTCATGGGGCTGCAGAGCAGCTTCCTCTTTGCGGAAAATGTGGATGAAGCGCGGATGAATGCGGCGGCGGGGGCCGGTTACTACCCCTGTGACGGGGAGATGCCGGCCGACGGCGGCACCGTGCTGGTCCCGCTCCTGAGAGGCGGCGAGCCTCTCTCGCGAAAGATGTTCGCCTTTTGGCCGGAGAGCAGCGACACTTCGCTGCAATGGGAGTTTACGGAGCGGCTGAAAGAGCATTTCAAATAAGATTTGCTTATCAACAAGCGCGAAAATCGGAATTGATATCGCGCTTGTTTTTTTATAAAATAAGGACACAGCAGAGAGGACGACGCTCCCAGAAAAGCAGAACAGGAAAGGAAGCATACATCATGGCAAATCTGATCGTATACTATTCCCGCAAGGGACAGAATTACTGGAACGGAAGCATAGTGGATCTGGCAAAAGGCAATACGGAGCGCGTGGCGGAATTCGTGCAGAAAGCGGTAGGCGGCGACCTGTTTGAGATCGAGACCGTACGGCAGTACAGCCGTGATTACATGGTCTGCATCGACGAGGCGAAGCAGGAGCTGCACGACGGCGCCAGGCCGGAGCTCGTGCGGTATCCCGAGTCGCTGGACGGCTACGATACGATCTTCGTCGGATATCCCAACTGGTGCAGTGCGTTCTGAATCCGACAACGTACCGCCTTTCTGTAGGCGGTACGTTTTTGTCGGTAGGGACGTAAGATTATAGGCAATCGTTATCTTGAAATAATCGTCTGGTTCATCCCATACCGTGACAGAGTTCACAAACAGGTCAATGACCATTCGCCTAAATTCTTCATCCTCAATATTTCCACCCTTGAACTGTTCCAACCAGTAGATGACTTGGGGTTTTTGCAGATATACAACCCCTTTTTCTTCTTTGTGTAGTTCAGTCTCAAGGGTCTTTTTGTCTTTCTCCAATTCCACCATGCGCTTGACCAGAGTTTCTGGGGCTTGCCCTCCCTCTATGGCTTTGGCAAGATTGTCAAGGGAAAGCTGTGTTTCATGGAGCCTGTCTTTGATGGATGGTATATTGGAGGTTGCTTCAATCTCATAGTCATTCTGACGGACGGCGGTATCTGCAATGAGGTCTATGTTTTCATCCGTGAGAAGTGCCATAGCGTCACGGGCAACCACCATTTCAATAAACTCTTTCCGCAGGTTCCGCTTGGTACATTCCTTGTGCTTGTTCTTCTTACCGTAGCACTCATAGTAACTGTAGCCCCCGCTGCCGTTACTGTTTCCGTTCATACGGGAGCCACAATGCCCGCAGAATAGCTTTCCAGATAGAAGAAATACTCTTTTTGCTTTGTAAGTTCCAGACGGCTTCTGGGCTGACAGGCGGGCTTGTACTTGGTCGAACAATTTCCTGTCAATGATAGGTGGTATCACGTCCTCTGCCCGGTATTCATGGAACTGGTAGACTCCTATATATCGTTCATTGCGGAATATCTTGCTGAATGAACTCTTGCCGAAGCGGGTTCCCTTTGAGGTTTTGTACCCTTTGGCATTAAAGGTTCTGCATATCTCCGCAACGGTGTGACCTTCTGCGTACATTCTGAACGCTTCCCGGACAATGGGAGCCGTTTCTTCATCTATGACCAATTTCTTGTCCACGGTCTTATAGCCCAGGGGGATAGACCCGCCTATAGAGTTGTGCTTGTAGGCTGACTCCCGCAGTCCACGGTTTATCTTCTGGGACAGTTCCGCACTATAGAACTCTGCCATACCTTCAAGGACAGACTCAAGGATAATACCTTCCGGGTCAGTAGTGATATTCTCTGTGGCTGAAATAAGCTGCACACCGTTCTTCTTCAAGCGGTACTTATAGTTTGCCATATCATACCGGGAGCGGGAGAAGCGGTCTAACTTATAGACTACTACTGCGTCAAATAAATCCTTCTCACTGTCCTTTATCATCTTGAGGAAGTTCACACGCTTCTCTATATCCTTACTGGCAGACGTAGCCCTGTCTGCGTAGACCTCCACAATTTTGATATTATGCCGTTTGCAAAACTCCTGGCATACTCTTGTCTGTCCTTCAATGGATTGTTCCGTCTGGTTGTTACTGGAATATCTCACGTAAAGGCAGGCTGTTTTTATATCCTCATACATGGTTCTTCCTCCACTCCGCTATGCTGATTATCCTGCATTTATGCTTTCCCCTTTTACTGCCACTGCTGCGTCACGTTCATTCATACACACTTGAATGATGTGCAGTTTCCCTTGCGCAGTAGCTTCCCTGTAGGCATTGACAAGTAAAAGTTCTTTTTCAGATAGGGTTACTTCTTCTTTTCCAAAGAGTGAGGTAGCCCATTCTTTTATGACAAGATGTTCAGCACTCTTTGACTGCTTGTAAAGCCTTACACAAAGTGCCTTGAACTCATGGTCTTGGTAGTTGATAGATTTTCCGTTGTATGACAAGACCCATTCTTGACCTACACCATTGTCATCATCATACCCGTCCAGTTCAATACCGTAGTCCTCAAGCCATTCTGTTACATTCTCTATGGCAAGTTCTTCCTGGTATATAAGTTCATCCCTGTTTCGGGAGTCACTTTCTCCCGTGAGATATGCTATGTCAACGTCAAGGTAGTTGGCAATGAGTGTGAGAGTGGATTGTGTAGGGGTTTTTCCGCTTTCCCAGAAGCTAAATTGGTTCTTTCCTAATTTTGTGGCTTGCAAAAACTTTGTTTTATTCAGCCCTCTTTCCTGCATGAGTTCGTACAATCTATCAAGTCTGAAACTCACCTAAAAGACCTCCTTTCCCTAAATAGAGAAAAAATTTTTGAAAACCCCTTGACAACTCCCTAAATAGGGAGTATCATTAAAACAACAAAAGTCCAGTGCAGAGCGCACAAGGGACACCCTCACGAAAATACCCCCTTTTCGTGAAGTTCTCAATGGTTGTTATGGAGCGCAATTACATTATAACCATTGAAGTGCGATTTGTCAAACTTTTGTTGTAAATATTTGAAGAAAGGAGGGCTGACAAAATGGACGTGAACAAGAGACTCAAGGGCATTTACGCAGGTATGAAAGACCGCTGTTATAACTCCCGTGCTCCACAGTACGTGAACTACGGTGGGAGAGGTATTCGTATCTGTAAGGAATGGCTTGACTCCTACACTGCGTTTGAAACTTGGGCTTTGGAGAACGGTTACAGTGATGACCTTTCGATTGACCGTATCAACGTAAACGGGAATTACGAACCCGGCAACTGCCGATGGGTAGACCAGAAGGTACAGGCAAACAATAAGCGTCATTACTGGCTTCCCCAGGACAAGGAAGATTTTGTCTATGAGGGAACCCCGGACAAGGGAGAACAGGAAAGAAAGCGCAATGAGATTAAGGACAGGCTGAAACTGTACCAACTCTCTCAAGTGTGGCTTATCAATCAGTTGGGTAGTAGAAACCTTGAAACGGATAAGTCAGAAATGAGTTCCCTACTGTCTGGAACCCGTGTAGGGGCAAAGAGTGAGTACATTCTTGATATGTCTCTTGAGATTTTGGACGAGTACCAGACAAGTTTTGTCAACAAGGTATGAACTCCCTTCCTGTGCTGCTTGAGGACAAGCCGTCATTCTGTACCATTCTGATGAAGAAAGTGGAAGATTATTTCCAGGATGAAGAACATAGAAAGCAGTTTGAAGAATGGTACAGAAAGAAGTACGGCAAGGATTATGAATGGAGGTAGGTGTTATGACATGAAGCCATTAGACAATCGGACAATGGGTGTTCGATTTGAAGCGGAACTGTGTGACCTGTTTGCACAGCACGGGTGGTGGGCGCATGATATGGCGCAAAACCAGACCGGGCAACCCGCAGACGTGATAGCGGTAAGGAATAACGTAGCGGTTCTTATTGACTGCAAGGTATGTTCTAATAACCGTTTTCCTCTTTCCCGTATCGAAGGGAACCAGGAAGGGGCTATGACGATGTGGGAAACCAGAGGAAACGCTTATTGCTATTTTGCAATGAAGCTGACTGACGGTTCAATCTACATGGTGCATTACGATGACCTGTGTATGCGGCAGTTGCACAACGAAGGGACTATCACCGAAAAAGAGTTCCCCGCCTATCCTACCTTTGAGCAGTGGATTGAGAACATGGAGGATATGTTGTGATGTTCATAGAGATAGGAAGTCAACTGAAAATCACCAATCCGTCCCCTGCGCTTATGGTGTGGTGCAAAGAG
>JAFUTW010000029.1 GCA_017484085.1 Clostridia bacterium
CCCAGCCGTGCTCGTCGTCGCCGATCAGCAGGCGCTTGGGATCGGTGGACAGGGTCGTCTTGCCCGTGCCGGAGAGGCCGAAGAAGATGGCGGTGTTTTCGCCGTTCATATCGGTGTTCGCGGAGCAGTGCATGGAGGCGATTCCCTTGAGGGGCAGGTAGTAGTTCATCATGGAGAACATGCCCTTCTTCATCTCGCCGCCGTACCAGGTGTTGAGGATGACCTGCTCACGGCTGGTGACGTTGAAGGCCACGACGGTCTCGGAGTTGAGGCCCAGCGCCTTGTAGTCCTCGCACTTCGCCTTGGAAGCGGTGTAGACCATGAAGTCCGGCTCGAAGGTCGCCAGCTCTTCCTCGGTGGGCTGGATGAACATGTTGCGCACGAAGTGGGCCTGCCAGGCGACCTCCATGATGAAGCGCACGGCCATGCGGGTGTCCTTGTTGGCGCCGCAGAAGGCATCCACGACGTAGAGCTTCTTGCCGGAGAGCTGATCCTTGGCCAGCTGCCGGACCTTCTCCCAGACTTCCTGGCTCATGGGATGGTTGTCGTTCTTGTACTCATCGCTCGTCCACCAGACGGTGTCCTTGCTGTTCTCGTCCATGACGATGTACTTGTCTTTGGGGGAACGGCCGGTGTAGATGCCGGTCATGACGTTGACGGCGCCAAGTTCGGTCAGCTGTCCCTTGTCAAAGCCCTCAAGGGCGGGATCCATTTCATCCTTGAAAAGCTGCTCGTAGGAAGGATTGTAGATGATCTCCTTGGTGCCGGAGATGCCGTACTTCGTCAGGTCAATGTTCGCCATCTGAAATCAGCTCCTTTTCTTTATTCCGCGCTAGCGGTTCGGGTTATCAAAACTCCGTCAACATATACTATAGAACAAAAAACAGGCCGCGTCAATCGGCCTGTTCGTCGAAAACTTCACAGAGTTTCTGTTGATTTGGCAAAGAGGGAAGACAAAAGTGCGAAAGCTGTCACTGTGCGCTGCGGAAGACAGGCTGATAAACGGTCTCCCCGTTATAGGTATATCCGTAGGCGTCCCTGGCCTCCTGCGTCTGCCACTCGTCGCTTTCATACAGCGCAAGGGTGCGACGCAGGCTCTCGTTGCGGTGCAGGGCTTCGAGATAACGCGCCTCGGCCTCGATGCGCTCCTGTTCGTAGGTGGGCGTCTGGTCGATGCCGACCAGCATCGCCGCAATGATGAGCAGCAGCACGCAGCTGAGGAGGCGGTAAGGACGCAGGCAGACAGCCCTGTGGCGCGGGCGGCAGTAAACGCGGCTGCGGTTATCGATAGCGTAGATCATAAGACCCTCCGTTGATTACAGGCTGCGAAGACGGGGACGGCTTACGGCCGCCGCATCATCCAGCAGTGCGGTCTGGTGTTCCGTGGGCGCGGCGCTTTCATCGACAGCCCCCAGCACATGGCCGAGGCAGACGACGCCGCCCAGTTCCCCGGGCGTACGGACGGCAAAGGCCGGATTGTGGCTGTGCAGGCCGTCTCTGCGATATTCCTTGATGATGCCTTCACCGTCTTCCAGACGGAAGATGCCGATCTCCCCGGGGGAGAGCTGCGTACGCCGTTCCACCAGCACGCGGCAGCCATCCGGGAAGGTGGGCTCCATGCTGCGGCCGGAGACGCGCACGATGAAGTCTGCAGCCTCGGCGGCTCCGCTGCGCGGGAGGTAAGCGAAGCTTTCCTCCGTGCCGGCATCCAGGGGATGGCCGCTGCCGGCGGCGAAGTAGAGCTCATACTGGGGCAGGCGGAGGTAATCGTCCCTGTGCTCCTCAAGCCAGGCCTGATCGTATCCGCGGACCATGCTGGTAAGCAGGGCGTCGCAACTCGCCTTATCGTAGACGTTCAGCCTGCGGTAGAGGGCGAGATGTTCCCGCTCCCGACGGGTCAGCTGCGTGCCGGTGGGCCTGCAGCCCAGCAGCGTATCCGCGCTGATGCCGAGCAGGCGGCAAAGCGGGGCGATGAGGGAGAGATCCGGCCGGGCGCTGCCGCTTTCCCAGTTGGTCACCGCGTTTTTGGTGACGCTGAGCGCGGCGGCCAGCTGGGCCTGCGTGTAGCCCGCTGCGAGACGGCTGCTGCGGATGCGCTCACCGATTTCGCTGCGGCTGCGCTCGCGTTCAGGATCTGTTGGCTTTATCGGCATGAAGGACACCCTTTCTGAACCGGATACCTCTAAAAGGTAAGTAAAACTGTTTTGATGATCGGAGTATAGCACAGAAACCATTACCTTGTAAAGAGCTGAAGCGGATCTTTTTGGCTGTTTGCGGACAGAAGGAAAAGCAGGACTATCAAGCTCTCATATTTGTAAAAAATACAAAAATATAGCAAAAAGGCTGTTTTTTGCCCAACAGAAAGACAAATCGATGCCCCAAACGGTTGCAATAACGGATGGAATTTGCTATCCTTGCACTATTCAATTTGCTTTAGCGGGGCAGGGACATCTGCCGGCGCGAAAAGCGGCAAAGAATCCGGAGGCGGGAGATGTCAGGGCAGCGGTTTAATCCCCGGAGAGGGAATCAGACAGGAAGGCCTCTTTCTCCGTTTCCCTTCGCTGCAGGTCTTGCCATCGGCCTTGCGCTGCTCCTGCTGAGCGGCGCAAAGGGCGGACTTTCGGATGTGTTCTTCTGCCTGGGCAGCGGGATGCTGCTTGCAGCCCTGCTGCGCACGCTTTCCAATCTCCGGGCCTTCGCATCGTTTTCCTGGGGCGTGAGGATGGTAAAGCGCCTCTTCCGCGGGGAAGCGAAGAGCGGAAGGGAGGAGACGGAGGACTACGCAAGGTACCGGGAATCCCTGGGCGGCCATGCGGATGCGCCGCTGCTGTGGATCGCCGCCGCACTGCTTCTGGCGTTGGCCGCGCTTACGGCGCGGTTTGCATAAATAATATAGGAAAGAACAAGGCAAACAAGAAAAGGAGTGAACTGAATGAAGAAGCTGCTGATCCTGGCTCTGGCGCTGATGCTGGCGCTCTCCCTGACCGTATCTGCCGCGGCGGAAAAGGTCTTCCACTATTATCTGACGAGCGACACGGAGACGCTGAACGGCCAGAACTCCGTTCAGAGCAACGTCAACACCCCTGCGACTTACTGCCAATCGACGTTGTACCGCGCGGTGGCTGACGAAGACGGCCTCAATTTCCATTACGAGCCGGAAATCGCCGCCAAACTCCCCGAGCCCGTGGAAGGCAAGGAGAACACCTGGCGCATCGAGCTCGATCCCAGGGCCTGCTGGGCGAACGGCGATCCCATCAACGCGGATACGATGATCTATTCCTATAAGATGGGACTGGATCCCGTGCTGTCCAACCAGATGGCGGACTTCATCTCCGACCAGGACATCACCATCCTGAATGCCAAGGCGTACAGCCTGCAGACGAGCGACGCGCCCGTATCCTGGGACGACGTCGGCATCAAGAAGGTAGACGACTACACCATCGAGATCACGACGGACGGCGAAGTCAGCCAGACCAACATCTGCTCGCATTTCACCACGCGCGCCGTCGTACCGGTGTACGAGCCGCTGTATGAGGCCGGCATGGCTTCCGACCGCACCAGCACGACTTACGGCTCCACCATCGACTCCTGGATGTGCTCCGGCCCCTACAAGCTGGACAGCTGGGTGTTCGGCAGCGTGCAGACCTACGTGCGCAACGAGAACTACTGGCATCCGGAATGGTTCAACTATGACAAGGTCGAAGTGCGCATCATCCCCGAGATGAACGCCCGCGTGGAGCTCTGGGAGAAGGGCGAGCTCGATTACCTGGCGCCCGATTCCAACGTTATCGAGACCTACATCGACGATCCGCGCACCGTTGAATACGAGAGCGCGACGGTGTACCACATCGACCTCAACTGCAAGAACCCCAACAACCCCCTCACGGCGAACCACAACTACCGCAAGGCAATGTATCACGCGATGAACCGCCAGGTCATCGCCGAGGACCTCTTCGGCTATCAGACGCCGACCGGCACCTATGTCAACGGCCAGGCCGGCATGTTCTCCGAGGGCGGCCTCACCTACCGCGAGAGCGAGCAGGGCAAGGCCGTGACGGCGATGGTCGAATCCTGGGGCCCGGCGGGCTACAGCCCGGAGCTGGCGCGCGAGTATCTGGCCAAGGCGTACGAAGAGTGCGGTCTGGCCGAGGACACCGTGCTGACGCTGTGCTTCGCGTACGACCCCTCTGAGGCCAACTGGAACGCGACTGCCCAGTACCTGCAGGAGGAGCTGCCGGTGATTTTCGAGGGCAAGGTGAAGATCGAGTTCGACACCTACTCCGGCATCTCCACTACGGTGTACAAGCAGCAGCATGACACCTGGGACTTCTCGCCCAACGACTGGACGCGCGGCGCGAGCCGTACCTACCCCTACACCTGCTTCTACTACTACCTGAGCAGCTACGGCAGCCATCCGAACAACTTCTTTGACGAGGAGTTCGAGGCGCAGTACGCGGTATGTGACAGCGACGAGGTGAAGGCGGACTACAACCGCATGCTGGACGAGACGAAGAAGCTGGAGGAGATCTACCTCGAGAAGGTCATCCACATCCCGGTGGTGCAGGAGACCTATTACGAGATGTTCGCCGACCGTCTCACCATCCCGGTGGAGACCTATCTGCCCAGCTTCGGCTGGGGCCTGCCCTTCGGCGACATCGAAGAGTGATCCGTCCATTATAACGGATAAGCCCGAGGTAAAAAGGGAAAACGGCCCTTCCGGTCGAATTTCTTTCACGGGTATACGCCGCCAAAGCGGCGTATGCCTGTGTTTGCATTTTACAGTGATCAGGAGTTGTCATGTTCAAGTATGTGTTGGGGCGCCTGGGCGCCATGCTGCTTACGCTTTTCCTGGTGATGACGCTGTCCTTCTGGGTCATCCGGCTCATGCCCATGACCATCTTTGAAAACCCGGAGGTTTCTCCGGAGGTTCAGCGCCGCCTGGAGGACCGGATGCATCTGCATGAACCGATGATCGTGCAGTACTACTATTTCATCGAAGGCATCGTCACGAAGGGCGATTTCGGCACGTCCGTCAAGATCCGCCCGGGCCTTGCCGTCTTTGATATCATCCGTGAGCGCATCCCGCCGACCATGCTACTGAACTTCTTCTCCCTGTTCATCTCCATACCGATCGGGATCCTGGCGGGGACGATCGCGGCGCTGAAGAGAAACACGTGGATGGACAACATCATCTCCTTCCTGATCGTCATCTTCATATCGGTGCCTTCCTTCGTCTTCGCCTCGCTGATGCAGTATGTGTTCGCGTACGCGATCCCGCTGTTCCCGACACTGTACAACGCGCAGGCGCCCACGGTGTGGGAGGCCTTCCACTCCATGGTGCTGCCGATCGTCGCGCTGTCGCTCAACCCGATCGCGACCATCGCGCGCTATCTGCGCGGCGAGCTCATCGAGACGCTCTCCTCCGAGTACATGCTGCTGGCCAGGACAAAGGGCTTGACGCAGAAGGAGGCGACGTGGAACCACGCCTTCCGCAATTCGCTGGTGCCCATCGCCAACACCATCATCCCGCTGATCACGGGCATCATGGGCGGCTCGCTGGTCATTGAAAAGATCTTTGCCGTGCCCGGCGAGGGCGGCCTGCTCGTCGATTCCATCCTGGCCGGCGACCATTTCCTCACCGTGGCGCTGCTGATCTTCTACTCGTTCATCAGCCTGATCACGATTTTCGTGGTGGACGTGTCCTACGGGATCATCGATCCCCGGATCAGAATCGGAGGCGGAAAGTGATCGTCGAAAGAGACCGTCTCCCGGAGGAGCTGCTCTCGATCCCCTCTTCGGAATTTGAGCCGGCAGGCAGGGACTGGAAGAGCGACGAGCGCTTCACGACCGAGCCGATCGGCTTTTATCAGGATGCCCTCCGCCGCCTTCTGTCCAACAAAGTCTCCGTCGTGAGCCTTGCGGCGATCCTCGTCATCATCCTGCTCTCGCTCATCGTGCCGAACGTGACGGGGTACGGCTACACGGAGCAGAACGTGAAACAGAAAAACCTGCCCTCCAAGGTGCCGGTGCTGGAGCAGCTGGGCATAATGGACGGTACGCGGGTGCTGACCAACATCAAAAAGAAGTCCATTACCGATCCCAAGCGCTATCCCGAGGGCTGCGTGCTGGAGGTCATCCGCGAGTACAGGGCGGGCAAGCAGGACGTAGTGGACGTTAAGGTCGACTATTACAAGTACTGCAATGTCCCCGAGGGGGAGTACCACTGGATGGGCACGGATTACCTGGGAAGGGATATCATGACGCGCCTGTTCCGCGGCACGCGCATCTCGCTCATGATCGCGTTCCTCTCGGTGGTCACCAACCTCATCATCGGCATCATCTACGGCTCCGTCGCGGGCTATTACGGCGGGAAGGTGGACCTGTTCCTCACCCATCTGGCGGAGGTGCTGGACGGCCTGCCGTATATCGTCGTGACCATCCTGTTCATGCTGTGGCTGGGCAGCGGCATGCTCTCCATCATCCTGGCGCTGACCGTCACAGGGTGGATCGGCACGGCGCGGCTGACCCGCGCGCAGTTCTATCGCTACAAGGGGCGTGAGTACGTCCTGGCCGCGCGTACGCTGGGCGTGCCGGACAAAAAGCTGATCTTCCGGCACATCCTGCCCAACACGGTGGGGCCGCTCATCACGCGCGCGATGATTGCCGTGCCGGGCGCCATCTTCTCGGAAAGCTTTCTCGCGTACATCGGCCTGGGCATCAAGCCGCCGGCCCCCTCGATCGGCATCCTGCTCTCCGAGGGACAGAAGGTGCTGCTGCAGTACCCGAACCAGACCTTCTTCCCGGCGGTGCTCATCTCTGTGCTGATGATCGCTTTCAACATGCTGTCCAACGGCCTTCGGGACGCCATGGATCCGAGCCGCAGAGGGGAGGAGTGAGCGTGGATAACGATGTGATCCTGAGCGTTAAGGATCTGCGCGTCTCCTTCCGGGCGTACGGCGGCATGGTACAGGCTGTCCGCGGCGTCAGCTTTGATCTGCGCCGCGGCGAAACGCTGGCCATCGTGGGCGAGTCCGGTTCAGGAAAATCGGTGAGCACCAAGGCCGTTATGGGCATCCTGCCGCCCAACGCCGTGATCGACGAGGGCAGCATCCTCTATGGCGGCGAAGACCTGACGAAGGTCGATGAGGCCCGGATGCACGAGATCCGCGGCCACCGCATCGGCCTGGTGTTCCAGGACCCGCTCTCCGCGCTCAACCCCATCATGAAGGTGGGCAAGCAGATCATGGAGGTACTGGTCCGCCGGGGTCTCGGCAAAAAAGAAGCGTATGACAGGGCGCTGCAGCTCATGCGGGATGTGGGCATCCCGGAGGCGGAGCGGCGCATCGAGCAGTATCCCTTCCAATTCTCCGGCGGCATGCGCCAGCGCATCGTCATCGCCATCGCACTGGCGGGCGATCCGGAGATCCTCATCTGCGACGAGCCGACCACCGCGCTGGACGTCACCGTGCAGGCGAAGATCCTGGAGCTCATCAACACCATCAAGGAAGAGCGCAACCTCTCCGTCATCTTCATCACGCACGATCTGGGCGTGGTGGCGCAGATGGCGGACCGCATCGCCGTCATGTATGCGGGCAAGATCGTGGAGACGGGCACGGCGGAGGAGATCTTCTTCGAGCCGGCGCATCCCTATACCTGGGCGCTGCTCTCCTCCATGCCCGATTTGGAGACAAAGGAGCGCCTGACGGCGATCCCGGGCGCGCCGCCCAACATGATCGCCCCGCCCAAAGGGGATGCCTTTGCCGCCCGCAACCGCTACGCGCTTGCGATCGACTTCAAGCAGGAACCGCCGACCTTCCGCCTCAGCGATACCCATCTGGCAGCCACCTGGCTGCTGCATCCCTCCGCGCCCTGTGTGGAAATGCCTGCGGAGCTGAAAGAGCGCATCCGGCGCATGAAGGAGGCGGGGAACCGTGCCTGAACAGGAAAACATACTGGAGGTTTCACACCTCTCGCAGACCTTCGTCAGCGGACACCGCGGCAACCGCATCGTGGTCAAGGCCGTGGACGACGTCAGCTTTTCCGTCCGCAAGGCGGAGACCTTCGGCCTGGTGGGGGAAAGCGGCTGCGGCAAGACGACGACAGGCCGCACCATCATCCGCCTGTACGATCCCACCTCGGGAACGGTGCGCTTCGGCGGCAGGGTGATCTCCGGCAAGATGACGCGGGAGCTTTCCCGGTATCTGGCGGAGAACATCGCCATGATCTTCCAGGACCCCATCGAATCGCTGAATCCGCGCATGACCATCGAGGAGATCATCGGCGAAGGGCTGCTGCTGCGCGGCGTCAGCCGCGCGCGTGTGCACGACGCCGTCGTGGAGATGCTGCACAAGGTGGGCCTCACCGAAGAGCATGCGACGCGCTACCCGCACGAGTTTTCCGGCGGCCAGCGCCAGCGCATCGGCATCGCGCGGGCGATGATCGTGAGGCCGAAGATGATCATCGCGGACGAGCCGGTCTCCGCGCTGGATGTCTCCATCCAGGCGCAGGTCATCAACCTGCTCAACGACCTCAAGGAGGAGATGGGCCTCACCATCCTCTTCATCGCGCACAACCTCAGCGTCGTCAAGTACTTCTCGGACCGCATCGGCGTCATGTACTATGGGAAGCTGGTAGAGGTGGCCAAATCCGACGACCTCTACGCCAAGCCGCTGCACCCGTACACGCGGGCACTGCTCTCCGCGATCCCGCAGCCGAACCCGCTGACGGAGCGGAAGCGGCAGCGCATCGATTACGTTCCGGAGCGCGACCACGACTATTCCGCAGAAAAGCCGGAGATGCGCGAGATCGAACCGGAGCACTTCGTCTACTGCAGCGAAAGCGAGTGGCAGGCGTACCGGAGACAGGTGGGGTAAAGCACAACGGCGCGCAAAAGCGCGCTGTTTTTTTGTGAGGTTCCCTGGTTTCCACATTGATTATGGCATGTTATACTGGCTCCGTTACGGAGGACAAAGAGAGATGCAGGCTAATAAAAGCACCGTCCGGGATATGACGACCGGCTCCATCGCCGGCCAGATCCTGGCGTTTTCCCTGCCGCTGATGTTGGGCAATATCTTCCAGATGCTCTACAACACGGTGGATGTCATCGTCGTCGGCAACTTTGTGGGGAAGGAAGCACTGGCCGCGGTCGGCTCCACCACCATGATCGTCAACATGGCGGTGTTCTTCTTCAACGGCTTTTCCGTCGGCGCGGGCGTGGTCATCGCCAGGAGCTTCGGCGCGAGGGATCTCAGGCGGCTGCATGTGGCCGTGGAGACCACCATGGCGATGACGCTGCTGTTCTGCGTCCTGTTCTCGGCTGCAGGCGCCTTTGTCACAAAGCCGATGCTGCGCCTCATGTCCACACCGGATGACGTCTTTGACAACGCGGCGACGTACCTGACCATCTATTTTGCGGGCATCGGCGGGCTGCTCATCTACAACATGGGCAGCGCGATCCTGCGCGCCGTCGGCGATACCAGGCGGCCGCTCTATTTCCTCATCTTCACCAGCGTGCTCAACATCATCCTGGATCTGTTCTTCGTCGTGGGGCTGCACGCGGGGATCGAAGGCGTGGCGTACGCTACGATCCTCTCCCAGGCGGTATCGGCGCTGCTCATCCTCGCACTGCTCACGCGCACGCGCGAAATCTACCGGCTCGTCTGGCGGGATCTGGCGATCGACATGGAGACGCTGCGCTACACATTTGCAGTGGGGCTTCCGGCCGGCATCCAGTCGGTCATCACGGCGTTTTCCAACGTGTTCGTCCAGGGCTACATCAATTCCTTCGGTTCCAGCTGCATGGCAGGGTGGAGCTGTTACAACAAGCTGGATCAGTTCATCATGCTGCCCATGCAGTCGATGGCGATGGCCGCGACCACCTTTGTCAGCCAGAACATCGGCGCCGGCAAGGCGGAGCGCGCGCACCGCGGCACCTGGACGACGATCCGGATGGCGTTCGGCGTCACCGGCGGTATCGCCCTCGCGCTCTTCCTCTTCGCGGAACCCGCTGTCGGCCTGTTTACGAACGATGCGTCGGTCATCGAGTACGGCGCGATGTTCATGCACACCAACACGTTCTTCCTGCTGTTCAACTGCGTCAACCACGTCCTGGCCGGTGCACTGCGCGGCATGGGGGATGCCCGGGGGCCGATGGCGATCATGCTGAGCACCTTCGTGGTGCTGCGGCAGATCTATCTGTTCGTCCTAACGCACTTCATCGCCAATACGCCGAGGCTCGTGGGCTTCGGCTACCCGGTCGGGTGGATGGCTTGCTTTGTCCTGGAGATCCTCTACTACATACACAAGACGGGTAAAACAAAAAAGCTGCCGCACTGACAGCTCTATTTTGTTGGGAGAAAAACGCTTACGTGGCCCACAGGGCTTCGAGAAAGCGGCGGGCGTAAACAGGCCACTCGGCGCACTCCGGCAGGTTCAGCCAGGTCTGGAAGCCGGAGGTTTCCTCGCGGCAGAGCGAGGAACCATGGCGCCCGCGGGGGAAGAGGTGAACCTCGGCCGGGACGCGAAAACGGGAGAGTGCAGAGGCAAAGAGGAGGGAATTGGCGACCGGAACGGATTCGTCCGCCCACGTGTGCCAGAGGAAGGTGGGCGGGGTGTCGGCGCTGACCTTCTCCTCAAGGGAGTACTGCGCCTGCACGGCGGTGTCCTCCGTGCCCGTCAGGTTGACGAAGGACTCCCGGTGCGCCTCTGTCCCGGCGGTGATGACGGGATAGCAGAGCACGAGCGCGTCCGACCGGATGTCCTGCGGCGCAAGGCCGGAGCCCTGCCACACATCCGGCGTGTTCCACAGCGTGCCGACGGAAGCGGCGCAGTGGCCGCCGGCCGAAAAGCCCAGCAGCGCGATGTGATGCGGATGCGTGTGCAGCGCTTCGGCGTGCTGCCGCACGAAGGCGACGGCCGCGGCTGCATCCCACTGCGGTTTCGGGAAACGGTTGGGGGCGACGCGGTACCAGACCACGAAGGCATTGTATCCCTGCGCCGCGAAGTCCAGCGCTACGGGCTCCGTCTCCCTGGGGGAGACGAAGCGGTACGCGCCGCCGCCGCAGATGACGACGGCCGGGCGCTGCACATCGGCGTCGATCTCTTTTACGACGTCGGGGCAGTAGCAGTCGATTATAACGGCATGGCCGTCCGGAAGAAGGACGGATTCGCGTTTGAAGAGCATGGCGTATCCTCTCAGCCCTGGGTCTCAGGCAGGAGCAGCCGCACGCGCCGGATGCCGGGCACCTTCTGCACGGCGGCGATCAGCGCGTCCGCCGTGCCGGCGGGGACGCTGTCCAGATCCAGCGCGGAGACGGCCCAGGCGCCGCGGGAACGGTTGACCATGTCCGAAATGTTGATGCCGAAACCGGCGACCGCGGCGGTGATGGAGCTCAGCAGGTTGGGTACGTTTTCGTGGATGCAGAGGAGGCGCGGCTTCTCCGCGCGGCCCAGATCCATGGCCGGCAGGTTGACGCTGTTGCGTATGATGCCGTGCTCCAGATAGTCGCGCAGCTGGCCGGCAGCCATCACGGCGCAGTTTTCCTCACTCTCGGGGGTGGAGGCGCCCAGATGCGGCAGGCAGATGACACCTTCGCAGCCGAGCAGGCGGTCGCTGCCGAAGTCGGTGACGTAGCAGGAGACGGTTCCGTCGCCCAGCGCGTCGACGAGCGCGTCTTCGTCCACCAGGCCGCCGCGGGCGAAGTTCATGATGCGGATGCCCTTGCGGCACAGGGAGAAGGCGCGCCGGCCGATGAGGCCGCGCGTTTTGTCGTTCAGCGGGACGTGAACGGTGATGAAATCGCACTCGGAAAACAGCGCGTCCAGCGAGTTCTCGTGACGGACGCTGCGGGAGAGCCGCCAGGCGTGCTCCACGGAAATCATGGGATCATAGCCCACGACGTTCATTCCCATGGCGACGGCGGCGTTGGCGACCAGCACGCCGATGGCACCCAGGCCGATGACGCCCAGCGTCTTGCCGCGGAGCTCCGGCCCGACAAAGGCGCTTTTGCCCTTTTCGACTTCCTTCTCGATGGCGTCGCCGTGCCCGGAAAGCGTGCGCTCCCACTCGATGCCGCCCACGATGTTGCGGCAGGAGAGCAGCAGGCCGGCGATGACCAGCTCACAGACGGCGTTGGCATTCGCGCCGGGCGTGTTGAAGACGCAGATGCCCTTTTCGCTGCACGCGTCGATGGGGATGTTGTTCGTCCCCGCGCCGGCGCGGGCGACGGCCAGCAGGCTGTCCGGCAGGGGCATGTCGTGCATCTTCGCGGAGCGCACGAGGATGGCGTCCGGCGCCTCTTCTTTATCGCTGACGTGATAGTGAGCGCCCAGCTGGCCGTAGATGGCCGGGGAAATCGCATTGAGGGTCCTGATCGAGTAATCCATATCGCCGTTACCTCTTTACTTGTTTTTGGCTTCGAAGTCCTTCATGAACTCCACGAGGGCGCGCACGCCTTCGATGGGCATCGCGTTGTAGATGGAGGCGCGCATGCCGCCAACGATGCGGTGCCCCTTGACGTTGACCAGCCCGTGTGCCGCCGCTTCCTTGACGAAGCGCGCATCCGTGTCGGGATCGCCCGTGACGAATGTGACGTTCATGCGGCTGCGGTCGCGCTTCTCGGCGGTGCCGCGGAAAAGCCTGCTCTCATCCAGGAAGCCGTAGAGGAGGGCAGCCTTTTCGATGTTGACCTTCTCCAGCGCGGCGACGCCGCCCTGTCTGCGGATCCACTGGAAGACGAGGCCGGCCACGTAGATGCCGAAGCAGTTGGGCGTGTTCAGCATGCTGTCTTTCTCAGCCATGATCTTGAAGTCCATCACCTTCGGGGTGATGGGCAGCGCGTGGCCCAGAAGGTCGTCCCGCACGACGACGATGACGAGGCCGGCGGGGGCGACGTTCTTCTGCGCGCCGGCGTAGATGAGGCCGAAGCGGGAAACGTCATAGACCTCGGAGAGGATATTGCTGGACATATCGGCCACCAGCGGGACGCTGCCGGTATCCGGCAGGGTGCTCCAGCGCGTGCCGTAGATCGTGTTGTTGGTGGTGATGTGGACGTAGCTGGCGCCGGGATCGAGCGTGTAATCGGGGATGCGGGTATAGTTCTGCTCGCGGGAGCTGCCGGCCACGCGCACGGTGCCGTACTTTCCGGCCTCGACAAGCGCGTTGTGCGCAAAGTTGCCGCTGTCCACATAATCGGCGCTGCCGCCTTGCATGAGGTTCATGGCCGTCGCGGCGAACATGGCCGTGGCGCCGCCCTGAAGGAAGAGCACGGTGTAGCCCTCCGGCACGCCCATGACGTCGCGGAAGTCGGCCTTGGCCTGCTCAAAGATCTCCAGATACATCTTGGAGCGGTGGCTCATCTCCATGACGGACATTCCCGTGCCGCCGTAACAGAGCAGCTCGCGCTGCACCTGCTCCAGCACGGGCAGGGGAAGCATGGAAGGGCCGGGAGCAAAATTGTATACACGATCCATAAGTGTCACCTCGTTTTGCATTTGTATAATGTGGTATCTTATCATGCAACAGCTGCTTTTTCAAGGGCAGACCCCGTAAAACGGAGGCTGCCGGTGCGAAAAAACGCAGCGCTTCAGCGCAGCAGGCGGCGGAGCGCTTTGCTGTCCGCGCGGGGGAGAGCGCTGAGGATCCCGGCAGCAAGCCGCTCTTCCGATTCCTCAGGCGTGCGCTCCAGCGCCTCGGCAAACAGGGCTTCGCCGAACCACCGCTCCGGGAAATCGAGCGCCGCGTTACCCCAGCCGTAGGGCTTGCCTGTTTTGCCCAGGCTGTAGCGGAAGTCGCAGAGGATCACGTCCGTGCTCATCTGCAGGCGGGTCAGCGCAGCGTCGAATCCCTTCGTGAGGCCGCACTCCCGCCTGGCGTGCTTGGAGAGGACGTTGGGGCGGGGCAGCAGATAGTCCATCAGCCGCTTGTCGCTGTAGGGGACAAGACCCTCCTCCAAGCGCTCCTCAAAGGTCATGCCCAGCCGGCGGAGGTTCATGAGATCGCCGAAGCAGTCCGGCCTGACGAAGGCGGCCTTGCCGCTGATGAACTTGCCGTAAACGCAGATGCGCTGCACCGCAAGCTTCCCTTTCCACTCCCAGGGGCCTTCCCTGTCCGTGAACCAGACATCACGCGAGATGTGCTCTTCCAGGGACCAGCCGGGGATGCGGCTTCTGAAAAAGGGCAGGATGCCGAAGCGTTGTATGGCTTCTTCCAGCCCCTCAATCGTTTGAATGGTCTGCATGGTTCCTCCCGGGCCGCGTCGGCGGCCTGATACTGAAAAGCTTCCCCATCCGGGGAAGCGGCTGCATGAATGTGGAAGCGAAAACAGAGAACTGCAAAAAGCCGTTTTCAGAAACGGCCGTTGCCTTCATAGAGAAGGAAGCACTGCCGGTCAGTCGCCGACCAGCACGGACCCTTCGACTGTCTCGGTGAACTCGACGGCGCTCTCCGGCACCCACGCGCGTTTCAGATGCCTGCCGTCGTTCTTGTATTCGATCTGTATCCACCCGTTTTCGTGGTTGCAGACCTCGACTTCCATCGCGGCGGGCAGCGCACGTGTATAAGAGGCATAGAGTTCGCCGGGGCCGTAGGCGGGGATGACGCGCTCCGAGAGCGTGCCCTTGCCCAGGGACTTCTCTTCCGGCAGCTGCCCGAGGGCGACGGTCAGCCGCTTGTGGCCGGTATAGGCGCGGCGGTAGCTGTTGCGGTACTGGAACTCGACCTGGATCCACCACACCCGGTTGCGGCTGTCATAAAACTTGGAAACAGCGTTCACCTGTTTGCCCCGGGAGAAATAAGTGCCCAGGTCCGTGTACTGCGTGCCGGGGCCGGAACGCGTCGCGATTTTCGTGGTCAGGGTCGCTTTGACCTCCGCCAGAGAGAGGGAAGCCGCCAGCACCATCACAAGGCACAGCAGCAGCGCTAAGCTCTTCTTCATGTGGATACCTCCTTCATCCGGAATGCCGGGGATCCGGCAGACGGTTGTACCCTATTTATACACCAATTTGCGTTTCAATACAACCATGCGGGGTCAGCGGGTGAAAATGACATCCGGTCAGAAGAAGCGGAACGAGTCTCCGCTTCCATGCGCTCCGGCCGCTGACGGTCGCGTTATCTGGATACATAACCACAGGACAGCCTTGATGACATTTATGGCTTTGGCGGCCGTATCGTCGCTTTGCACTTCTTGGGATTGACCTTGATCGTCGCAGCGTAGGCGCTGTTGCAAAGCCCCAGCACTGCGGAGAGGATGAACAGCGTCTCGATGCCGAGCGCTTCCCAGATCCAGCCGCCGAACAGCGCGATGAGGATCGTGATAAAGTGGTTGACGGACACCCCGGTCGATATCGTCGCCCGAACCTCCTCCGGACTGTCAGAGATGTCCTGCACATATACATTGGAGGCCATGGAAGCCAGCGAGATGACAGAATCCAGGATGTAGTTCACGCAGCAGACGACGAAGGCTACGTTTCTCGGAAAGGTGTGGTGGGCAAAGCCGTAGAAGAAGCACACGATCACCAGAATCAGCGTGTCTGAAACCATGACGATTTTATAACCAAAGCGGTCGATGATCTTGCCGACCAACGGTGAAGCGAAGAAACTGCACACCGCCGACAGGGCGAACAGCGCGCTGATGATCATGGCGTTTGCGCCGTAGAACAGCACCAGAACATAGGGGCCGAAGGTGAAGAACACCTGTTTGCGCGCGCCGTAGAACACTTCCAGCATATAATACTTGGTGTATTTCCTGCGAAAGTAGAAGCGGCGCTTGCTCTCGTCGGTGATACTTTCATCCGTCATGTGCAGGCTGGCTATAAAACTGAGAGCGATGATTGCGGCACTGACGACGAAGGCCGCGCGGTAGAGCCGTGATGAATTCTTTACCAGGAAGAAAGCAGCGATGACCATGAGATAACCGGTCAGCGTGCCGATTTGCTGTGCCGCATACAGACCCGAAGACCCTGCAGGCCATCATGGGACACAGTGATATAAGGGTCACCATGGAGCGGTACGTGCATCCAAGGATGGACAGAATCAAGGAAGCAGGGAAGGCTTTCAGCAACATGTATGCGGATGATACAGCAAGCGCCTGAAATGAGAAAATTCTCACACAACAATAGTTATGGAACAAACTTGGAACAGAGCCCTTATGCCGCAAACCCAAGCGGCATAAGGGCAGACAGATGATATGTAACTTAAGGTTGGAACAATTTTGGAACAAAAACCCCAAAAACATCAAAAAAACCCTTTTTTGGCCTCTCAAAAACCTTTAATTTATGGTTGACAAAACGCCGCAAAGGCGCTATAATCCTGCATGTTTCGAGAGAGACACGCACCCTTAGCTCAGCTGGATAGAGTGTTTGACTACGAATCAAAAGGCCGTGGGTTCGAATCCCGCAGGGTGCACCAGGTACAGCTTCCGTGCTTCGCGCCGGGGGTTGTATTTTTTTGTTTAAAACTGACGATAGGACATAAAGGGGGAGCGTAACCTATTCAGTTTACCGATGCCGTTCTTCGTGTGACGCTTCTGTGACGGGAAGGTGTTATGATAAGACTGTCGAGAGGAGCAAATCACGAACGATCTGAACGCCCTTTCAAAAAACGGGCAGACCTGTGAAAAGAAATGAGGTGTCGTCAATGACAAACAAAGAGATTTATCAGAAAACAGTTGGGTTTTCCGTCAGGCGGCTGCTGTGGGATATTTTCGCCTTTGCGATCCTGGCGGCTTTGGCCGGGGCAGGCTTCCTGCTGGCTGAAAAACTGACGGATAAGGGCCTGGTCGGCCTGGCGGTCGGCGCTCTGGCCGGGATCATCGCGGCGGCTGTTTTCCTGCGTTATGTTTCCTACACATACAAGGCCGGTCAAATTGCCATGATGACCCGGGCTGTGACGGAAGGGACGCTTCCGGAGGACGTGATCGGCGAAGGAAAAAGAGCGGTCAAGGAACGCTTTGCTACGGTTGCGGCTTTCTTTGCAGTCACTAGGATCATAAGGGGCATCTTCAGCCAGCTGGGAAACGGGCTCAGTTCCATCGGTGAGAAGCTCGGGGGCAACAACGGAAAGACGATCGGCAGCGTTGTCTCTGCCGCTGTGCAGGTGGTTGTCGAATACCTGTGCGACTGCTGCCTGGGCTGGGTGTTCTACCGGAAAGGCGTCAACGCGGCAAAGGCGACCTGCGAGGGCGCGGCACTGTTCTTCGGGCACGGGAAGACCCTTGCGAAGAATATGAGCCGGGTGTTCGGCATGGGACTTGCATCCCTGGCTGTGATCGGCGGCGCGTTTACGGGGATCTTCTACCTTGCCGCATCCGGATTCCCGGAACTGTTCACGCGGCTGAGTGCCGAAGTGGCGGAGGCAGCTGCCAGGCTGGAGACGACGGCCCCCGCCGCCATGACCGATCCGAATGCGCTGAAGTGGATCTGTGCCGGTGCGGCAGGCATCGTTTTGTGGGGTATCGTTCACACCGCTTTCATTCGCCCCTTTGTGCTGGTGGGCGTGCTGCGCAATTACATTGAATCCGGTATCCGGGATATCCCGTCCGAGACGTCCTTTGCCGTGCTGGACAGCAAATCTGACAAGTTCAGAAAACTGCATCAGGAACTGGCGTAAAGCCGCACAATGCCGGTTGCCACCGGCTTCGCGGGCAGCATGACGGTAAGCACTGAAGTATAAATAAAAAGCAGACGGCAGTCTTCCGAGAAGGGGAAGAAGGCCGTCTGTTTTTGCGAAAGCTTCCGCAGTCTTCTGCGGGTTTGTGCTATTCCGGCTGCTGACGGATGCTGCTGCGCCGGGGCTGCTCTTTGTGTTATTTACCCTTGAAGAAAGAAATGATCTTTTCAATAAAGGATAAATTATTCTTCATGAAATGGCTGTCCCACTCATAGAAGACGGCCTTGTCCGCTGAGAGCAGGTAATCGTGGTAATCGAGGGAATCCGGGGCGGCTCCCTTTTTGAGGACGATCAGCTTCTTTTCCTTCAATTGTTCGACACACGTCTCGAGGGCAGCCTTGTCAATGCCCTTTATGTCCATGTGCGTGTTCGCGATCACCTCTAACAGGTACGTATAATACCGGTGTGGATCGCTAGCGTAGAGTTCGTTCGGCACGTAGACCGGAACCGTCCCCTCGGGGATGTTTTCGGCATCGATGCCCATCTCCCTGCAAACCCTTTCGACATCGCTTTCCGATATTTCCCATGCGCGGGAAGCCTGTGCTTTATTCATCTTCTCTCCCTTTCTGTCCCTTTTTGTTACATGCTTTATTTTATCGCACTTTACGGGATGTTTCAACGAATCTGCCGTCATTTATTGAAAAATCGGTTTGCCTCACCGGGCGGCCGGTTCTTTTTATATGTGACGCGCTTGGCCGTGCGGGATCGCGGAGGACGAATGCCGGCCCATCTGATTCAGCCATCGGGAGGGTGATTTTTAACGATTATCCCTGAATTCCGGGGTAAATCAGAGAAAATGATAAGGATGTGAGAAATGGAAAATTGACGGTTCTTCGGGCAAAACCATAGAATAAAGGCGTAATCTTCCACAAATAAAACCGTCATTTCATCAACAGATTTGGAAGGAAGGGTGCCGATGTTAAGTGATTCTGCGGTAAATCGGAGAAGAAATTTGAAGCTGTATGCAGCAGATCAGCGGCTGAAATTCAGGCGCTCTATCCCGCTGCTGCTGATGTTCCTTCCGGCGATCGCCTATTTCATCGTCTTCAAGTACGTGCCCATGCTGGGGCTGCAGATCGCTTTCCGGAATTACTTCCTGATGGACGGCATCTGGAAGAGCCCGTGGGTGGGCCTGGACAACTTCCGCTTCCTGCTCAGCAGCGGCCAGACGCTGGCTACCATCCGCAACACCTTCGTGCTGGGCATCCTCGGCGTGCTGGTTTCCTTCCCGATCCCCATCCTGATCGCGCTGCTCTTCAACGAGGTCCGCAACAGGACCTACAAGAACCTGGTGCAGTCTTTCTATTATATGCCGCATTTTCTGTCCTGGGTGGTCGTCGGCGGCATTTTCACCGGCATTTTTGCTTTGGACAGCGGCGTGATCAATGCGATCACCTACAAGCTGTTCGGCTTCAAATACGCCTATCTCTACAACGAAGGCTCCTGGATCGCGGTCTTCCTGTCGGCCCGGATCTGGAAGGAAGGCGGCTTCAGCGCCATCATCTATCTGGCTGCGCTGACCAATGTGCCGCCTGAGCTCTATGAAGCCGCTGCCATTGACGGCGCGGGGAAGCTGAAGCGCATCATCCACATCACGCTGCCCAGCATCATCCCGACCATCATCACGATGCTGATCATCAATATGGGCAAGGTGATGGAGATCGGCTTCGACCAGGTCTATACCATGCAGAACGACGTGGTGTACAACGTTTCCGAGGTCATCAGCACCTATGTGTATAAGATCGGTCTTGGGCGGGGGCAGTTCAGCCTCTCCACGGCCATGGGCCTGTTTGAATCCGTCGTCAGTCTCACCCTGGTGCTCATCACCAATTCCATCGCCAAACGGTTTGACAAAGGACTGTGGTAAGGAGGCGCTGTATGAAAACGACGAGATCCGAAAGAATCTTCTATGCCGTCAATTATATCGTCCTCACGCTGGGCGCCGTCATTTGCGTGCTGCCGTTTCTCCACGTCGCTTCCCAGTCGCTCAGCTCTTACCGCGCCAATACCTCCGGGCTGGTCGGCATCGTCCCGGTCGAGTTCAACGTGGATGCCTATAAGCAGCTCTTCCAGGGTACTCGCATCCTGCCTGCGCTGCTGAACAGCGTGAAGATCACCGTAGTGGGCACCGTGCTGAGCATGCTGTGCTCTGTCATGGCCGCTTATCCGCTGAGCCGTCAGCACTTCTGGGGACGCAAGTTCTTCATGAAGGCGATCGTCTTCACCATGCTGTTCAACGGCGGTATGATCCCTACCTACCTCAATATGCGTTCCCTTGGGCTGGTCAACTCATACGGCGCGCTGTGGATGCTGAACCTCATCAACCCGTATAACATGATCATCATCCGCAGCTTCTTTGAGGAGATGCCGCAGGAGCTGATCGACGCCGCCAAGATCGACGGGTGCACCGAGATGCAGACGCTGTGGCACATCATCCTGCCGCTTTCCCTGCCCGTGCTGGTCACGGTCGGCATGTTCTATCTCATCTGGTACTGGGATCTGTTCCAGGGCGTGCTCATCTATATCACCGATACTAAAAAATACAACCTTGTGGTCCTGGTCAACCAGCTCATCAACCAGAATGACATCGTGGACAAGCTGAACCGCCGTTCCGGTTCCGCCATGGCGGTGCAGATCTCCCCGGAAATGATTCGCTCCGCGGGCATCATGATCATGGTCATCCCGATCATCTGCATCTACCCGTTCCTGCAGAAGTATTTTGTCAAAGGGGTCATGATCGGTTCGGTCAAAGGCTGATACAAAGGGATAGGGGATTGATCGTTGGTCCCTCATCCGTGTATATTAAAAGAGGAGGCGCTCACCATGAAGAAAAACATCTCTGCTCTGCTGCTGGCAGCCCTGCTGGTTTCCATGCTGACGCTGCCCGGCGGCGCGCTGGCTGACAAGCCGCGTTTGACCGTGGCCGGCGAAGCTGACCAGGCCATGCCCGAAGGGTACGGCACCGTTGAGGAAAACCAGTGGATCGACTGGATCCGCGAGAACGGCCCCGCCGACATCGAGGTCATCGCCATTTCCGAGGACAATGACCTGGAACGCTACAGCATGCCGATGGCGTCCGGCACCGCTCCCGACATCATCTATTCCGGTGACCCCGTCACCATGAACACGCTGATCAACCAGCGCCTGCTGATGCCGCTGGATGACGTGATCGACCAGTACAGCGTGGAGTACAAGAAGAGGCTGGAGGAGTACCCCTTCCTGCGGGATCTCGGCTCCGTGGACGGCAAGCTGTATCTGCTGGGCGCGCCGTCACCGGCCATCATGCCCGAACAGGTGCGCTTCATCCGTGTGGACTGGCTGGAGAAGCTGGGCCTGGAAATGCCCACCACCGTGGATGAGTACCTGGAAGTGGCCCGCGCGTTTGCCAAGAATGACCCCGACGGCAACGGCGTTGACGATACCTACGGCACCAACCTGAGCGGCAAGGGCAGCGTCATGATCGACTGGATGTTCGGCGATGCCCGCTGGTTCATCCGGGACGGCAAAATGGTCATGGATCTGACCCCGAGCATGCAGGCCAGCCTGTTCAAAAAGGCGCTGTTTGACGAGGGCATCGTGGACCGCGACTACCTGATCGACAGCCATTACGCCGACCCGGATCTCTCCCTGGCCGCTGTGGCGGACATGCTGGGAATGAATCCGAACTACGTCAGCACGCTGATCAAGGATGAGACGGGGATGACCTTTACGCGCATGGTCAACCGGAAGAGGATCGACGAGGCCGAGGAGCGGCTTCTGCACACCAGCATGCAGATCAGTGTGGTCGCGGAAGCGACGGGCTTCCAGAGCGCCGTCTCCTTCAACCGGGTCTTCAAACAGACGACGGGGATGACACCCGGCGAGTTCCGGAAGAACGGACAGAGGCAGAGCCTGCAGAGGGAACCGGACGATCAGCCGTGAGCCTATCAAAAAAAGACCGCATCGCGGTCTTTTTTGATAGGGCTTGGGATCCGGAATGCTGGTTTGTGCGGATCACGCGTTGATGACGTGGACCGGCGCGCCGGCCAGGTAAGCCTGAACGTTCTCGACGGTGCAGTCCATGATCCGCTGGCGGCTTTCCTTCGGTGCCCAGGAAATGTGCGGGGTGATAAAGCAGTTTTTTGCGCGGAGCAGGGGATTGTTCCCGCGGATCGGCTCAGTTGAAACCACATCCAGGCCGGCTGCTGCCACCTTGCCGGAGTTCAGCGCGTCCGCAAGGTCCTGCTCGACCACGAGCTGGCCCCTCGCGTTGTTGAGCAGGATGACGCCGTCCTTCATCTTGGCGATGGTTTCCCGGCAGATGAGGCCCTGCGTCTCCGGGAAGAGGGGGCAGTGCAGCGCGATGACGTCCGAGGCGGAGAGCAGCGTGTCCAGATCCGTATATTCCGCAATCGCCCTGCCGGAGTCGGAGGGATGGCTGTCATACGCGAGGATGCGCATGCCCATCGCCTTTGCGATGCGGCCCGTCGTCTGTCCGATCCGTCCGAAGCCGATGATGCCCATCGTCTTGCCGTCCAGCTCGATCAGCGGATAGTCCCAGTAGCAGAAGTCCGGGCTTTTTTCCCAGTTGCCGGCGTGCACGCTTTCGCTGTGATGGCCGATGTGGTGGCAGATCTCCAGCAGGAGCGCGATGGCGAACTGCCCCACACTGGCGGTGCCGTACGCGGGCACATTTGAGACGGCGATGCCTTTTTCCTTGGCGTAGTTATAGTCGACCACATTATAGCCCGTCGCCAGCACGGAGATGTAACGGATGCCCGGGCAGGCATCCAGCACGGATTTCGTGATAGGCGTCTTGTTGGTCAAAACCACTTCGGCATCGCCGATCCGGGCGATGGCTTCGCTTTCGTCGGTGAGGCTGGTTCTGTCATATACCGTCAGCTCGCCGAGGGCCGCCAGGCCGTCCCAGCTGAGGTCGCCGGGGTTTTCCGTATAACCGTCCAATACCACAATTTTCATCGCTCTTACCTCAGCCTTTCACGCGGTCGATCAGGCTCGCGCCTTCCGATTTCCAGTAGGCTTCCAGGATCTTGACCTCGTCGCCGAGGCTGAAATCCTTGACGCCCTGAGCCTTGTACCAGTCTGCCTCTTCGGCACTGTTGATCTCGCAGCGGGGCCGCACGCCGTGGCGCAGGGCCGCTTCGATCATGCGCGCTTCGGTGTCCTTCAGATCCTGAGCGTGATCCTGACGGTTCCAGCCCATGCTCATGCTGTAGTCGCTGGGGCCGAACTGCACCATATCCACGCCGGGCACCGAGAGGATGGCCTCCAGGTTCTCCATGGTTTCTTTCTTCTCGATCATGAAGCAGGCGACGATGTCATTCAGCCGGCGGATGTGCGCTTCCTGCGATGCCCGGTGATCCATGCCGATGAAGCGGCGCGTCGGCATACCGAATTCGCCGTCAACGCCGGGCGTCATGGGACGCAGGGCCCGAACGCTGTCCGCCACCTCTTCGGCGGTCCTGTGATCCGCGAAGAGCACTGCCTGAAAACCGGAGCCCACCGCTTTCTGCGCCACGTACTTGCGGTTCTGCAGATCGACCTTGATCATGGAGCCCATGCCGTGAAGCTCCGCAGCGCGCACGATGTTGGAAAGGTCCTGCTGGGTGAAATCGGAGTATTCCGCCGCGAATTCCACATACTGATAAAGGCCGATTTTGCCGACGACCTCCGTCATGATGGGATCGGTGCTCCACATCCGGGTGCCGATCAGCGTCCTGTTTTCCTTAAGCGCTTTGCGCAGAATGTTTTCCATTCGTTTTCCTCCTTTAATTGCGATAGAGAGTGATGGGGGCCCGTTCCGGCTTTGGCCGGACGGCGGCTTTTGATATGCCCTTATTATGCAGGAAAACGGAGGCTGCGTTAATCGCCAAAGCTGATAAAGTACACGCCTTTGAACTATCGATAAACCACATTCTTGCAATGGGGATATTTCAAAAGATAAAAAATGCATTGCATTTGGAATACTTTGGTGCTTTTACAGGAAAAACGAGTGAGAGTGTGATCACCGGCGCCTCTGCCCGGTCCCCTGAAGTGACAGCGCAGGATCCTGCCGGTGCGGGCCTGGGAAGCGGCACAGCCTTTGGGGCCCGGCGTATAAGCCAAAACCACTCGTCCGGCGAGTGGTTTCGGCATTTGGAGAGAAGGTATGTGTTTTTACGCGAGCCGGAAATCCCCGTCTCCTTCGGCCTGCACGTCCGTGGCATAGAAGGCATCCAGCGCGCGGATCATAAAGTCCGGATCGGCGGTGCCTGCGGTCTCGTAACTGGAGTGCATGGCCAGCTGGGCCAGACCGATGTCAAGGGAATTCATGGAGGCGTGGGTGTTCGCGATGTGCCCCAGCGTGGAGCCGCCGGGGACGTCCGCGCGGTTGAAGAAGTGCTGCACGGGAACGCCGGCACTCCGGCAGATCTCGGAGAAGACCGCGTCGCTGGCGCCGTCCGTGGTGTACTTCTGTGCGGCGTTGTGCTTGATGACTACGCCGCCGTTCATGCGGCAGCGGTTGGCGTCGTCGTACTTTTCCGGATGGTTGGGATGCACCGCATGGGCATTGTCCGCCGAGACCATGAAGCTTGAGGCGATGGCTGCATCAGGATCGGCCCCAACTGCGAGGCTGACGCGCCGCAGCGCCGCGGAGAGCAGATTGGAGTCCGCTCCCTGCTTGGAGCCGCTGCCCACTTCCTCGTTGTCGAAGAGGGCGTAGACGTCGGCGTGGCCGCGGGGCTCGGGGGCGGAAAGAAAGGCGAGAAGGGAAGCGTGGGCGCACTGCAGGTCGTCGATGCGCGGCGCGGAGAAGAATTCATCCTGTGCGCCCCAGATGGTGCCGGGCATGCGGTTGTAAAGGAAGAGATCCGTCCCGGCGACGTCCTCCGGCGCTGCGCCGCAGGATTCCGCGAGCTCCCGCAGCAGCAGGCCGCGGCTGCCCGCGCCGCCGCACAGGGGCTGCATGTCCACCTGCGCGTTGAAGGCGTATCCCTTGTTGACCTCGCGGTTGAAGTGAATGGGCAGATTGGGGATGAGCACTGCGTCGCGGTCGAGATCGCACAGGCGGGAGGCAAGGCCCTCCGGCGTCCTGACGAGCAGCCGGCCCGCGATGGAGAGCGGCCTGTCCAGCCAGGTGGACATGATCATCCCGCCGTAGCCCTCGACGTTCAGGCGCAGACAGTCGCCCGCCGCATCCGACTCGCCGGTGTTCTTCAGCTTGAAGCAGGGGGAGTCCGCATGGCTGGCGACGATCTGATAGTGTGTAAGCGCCCCCTTCGGCAGGCGGAAGGCGAGGACGGCGGAGCGGTTGCGCGTCAGGTAGTACTTCCCGCCGGGGATGAGTTCGAAGGCTTTGTGCTCATCGAGCCGCTGAAAGCCGGCTGCTTCCAGGCGGTGTGCCGCCTGCTGCGCGGCGTGGAAGGCTGTGGGCGAGGCGCTGACAAAATCCAGAAAATCCAGAACGCTGTTCATATCCGTTCGGCTCCTTTTGCATTTTGATGGGTTTATTATAGCCAAGGAAGGGAGAGGGGGCAAGAATTATTCCCGCAGCTATGGAAGCAGGCATGCAATTACGATATAATAAAGGAAATAACGGTACAAAGGAGGCTGAGCCATGAGCATCACGCCCGGAACCTTTGCCCGGGCTTTGGGCCTTACGAAGATCGGCGGCGGCCGGGACGACCGGAAGACCATCAGCGTCCCGGAAATCAGCCGGCCGGGCCTGCAGTTTGCAGGATACTTCGATATTTTTGCCAACGAGCGGCCCCAGCTGATCGGCCTGGCGGAGATGGGCTATCTCAACAGCCTGAGCGGGCAGACGATCGAGGAGCGGCTCTCCCGCTTCTTCACGTATACGATCCCCTGCGTGATCGTCGCCAGAGGTATGGAGTGCCCTGCGGCGCTGCTGCGCCATGCGCAGGAGGCGGATGTGCCGGTCTACTCCACGAGGGAGCAGACGAGCGACTGGGCGGCCAGGGCCATGTTTTACCTGGCGGAGGCCTTTGCCCCGCGCGAAACCCGGCACGGCGTGCTGATGGATGTGTACGGTCAGGGCGTGCTCATCATGGGGGAGAGCGGCATCGGCAAGAGCGAGTGCGCGCTGGAGCTGCTCAATCACGGCCATCAGCTGGTCGCGGACGACGTGGTGGATGTATGCCGCATCGGCAGCCAGCTGCTGGGAGAAGCGCCCGAAATGGTGCGCGACCTGATGGAGCTGCGCGGCGTGGGCATCGTGGACATCAAAAAGATCTTCGGCATCGGCGCGGTGGTGCACCGCAAGAGCATCGACCTGGTGATCGAGATCGATCCCTGGTCGGCGGACAAGCAGTACGACCGACTGGGCACGATGGGCAGAACGATCAGCATCCTGGATGTGAAGGTCCCCTATCTGGAGATCCCGGTGAGGCCGGGGCGGAGTTTGGCTACGATCGTGGAGATCGCTGCGCGCAGCTGGAGCCTGCGCGCGGAAGGCTACACCGCCGCGGAGGAGCTGGACAGGCGGCTGCGGGAACATTACGCAAAGAAAAACAGCGGTACACAGGAATAAGCGCAAACGCGCGGGGAGGAAGAAAGATGAAGTATATCGGCGTGGACGTAGGCGGAACGAGCGTAAAGGCCGGCGTTGTGGATGAAGCGGGGCACATCCTGGTCAAGGGATCGACCCCGACGCTGGCGAAGCGCAGCTATGAATGGGTCATACAGGACATCGCGGATCTGTGCCTGCGTGTGGCAAGACAGGCTGATGTCCCAATGGAGGAGATTGAGTCGATCGGCGTGGGCGTGCCGGGCATCTGCGACATGAAGACGGGCATCATCCCCTTCTGCACCAACCTGGGCTGGCATGACGTCCCCTTCGTCTCGGAACTGCAAAAGCACATCGACAAGCCCGTCTGGGTGGAAAATGACGCCACCGTCGCGGGTTATGCGGAGAGCATCGCGGGCGTCAGCGCCGGTACGCAGTCCAGCGTCTTCATCACGCTGGGCACGGGGGTCGGCGGCGGCATCGTCATCAACGGGAAGCCGTACTCCGGCGCGCACGGCATCGGCTCCGAGATCGGCCACATGATCCTCAAAATGGACGGCGAACCCTGCACCTGCGGCAATTACGGCTGCTTTGAACGCTATGCCTCCGCCACGGCGATCATCCGCGAGGCGAGGCGCGCGCTGAAATCCCATCCGGAGAGCCTCATTACGGAAGCGTGCGGCGGGGATCCGGATTCCATCAACGCCAAGATCGTCATCGACTGCGCCAAGGCGGGCGACGCGACGGCGATGGAGGTTTTTTCGGAGTATGTGCGCGCGCTGGCGCTGGGCATCGTTACGCTGATCAACGCGATCGATCCGGAGGTCATCGTGCTGGGCGGCGGCGTTTCCGTGGCAGGCGATTTCCTGCTGGATGCCGTCCGTGAGGCGGTGAAGCCGCACGTGTTCTACAAAGGGCTGCCCTACGCGGATATCCGGCTGGCGAAGCTGGGCGCGGACGCCGGCATCATCGGCGCGGCGCTGCTGGGGCGCAGGTGATGCTGCGCACGGAGGGTCTGGCCGCGGCCCTGGAAGCGATCGGCGGCCATACGGGCGTCTACATCAAGAACCTTGCCACGGGCGAGGTCTGGGCGCGCGGCGAGGCGGAGCCGATCGAAGCGGCGAGCGTCATCAAGCTGCCCGTGATGGTGGAAGCTTTCCGCGCCGCAAGGGACGGAGAACTCTCCCTGGAGGAGCGCCATGCCCTGCGGGATGAGGAGCGCCTGCCTTCGTGCGGCACGCTGAAAGCGATGCACGAGGGCATCGAGATGACGCTGCGGGACCTCGTGCATCTCATGATCATCGTGAGCGACAACGCGGCGACCAACATCCTCATCCGCCGCCTGGGGATGGAGAAGATCAACCGCACGATCGAGGCCCTCGGCCTTACCGCAACGCGTGTGAACCGCGTGCTGTTCGATTCGGAGGCGAGCGCGCGCGGGGTCATCAACACCGTCGGCGCCCAGGATATGGGGCGGATACTGGAAGGCCTTTGGCGCGGGGAGATCGTCTCAAAGGAGGCGAGCCGGGAGATGCTGGACATCCTGCTGGACCAGCAGCTGAACGGCAAGCTGCCCTTCTTCCTGGAGGATGAGGGGATCGACGTGGCGCACAAGACGGGGGAGGACGAAGACCTCACCCATGACGTGGGCATCCTGTTTGCAGAGGAGCCCATCATCTGCTGCATGCTGGGTGAACACCTGGATCCGCCCCGGTACATCCGGCTGATGCAGGACACGGCAAAACAACTCTGCCTATAAGGAAAGAAATACGATTTGTGTTTTTTCTTGCTCATCAGATTCTAATATGTTATAATTGCATTAGAGGAATACCCTCAGTTATCTGAAAGAGGAGGAAAAGCATGAAGAAATTGCTCTCTCTGGTCCTTGCGCTGGCGATGCTGATGTTCGTTGCCGGCGCGCTGGCCATGACTCCCGGTACCTATGAAGCGACCGTGCCCGGCATGCACGGCCCGATGACCGTCGGCGTCACCGTTACGGAAGATGCCATCACCGACGTCAAGGTCATCTCCAACGTCGAAACGCCCGGCCTTCGTGACTGGGTCGTGGAAGCGATCCCGGAGGCGGTCGTCGCCAATCAGTCTCTTTCTGTCGATACCGTCACCGGCGTGACCATCTCCAGCCGCGCGATCCTCTCCGGCGTCCGCGAGGCGCTGAAGCTGGCCGGCGCGGAGGACGGGCAGTTCGATGTGGAGATCGCGAAGGAAGCCCCGGCGGATGAGGAGCTGACGGCGGATGTCGTCATCGTCGGCGGCGGCGGCGCAGGCCTGGCGGCTGCGCTGTCTGCGACTGAGGCGGGCGCAAACGTGCTGCTCATCGAGAAGACCGGCTTCTTCGGCGGCAACTCGATCGTTTCCGGCGGCATCTTCAACTGCCCGGATCCCGATCTGCAGGACTACGCCGATATCACTTCCAGCCTTGATCCCCTTGTCGAAGAGGCGCTTGCGGAAGAGCCTGTGGACGAGCTGCACAAGCAGGTGCAGGATACCGTCCGCGCACAGTTTGAGGAATACAAGAAGACCGACAAGCACGTCTTTGACAGCCCCGAGTGGTTTGCCCTGCAGACCTGGAACGGCGGCGACAAGGTCGGCATGCTCGACCACCTGCTCTTCTACGCCGAGCGCGCTTATCCGACGCTCGAGTGGCTGGAGAGCATGGGCATGGAGTTTGCGCCGAAGATCAACTCTGCCAGCGGTTCCCTTTACATGCGCACGCATACGGCTGTGATGCCGAACGGCACCGGCTACTTCAAGGCTTTCCAGGATACGCTGGCGACGCGCCAGGATCTGTTCACCGCGAAGATGGACACCACTGCCGAGAGTCTCATCACCGATGAGAACGGCCGTGTCATCGGCGTGAACTGCACCGCCAAGGACGGTCATAAGGTGACAGCCTACGGCAAGAACGGCATCATCCTCGCAACCGGCGGCTTTGCCGGCAACGTGGATATGCGCGTCAAGTACTGCACGAGCGAGAAGTGGCCGGACCTCTCCGCAAAGGTCATCACCACGAATATGCCCGGCGTTACCGGCGACGGCCTGCGCATGGCGCAGGAGGTCGGCGCGCAGCTCATCAACATGGATCAGATCCAGCTGCTGCCGTACGCCAACCCGTGGACGGGCGCGACGAGCGACATCACGCTCACGTACAGTGCATCCTGCTACATCAACAAGAACGGCGAGCGCTTCGTGCGTGAAGACGGCCGCCGCGACGAGATGAGCCTTGCGATCATTGCCCAGCCGGACGGCCTCATGTACCAGCTCTTCAGCGCGGATGCCGTTCCGGATCCTGCGACGGGCAAGACCCTGGGCGACAAGACGGTTGCGTATTATCTGGACAACCATCTGGCGGGCTACGTTCAGGCGGATACGCTTGAGGGCCTCGCTGAGACGCTCGGCATGGATCCCGCTGTCCTGCGGAAGACGGTTGACGACTTCAACAGCTATGTCCGCGGCGAAGCGACCGATCCCTGCGGCCGCATTACGTGGACAAAGGAACTGCTGACCGCGCCCTGGTATGCGTATCCGCGCAAGCCGGCGGCACACCACACGATGGGTGGCGTGAACATCGACGTCGATACGCATCCGCTGCGTGAGGATGGCTCCATCATCGAGGGCCTGTACTGCGCAGGCGAGATCACCGGCAACTTCCACGGCGCAAACCGCCTCGGCGGCAACGCCATCGTGGACTTCTGCGTCTTCGGCCGCATTGCCGGCGCAAACGCAGCAGCCGGCAAGTGATTTCCGGTTTAAGCGATAAGGGTCAAAAGAGCTCATCCTTCGGGATGGGCTCTTTTTCTTGGTTGACAAGAAAGCAACAACTGAATATAATCTTTTCTACCTATGTATATGCGTTCACTTTATCACGCTACTGCAGTATAACCATCGGTTATCCGTACGCGGCGGGGGAGAGCGCACGGATATACGGAATAACGGCACTTTAGGTGGGATAATTCATGGATTCCAAAATGGCGTACTATATCCTGAAACGCATCGTGCTGGCCATCCTCACGATCTGGATCGTCATCACGGTGACGTTTTTTGTCATGCACTCCGTGCCGGGCGGGCCTTTCGTGGGGGAAAAGGCCATCTCCAAGGAGGCGCAGGCGGCGCTGGAGGCCAAGTACGGCCTGGACAAGCCGCTGATGGAGCAGTACTTTACCTATCTGCATGACATCCTGACGAAGTTTGACTTCGGCCCCTCGCTCAAACAGCGCGGGCGCATGGTGATCGACATCATCCTGGACGGCATGAAGACCAGCGCTAAGCTGGGCGTCATCGCGGCGTGCTGCGCGGCGCTCGTCGGCATCGTGCTGGGCGCTGTCGCCGCCATCCGGCGCAACACCGTGCTGGACAAGGTGATCATGGTGATCACCACGGCCTTCGTTTCGATGCCCAGCTTTATCATGGGTTCTTTCCTGCTCATCGTTTTCTCGGTGAAGCTGGGACTGGTGCCGGCCAACGGCGCGAGCGCGGGCGGCCTCATCCTGCCCGTCATCACCCTCATGCTTTATCCTATGTCCTATATCACGCGCCTCACCCGCTCCTCCATGCTGGACGTGCTGGGACAGGACTACATCCGCACCGCCAGGGCGAAGGGCGTTTCGCGCGTCAAGATCATTTTCGGGCACGCGCTCAAAAATTCCCTTATCCCGGTGCTCACTTACTTCGGGCCGATGCTCGCCTACATCGTCACCGGCTCCATGGTGGTGGAGCAGATCTTCGCCGTGCCCGGCATCGGCCGGCAGTTTGTCTCCAGCATCACCAACCGCGACTACACGATGATCATGGGCACCACGATCTTCCTGGCGGCGCTCATCGTCATCATGAACCTCATTACGGATCTGCTCTACAAGGTCGTGGATCCCAGGATCGACTTTAAGTGAGAGGAGGGGAAGACATGCAGGACTCTGTCAAGGCCTTCAGCCTGCAGCAGCTGGATGCGGACGCGTTCCGCCCGGCGACCGAGCAGGAGAAGGAGTACATCACGAAAATGCGCCCGTCGTCCACCTTCTTTCGGGACGGCGTCAAACGGCTGAGCCGCAACAAGGTGGCGATGGTCAGCCTCATCCTGATCGTCCTCATCACCATCGCGTGCATCGTACTGCCCATGGTCTGGCCGTATCATTACGACGCCATGCTGGGCGTGCGCCCCGGCAAGCCGGTGGACTCCTCCTTCAATAATCTCGCGCCCTTCACCTACGGCAAGACGGAGCTGAAGCGAATCGAGGCGGGGGAGAAGATCTTCCCGCACATCTTCGGCACGGACGCCCATGGGCGCGACTACTTCATCCGCGTGATGTACGGCACCCGCATTTCGCTGGCGGTCGGCTTCTTCGCGTCCATCATCGTGCTGATCATCGGCATGACGATCGGCGCCGTGGCCGGCTACTGCGGCGGCAAGGTCGACCTCATCATCATGCGGATCGTGGATATCATCTACTCCCTGCCGGACATGCTGGTCATCATCCTGCTGTCCGTCGTGCTGGGCCGCGTGCTGAACGTGGAAGGCACCATCTTTGAGAAGATCGGCGCCAACATCATCTCCATGTTCATCGTCTTCGGCCTGCTCTACTGGGTCAGCATGGCGCGCCTCATCCGCGGCCAGATCCTCTCGCTGCGCGAGCAGGAGTACGTGCTGAGCGCGCAGGCGACGGGCGCCAAGGGCGGCTGGATCATCCGCAAGCACCTGCTGCCGAACTGCATCAGCGTTATCATCATCTCCACGGCGCTGCAGATCCCGAACGCGATCTTTACGGAGAGCTTCCTCTCCTTCCTGGGCCTGGGTGTCAACGCCCCGATGCCCTCGCTGGGCTCGCTGGCCAGCGACGCGCTGAACGGCATCTACACCTATACCTACCGGCTCATCATCCCGGCTGTGGTCATCTGCCTCATCGTCCTCTCCCTGAACCTTTTCGGCGACGGTCTGCGCGATGCGTTTGACCCGAAGCTGAACGCTTAAGAGAGGAGGACTGACATGGCACTGCTGGAAGTCAACAATCTGCGCACCTCCTTCTTCACCGATGCGGGCGAGGTCAAGGCGGTGGACGGCGTCTCCTTCTTTCTGGAGCGGGGCAAGGTGCTGGGCATCGTGGGAGAGAGCGGCAGCGGCAAGAGCGTGACGGCTTACTCCATCATGCAGATCCTCGCGCCGACGGGCAAGATCGTGGGCGGCAGCGTGAAGTTCGACGGCCGCGAGCTCGTGGGCGCCGGCGAGGACGTGATGCGCACCATCCGCGGCAACAAGATCTCCATCATCTTCCAGGACCCGATGACCAGCCTGAACCCGACCTACACGGTCGGGCACCAGCTGGAAGAGGCCATCCTGCTGCATACGAACCGCAACCGGAAGCAGGCGCGCGAGCGCGCAAAGGAAATGCTGGAGCTGGTCGGCGTCAACGAGCCGGAAAAGCGCCTGCGCCAGTATCCCTTCGAGCACTCGGGCGGCATGCGCCAGAGGGTCATGATCGCCATGGCGCTGGCCTGCGAGCCGGACATTCTGATCGCCGACGAGCCCACCACCGCACTGGATGTGACCATCCAGGCGCAGATCCTGGAGCTCATGCAGGACCTGCAGCGCAAGCTGGGCATGTCCATCATCATGATCACGCACGATCTGGGCGTCGTGGCCCAGCTGTGCGACGAGGTGATCGTCATGTACGCGGGCTCCATCTGCGAGCAGGGCACGGCGGACGAGATCTTCTATAATCCGAAGCATGAGTACACCAAGGGCCTCATGCGCTCCATCCCCACGGTGGGGAACGACGGCCAGCGGCTGCAGCCCATCACCGGCACCCCCATCGATCTGCTGAACATGCCCAAGGGCTGCCCCTTCGCGCCGCGCTGCGACAACGCGATGAAGATCTGCCTGACCCAGCGCGCGGAGCGCATGCAGATCAACCAGGATCACGCGGCGGCCTGCTGGGTCAACGTGCGCGACGGCTTGACGGCTTCGGGAAAGGGCGGTGTGCAGAATGGCTGAGCACAAGACGCTGGTGGAGGTCCAGGGCCTCAAGGAATACTTCCAGATCAATACCGGTTTTCTCCGCACCCGTCCGCTGAAGGCGGTGGACGACGTTTCCTTTACGATCCATAAGGGCGAAACGCTCGGGCTGGTGGGCGAGAGCGGCTGCGGCAAGACGACGGTGGGCCGCACGCTGCTGCACCTGTACAAGCCCACGGCGGGAAAGATCATCTATGACGGGAAGGTCATCGAGAGCCGCGACTCCATCCGGGAGTACCGCAAAAAGGCCACGATGGTCTTCCAGGATCCGTACTCCTCTCTCAATCCGCGCATGACGGTCAGCGATATCGTGGCCGAGCCGCTGGATGTGCATCACCTGACGGCGAATGCGAAGGAGCGCAACGACCGCGTGCTGGAACTGATGGGCCTGGTCGGCCTGAACAGCGAGCATGCCTCCCGGTATGCGCACGAGTTCTCCGGCGGACAGCGTCAGCGCATCGGCATCGCGAGGGCGCTGGCCGTCAACCCGGAATTCATCGTCTGCGACGAGCCGGTCTCCGCGCTGGATGTCTCCATCCAGGCGCAGGTCATCAACATGTTCGATGAACTGCAGGAGAAGCTTGGCCTCACCTATCTCTTTATCGCGCACGACCTGCTGGTCGTGCGGCACATCTCCGACCGGATCGCCGTCATGTATCTGGGACGCATGGTGGAGCTGGCGGACGCGAAAGAGATCTACGACCATCCGCTGCATCCGTACTCCCAGAGCCTGCTGAGCGCCGTGCCGGTGCCCGACCCCAAGGTCGCCCGCGCCAACAAGCGCATCATGCTGACAGGCGATATCCCCTCTCCGCTGAACGCGCCTTCGGGCTGCCCATTCCGCACGCGCTGCCGCTACGCGACGGCCAAGTGCGCAGAGAGCATGCCGCCCTTCGAAAAGGTCGCGGACGGGCACTTCGTGGCCTGCCACCGCGTGAAGGAAATCAACTGAGGTGTCACGCCGAAAGGCGTGACGGAGGGGTTTATACGATTCAAGGTGCCTAGAGCACTTTTGAAAAAAACTTTTAGGAGGAACACCCCATGAAAAAGCTGGTATCTCTGATGCTGGCACTGGCGATGACCCTTTGCCTCGGCCTTGCCCTGGCGGAGGATTCTTCCATCGCAGTGTGCATCGCTTCCGAACCGGACACGCTGGACCCGGCGCTCAACTCCGCTGTGGACGGCGCTACCGTGACGGCGCACCTGTTCACCGGTCTCTCTAACTGGGCACAGGATGAGAACGGCGCACTCCAGATCGTCCCCGCAGCCGCCGAGGCGCTTGTGGAGCCGGTCATCAACGAAGATGGCACTGCCACCTACACCTACACGCTGAAGAGCGGGATGCTCTGGAGCGACGGCCAGCCTGTGAAGTCCTCTGACTTCGCGTTCGCCTGGAAGCGCGCTGCTTCTTCCGCCCTGGGCGCTGACTACGGCTACATGTTCGAGGGCGTTAAGGGCTACCCGGACGAGCTGGCTGTTGAGACCCCGGACGACAGCACCATCGTCGTCACCCTGAACAACGCCATCTCCTATTGGGATGAGCTGCTGGCCTTCCCGGCATTCTTCCCGGTCCGTGAGGACGTCGTGGCGAACGAAGCCTGGGCGACCGATCCTTCCACCTACGTCTGCAACGGCCCCTACACCATGACGGGCTGGGATCACAACTCCGTGATCACCCTGACGAAGAACCCCAACTATTTTGATGCCGACAGCATCAAGATGGGCAAGATCGAGTTCTACCTCTCCGATGACGCCAACAACATGCTGGCCAACTTCGAGAATGGCTCCTGGCTGCTGATCGACGACATCCCGACCTCCGAGATGAAGCGCGTTTCCGAGCAGTATCCGGACGAGTACGTCGTGGCCGGCCAGATCGGCACCTACTACGTCTGCTGGAATATCAACGAAGAGATCCTGCCCGAGGGCTGCGAGCTGACCGGTGAGGAAGCCGAGCAGGCCCGTGCGGAGATCCGCAAGGCCGTTTCCCTGCTGTATGACCGCAACTACATCGTGGAAGAGATCGGCCAGGCCGGCCAGGTCCCGGCGAGCTCCTTCGTCGCGATGGGCATGACCGACGCGGACGGCTCTGAGTTCTACAAGAACGCAGGCTCTGCTGCTGATTTCGACGGCTATTACAACGTTTCCGCCGATGCTTACGAAGCCAACTGGGAGAGCGCTGTTGAGACCCTCAAGAAGTACTACACCTTCGACGAGGCGACCCAGCAGGTCACCAACTTCCCGAGCCTCGTTTACCTCTACAACACCTCTGAAGGCCACAAGGCCATCGGCGAGTATCTGCAGAGCGTCATGGGCGCGGCCGGCATCAACATGAGCCTGACCAACCAGGAGTGGAACACCTTCCTCAACACCCGTAAGCAGGGCGATTACAGCATCGCGCGCAACGGCTGGCTGGCGGACTACAACGATCCCATCTGCTTCCTCGACATGTGGACGTCCGGTTCCGGCAACAACGATGTGCAGTTCGGCCGCGACGCCAATGCGGAGCTGCATATGTACTCCATCGACCTCACGCCGTACGGCTCCGATCTCAAGGTTGAGAACGGCACCTGGGCTGAGACCTATGACGCGGCGATCTCCGCCATCAAGTCCTGCACGGACAAGGCGAACCGCTACGGCATGATGCATGCTGCCGAGGATCTGCTGATGAGCACCGGCTGCATCACCCCGCTGTACTTCTATACCGATCCTTACATGCTGTCCTCCAGCGTCCACGGCTTCTTCGCCAACCCGCTGGGCTACAAGTACTTCATGTACTGCACGGTGGACTGATCCACACATCACTCACGGCCTCCCCGCAAGGGGAGGTCTTTTTGTATGCCTGCAGAGAGAAAGATCTGTGCATTTTCAGGAGCCGGCCGCAATGGCCGGCCTTTGTGCTGATGCTGATGAGGCAAAAGATGAACGAACAAACGGGACTTCTTGAACTTTAAATTACAATTATTAATTAATTTATAAATATGTCTTAATAAATGATATTAATTAATAAAAATTATTAAATATGTGTTATAAATTGTTGATTCTATTGGATTTATGTGGATAACTGACTATAATGCCATATAAAGTGGAAAGGGATTAGAACCAGCCACAGCATCTTGTAGGCAGGGAGGGAGCGCATTGCGGAGTTCGGCAGTTTTATGCACAATTCTGGTCTTCCTCACACTGGTTTTATCCACAGGCAGCGCACTGGCCTTGGGCGGCACGGTGACCTTTGAGGTGACCAGCGTCTGGCAGGGCGGCTACGAGGGGGAACTCCACCTCACGCTGTACGCAAACGGCAAAAAGATGGATCCCCAGCCGGCTTACGAAGTGCTGGACGGCGACCGGTATGTCTATTACGACCTGCCGCGGTGCAACTCGCAGGGCAAGGAGATCCTGTATTCCGCCAAGGAACACTACTTTGAAGGCTATATCGCCATGTACGTCAACAAGCGGCCGCATTACGCGGATACGAAGCGGGTTTACGATAACGGCGTCATCATCAACCGCGCAGTCGATTACTACGCGATCCACTGAAGAGCAATCAGAAGAAAAAGTCAGTGCCGAATGGAATGACCATCGGCACTGTTTTTTTATCCGTCACTACAATACAATGATAGCAGGCAATCGGGGCGATTTGCTGTAAAACCTTATCCCTGCGTGGTTTAACAGCGGCGCTGATGTAAACGATTCAAAGAAAGAGGAGGCCGGAACCATGAAAAGGCTGCTTGCGATCTTCCTGACTCTTGTGATGCCGCTCTGCTTCCTGCTTGCGGTGGCTGCGTCCGGCGCGGCAGCGGACAGCATCCTGCCTGTGCTGCAGACGCCGAAACCCGAAGCGATCGAGGCCCCGGCCTTCCACGCCCTCACGGGAAGGAAAGCACCTGAGGCTGAAAAGACGGAGAGCGGCGCATTGCGCTATACGTATGCGGACGTCAGCTACAGCGAATACCTGGACTTTGGCCGCCTGCTGGCGCAGGAGGGCTTCACGCTGGTGAAATCAGGTGAGAATGCCGCCGGTGCCGTTACGGCCGTGACGGGCAAGGATCACGCCCAACTCGAGGTGACCTTTAACCAGGATGAGCGGTTCCTTAGCGTGACCTATACTGCATGGACCCGTCCGGCTGAAACGGACGCTGCGAACCCGGCAGTTATTGATCCTGCGGCGGTCTCGGCTCTTCCGGAGCTGATCCAGGCGATCAGCTTCGAAGCTGTGACCGCAGTCATGCCCGGGGAAACGAAATGGGGTGGGACAAGCTATCATCATGCCTACAGCGGCGTGAGCTACGCGGCGTATACGCGCTTCGGCGAAAAGCTGGGCGAAGAGGGGTACGCCCTCGCCTCCTCCGAAATGCTGGAAGGCGGCGTGAGCCGCGCGGTGGTTGAAAAGGACGGCGTCTCGCTGACGCTTGATTACGATATGGCAAACCAGACAGCCAGCGTCCTCTATCCGAAGGGTGTGCACCCGCGGGAACTGAGTCTGTACGGCGACTTTACGGAGCTGCTGGAAGGGGAGACCGTGCAGCTCACCGAAAGTGCGAGCCTCACGTGGCTCGGCTGGGAGAAGGTGGACAGCTACAAGGAGTATTACAAGGATTACCGCTACAAGCCGAATCCCAAGCGGACCAGCGAGGAGCACACGACGGGGGAGGGCGTGCAGCAGGTGCTGCTGCGCTTTGCCGTCCGGCTGGAAGCCGGAGAAGAGGCCGAAACGGCAGATCTCATCAGGAACATGACGCTGTACTGTGACAAAGACAGACTGGAGATGAACCGCGGTCTGGAGAACGGCGAGCGCTCGTTTAATTATGACGATCTGATGGTGACGATTACGGCAGGTGATACCGCAAAGGAATACGTCGTCGCCTGCGGCGCTGCGCTGACAGACGATCAGCTGCAGCATCCGGAGGAGGTGGCTTTCACCTTCAACGATGGGGATAACGCGGTGCGCTACGTCTGCTACTTCGAATCCCCTGTGGACGACGAGACGCGCAGAAAGGATAAGGACCATGCGCGCTACGGCCTGGCGCTGGCAGGGGAGATCCTGGCCAACGCGGCGGACGCGACGGAGGCGCCTGAAAGCGGCTTGCTGGCCGGACACTGTGAAAGCATTCTGAAGATGGATTTCCTGCACCCCGACAAGGTCATCGTCATCGGGCTTAACGATGAGCAGGCAAAAAAGGCAGCCGCGGCGCTCGACGCGCAGGAATACGCGGACATCGCACCTGCGCTGGCGGCGCAAATGAACCGCGATTATCCGGAATACGCGGCCGCGGCGGACAGGACAAAGGCGAAGTACACGGAAATGGAAACGCTGCCGGCGGCGCTGGTGCTCCTGCCGTGCGGCCCGCACATCGCCGCCGTCTCGTTCTGGGGCAAACAGGCGGGCGCTTCCCTCATCATCAGCACGGCAGCAAGCTCCGAAGCCCTCTCCGCAAAGGATATCCGGGCTTACGCAAAGGAGCTGGGCCTCTCCGGCCTGCGCATCCGCGTATATGAAGGCGAAAAGCGGGACGCCCTGCTGGAGACCGGAAAACTGGGCAGCACTCCGCTGCACAATCTGCAGCGGTCGGCCGGTGCGACGCTGAACCGGCTGCAAAAGCTCTTCCCGCACCTCACGGCAAAGGGTGTCACGACCGATCTGCCGCTGGGCGCGCTCCGGGTCTTCCTGCAGAAACAGGAGACGGCGGATCTTGCAGCCGTGCGCGCCGTCGCGGAAGAGCTGCTCCTGCAGGTGACAGCCGGGCAGGATGACCCGCCCGCCCATCGCTTCCTGAAGCTGAACTGGAACAGCCACACGAAAGAGATCCCCGCGCCGGAGATCGATCTTGGCGATGAGGCGCCGGAGCAGGAGAGCGAGCCGGACCCGAACGGGACATACCTCTTTGTCTGCTCGATAAAGAAACCGGGAACGGATCTGCAGACCTGGACGGATCTCATCATGGAAGCGTCGCTGCCTGCGAAAAACATTCCCGAGACGCCCGAAGCGGCGGATTACATCATCCGTCTGGCGACTGAATACGACCGGACCGACCTGGACCTTTCCACGGGCAGGAGCGGGAACGGCATCGTGCTGCATTATCCGCTGACGCACATCACCGTGCACGACGGAAAGAGCGGCGCGATGCTGAAGGATATAGGCTGGACGGTGCGTCAGCTCTCCGGCATCGTGATGCTGCCGCGTGGCGACACGTACTGGGATCCGGAGAACGACGCGCTCTGGCGCAAGGTGAAGGATCTGTTCGGGGAGTAAGGTGGGGCTCCGGGCTCCCCTTTGTAGGGGAGCTGGCACGGCGTAAGCCGTGACTGAGGGGTTTACGCGGCGTATATCCTGCTGTCAGCCGAAACTTGACCGAGAGGACGGAAGGGTTTTCATACATGGGGAGGGCTGTTCAATGGAACTGTATCGGATTGTCAACTTTATCATACAGTCTGCGTATCTGATCATGCATTTCCTGTTTATCATGGCCCTGTACCGCAGGCGGCAGTCCACCCCGGTCTGGTTCTGGTTTTTCAGCTTTTGCATCGCATTGTGGGTATGGGTTTCCGGCAGGTTTATGGAAACCATCGTCTATCTGTTCTTTCCGGCGAACAACACCTTCTATCAGTTTGCCGCGAACTACCAGTACATCGGAGACACGACGGCGGGTGTGTTTTATCTCCTGTGGGTGCTCTATCTGTCCGGGAGGGACCGCCTGGCTTCATCCGGGTGGTTCCGGGCATTCGTTTTTGCCAGCCCTGTGATAACGTGCGGCCTCGTGTTCACGAACCAATGGCATCATCTGTTTTACACGAAGCTAGACATGGGAGAGCGTGTGGCCCACGGAGCGCTCTTTTTGCCCTGCCTTCTGTGGAGTTTTCTTCTCCTGCTTGCAGGCTATATCGTCTCCATCCGGTTTGTCATCGGGACGGCGCATGACCGGCTGAGGCAACTCGTCATGTTTTCCCTGTTTCCGCTTCTTCCGGTTGCGGCGATTCTCGTCCGTTCCATCAGCGGCGTCGACCGCTTCGACTATACCCCTGTCGTCATGACCGTCTGTGTGGCCAGCCTGTATCAGATCATCTTCAAGCACCACTATGTCAATATCGTCTCCTTGTCGATCCGGGAAGTCATTGAGCAGACGGAGCATCCGATCGGCATCTACGATCTGCCGGCGGGGAAATGGCGCTATGTCAATCGCGCCGCGGCAGGAGCGTATGAAGGCGCGATGCGGCAGATATCCGTGCGGATTTCCGAAGCGCCGGACAGCCTGGAGGATGATTTTGACGGCAGGCATATGGCGGTGGATATCATGCCGCTGACGGGCAGTGCATCCGTTCTGATTACCGCTACGGATATGAGCGGGATTTATCGGGAACAAGCGGAGCTTGATGGGCAGATCTGCATGCTGGAGGAACTTCGCCGGGAGCTGAACGAAGCACGGCGCAATATCGATGCCTATCTGGATACCCTGCCAGATCCGGAGGAGATCCGCCGCAGGAGGGAACTGATCGAAGCCACACACGGAATGGCGGATGATGTCTTCCGGCGTGTGCAGAAAAACCTCGAAACGGCAGGGCGGGATCCGGAAGACGCAGGGAGAGCGCTTCAGGAGAATCTAGATCTGACGCGCGAGGGCATCGCTGCCATCCGCAGCGCTGTAGCACGGCTCAGAGGGGAATGAATATGGGACAGTTTGAGCAGGCTTTTCGGCTGCTGCCGGATACGGTCATCATTACGGATTTGTACTGGTATATCCTGGATTACAACCGTCCGGGTCCTTTTGAAGGGCTGAAAAAGGGGAGAAGCCTTTCAAGGTACATGCCGGATTGCCGGGATATGCCCGCCGGCGTGTATCCTTGCAGCGGAAGGGTATTCCAGCGCAGCGTGTCGAAAGTATACACGGAAGGCGTTCACGGCGGGTATGTCGTCTATCTCGTCGATATCACGGAAAAAGAGCGGCTTGTCGAGGAACGCCGGTGCAGGAGCGCCGAGCTTGAAGCGCTGACGCGGAAGCAGGCGCAGGCGAACGCGAAGCTGGAGGAATACGCCCGACAGGTTGAGACGCTGACTGACTATGAGGAACAGCTTCGCATCGCGCGGACCATCCACGACGGGGCAGGGCACGCGATCACCGCGCTAAACACGATCTCACGGATGTGCCTGCAGTTGCGGCACAGTGACGCGGAGAGATACCGCCGGCTGATCAATGAGGGCATCGCCATCTGCCGCCGCGCGGAAAAAGGGCGAATCGAGCGCCGTTTCGATTCACTGACGGAGATGCTGGAGGCGTTCCGGGATTCCTGCCCGTTTCCGGTCGATCTCAGCATCACAGGAGAGCAGCCGCCCTTTGCCGCCGGCCTGTGCGATGTGATCCTGGGCGTGTGCAAAGAGGCGTATCACAACACCCTCTCCCACTCTCTGGCGGACCGGCTGAAAATCGAGGTGCACATGACAGATGAGAAGCTGACGCTGAGAATCACAGACAACGGGCGTTTTCACGGCGTGCTGGAAAAAGGGTTCGGACTGAAAACGATGGAGGAAAACGTCCGCGCTTCGGGCGGCCGGATATACTTTGAGACGGAAGAGGGCAAAGGGTTCGGCATTGCGGCAGAATGGAGGGCGCATCATGAGTGAGAAGATACGGGTACTGCTGGCGGATGATCATCCGCTGATGACGGAAGGATTGCGGCTGACGATGAGCGGATGGGAGGAGTTTGATGTCGTAGGCGTGGCCGCAGACGGCGCAGAAGCCCTGGAGCTGTGCCGGGCGCTGAAGCCGGATATCGTCATCCTGGATATGCAGATGCCGAAGCTGTCCGGGCCGGAGGTCATTTGCCGGATCAAGTCCGAAACGCCGGAAATGTGCTTTGTGGCGCTGACCACTTTCGACGATCAGGAGACAGTCAGACAGGCGATGAAAGCGGGCTGCAACGGCTTCCTTCTGAAGGTAATCGAACCTGACAAGCTGAGAAATTCGCTGCTTTCCATCATGGGTGGCCTTAACGTCTACGACAAGGGCGTTATGGCGCAACTGAAGCAGGGCCAGGCGCAGAGGACGGAGATCGTTTTTTCACAGCGAGAGCTCGAGATACTCCGCCTCGTCTGTCAGGGTATGACCAACACGGAGATCGCCGATCGGCTGGGCCTGCGCCCCGGAACGGTCAAGAATATGGTTTCCATGCTGCTCAGCAAGACCGGGTGCATCAGCCGCGCCCAACTGGCCCGCTACGTTGTGGACAGACGCCTCGTCGAATGATGGCTTTGGGAAACCGTCAGATGCAAAAATTCAGTGCCGAATGGAATGACCATCGGCACTGTTTTTCTTTATGCCGGCACAATACAATATTTACAGGTCTTAAGGACAATTCCGGATGTAAATCTTTCATCCCGGGACAGGCGTAAAGATGACGTGAACAGTTCAGAGAAGAAGGAGGCTGCGCTCATGAAAAAGATGACTGTGATCCTGTTAACCCTTTTGCTGCTGCTCTGCGCCCTGCATACGGCGGCCGAAGGCAACACGGCGGACGCGGTGACGGACACCTACGGTTTACCCGGTATAACGCGGGAAGAAAGCTCATCCACAGGCTATGCGATGGCGCAGGTTCTGGCGGAGCGTTACGGCCTTCAGCTGACCTCCGGCTATCCGCTGTATACCCCTGCGGATCCTCAGCCGCTGAATGCTTTCCTGGTCACGGACGCGGACTGTGATGTGGGCATCAATCGCGACGGGATGTACAAGGTGAAGGAAAAGGGGCTTGTGGATTCCATCACCAAATACCTGAAGGAATGGATCGGGGAGATCGAAAAAGAATCGGGCCGGACGATCCGGTTTGTGAAAGATCCCGACAAGGCCGATGTTCTGATCTGCGCCTGCCAGACGTATAAATTCTATGGCACCTACAGTTCAGGCACCTACAGATGCTCGGCCTATTCCAGCACCGTTACGCTGGAAGCCGTACAGCTTACCCATCCCGAAAACCGCAGGAGCTTTTCACTGACCAACAGCCCGGGGAGGACCATCACCACCAGCGGCGGTTCAAAATTCTGGAAGTATCCGCCGGAACTGGAAGGAACCCCTGAACTGAAGGCTTTTGTGGAGGGCATTCTCGGCTGGTACGGGTGCGGCCTGCAAGCCGGCGCTAAGGGCGAAACCGTCACGGAGCTTCAGCGCGCGCTCATGGGCAGGGGTTACCTGTCGGGCGGCGCGAGCGGGATCTACGATGCGCAGACCGAAGACGCGGTCCGGGCGCTGCAGACGGCCTGCGCTCTGAATCCGACCGGGCGGGTCGACGCTGCCACGCTGATCGCTGTCTACTACAGGCAGGAGGAAGTAGACGGCCTGCCGGAGGAAGTGCGCGCCGGAGAATAAGCCTTACCTGAGAGGGGAAGGGTAAAGAAGGAGGCACACAATGAAGCGAATCACCGTAACCCTGACTCTGTGCCTTGTGCTGCTCGGCGCAGTCCTCCCGCAGCCGGTTCAGGCGCTGGTGAGCGGCAGAACAACAGCGCCTGCCAAAAGCCCCGCTGTGGATGACCGGGGGCAGGTGAACACCCTTTTTGCCGCAGCCAAAGCAGGCGAACTGACGGCGCTGGAAGGAGAGCCCTACCTCGGCGGTAAGCTCCTGATCGCCGTCTATGACGACCCGGAGAGCACGCAGCCTGCGCTCTCCCCGGAAGCAATGGCAGCGGGAGAGGACTTTTACGGCCTGCCGGCGGAGAGGCTGGCGGGCAGCCTTTCTGTGGCGGATACGCTTGTCGTGGTTTATCCGGCCCATTACAAGCGCAATCTGGCCCAGACGGACGTGCGCACGCAGGTGCAGGTCATCGATCCGCACCTGAAGGCGGCCTGGCCGGCTGTGACCGCTGCAGAGCGCCCGGGGCTGAACTTCGGCAAGACCGTCGGGCGGGACAGCATCGGGAACATAACGGTCATAGACTACGGAAAGTATCCCGGTTATTCTCCGGAAGAGGCCGCGGCCTGGATTGCCGGGCGGCTGACAGCGGAGGAGGCCGGCGATGCCGAAAAGTATGCTGAGGCCGAGGCGCTGTATAAAGAGGAAAAGTACTACAGCGCAAAGCAGGCTTTTCTGAAAAGCGGTTACCGGGATTACGCGGCCAGGGCCGAAGCCTGCCGGCAGGAATGGCCCGGGACGGCAGAGCTGTGGCACAGCCCGCAGCACAGGAGCCTTGCCCTGGAGCTGACCATCCACGTGAACCAGCCGGAGGAGACGGGCTGGTTCGCCAGGATCATCCAGGCGGGCGGGGTAACCGTGTCCAACCTCTTCATCAGCGGCACGGGAGAGGTGACGGTCTCCCTGCCGGAGGGTTCCTATTCCATCCTGTGCGGGACGGGAAGCGTGTGGTACGGCACGCGGGAGGCCTTCGGCAAAAACGCGTATTACGAGCGGATGACCTTCGACGAGGCGGGGCAGGATACCGTCTTCCTTGAGAAGGGACACGCCTACACGCTGAGCATCAATATCGAAGCCGGCGAGGCGGAAGGCACGGATGTGGATTCCGAAGAAGAGGACTGGGAGGATTTCGTGGAGTGATAAGAAGAAGGAGGGCTCAGCTGTGAAGAGGATCATCATCGTTGCCCTGACACTCTGCCTGGCGCTGTCTGCCGCTGCTCTCGCGGAAGAGACGCCCGCGAAGGAGACGGTGCCTTACGACAGTATCCGGGCGTATTTCGACCGCGCACAGGACGCGGGAACCGTCTTTGAAGCGGGACAGCCCGCCTACAGGGGAAAGATCGTCTTTGCGGTTTCCGACGGCAATATTTACACATCGCTGTCGGAAGAGCCGAAGTACGGCTTTGGCCGGGTCCCGGCAGGGCGGCTTGCGTCCTCCTTCGATGAGGCGGATACGCTGGTGCTCGTTTACGCGGACTACAGGGTGGTCGGCCAGTATACGCCCATGGTGAGGGCCAGAAAGACCTATACGAAGGTCTGCGTAGCCGATCTGCGCCGGGACGTGCTGTACAAGCCGTTTGACGCGGTGGTGAACGATCCGCCGAGGAGCGTCACCATCCGGACGATGAACGGCATCCCCATGACATCCGCCTTCAGCGGGGATTATGAGCCGCAGAAGGCCATCGACAAGGTCTCAGGCGTGCTGCTGCCCGAGAAGACGCCGCAGCCGGAGACGGCCGCGGGCGCGGAAGAGGCCGGGGCGGCAGAGAAGGAGACAGAGTCGTCGGGGAAGTCTCTCTTTCAGTTTTCAGGTAAGTGACAAGAAGTGAGACGGGTGCGGTAAGCATCGGGGAGGCTTTATATGAAAAAACGGATATGCATCTGGCTGTGTCTGGACCGACACGCCAGGCGACCGCGTCGCGCCGGGCAACCATATCGGCTCTGTCAACCATACGAAGGCAACCCAGTATATCGAGGGCCTGCTGGAAGAATGACGCAGGCTGCCGTGAAAATCAATCGGACCTGAAAGAAAGGCGGAATCGTCATGAAGAACACTGGCAGATATGGCAAGACGCTTGCCATCGCGGCCATGCTGGTGCTGGTTATGCTGCTGTTGACCGGGTGCGGGGAACAGAAAAAATACGATCAGGCTGCGGCTCTGGAGGCCGCAGGGAACTACCATGAGGCATGGCAGCTCTTTTTCAGCCTGGGCCGCAAGAAGTACAAGGATGCTGAGGAGAAGGCGGAGCAGGTACGCTCTGCCGCCTATCAGGCTGCCAAGGCGGCGCTTGCGGAAGGCCGGTATGATGACGCGAAGACCATCGCCGAGCCCTTCCCGTTCAAATACATGGAGACGATCGTGCAATACGCGCAGACAGCAAAGGAAGGAACCTATGTGAAGGACCTGAGGCTGAGCGGGGACGGAAAACTCTCCTTCACGGCCGGCATCGCTGAGGATGCCGGAGGCGAAGACGGACCGGCAGTACTCCGGGTGCTGCTCAGCGCCTCGGGCAACGGAAGGGCCAGCGGTACGGTTTACACCGCCGTAAAGGGCGAGAAGGATACGGGGGACGGTTACTTCGATCCGGAGGAGTACAGGACAGACGGCAAGTATGTGATTGCCGATGTGCCGCTGGAGGGTTGGGTCTATGACGCCGCCCCAAGGTCGCTGACGATCGTGGACTATAGGGAGCTGGCCGACAGCACACTGGAGCACCTGCGATTCATGCAGATGGCTCACTTTACCCTCGCCTACACGGCGATCATGAACGATGGCACCGAAGGCGCACTGCTGTCCGAATGGGCGTGCCACGACCTCATGTTCCGAGACCCGATGAAGACCTTCGCAGGCGGAACCGTCACAGTGCGCATCCTCTCTTCGGACGGGAAGACGACCCTCTTTGAGCAGAGCACCGATATTCCTGCGGCAGAAAGCAACGGAGAGGAAAATTCTGCTTTGGCCGGGAAATAAAACAAAACCCCGTTCAGATTGCTTTGGAGCGGGGACAAAGCATAAAAAAGCCGCGGGGCTGCTTTACTGCAGCTCCGCGGCAAGTGTTTTCTCCGGACCCAGCCGGACCCGACCGGTGATCGTGAGGTTTTCCGGGAGATCGTCTCTTACTTCTGCGGAAACGGTGATGACGCCGCCGGGCTGGCGCACGTCAGTATGCGTTATTCCCCTGCCTGCGTGCCAGGCGCGGTAGGCGCCGACCGCGGCGCTTCCGCTGCCGCAGCCCGTCTCCCATACGAGGGTGCCGCTGCCCTTGACCAGAACGAGGGGCCACATGGTTTGCTTATCTTCATCCCAGAGGAGCAGCCCGACCGCCTCCTCCGGCCGTTCTGCCGCAAGGCGGCGCAGCAGCGCTTCCGCTTCGGCTTCATCCGGAAAGGGAGGGCCGGCCCAGATGATGTGGGCGATCCCTTCCAGCGCGACGGCCGTGAGCGTTTTGCCATCCGCCGTGACCGGGACGATCGCTTTCACGGGCGGCATGGGGACCGTGCCTTCAAAGCTGCCTGCGAAACGGCGGACCTCACAGGTAAGGATGCCGTCCGCACCGGACATCTCAATGGGGAGTCGGACTTCCTGCCCGGGCAGGAGGCCGTCCTGGTCCGCAAGCCAGCAGGCGGAGGCCATGGCGGCGTTGCCGCAGAACTCCCCGCCCATGAGGCGGATGCGGGCGCGGCTCCCCGGCAGCGCCGGCGCCTCCAGGTAGGCGACCTGCTCGCACTCCTGCATCAGGCGGCCGGTGATCGCCCGCTCATCCGCGCCTTCCGGTTTTTCGGTGACCAGGCAGGTGATGTTGCCGGTGGGATCCAGCGTCACATAGCGTACGGCGTTCATTTTTCCTGCAGCCTCCGGAGGAACTGGATGGTGCGCTCCTGCGTCGGGTGATCGATGACCTCGCGCGGATCGCCCTGCTCCACGATGACGCCGTCGTTCATGAAGACGACCCAGTCGGAGACGTCCCTTGCGAACATCATCTCATGGGTCACGATCACCATCGTCATCTTCTTTTCAGCCAGCTTGCGGATGACGCGCAGGATCTCGCCGGTGAGCTCGGGGTCCAGTGCGGAGGTAGGCTCGTCAAAGAAGAGGATCTTCGGGTTCATCGCCAGCGCGCGGGCGATGGAGACGCGCTGCTGCTGGCCGCCGGAGAGCTGGTAGGGGTAGGCGTCCGCCTTGTCGGCCAGGCCCATCTGCTCCAGCAGGGCCATCGCCTCGGCGCGCACCTCCGACTTTTCTCGCTTCTGCACCAGCATGGGCGCTTCCATCACGTTTTTCAGCACGGAATAATGGGGGAACAGGTTGAAATTCTGAAAGACCAGGCCGAACATGCCGCGGATGCGCTGCAGCTCGGCGGGCGGGGCGTAAACGGATCTGCCGCCCTCGTCCCGCGCGGCGTAATTGCCCAGGTAGATGAGGTCGCCGCCGTCCATGGTCTCCAGCAGCGTGGCACACCGCAGCAGGGTGGATTTTCCGCTTCCGCTGGGGCCGATGATGCTGAGCACCTGCCCTTCCTCGACGGAGAGGGAGAGGTCTTCCAGCACGCTGGTCGTGCCGAAGTGCTTGCGGCAGTGATTGATTTCCAGTAGCTTACTCATTGTCGCATCCCCCTTTAGCGGTAGTAGCTGAGGCGCTTTTCAAAACGCCCCATGACAAACGCCACGGCGGCGTTGAACAGGAAGTAGAACACGCCCGCGATGACGAACGGCATAAAGCTGGTCTGGGAGTTGGCGATCTGCTTGCCGATGGTGAACATCTCCTGGTAGGCGACGGTAAAGGCCATGGAGGTGTCCTTGACCAGCGTCACGACCTCGTTGGTGACGGAGGGGAGGATGCGCTTGACGACCTGCGGCAGGATGATGCGCATGAAGCACTGGAAGCGGCTGTAGCCCAGCACCTCCGCCGCCTCATCCTGGCCGCGGCTGATGGACTCGATGCCGCCGCGGTAGATCTCCGCGAAATACGCGGCGTAGTTGAGGGCGAACGCGATGATGACCGGCACCAGCTTTTCCCTGGCGACGCCCATGCCGAAGAGGTAGAAGGGGCCGTAGGTGACGGCGAGCAGCTGCAGCATGAGCGGCGTACCGCGCAGGACGGAGATGTAGGCCTTGGTGATCGCTGAGACCACGCGATTTTTGCTCATTCGCAGCAGCGCCACCACCATGCCGAGCGGCAGGGAGAAGAGCAGGGTGAGGAAGAAGATGGCGCAGGTTCTGCCCAGGCCCTCGCTCATCTTGGCAATCATGGTCAGGATCGTCATACCGGGGAAACTCCTTTACACGAAACGACCCCCCGAAGGGGGCCTTGTTCTTTTGTCGGCACAGCGTCTGAAGGCGGGATCACTCGGCCTTCGGCAGCAGGCACAGGACGTTCGGATCCAGCTCGTACTTCTCGGCGAGGGCGAGATAGGTACCGTCCTCCACGAGCTTCATGATGCCCTCTTCCACCTTGGCGCACAGCGCGTCGTCGCCGCTCCGGAAGCAGATGCCGTACTGCTCGCTGCCCAGGGTCTCATCCAGGATGGCAAGGCCGCCGAACTTCTTCTTAAGGGTCTCGGCGACGGGCAGGTCGATGACCACCGCGTCCACGCTGCCGGCGGCCAGCTCGGTGCCGCAGATGTTGAAGTTTTCCATCGTCATGGCCTCGCCGCCCTCAAAGGTGGCGGAAAGCGCAGCCTGATCGTTTGCCAGCAGCTCCTGGCCGGAGGTGCCCAGCTGGACGGCGACCCGCTTGCCGGCGAGATCCGCTGTGGTCGTGATGCCGCTGTCTTCCTTGACCAGGACGACCTGCGTGTTGTCATAGTAGGGGAAGGAGAGCACGTAGCCCGCTTCCTTCATGGAATCCAGAAGGGTCATGCCGGACCAGACGCAGTCATGCTCGCCGCTGTCCAGGGAGTTCAGCTTGAAGTCCCAGTTCACGGGGACGATCTCCAGGTCCCAGCCGTTCATCTCGCAGACGGCTTTGCACATTTCCACGTCAAAGCCTGCGTATTCGCCGCTGTCGTCCAGGTAGCTGAAGGGCGGATACTCGGCGTCGATGCCCATCTTGAAGGTCTCGGCCATGGCCAAAGACGCGGAGAGGAGCAGCATCAGGGAAAGGACCAGCGCAAGGCTCTTTTTCATCATGGGGGTTGTTCCTCCTTGTTCGGATCATTGGATTTCAGTACGGCAGTACTTTACCACTTTATCAGGATAAAGTCAACCCTGTTCGGCAGAAAACAAAAACGCCTCCCGGAAAGGGAGGCGAAAGAGAAATGCAGGGTTTACAGCTTGATATCCTCCGACTTGGTCACGCCGAGGTAGAGGATGAGCGATACGGCCGTGAGGACCGTGAGAATGGCGGCAAAGGCGCAGGCCAGGCCGTCGTTGCCGCGGGAAATGGCGGCGTAGGTGGACATCGTGAGGGTGATCGTCTTGTTGTTGTAGAGGATGATGGCGCTGGAGAGCTCGGTCACGATGGCGACCCAGCTGAGGATGGCGCCGGACATGATGCCGTTGGCCATCATGGGCGTCGTGACCTTGAAGAAGGTCTTCAGCTTACTGGCGCCCAGCGAGATAGCCGCCTCCTCCGTGCTGATGGGGATGCCCTGCAGCGTTGCCGTCGCAGAGCGGATGGTGTACGGCATCCTTCGGATGACCAGGGCGATGACCATGATGGCCATGGTGCCGGTGAGCGCGAAGGGCTGCTTGCCGAAGGCGATGACCAGCGCGATGCCGATGATGGAGCCCGGCATGATGTAGGGCAGCATGGACAGCGTGTCGATCGCGTGGTTGAGCGGCTTCGGCCGGCGTACGACCAGATAGGCGATGAGGATGGCGAACAGGATGATGATCGCCAGGGAGACGACGCCGAAGATGACCGTGTTGTTGATGGAGCGCACCAGCAGCTTCTTCATGGCCTTCTGGTAGTTGCCCAGCGAGTATCCGGGCTTGAAGACAGCCTGGTCACAGTTACGGAAGGAGAGGTAGATGATGTAGAGCTGGGGCAGGAAAGCCGCGGCGATGAGCCCGTAGCAGTAGACGTACATGAGCAGGCCGCGGATGCCCGTGGGCTTGCGCTTCTGAATGGGGTGAAGCGCGGAGATGGAGAAGTTGAACTTGTTGGTGGCCCACTTCTGGATGAAGAAGACGAGCGCCGTCACCACGATGGCGATGACGGAGATGGCCGCCGCAAAGTTGTGGTTGGTGCCGTTCTCACCCAAATACTGATTGTAGATCTCCACCGGGAAGGTGCGGAAACCCTCGCCGATGAGCAGCGGGGTGCCGAAATCGGCAAACGCGCGCATGAACACCAGAAGCGAGGCGGCGAGGATCGTGGGCATGGACAGCTGCATGATGACCTTGAAGAACCGGCGCACGCCTGTGCAGCCCATGTTGGCGGAGGCCTCGATCAGCGTGTTGTCGATGGATTTGAACGCGCCGTTCATGTACACGAAGACCAGCGGGAAGAACTTGAGGCTCTGCACCATGAGGATGCCGTTGAACCCGTAAATGCTGCCCAGCCGGATGCCGAACACGTTTTTGATGAAGACGGTGATGACGCCGTTGCGCCCCAGCAGCATGATCCAGCTGTATGCGCCGAGGAAGGGCGCGGACATGCAGCAGAGGATGGAGGTGACGAACAGGAACTTCGACCCCTTCAGGGTGAAGAAGGAATAGAAGTAGGCGAACGGGATGCCCAGCAGCAGCGTCACGATGGTGACGGCGATGGTGACGGTAAAGCTGTTGATGATGGTGGAGGAGTAGTAGGGCGTGGAGAAGAACTTGCCGAACTGCTCCAGCGTAAAGTGCCCGTCAGGGGAGAAGACTGCCTGCTGCAGCACGCCGAACATCGGATAGACCATGAAGAAGAGAAAGGCGGCGAGCAGGATCCACGAGATGACGGACCACACTTCAAATCTCTGTTTTTCCCTCATGGGTGCCACCTCACTTGTCCCGGACCAGATCGTTTTCTACGCCTGTCAGCAGGTTGCGCGCGCCGTCCTCGGAGAAGAGGTTGGCCTTTTCGGTGTTGAGGCGCAGACGGACTTCCGTGCCCGGCTCGATGATGGAATCGATGGTGGATTCCTGGATGATCTCCGCCTTCTCGCCGGAGGTGAGATGCACGAAGTAATGCGTGTTGAGGCCGAGGAAGACGCAGTCGTCCACGACGGCGGACAGGCCGTCCCCGCCGTGCTTCTGCACGATCAGCTCCTCCGGGCGGGCGCTCAGCTTGATCTTCTGCGGCTTCACATTCTCGGGTGCGACCGTGTCGAAGGTGACGGAGTACCCTGTGGGCAGATCCACGACCGCCTTGCCGCCCTCCACGCGCATCGTGCCGTCCAGGATGTTGCTGCGGCCGATGAAGGTGGAGACGAAGAGGTTGGCCGGGCGCTGGTAGATGTTCTTGGGCGTGCCCACGTGCTGGATGACGCCGCCGTTCATGACGGCGATGCGGTCGGAAACCGCCATGGCTTCCTCCTGGTCATGCGTCACGTACACGGTGGTGATGCCGACGCTGTTCTGAATCTCCTTGATCGCCGTGCGCATCTCCACGCGCAGCTTGGCATCCAGGTTGGAGAGCGGCTCATCCATCAGCAGCACATCCGGCTCGATGCACAGCGCGCGGGCGAGCGCGACACGCTGCTGCTGGCCGCCGGAGAGGCGGTCGGGCATGCGGTCGGCATATTCGTCGATATGCATGAGCTTCATGAACTTGTCGGTCTGCTTTGCGATCTGGTCCTTGGGCATGCGACGCTCCTTGAGGCCGAAGGCCACGTTGTTGCGCACGGACAGGTGCGGGAAGATCGCGTAGTTCTGGAAGACCATGCCGATGTTGCGCTTGGCCGGATCCAGATCGTTGATTCGGGTGTCGTTAAAGTAGAAGTCTCCGCCCTCGATGCTGTTGAAGCCGGCGATCATGCGCAGCAGCGTCGTCTTGCCGCAGCCGGACGGGCCGAGGAGGGTGAAGAATTCACCGCCGCGGATGTGCAGCGTAAGGTCCTCAATCACCGTGTTGTTGCCGTATTTCTTGACGGCATCCAGAATGTTGATTTGTACGCTCATCGTCGATCAATCCTTTCAGGGGCGACAGCCGGCGCCCATATTTGCTGTGGCCATTATAGCATAATTGACGAAGGCGGCAAAAGGTCTTTTAACGGAATTTCCCAGTTGCGCAGGCTTTTTTTGCATGGAACTGCCGAAACAAAGCTGTTATTGCCTCTGCGGGGCTGATGCTTTCCGGCCGGATCTGCGGCGGCGTACAAAAGCGGCAGCCTTCCGGCTGCCGACCGCTTTTATTCGGTCAGTTCCTTGGGACGGGACTTTTTGTTCTGATTTGTATCGGTCTGCACTGCGCCGAAGGTGAAGCCGGTGGTAAGATCCACGCTCTCCAGGCCTGTAACGGGGATCTCATAGGTTTGCCCGCCTCTCACATCCAGGGCCAGCGCATTCAGAAGCCCCGAAAGGCTGCTGCTTGAGGAAAACGCGCGCATCGCCTCGGCGAACAGTTCGCTTTCCATTACGCGGGACACGATCTCTTCCCGCTCAAGCGGGTTGTCTCTGTCGGTGATGTCGTGCATAAACCCGCTCAGGTCAAACCAGCGGCCGTTCAGATGGCACAGATACTTCATCTGCTCGATCTCGGCATCGCCCGGTTTCATGGATAGATAGACCAGCAGGGGGATCGTCCGCCCGGGCCGGCTCATCATGCGGATGCTGTGTCCGTCCGCGCCTGCGCTGCCCATATCGCTGTAGATGACTTCCGCCTGCTGCGCGGTCAGGGACGGCGTTCCGGCCTCCGGCTCGGGCAGATCGGTGACGACGCTCGCGGTCAGGCCGAGCATCTGCCCTTCGCCGTCTGTGATGACCTTCACGGCACCATCCTGCAGCAATGAAAACAGGACGAAGAAAAAGCGCTCCCCGTAAAGGGGAGCGCCGGGTGCCGGGATCAGTTCGCTTTGGTGTACAGGTCGTTCCACTTTTCAAGGCACATCGCCTTGTTCTCGATGAGCCAGTCGATGTCGCGGGTGACCCACTTGATCTCGTCATAGGGCTTCAGGTACGGGGACTCGAAGGAGGCGTTCGCGTTGGTGACGCGCAGCGTGCCCTGGGAGCCGGCGCGCACGGACTGCCAGTGGGCATCCAGCGTGTAGTCGATGAAGGCTTTCGCGGCCGCTTCATGCTTGGCGCCCTTTACGATGGCGCCGCCGAAGGCGTAAGCGCCGCAGCCCTCTTCGGGGTAGACGATGGCGACTTCCGTGTTGCCGTCACGCAGCAGGGTGGCAGCCTGATCCTCGGCAGTGAGGCCGACCGCGTACTCGCCGTTGCCGACGGACTTGAAGACGGTGGAGGAGCTCTGCACCACGACGAGCTTGTTGTTCATAAGCTTCTCGAGGTAATCCCACATCTCGGGCGTGTCATAGCCGAAGACGGCCAGCATGTTGGAAAAGTTGTTCCACGCCGCGGAAGAGGAGTTGGGATCGGCCACGATGATCTTGCCCATGAGCTCCGGCTGGAGCAGGTCCTGATAATTGTTAACGGTGACGCCCAGTTCGCCCAGAATCGTGGTGTTGACGACGAAGCAGATGGGCGCGATGAAGTTGTAGTTGTAGATGCCGTTGTTGCTGTGGTAGCCTTCGAGCATCTCCGCATCGTTGGGGGAGACATAGGGCTCGAAGTAATCCACATAGTTGGTGCCGTCGGTCTGCGTGAGGCCGCCGACCATCAGGTCCGCCTGGGGATTGTCCGCCTCTGCCGCGATTCTCGCGACGAGCTCGCCGGCGGAGCCGTTCACGATCTCGACCTCGCAGTCCGGATAGAGCTCATTGAAGCCGTCGACCAGTACTTCGCAGTCCTTCTCGGTCTGCGGGGTGTAGATGACGAGGGTGTCGCCGATGTCCTCGGCCAGCGCGGCAAACGACGCTGAGACCATAAGGACGGCCAGAAGCAGGGAAAGCAGCTTTTTCATGGGACATTCCTCCTTTTTATTGTCAGCGGCACCGCCGCCGGTTGACACGTTTCATCTGCTTACAGTTTAGCATATTTTCACCCTGATGGGAATAGAAATCAGGCGAAAGAAAGAACCGCCTGCAGGATTGACAAGCTGCCGGGCCTCGCCTATAGTGGGGAGCGACTGCAAACCGCTGCGGGGCAGCCCGCCTGAGGAGATGAAACCGGTGACCTTTCTGATGATGGCGATCGTCAGCAGCGCTTCGATGACGCTGGCCATGAAGGCGCTGCGGGGGCAGCGCGGCAACCGCTTCGCGCTCATCCTGGGGAACTATCTCATGTGCATCGCGCTGTCCTTTGCGTTCCTGCCGGACAAGGCGCTGCTCTGGCAGGGCTCCCCGCTGACGCCGGGCCTCGGCCTGGCGGGCGGCGCCGTCTTTGTGGCGGGGCTGATTTCCATGCAGAGCAGCATCCGCGTCAACGGCGCGACGCTGTCGGCCGCCTTTGCCAAGCTGGGGCTGCTCGTCCCCCTTGGCGTGGGCATCCTCTGCTTCGGGGAGCGCCCCGGCTTTCTGCAGCTCTGCGGCATCGCACTGGTGTTTCCGGCCATCCTGCTGATCAACCGGGGAGACGGCGGAGAAGACAAGGCCGAAAACCCTGCGCTGCTCGCGCTGACGCTGGTGTGCTGCGGCAGCGGGGATGCGATGGCCAAGATTTTTGAGCAGCTGGGCACCTCGCGGGAGGACGCGCTCTTCTTCTTCTGGCTGTTTCTCACGGCGGCGCTGATCTCGGCGGCGCTGGCCGTGAGGGAGCGGCAGCGGACCGGCAAGCGCATGCTGCCCGCGGAATTCGGCGCGGGCATACTCCTGGGCATACCCAACTACTTTTCGTCCTTCCTGCTCTTAAAGGCGCTTGCGACGGTGCCGTCCTTTGCGGCCTATCCCCTGTATAGCACGGGGACGCTCCTGCTGGTGACGGCGGTGAGCGCGCTCTTCTTCGGGGAGAAGCCGGGGAAGCGGCAGCGCCTGGGGCTGCTGCTTATCCTCGCGGCGCTGGCGCTGCTGGCGCCGGGCGCCTGAGGATCAGCCGGGCAAAAGGCCGAAACGGCGGACGGCAAAGGCGATGCCCCCGTCGTCGATGTCCCGCGTGACAAACCGCGCGGCTTTCTTGGCGACCTCGGCGCCGTTGCCCATGGCGACGCCCATGCCGACGCAGCGCAGCATGTCCGCGTCGTTCTCGCCGTCGCCGAAGGCCATCGCCGCTTCAAGCGGGATGCCGTAGCGCCGGCAGGTCATGCGCACGCCGTTTTCCTTGCTGCCGTCCTTGTGGATGACGTCGAAGGCAAACGGGTTCCAGATGGTGGAACGCACGTGCGAAAGCGGTGCGAGGAGCTCCTTCTGCTGCGTGGGTGAGCAATAAGTGACGACGAGGTATACGGGGCTCGTGAGGCCGTGGCGCAGATCGCCCAGCGCGGGGAGAGGCGTATGGATGTCGGCCTGCACGCGCCGCACGACGTCCGTATGGGCGCTTACGTACATCCTGTCCTCCTCCACGAACTTGCAGGGCACCTGCAGCTCTTCGGAGCGGGCGATGAGGCGGGCGATGTCCTGAGGCTCGATCGCCTGCGCGTGGTAGGGCGTCTTCCCATCGAAGCAGTACTGGCCGTTCAGCGTGACAAAGCCGTCCCACGGGAGATCCAGGACCCCGCAAAGGTTTTTGACTTCCGAAAAGTGCCGCCCGGTCGAGAGAAACAGGAGGATGCCGCGCTCGTGCAGCGCGAGCACGGTCTCCTTGGCGGAGTCGGGGATGCTCCCTGTGCGGTGGGAGACCAGCGTGCCGTCGATATCAAAGAATACAGCCCTGTATTCAGGTGTGTTCATGCAATCAGCCCTTATCCGTGTAATAGGGTTACCGGTTGCATTATAAAGAAGCGCGTGTATAATTGTCAACGAAACCTATCGAAGCGAGGGAGCGGCAAATGAAGAAGATCGGCCTGACGGGCATCTGGTTCCCCGAAGCATATCAGATGCTGCATGAGAGCGTGCCTGCGGGCATGGAGCTGGTGGATGCGGTGCGGCCGGAAGACGCGGGCAGGCTTTCGGACTGCGATTACCTGATCACGAGGCTGACACTCGACGGGAGCCTCGCAAAGCGCACGCCGAAGCTGCGTCTGCTCCAGCTCTGGGGCGCGGGCTATGAATACGTGGATCTTGCGGCGTGGGGGCGCCGCGGCATCCCCGTGTGCAACTGCCCGGGCGTCAACGCGGGCATCGTCTCCGAGCTGGCGGTGATGCTGATGCTGGCGGGCTACCGCAACCTGCTGCAAATCAACCGCGACCTGAGACGGGGCCATTTCCCGCGCACGGAGTACTTCGGGCGCTCCTACATGCTGCGGGGAAAGACGGTGGGCATCCTGGGCCTGGGCCGGATCGGGCGGCGGGTCGCCGGGCTGGTTTCGGCCTTCGGCGCAAAGGTCATCTACTATGACATCGTGCGCCAGCGCGAGCAGGAAGAGCGCTTCGGCTACCGGTTCGTGGACTTCGGCACGCTGCTCTCCGAGAGCGACATCCTGAGCATCCACTGCCCGCTGAAGGAGGATACGCGGGGAATGATCGGCCCCGCAGAGTTTGCGGCGATGAAAAAGAGCGCCATGCTGATCAACACGGCGCGCGGGCCCATCGTGGATGAGGATGCGCTGGTGCACGCGCTGCGGACGGGGCAGATCGCCCTGGCCGGCCTGGACGTGTACGCGAAAGAGCCGATCCCCGCGGATCATCCGCTGCTGACGATGGACAACGTGGTCGCCAGCGCCCACGCAGGCGGAAACACGGCGGACAACACCCGCAATATGGTGGATTATGTGATGGGGAACATCGCGGCGTTTGACGCCGGCGCTTCCATCAATTCGCCGGAGGATGTCGTGAACCGGGCATTTTTGGAGGAAGGAGCCATATTATGAGCGCGCCGGCCGTATTGCTTTTCGGGCTGGAAGGGGAAAAGGGAAAGGCGTGGCGCGCGACGGCGGAGCGGCTGCGCATCCGCGTGCGGCAGGTTTCCCCCGCTGAGGCCGACCGGCCGCTGCTGGAGCTTCTCCGGGCAGACGGCGGGGCAGCGCTGTCGCCGCTCGCGCAGCCGCTTCGTGAGCCCATGCTGGTGATGGCGGGCTTTTCCCGGGAACTGATGGACGCCTACCTGGCCGCGGCCCGGGCGACGGGCGCGCAGCGGCTGGATCTCAAGGCGGTGCTGACGCCGACGAACGCCTCGTGGACCGGCCGGCAGCTTCAGCGGGAACTGTCCGCGGAGCGGGATGCGTTCGCCGCCAAAGAGCAGGCGCACCGCCCCTGAACACATAACAAAAAGCTGCGGAATTTCGGCGGACTCCGTAACACAGTATTAGGTTTCAATCGACGAAAACGTAATGTTTTCAAGGCTCACGGCGTGATTTCGGTCACGCCGTTTGCTTTGCCATCAGTTCATGGATTGGGATAAAACCGATGCCGTTGTACTCAATGCGGATGTGCTGTTCCCTGTGCCCACTGCTCTTGTCAGGCGCGCTCACATAGATCGCGCTGATCAGCTCATGCAGGATATAGCCATCCAGCTTCTTGATACCGACATAGGCTCTCGCCTTTTCAATGAACCGTTCAAGATGATCGTTCTCTGCTTCCTGTACTTCGATTTCCTGCCGCAGTCTGGCAGTATCGGCTTCCAGCTGCTTCTGCTCCGCTTCATAGGTCTGGCTGAGCATCTCATACCTTTCATCACTCAGTCTTCCTGCCGCATTATCCTCATACACCTTGATGAACAGGCGTTTCAGCTCAGAGATACGGCGTTCATCCCGTTCAAGCTCCTTTTTTCGGATTTGGATCGCTTCCTTGCTTGCCTGACGCTTTTGAGCTGTCATAACCTGCCGGAAGTAGTCCTCAAAACGGAGAATATAGCTTGTCACCATCTGAACATGGGCTAACACCACTTCCTCAAGCACAGCCGCCCGGATATAATGCCCCTTGCATTTCTCCTTATTTTTCCAATGCGTGGAACAGTCGAAGAATTCCTGGTTGGGCTGAAAGGTCTTGCATGAACAGAAGTAGAGCTTTTCTTTGCAGTCTTCGCAATATACCAAACCGGAAAAGATGTTACTCCTTCCGTTGCTCGTCCTGCGATGCCGCTGCTGCCGGATTTCCTGCACCCGTTGGAATACGTCCATCTCAATGATCGCTTCATGGTGGCCTGGAAATACCGCCCAGTTTTCTTTGGGATTATCCCTGGTTTTCTTATCCCAGATGGAATTGGTGTAGGTCTTGAAATTGACCGCGCACCCCGTGTATTCCGGCATCTCCAGAATATGCACAACCGCTGAGCTGTTCCAGTGGCAGGGATTCTCCGGGATGGGATTGGGAACGTTGATTCCCAGTTCTCGCTTGTGCGCCGCCGGCGTCAATACCTTTTCCGCAATCAGCTGGTCCGCAATCTGGCTGGGGCCTCGGCCTTCCATGCACAGGTTGAAGATGTGCCGGACGACCTGGGCGGCCTCGGGATCAATGATCCAATGCTTTGGATCAGACGGGTCCTTCATGTACCCATAGGGCACATTGGTGGTCAGCGGTACGCCCTTTTCGCCTTTTGCCTTGTTGATCGCTCGAATCTTCCGGCTGGTGTCCCGGGCGAAGAATTCGTTGAACCAGTTGCGGATACCGGCAAAGTCGTTGTTCACGCTCACCTGATCCGCTGAATCGTAATTGTCATTGATTGCGATGTACCGTACTCCATTCTGAGGAAAGGTAAAGGTCGTGTACAGACCCACCATGGCCATGTTGCGTCCCAGTCGGGAGAGATCCTTCGTGAGCAGCACACCCACATGTCCCGCTTCGACCTCCGCCAGCATCTTTTTGAAGCCTGGTCTGTTGAAGTCAGTTCCACTGTAACCGTCATCCACGAAGAAGGTCGGATTGGGAAAGCGATGGTCTTTTGCGTATTGCAGCAGGATTTCCTTTTGATGTTCTATCGACAGGGATTCGCCCAGCCTTTCATCTTCCTGGGAGAGCCTGCAATAGAGCGCCGTGATTTTTGCCCCTGACATGTCTGTATGATCCTCCTTATCTGTCGGGGCATCTGGCAGTACAGGATTGGTCGTTTCTATTATATCATTCTTCCGCATATCTGTCATGGGTCATTCCTCCGATTCTTCCATGTTTTCTTGGGGTTCAGTTGTAAAACTTTTCGCCATAATACGCTCCAGCATTCGGGTGAAGAGCTCGTTGCCCTCATAAGTGCCCGTAACGACATAGGTGGTTCCGTGGATAACTCTCTGAATGGTTTGCTCTGGAATCCAGTATGCAGACAGGTTGGGGACGGATATTCTTCCATCGCCTTCTAAAGTAAATTTCGTTCCGTTCATGGTTGGATGTTCCTCCTGCTTTTGATGTATGATTTGGGGCAGGATGACCATTAGGTCATCCTGCCCCGATGAGGTGTCCGGGAAGGGTTGATTTTCCTAGACTTTTTTCGTCCTAAAGGGTAACGATCACGCCGGTGTTTTCTGCCGCTCCCGATAGCGGCGCTGCTTCTCCCGGCTTCGGGCTTGCTTGGCCGCTGCGCCGCAATCGGCGCAATAGCGCTGACGGTTGCTGCCGGGGATGAAGGGCTTGTGGCAGCGGGCACATTCCTTCCAGCCTTCGCCAGCCTGATCTTCCTCCCGCAGCAGCTCATGCCAAACAGCGGTGTTCAACTCCGATTGCAAGGGCAAGACTGCCCGAAGGAAATAATCACAGTTCATGGATCCGTCATGGATAGTCTTATAGGTTTGGCTGATGACATGGCAGGGCCGATCCTCCGGCAGGCAGCAGCCGTTGTTATAATTGGCGCATTCTTTCTGCGCCAGCTGTCGGATGCTACGCTGAATCTGGTTTTCAATCTGATGCATGGTTATCGGTCTCCTTTCTGCCAGTTTTTCTGGCGTTCTTTGGTCTGTTGATTTTTGATTTGCCGTTCTTCTTCCTGAATCCGGCTGGGGGTGGGATTGCCCTGTTCGATTTCTTCACTGCGCCGGATTGCCCAATCTACGGACGCTTCCAAAAGGGCTTCCAATTCTTCCTTGTTTTGCACTTCCTCAGAAACATCTTCAAAGCGTTTTTGCCCATTTTGATTTGTGAATGTCAGTGCTTCCGGCAGCGCCTTCCGAACATGGGAGCGGATCTTCATCTGCTCGTCCAGTTCTGCCTTTACACTTTCCAACTCCGGCAGCATGGCTTCTACCTCTGCGCGAAGCTGGGCGGATTCCGCGCGAAGTGTTTTGCTGTTGATAGGCAGCGTAACATTCAGCTTGTGCAGTAGCCTATTGGCCTTGTCGATCCGGTCCAGTTCTTCGGCGTGTTCTTGCCGATACTTTTCCTTTGATTTTGTAAAATGAATTCCGTTGTACTTCTCCCGGATCGGATTCAGCTCTTTCAGCGTCTTGACTGCTTCCAGAATAGCATCAATATCCCGGATGCGTTTCTCCTTTGCCTTTTTATCCGATTCCAATTCTCGGACTTTTCCACTGGTGGCATTCAGCAGCCGGGCAAAATCCTTAATGGAATAGATGTCATGATCCTTCATAAAGGACAGGACTGCCGCCTTCTCTTTCAGATCGTTGATACCGCCTTTGTTGCGCGCACCATTGCTCCAATTCCAGCGTTCCTTTTCCCGCAAATCATAGTAGGCCATGAGCACGGAAAGGAGCGGATAATCACCGGGACTTTCCAACTTCTTCTGATCGCTGATGATGTCGGTCAGTTCCGTCAGCCATTCCAGCAGGGTTTTCAGCTTGTTCTTGATTGCGATAAGCAGGGCGTTGACTGCTTTCACAATCCGGTTGTGATCGCCAAGCTCCGTATGGATGCCTTTCTTCTCCAAAGCAGAAGCGGCAGGGCCCAAGTGTACGGTGGGAGCCAGCTCGATCCCCTGCCGCTCAAAGGATCGCATATCAATGCGTTCCTCCCGCCCTGCTTTTTCCAAAGCGGCGTTTTGCATGATCTCCCATTCATGCCGCCAAATTTCACAGTTGCCCCGATCATTCCAGCCGTCCCAGCTGACACAGCGGCGCTTGAATTTTCCGTTGGCCGTTTGGATGCGCTCGCCGTTTTCATCCAGGACAAACTCCGTCCGGGTTTTCGAATTCCATTCTCCCTGTTCGTTCAGGGAGCGCATGGTCAACAGCACATGAGCGTGGGGATTGCCTTCGTCGTCGTCATGGACAGCAAAATCCGCAATCATGCCGCGATCCACGAAGGACGTTTGGCAGTAATTGCGGATCAGTTCGATGTTCTGTTCCCGGGTCAACTCTTTTGGCAGTGCCATGATGATGCGCCGAGCGGTCTGCGCCGTGCTCTTCGATTCGGACGCATCCACAGCGTTCCAGAGCGTCGCGCGGTCCAGGTATTTCTCCGGGGCGTTGGGCGGCAGCAGGATTTCCTTGTGGATGATCCTCTCCAGGTGATCGCCGGATTTCCATTCATGCTCATATTCGGAATAGATTTTATCGCCCGATTGGTAGGCGGCGGCTCCGACTACGGAGTTGCCCTTCACCTTGCCCCGGGCGATGATCGTGATGTTATAATGGGGACACGGAATGTGTGCCTCACCTCCTCTTCGTTTCGTCGTTTCTGACCCGCCGCAGCGCTCCTATGGGGGTAGCCGATGCAATCGGCGCAGGGGGCCGCCCCTGCTGATGGAGAGAAGCCATGAAAGTGGCCTCTCTCCATCGAGCCCTCCGCAGGAGCCCTCGGAGAGCGCAATGGATGAACGAAGTTCATATAATTGCGCCCTCCGTAAACTCCGGGTTCTTAGTCAGTCGATTCCCCGGCTTCGGTTCCCTCGGCCTTCGCTGCCGCCATCCGCTTGGTTTCCAGCAGGTTTTCCAGGGCCTTCTTTGCATACGGCGTATTCAAGGCATAATCCAGATAACCGAATACTTCCTCGTCCGTAAGCTCCGGCGCGCCAAGGGTTTCCAGAAGCTTTTCCAGATACCCGCCCCTGTTGCACAGCCGATGGGTGCGCTCGCTGCGGGTCAGTTCTTTGATCTGCTTCTGCACGGCCTTTTCCTCGGCTTCAGCCTGCTGTTTCTTCTCCAGCAGCTTCTTTTGCTTCTCCAGCAGTTGATCCATCCGTTTGCTCATTCGTTCACCTCCTTCGCTTGAAAATCCAGGCACAGAAAAACAGCGTCACCCTGCTCTGGCGCTGTCATTCGTCCCTTCACCGTAAATATGATCGTTTTCGTTAAAAACCCAAAAAACCGATGACAAGCCTGAAAGAAAAAACACGACAAAGGCGCAAATTACCCCTTTCATTTTCAAAAAGAATGATGTATAAAGAAACGCGAACACACATTCGTATCTTTGAGGAGTACAACATGGATTTGGAGAAAGAGAGCGGTATGCTCACACTGATTTTTGCCGATGATACCGTGCAATACAGGGATCGGATTCTGCCCACAGGTTCCATCGCTTGCATGGCGCTGAATATCCCAGGGAAAGCCTTGGAAGAATTGCTGCCCCTGTGTCAGCGGATCGCGGCAGTCAACACCATGCTGCACACCGGCACCGCAGACAAAATCGCCATGAAAAGCGCGTGCCTGGCAGCCCATGACCTGTTGAAGCTGATAGCCCGATACGAGCCCTTTACATTCTTCAGCAATCCGAAATTGGATCAGCGGCTGGATCAGGTATTCAGCGTGGAAGCGTTCAAGAAAATCCAGGCTTATAACAGGGCTGTACAAATCGGACAGGTGGACGAAGAAGCAGGGAAGCGATTTGGTCCTACCCGAGACTTGCTTGGCCTGGCTCCTGCGCTGTCGAATTACTATGAAGCTATCACGATGCTGCAAAAGCATATCGGCCCATTTGCCGATAAGCTGGACGGAAAGGATGTGCCCCGCACGAAGGAAGCATATCTGACGCAGTTCAGCCAGTCTTTCCCGGAGAATTTCCGCATCGGAGATGGCACCGATTCCTGGATGTCCATGGCAAATGTATCCCTTCAATATACGGCGGGCGTGAACGGAAAGAACGGGCAGAAGCACATGAAAAAACAGATGCACTTCCTCACCTTCGGCGGGATGCTGCGGGCCGATTTCTTTGAGGGCCTATCCGTAGGCCACGCCCCGAAACGCTGCGCCATCTGCGGCAGGTGGTTTCTGACCACCGATGCTCGGCACACGAAATATTGCAGCGATCTTTGCCCCACTGATCCCCTGGGAAGGAAGTGCCGGGTGATCGGCAATATGCAGGGCCGGGCAGCGCGGGAATTGGCGGCGGATCATCCGCTGAACGCGCCTTATAACCGGCGCATGAACACCATCAACCAATGCCTGAGCCGAGGCACGATCAGCCGGGAATTGGCCGACGCCATGAAGAAATTGGCGAAGGATAAAAAGCAGCGGGCCAAGGCGGATCTGGCCTATGCAAAGGGAGCCTATCAGCGGGAAATGGAACAGGACGCACTGAAGGCTGAAGCGCAAAAACTGCTGGGATAAACGGAGGCAGCGTTGGAACAGATACTGAAAGATTACTCCTGGGATTTAGGCGAATACACGCTGCGGGCGTCCCAATCAGGACGAGGCAGGCTGACGTTGTATGACGCGCGAAATGCGTATCGGCTGAACCCGGAGCCGCCTGCTTCGCCGGAAGGCAAAAAGGATCATTACATCTGCCTGGCCCAGGAGACCCACGAGCTGAAATACATCTTCTTTTATCTCCATGAGAATGAGGCATATTTCAATAAACGAATCGAGAATTTTCTCGGTACGGAGACAAGCTGGATTCACCCGGAACGGTTCATGGATTTGAAGCTGGAATGCCGGATGGAGGTACTGCGGAGATTCCAGGACTATGATCCCGACAGGAACGTAAGATTCCTCTCTTATATCAAATGGTATATCACCGACGTGATGCTGCGCTTCCGCATGGAAGAGGAATACTATGCTTTCGATTCTCTCCAGGAATACAAGGACGCCCGGCAGATCATGGAGTTTTATGCGTTGTGCCACGGAAATACGAAAGAAACGATCCGGCTTTTCGCTGAAAAAAATCAATGCTCCGAGGATACGGCTGCGGCAAAGCTGGCTGCCGCTTTCCGGCAGCGCAAACGCCGAGTGCCCGTGCTGCTCAACGATGAAGGCGAAGGCTGGGAACAAGCGGATGAACTGATCCCGGATCATTGGGATTATGTCGATATTCTATGGGCAGGCACAGAGGCGAAGGCGGTTGACAAAGCGTTTGAAAGACTGTCCTACCGGGATCAGAGGCTGCTGGAGAAACGCAACGCCATCTGCATGACCTGCGGCCGGGTCAGCGATATGAAAACGAAAGTTTCCTTTGAAAAGCTGGCCGAAGATTTTGAAGGCACCGGCGCGCCTGGCGCAGAAATGGCTTACAAGCGCGCCGTGGAAAAGCTGATGCTGGAGTTGGTAAAAATGGGCCAGCTTCATTGCGTGCGCCTCAAGCGAATCTCCATCCAGCGTGAAGGCAAAAAAATAACCGCCGCTGCCTACGCTTATCAGGTGGACAACGACGGTGCATGGGGTGAGATTCAATTCAATCTGGAAGAAGAGACTGCTTGGGTAGAGACATTCGCTGAGAACGATCCCTGCGATACTTGGAATATAACGGATGCTGCCATTCACGCCATTATCTCTTTTTTCAAAGACAAAAAATATCCCAAAAGGATGCTGATACCCGTTTCAAGTTTCTGAATATAATGGCACAGCATACTGTAACCGTTGTATAACTTTTATGTGCTAAAATGGGTATTGCCGTCTGAAGGGAGGTATGGTTGGGATGACCATTTTCGTGATCGATGATGAAAAGGTGATCTTGGAAGGAGAAGCAGCGCTGATCCGGCAATGCGCGCCACAGGCAACGGTATTGGCTTTTTCTTCTCCGGCAGATGCGTTAGCACGTTTGAAGGTTGAAGCAGCGGACGTGGTTTTTCTGGATTTGGAAATGCCGGAGTATCATGGCATTGAACTGGCAAAACATATGAAGCACCTTTGTCCCCGGCTGAATATTATCTTTGCTACCGCCTATCAGAACTATTTTGAAGAAGCAATGAATCTGCGGGCATCGGGTTATTTGCTCAAGCCGCTCAAAACGGAACGGGTCATGGAGGAATTAGGCAATCTGCGTTATGCCCCGGAAACACAGCATACCGGCCTGTATGTTCGCACCTTTGGCAGCTTTGAAGTATTTTATGATAAACGACCTTTGGTTTTCAAGTATCAAAAGACGAAAGAGCTTTTTGCCTATCTGATTGATCGGCGCGGTGCAGTGATCTCCCGTGATGAGCTGATTACTATTCTATGGGGAGGAAAAACTAAACGGGACAGTTACTATAAGCAGGTGCAGAAGGATTTGAATGACACACTGAAAAGCGTGGGCATGGAATATATTCTGATCAAACAGCGAAACTCCCTGGGGTTGGCAGCAGATCAGATACGCTGTGATTACTATAACTGGATTCGCGGAACGCCTGAAGGCATCAACGCCTATATGGGTGAATACATGCGGCAATATGATTGGGCGGAACAGACGCATGTCAATATCGACCGCAAAGAAGGGCGGATCGGCTTATGAATCTGGTCAATGGTGTCTTGAATCTCTACTGCGCCGGTCTTGGTATTCTTTTTATCATTTGGGGAACGGTCTTAAAGAGAGATATAAGGCGCTCTGAACCCGGAGAAATCAACCGGGTCTTGCTGATTGTTGCTACTGTGATGCTCCTGCTCAACGGTACGGCGCTATGCTTTTTTTATCAGGATGAACGCTATGACCTTCTGTTCAGATTGTTGAACGCCCTTTCATTCGTTGCGTTCTATTCGCTTATATGGCTCTATACTTACTATATGCTGGCTGTGCTTTCTATAAGGAAGAACCGTGCCGCAAAACTGCTGCTCCTATGCAACGGCATCGCTTGCATGATCGGGCTGCTTTTGTGGAGCAGCAACTGTATTTCCCCATATTTTTATGATTTGGTGGTTCGGGAAATAACCAATCCCATTTTGTATCGGATCGCTATCATTCCTGGCGCGCTTCCGGTAATCTTTAACATCATTTCTGTGATCCGATATGTGAAAAAGACCAATAAGAAAACGGATGCCGCTTTGCTTATTTTTCTCCCGTCACTGCCGCTCATATCCTCACTGATTGGCCCGGTTATTCCAGGACTCAGCCTGCAATATCCGTTGATTATGGCCGGCCTGGTGGCAAATCATTTTTATTTTGATGAAGTCCTGGAACGGAAATTGACTCAGCGGGAGCAGGAAGTGCATGAATATCACCTGCGAGCCATATTGGAGCGAGTCAAACCGCATTATATTTATAACGTGCTCACAAGCATCTATTATTTGTGCGAAAGCGATCCTTCAAAGGCGCAGCAAGCTGTCGGGCTGTTTTCCGATTATCTGCGGGATGCACTACGGAATATGGATCAATTGCAGCGTGTCCATTTTTTCCAGGAACTGAAGCTGGTGGAAAACTATGTAAAGCTGGAGCAAATGCGGTTCGGAGATCGGCTGACTGTCCGTTATGACATTCAAAATAGCGATTTTTCAGTTCCCCCTTTTACCGTACAGCCACTGGTAGAAAACGCCGTCAAGCACGGAATGAAAGGATCGTCTGGCATACATATTGAAATAAAAAGCTGGATGGACAATGACAGTTTTTGCGTCATGGTGCAGGATGACGGGCCGGGCTTTGACCCTTCTCAATTCGATGCGAAAGAATCCTTCGGCCTCAAGAATATGCAAGAGCTTCTTCGCTTATGGAATGCCGGGTCTTTAACGGTTGAAAGCAAACCCGGATGCGGCGTCAAAGCTACGCTATTGTTTACCCCCCCCCGCATGAAATTTTTTCCAGTTACCAAACAAAAGTAAGAAAACAGCATATTTTCTTTTAATCATTTTCAGTCAGAAGCTCGCGCTTCTGACAATTTTTTTGAAAATTTCTGATAATACAGCCATTGTAACCGATGGCAAACCGATGAATAACCCTCTGCTATCAGCTGCTCTGCTATCCTATATCACTGGAGAAGCGACTGAAAGCGAGGTGAGTGTATGAAGAGCTTTCCACCGACCAGACGGGGGCGTCGCTGGCTTCACATGATGCTGTGCCTTATGATGATGTGCTGCCTTTTTCCTTTCCCGGCTTCGGCAGCAAACGGTGATCCCGTGCAGACGATTTCCAATCCTGCCAACACGAACATCGACGTTTTTGACTATTGGGTCTATGATGCGAAAGGAAACAGCACAATAAAAGACAATAATCGAGGAATTAATTATGATAATCACACATTATGGTTTTGGGGCAGCACAAACAACAGCCACGGCACAGAAAACAATTGGACTGGATATACTGGAGGTGTTACACAAAACCTCGTGCAGCGGCAATTGGTGGACGGATACCCTGTGCTGAATTTTGGAAGCAGAGAAAGCCTGGCCTACTTATTTAATCATGAGGATATTGATGTTGAAATCAATGGCAATACACTGCCGGCCAAGGAAACGCATACGGACGCAAGCGAGTTGTTTACCGTGGATGAGGACGGCTACTATTATTTTAATTCGGAAATTCACAAAGCCAAGCTGAATACGGAAACGGGAGATTTTGACGTAACACAGCAAAGCAACGGCATGTTTTTCCCGTTTTCAGATGCCGAACCGGATCGATGCTTCTTTGGCGTTCATATGCAAACCGAGTTTTCTGTGCCGAATGACGGCCTGGTGCTCAACCCCAGCGGTCAATATCAGGAAATGGTTTATGAGTTCTCCGGCGATGACGATGTATGGGTCTTTATCGACGGCATTTTGATCGGCGACGTGGGCGGCATTCACTCTGCACAGGATTTGAGCATCAACTTTGCCACGGGTGAAGTGAAGGTGAAAAACCATCAATATGGTAACAATGTACATGAAACAACGATCTATGACATGGTGGTTGCAGCCATCGGGGAAGAAGCTGCCCAAGAGCAGTTCCGCTGGAAGGTGGAGGAAGATGGCAGCATCAAAACATACGCCAGCGGCACATATCACACTTTGGATTTCTTTTATCTGGAACGCGGAGCTGGCAGATCCAATATGAAGATCCGTTACAATCTGGTGAGCACCTATGACTTTACTGCGCATAAGACCCTATATAAGGGTGGCAGTGACGGCGAGGAAACGCTGAAGGAAAATCAATTTCAATATAAGCTAACCGGCTATGCCATTCTGGATGAAGACGGCAATGTGCTGTTGCCGGCGGTGATGCCCGTATCTGCACCAGATCAGGATGTAATTTGGATACCGGACTATGATCACGAGCCGCAAACGCTGATTGTGGGCAACGCGGTCGATGGCAACATCAACTATGGCGATGCGCAGCTGGAGGGAGAAAGGCTGGAGCGTTACGTCGGCAAAACATTCCGCTATGTGTATGAGGAACTTATACCGGACGGCGCGATACTCAACGCAGACGGTACATATTCCCTGAACGGCATAACCTATGATACGAAGAAATTCTATTTTGAGGGAACCGTCAGTCCGGAGGGGTGGATCAACAAAACATACTACACCGATGAAACCTTTACGCAGAAAGCCAATGTGGATTTTGTCAATTTCACGAATTATTACAACTCAACAGGCAAATCCGTTCTGGCGGCACAGAAAAGCTATCTGTCTGCGCTGGACGAGCCGCTGCCCATGGAAGTAGGACAGTTTTCCTGCAAATTAACAAACATTACGGACGCTGCCAATCCCGTGGTGATAGCGGAGGCTGTCGGCAACGATGGAAGCGGGAAATTCACCTTCCCTGAGATGATGTTTTCCCTCGCAAATGATATGACGGGAGGCGTGACCAACAAAACTTATACCTATAGAATCGAAGAAAATCCTGGCAGTGATCCGAGCATCAGCTATACAGACCAGACTTATTATGCCCAGGTCATTTTAACGGACGACGGGGACGGCAGCCTGATCGTGGAAACGAAGTATTATTATGACGAAGCCTGCACTGAGGAAATTCAGGAAAGCCAAGTGATATTTGTAAACACGAACACGCAGGTTGGAAAGTTGACCGTATCCAAGCAGGTGGGTGGCAATATCGGAAGCAAGGATCAATCCTTTGCTTTTGAACTGGCAGCGCCTGATTATGCTGATATGACCATCCAATATTCGATGGATGATGAAACTGGCGTCAGGGAAATCCAGCTTGACGCAGACGGAAAAGCAACATTCAGCCTGGCCCACGGTCAGACCATTACATTTCACGCTTTTCACGGAAGTTACGTCATTCAGGAATCCAACGGCGCATACGCAGCATCTTACCAAATCAATAACGGAACGATTACAGCCGGGAATCAGGCACAAGGGACTGTTGCAGGCAACGAGGAAGAAGTGGCGTTCATCAATGAACTGGAGGCATCTCCTCCTACCGGGGTGCTGGATTCCGTAACACCAGCTTGGATTGGAATAGGGACTGGCATTGCTTTGCTGACAATCGTATGGCTGGAAAGGAGAAAACGCGGATATGAATGATGGTATCAGAATGAACAAAGGCCCATCAGACGACCAAATGCCGATTGATGAGCCGGTTGAAGTTCAGGCCCCTGAGAAGGCTGTGCAAAAGCCAAGAGCACCACAGGACACGGAACAGAAGAAGAGCCGGGGCCTTGTTGTTCGGTTTCTGATCAAGCTGGCCCTGAATGCAACTCTGCTCACGGTGGTGTTTATCTTCATCATAGGGGTTCATATCCAACGGGGCAATCGAATGTATCCCTTTCTGATGGATGGAGATTTGACGGTATTTTACAGGCTGGGCGAATATCGCGTAGGCGATGTGGTGGCTTACAGAAATCCGGATACCGGAGAGATCGCCCTTTCCCGTATCGCAGCCATGGGCGAAAACACCATTCAGGTGACGCCTGATGGGAAACTGCTGATAGATGATCAGGAGCTTGATGAAAGTGTATTCTATCCTACTTATCAGATAGAGAACAGCGCAGTAGTTTATCCCTACACTATGCGGAAAACCGGCGTGTTCGTATTGGATGACTGCCGAACCATCGGCAGTGACAGCCGCAGCTTTGGAGAATTGCGGCTGAGTGATCTGATCGGAAAAGTTGTATATGTATTCCGCAGACGGGGCATATAGCTTCGCTGAACTCTGCCTGATTCGTAGGAAAAGAATAGATAAAACGAAAGGATGGAAGTTACATGAAAAAAGCATTTGTACTGACGCTTGCAGCCATGCTGATGTTGTCAGCTATGGTATTGCCGGCACTGGCAGACGTCGTAAACTATACTGCCGTTACGCCGGGCAACAGTTCCGTAAACCATACCATGGAACTGACGGAATCCCCCTACAACCTCGATTACACCATTACCTATTCCTTTGCGGCAGGAAGCCCCACCGTAAAATCGCCGGATGGTTTATCTGCCGCTGATGTGATCACGGGCACACCCGCCATTGCCTCCGTATCCTATGGCCCCGATGATGATTTTGCCGGCGCCGCAGGCCACAAAATCACCAAGACGGCTGCCGTAGATTGGAGCGGCGTTTCCTTCAAGGAGCCCGGCGTCTATTATTGGGAAATCACGAAAACAGCAGATGATGGCGGGGCTCCTCTGACACTATCCAACAATTCCGAGAAAACCTATCTCTTCGCATTGGTTACGGATGTGAACGGCGTATTGACAGCGGCTGCTACCGGGCTCAGCACAACGGATGCGTTAAGCGCAAAAGCGGACTTGCAGGATCAGTATCCGGCGACGTCGGTTGACCTGTCTGTGGGAAAAACCGTTACCGGCACACAAGGCTCCAAAGAGCAATACTTCAAATATGATATACAAATCACGCCCGCAGGCAGCGCCACCCGCAACTATCAGATCAGCGGTTTTGACGATGCCTCCGTTGTGAACGCCAGTCCCTACAATTCCGGCGCTACGCAGCCGACAAGCCCCGTA
>JAFUTW010000030.1 GCA_017484085.1 Clostridia bacterium
GTAGCTGTGTACGTTGATGCCTTCGATCCGGCTGGTATACACATTGCCGGCAATATGGTCCCTGCGGTCGACGACCAGCACGGTTTTGCCCGCCTCACGCGCCTGCCTGGCAAACGTCGCTCCGAAGAGTCCTGCGCCCACAACCAGATAGTCGTATTTCAACTGCGAATCCCTCCTGTCTAAAATATATAAATAGAAAGTGGTTTCTCTGTGTAAAAGCATTATAACATGAATTGAAGTTTAATTCATCTGTTTCGTGGCAAAAAAGTCTTACCCTTTCAATCATGCCCGATTTGAATGTTGTTTTCTTTGCAGTCTTAATTTACTTGCGTATATTATCCATTTATAATATGATTAATGGTATTACCTGACAAAGCAAGTGAGGTGTAAGCATGTTTCATCGTTTCAATAAGCAACTGTCTGATCATAAAGATCAAAAAGGCATCTTTTATGTATTCTACACTGCCTTGTTTTGCCTTGTTGCTTTCTTTGTCTTTTCGTGGTTCATCTTCTCCGGCAAGTCTCTCATCTATCGGGGAGACGGCTGGCTTCAGCATTATAAAGCACTGGTCTACTATGCCCAGTATTTGCGTAAAATCATCAAAAACTTGGTTCTCTCACATCGTCTCATCATTCCGGATTGGGATTTCTATATCGGAGAAGGAAACGACATTCTCGGCACGCTGCATTATTACGTCATCGGCGATCCTGTCACGCTTCTCTCTGTATTCGTCCCGACCCGTTTTATGCATTACTTCTTTACCTTCTCCTCTATCCTGCGGCTGTATCTGGCGGGGGTTGCTTTTTCGGCGCTGTGTTTCGGTACAGGCCTAAAAAACCGCTGCGGCATTCTCGCCGGTGCGATCTCGTACAGTTTCTGCAGTTGGGCGGTGCTCAACGCAGGGCGGCATCCCTTTTTTATCAATCCGCTCATCTATTTCCCGCTCATGATCCTCGGCGTTGAAAAAATCCTTCGCGGAGAAAAACCCTTTCTGTTTATCCTCTTTACCGCCATATCCGCCGCCAGCAATTTCTACTTTTTCTATATGATTGCCCTGCTGACTGCAATCTATACCTTTATACGTTTATTTCTGCTTTATAAGAATGACATTGGGAATATTATCCGCTTTGTCTTCAAAATCGCTCTTGCCGCATTACTGGGCACAGGTCTTTCGGCTGTCATCTTTTTCCCTGTGCTGGGTACTTTTTTACAGGAAAGCAGGCTTGGCACTTCGCAGCCTTTCCATTGGTTTTATTCACTCGGCTATTACAGTCAATTGCCCGCCATGGTAATAACGAAGAATAAAAAATTCTGGCTGTGTCTAGGCTACAGCGTCCCGGTCATACTTTCCATATTCATGCTGTTACTGCAAAAAAGACGGGATCAGCTTTTAAAAGTCCTGTTCTTTGTCGGTGTTGGAATCATCCTCTTTCCCATCGGCGGCAGAATCTTCAACGGCATGTCTTATATGACAAACAGATGGGTATGGGCATTCGCACTTCTTGCGGCTTATATCCTTGCCGTCAAATGGGAGTCTCTGCTTTTAGCCTCTTCAAAAGAGTGGCGTTCCTTATTCATATTCAGTGTAGTTTATTATGCTGTGTGCTTGCTCTTTGAAAGAAGCAGAGATGCTGCAGCATTATCTGCAATACCCTTGTTTTTTATAAGTCTTTCAGTTTTAAAAGATGATTTTTCCATAAAAGATTTAAGGAAAAAGCAGTGCATCCTTCTGATCGTTGTAATATTCAGCACTGTTAACGTTGAATTCTGGCGGTTTTCATCAGGCGGCGACAATTATATTGCCGAGTTTCTCGAAAACAAGGATATTCCGGTAAAAAGGTGGAGCAATAATGAAACCGCGCTGGTCAAAAGTATTGCAACAGAAGAATATCCGCGGTATACAGGCCGTTCCATCACCCAAAATGTCAATCTGTTAAACGGCATATCCAATACCCAGTATTACTGGTCTCTTTCCAACCCATACCTGAATCAGTTCCGTACGGCTCTGGCAATGCGTGAATCCCGTTTCTACAGTACAACCGGTTACGATGACCGGACGACCCCCACTGCACTGTCCGCAGCAGGCTACTATTTAACAAAACCCAATGATCATCTCGGCATCCCCTATGGATACCAGCTTTTGACAACCGAGAATATCATGGTCGAAAACACGGAGAACGCTCTTGGCCAACTAAAAAAAGAGCTGAATGTGGAGCATCTGTCCAGCGTGCAGATTCAGAAGCTGAACCAAGCCCTTCAAAACAACTATGAGGTATATGAAAACCGGTTCAAGCTCCCGCTTGGATACAGTTATGATTCGTATATAACCCAAGAAACCTGGGGATCTCTCAATCCGGTTCAAAAACAGGAAATACAGCTTTCGGCAGCCGTTTTGGGAACACCCTTGGAAGGCCTGCCTTTGTATACTGCCCCTATACAGGATTATACCGTTTCTTATCTGGCCGAACCCAGAGGGGCGGAGGTTTCACAGGCCGGTAACACCTTCATCGCCACCGCAGATAACACCCAAATTACGTTGAGGCTGGAAAAACCCGTTAAAGACGCCGAAGTATATGTAGGGTTTGATCATCTGGAATTTAAAGTGACGCCCGAATACGATTTATACTTCGGGCCGGATGTCGTGGATCCGCTATGCCTTTATAACAAGACAAACTGGCACCTGCTGTCCTATGACAAGCAGTCGGCAATCCGCAAGGACAAGCTGTTTTTGGCTCCAACAACCGACGCGGACATTACCGTTCGCTCTTCCGCCGGTGTTTCAAAGGTGATCCAGTATATGCAGCCGGATTCCCCTTACTCCTCCGGCAGACATGATTTCATCGTCAATCTCGGCTACACCACTGATGAAATTGATTCCCTTACGATCACTCTGCCAAAGCGCGGCATTTATTCATTTAGCAGCCTCAAAGTCTACAGAATACCCATGGACGGCTACGCGCAAAAGATAGAAGCCCTGTCAAAAGACGCTCTGCAAAACGTGTCCATCGGTGTGGACTGCGTTCAGGGGGATTTTTCAGCCGACAGCGACAAGATTCTCTGTATGGCCATCCCATATTCTAAAGGCTGGTCTGTTTACGTTGATGGTCAAAAGCAGGATGTCCTGCTGATCAACAGCCGGCACATCGGAACTGCTCTGACAGCCGGACGCCATACGGTCCAGTTTGAATACCGCAGGCCACTACAGCAAGCCGGGCTTTTCATATCTACCGGTGCCGCAGTCCTGCTTCTCGGCTTTATTGTCATTTCGGAAAAGAAAAGACGGTTTTCGGCTTAATCTCCCAATCCATTGACTGCGTTTAAGTGCGCAGTCACTTTTTCTTATCTCTTCAGTTTCCCTTGCGCCGCCCTTTGTTTGCGTGTAGAATAGGAAACGGCAGAGGAGGGATGGCTATGGTCTCGCGTCTCACACAGATCGAATCCATGCTGAAGGATGCCTGGGGCAGCGCTCTGCAGGAGTCCGCGCCCGATTTGGTCTACCAGATCAACCGCATCCTCGTGCGCTTCGGGCGCACGGACGACTCTCTCCCCATGCTCTGGGACCAGTTGGATTCCCTGCTCTTCAACACGGTTTACCGCCTTTCCGGGCGTGAGATGACGCTCGAGACGCCCAGGGGCACCGCGCGCGTCACCGAGGACGGCATCCGCGAACTTGCGGACCGCCTGCTCTCCCTCGTTTACCGGGACAGGACGCCCGATCCCCTTCTTTCGGATGCCCTGTTCGACCTCGCGCGCGCCGGCTCTTACGCGGCCATGCGCGAGCTCATCCGCTGCTATCCGCTGGAGAGCGACGAGCGGGAAACCATTTTGCGCATACTGGGTGAAAACGGCGAGCTGGCCTGATTTTGCCCCATTTTGAGATATCGAGGAAAACATGTCAAAGATCATCGCTGTAACCAACCAGAAGGGCGGCGTCGGCAAGACGACCACCTGTGTCAATTTATCCGCCTGCGTCGCGGCGGCCGGGCAGCGCGTGCTCGTCGTGGATATCGACCCGCAGGGCAACACCAGCTCCGGTCTGGGTGCCCGCGTTGCGGAAACTGATCCGACCGTCTACGAGGTGATGGCCGGGGAAGCCTCCCTGGAAGACGCCCTGCTGAAAACGCCGGAAAAGAATCTGCGGCTGCTGCCCTCCGATCTCCGCCTGGCCGGCGCCGAGATCGAGCTGGCCGGCATGGCCGCCCGGGAGCGCGTCCTTGCGGAAGCGCTCGCGCCCGCCCGGGAGGATTTTGACTGGATCTTCATCGACTGCCCGCCTTCCCTTGGTCTCATCACGCTCAATGCGCTCTGCGCTGCGGACAGCGTGCTCATCCCCATCCAGTGCGAGTATTATGCGCTGGAGGGTGTCAGCGCCCTCATGGGCACCATCCGCAAGGTGCAGGCGGTCAATCCCCGGCTTGCCATCGAGGGTTTCGTGCTGACCATGCTGGATGCGCGCACCAACCTGGGCATGCAGGTAGCCAGGGAGGTCCGCCGCGTCTTCAAGGGCAAAGTGTACAACACTGTGATCCCGCGCAACGTCCGCCTCAGCGAGGCGCCCAGCCACGGGCTGCCCATTCATCTGTACGATCCGCGCTCTCTGGGCGCGCAAAGCTATCAAAAACTGGCGGAGGAGTTCCTTTCCGCCGCGGAGAGGAGATAACCGATGGCCAGAAAAGGCGGACTTGGGCGCGGCCTCAGCGCCATACTGCCCGATGTCGAGGAGACAGTTGAAAAAATTGAGCGCGCCGGCAGGGCTCCGGAGGACGCCGTCCTCCAAGTTCCCGTCAGCCTGATCGACCCCAACCGGGATCAGCCGCGGAAGGCTTTTGATCCGGAAGCGCTCTCCTCCCTCGCCGATTCCATCCGCCAGAGCGGCATCCTCCAGCCGCTGCTGCTCGCCAGGGACGGTGCGCGCTACACCATCATCGCCGGCGAGCGCAGGTGGCGCGCCGCGCGTCTGGCCGGCCTTTCCGAGGTGCCCGCCGTCGTGCGCGAATGGGACGAGGTGCGCCGCCGCGAAGCGGCGCTGGTGGAAAACATCCAGCGTGAGGACCTTAATCCCATTGAGGAAGCGGAAGGCATCCGCAGCCTGATGGAGGAATGCGCGATGACGCAGGAGGCCGTCGCCGCCCGCCTGGGAAAGAGCCGCCCGGCCGTCGCCAACCTGCTGAGGCTTCTCAATCTGCCCGATCAAATCCGCCAGGCTGTGACGGACGGGCGGCTGTCCGCCGGCCACGCCCGCGTCCTCTGCGGCATCGAAGACAAGGCCCTGCAGCTGTCGCTCTTCCGGCGCACGCTGGAAGCGGGACTTTCCGTCCGGGAGCTGGAAGAGGCCGCCAAGGCCCGACCCGCCCCTGCGCACAAAAGCAAAAAAACGGCACAGCTGCCGCCCGAATACGGCGAGCTGTGCGAGCGACTGCGCCGCTCCACCGGCATGAAGACCGTGATGGAGGGCACCGAAAAGAAAGGGCGTATCGTGCTGCAGTACTCCAGCCCGGATGAACTCCAGCGTCTGTGGGATCTGCTGGGGGAAGAGATGTGACAAAGCCCCGCGGGGCTCACGGATACGAAAAGACATACAAGGAGGCGTCCCTATGCTGAAAGGAATCCCGGACATCATCGGCTCCGACCTGCTCAAAGCGCTGGCCGACACCGGCCACGGCGACCTCATCGTCGTGGTGGATCACTTTTACCCGCCCGTCACCAAGGCGCCGAATGCCGTCAGCATCCAGGCCAAAGGCACCGGCGTCGCCGAGATGGTCGATGCCATCCTGAAGCTCGTCCCGCTGGACGTGGATTTCGAGCGCTATCCCGTACAGTACATGATCCCGGATGCCGACTCCGGTATGGTCGTTGAGTCCTCCCCCGTGTGGGACGGCATCAAAGAAGCCGTCAAGAACAACGGCTATGACGTTTCCTGCGTGGGCACCATCGAGCGTTCCAAGTTCTATGAGAAGGCCGGGCGCGCCTACGTCACCGTCTGCACCAGCGAGCGCAAGCCCTTTGGCTGCGTCATCCTCCAAAAAGGCGTGCAGTAAACCGATCCCTACTGCACGGGGCGGCACCGGAAATCCGGTGCCGCCCCGCATTTTTATTCCTTTACCCAGACTCTCTCCCCGTCGGAGAGCACGGTGAGGTCCCCGTCTGAGGCGCTGCGGTACACCTCGGCGCCAAGGGTCTCCTCCAGATACTGCACAAGCGCTTCGTTTGCCGGCTCCTCTTCGCTGTCTGGGATCCACGCGATCTTCGGCGCGCACGCCGAAAGGAATGCCGCGCTGCACGAGACCGCCCTGCCGTGATACGGCACCTTCAGCACATCGCAGGCCACGTCCCCCTCTTCCAGCAGCTCCAGCTGCCGCGGCGCCTCGGCATCCCCCGTGAAGAAGAACCGCGTGCGTCCGTGGGTCAGTCTGGCGGCAAGAGAAAAATCGTTTTCTTCATCCTCGCCGTAGTGCGTTTCGTGGGCTGCGGTGATCCCGAGATGCATCTCTCCGAAATCCAGCTCCAGCACGTCCTTCGTCTTCATTTCCGTCACCTGCGTGCCGCTGCTGCGGCCCAGTGCCTCCACGAACTGCGTGTGCTGCTTGCTCTCTTTGGCGTAGGAAGGGATGAGGACCCGCGCGACCTCGCATTCCTCGAGGATCTGGTCCGCGCCGCCCACATGGTCCTTGTCAAAGTGGGTGATGATCATGAGATCGATCCTGTCGACGCCCTCCTTGCGGAAGCGCTGCGCAAGCGCTTTTCCGACCTTGTTCGTACCCGCATCGATGAGGATGCGCGAGCCGTCCTCCGCCGTGATCAGCATGGCATCCGCTTTCCCGACGCTGAAAAAACGGACCTCCAGCTCTGCCATGCAGGCAGACGCCAGCCATACAGGCAGCAGCAGGGCCGCCAGCCCGGCAATGAACTTGCGCTTCATCTCTCTCCTCCTGTTCAAAAGGATCGGGGCTCTTTCCTGCAGGAAAGAGCCTCGGATGTGTTATGCCGGATCAGTAGTGGGTCCCGTACAGGGCGTTTTGTGTCTTTCTGCCGGCGATGCCGTCCACGGCCAGGCCATGATCGCGCTGGAAGGCGCGCACGCCGTCATACGTCCACTTCCCGTAAATTCCGTCCGCCGAGCGCACCTGCGTGTAGCCGGCATTGAGAAGCGCCCGCTGCAGGCGGATAACAGCATCCCCTTTGCAGCCCCAGTAGAGAAGCCTGTATCCGGTGCTGCTGCCGCCGGAAGGAGAAGAGGAAGCCGCTTTGGCGGAGGCGGAGTACAGCCTTGCCTGAGTCGCGGGATCCGCCGCGCCGGTCACGGCAAGGCCGTTGCGGCTCTGGAAATTGCGCACAGCCCGGTACGTCGCGCTGCCGAAGTATCCGTCCGCCGCGCCGGAATAGTATCCGAGTTCCCGCAGCCTGCGCTGCAGGGGCACGACGGCAGCCTGGTAATAATTGCTGCGGTAAAGCGTATAGCCGGTGCCGCCCGGGATCCTGTCATAGAGGCTCTTCGCGCTCTTGGAATAGAGGCGGACCTGCGTGGCGCTGTCCGCGATGCCCGTAGCCTTGAGCCCGTTGATCTGCTGGAAGAGGCGCACGGCGCGCTCCGTGCCGCTGCCGTAGATGCCGTCCACTCGGATGGTGTAATAGCCGAGATCCGCGAGCCGCTGCTGCAGCCGGTAGATCAGCGGATCATAACGGTCGCCGCGGCGGAAGGTGGGATACTTGTCCATCTCCTCGTCCGTGACGATGAACTTGCCTTCCAGCTTGGTGCGCGTCGTCTTGTCCGCACCGTACTGCACCCAGACGGCCGTATATTCCTTCGCGCTGCAGATCAGCGTCGCCGTAAAGGCGCCGTCCTTGTCCGAGGTGATCGTCGCCTCCACGGAGGAGGGTTCCGTTCCCGCCTTCAGCTCCGTCTTCGGCTCCGCCGTTCCCTTGATGACGATCTTGTTTTCGCCGGGCGTCACGCCGGTGATGGTGATCGGTTTTTTCTCCGGCTCCACCGGATCCTCTTCTTCTTTGATGATCCGGGTCAGCGTGAGGACGGGGCCTTCGATCCCTTCATAATACAGCGTCAGCGTATACTCGCCGGCGTCCAGCCCGTCAAAGGTGAAGCTGGGTTCGCTCGATGTACACGTCTTGGTCCTGAGCACGATGGGATCCTTGCAGGTCAGCGTCACCGTCACCTTGGCGCTGCCTTCAACGCCGACCGTGCCGGAAATGCTGCCCTTCTTCTCCGGCTCCGGCGACTTCGGGGATTTCAGCGTCACATTGCGGACGGACAGAGAAGCCAGCTGCGGCGCCTGCACCGGAACCTCCTGCGTCTGCGGCTCTTCCTCGTCCTTCTTTGTCTCTTCCGTCTTTGTCTCGTCCGTCTTTTGCCCGTCTTCGGGTTTCTGTTCACTGCCCGTCTGCTGCGGATCATCCGCCTTCGGCTCGCCGGGCTGCTCTGCTTCCTTGCCGTCATCAGCGGGGGTGATCAGTTCCGTCTGGCTCGCGCCGCTGCCGGGCTCATTCCCCTGCTGTCCGTCGCCGGAGCCGTTCTCTTCGTTCCCGTCTCCCGCGGGCGTGATCAGTTCCGTCTGGCTCTCGCTTCCGCCGGGCTCATTCCCCTGCTGCCCGTCTCCGGAACCGTTCTCTTCGTTCCCGTTTCCCGCGGGCGTGATCAGTTCCGTCTGGCTCTCGCTTCCGCTGGGCTCATTCCCCTGCTGCCCGTCTCCGGAACCGTTCTCTTCATTCCCGTTTCCCGCGGGGGTGATCAGTTCCACCAGACTGTCGCTGCCGCCGGATTCGTTCCCCTGCTGCGCGTCATCGGACGGGCTTCCGTGCTGATTTCCCGCGGGGATGATCAGTTCCACCAGGTTCTCATTGCTGCCGGTTTGAACCTGTGAAGCCGCTACAGCTTCCTCCGCAAGCAGCACAGCGGAAGCGCCGCTTTCCTTTTCGGCCTCTTCAACAGTATAAAGCTCCGTCTCCGGCGAGGCCGGCTCTTCAAGGGTGAAGGGCTCCTCGTCTGTATCCGCGGCGATGATCTCCGCCTGCGCGCACGCGCCCAGCATCACGCTGAAGGCGAGGCCAAGCGCCAGGGCGGCGCGTTTTTGTTTCCATATCATCATCATCGTACCCTCCGATGCCGATTTCTTTTGCTTCATTTTATCACGCATGCATCTTTTGCGCAACCAAACACGGCTGTCCATAAGACGGCGTTCCCGCCTACGGTTATCCCGGACAGTTTTAAAAAAGTTGCTTTTTTCCCCTGTGCGGGCTATCATAGCGGTATCAAAATACCGGAGGATGAGCATGTCCGATCCCGTATCCGTTCCGTTTCGCGCCATCGGCCCTTCTGCGCTGCTTTCACCCGTCCCCGCAGTGCTCCTTTCCTGCCGCGGCAGTGAGGCGGACTCCCCTGCCAACCTCATCACCATCGCCTGGGCAGGCACCGTCTGTTCCGATCCGCCGATGGTTTCCGTCTCCATCCGCCCGCAGCGCTACAGCTACAGCCTCATCCGGCAAAGCAATTGTTTCTGCCTCAATCTGGTCAGCCGGAAGCTTTGCCGCGCCGCAGATTTCTGCGGTGTCCGCTCCGGACGGGACGTGGACAAATTCAAAGCGCTCAGCCTTCACACCTTCCAGCCGGAAGATTTTGAGGCGCCCGCTCTCGCGGAAGCCCCTGCGTTCCTCACCTGCCGCGTCCGGCAGGTCCTGCCGCTGGGCTCGCATGATCTTTTCCTTGCATCCGTCGAAAACGTGTACGTCCAGCCCGGCCTGCTCGATGAAAAAGGCGCCCTGCATCTGGAGCGCGCAGATCTCGTCTCCTATGCTCACGGCCGCTATTACGGCCTCACCAAAGAGGCGCTGGGCTTTTTCGGATACTCCGTTGCGCGCCCGCAGGTCCTTTCCCGGCGTCTCCCCGGTCGCAAGCCCCGAAAAAAGGAGCCACGCAAATGAAGCGATTGAAACGCTCTCTTCTGTTTCTTTTCCTGCTTGCTGCGGCCTGCATCGCCTGCAGCTTTGCGGCTGTCCTGATCGATACCCCGCGGATGCGGGAGAACGCCGCGGAAAGCTGCGCCCTGCTGTGTGAAGAGGGCGCGACGCCCGAGCTGGCCGGCGGCTTTAAGAGCAGCCAGGCTGACAACTTCACCGCCGTCCTCATCCTGAAGACCGCGGCGTATACCGGTGGCGAGACGCTGCTGCAGCGCGCTTTCGGCGGTTTCCGCACGGAGCTGCCCGCCGGAGAGGGCGAAGACGCTTGGGAGGCCTTCTGCACCTACGCCGACGGGCGTACCTCGCCGACCGGCGGCCTTTCCTACAGCCGCTATTGGCACGGCTACATCCTGCCCCTGCGCATTCTGCTGTGCTTTTTCAATTACTCCAATATCCGCATGCTGCTCTATGCGCTCCAGACCGCGCTCTTTGCCCTGGTGCTGGTATTGGCGGACCGCAGGGGGCTCTATCCGCTGGTTCCCGGGTTCATCGCCGCTTTTCTGCTCACGATGCCGGCCGTCACAGGCCTGTGCATCCAGTTCGCCCCCGTCAGCCTGCTGTCCCTCGGCGGCAGCGCGTTCCTGCTTGCGGCCGGCGGAAAACCGGGCCCTTCTTTCCGGCCCATTTTGTTTGCTGCGCTGGGGATCCTGACTGCCTGGCTGGATCTGCTGACGGCGCCGACGCTCACCCTGTCCCTCCCTCTCGTTTTCACGCTGGCGCTGGCGCTCCGGGAGCGCAGCGCACCCTCCGGCATGCTGCGTCTCGCCCTCGGCTGCTGCATCGGCTGGGGTCTGGGCTATGCCGGCATGTGGGCCTTTAAGTGGGTGCTGAACGGCCTTGTCTTCGGCCCCGGGTATGCCGCAGGCGTCTTCTCCCAGATCACCCTTCGCCTCTCCGGAAAGTCCGGCGGTGTCTCCTTCTCCCGGCTGGAGGCTTTCCGGCGGAATGCCTATCTCCTCTTCGGCAAGCCGGCTTATCTGGCGCTTCTGGCCGCAGCCGCGCTCTGCAGCCTTGCCTTCTCCCTCCGCAGACCGCGCCGTGTGGACCTTCGCGCCCTGGCGCTGCTCATCCCGGGCGCCGCGGCCCTGCTGTGGATGCTGGTGACGCCTAACCATATCTGGGATCATTCTTACTACACCTACCGCAATCTCTGCGGCTTCATCTTCTCCCTGCTTGCCTGTTTGGGCTGCGCAGCCGGAAACGATTATCATGCACAGCGCTGACGCGCAGGTGTATACAGCAAGCGGCCTCCCCTCCGGGAAGCCGCTGTTTTTGTTCTTCAAGACCGATCCTGCCGTTACCGGCGCTTGCGTATGACCGGCTTATCGCCTTTGCGGATACGATAGGCGACGATAGAGACCGCGCTGGCGACCAGCGGCAGGTAGAATGTGGTCGAGCGCCAGAGGATCATGGCCGCAAAGCAGTTCCCCTCCGGGAAGATCTGCCGGAAGTACAGGGAGAACACGCCTTCCTGCGCGCCGGAAGCCCCGGGGATCGGAACGTAGCCCGCGGAGATGTACTGCGCCAGCCCCATCGCGATGAGGTGCGGCAGCGTGTCGCCCGAAAGGCCGAGACCCCTGTAGATGATGTACAGCACGCTCATCAGCAGCAGCTGCTGGATGCCGCCCAGGATCAGCTGCCGCACGATCTCCAGCGGGTGCTGGCGCATGCGGTCCATGCTCTCATGGAACAGATCGGCCGTGCGCTGCAGCCGCTCGCGCAGCGCGTCCGGCTTCTTGCTCAGGTGAAAGAAGGCCGCCAGGCGCACGCTGAGGCTGATCAGGATACGGACCGGCTTTCGACTGAAGGAGAGGAGCAGGACCATGAGCACCATGCTAAGATTGACGATGTAGCCGATCACCAGCAGCGGCAGGTGCGGATCGATGTTGCTGCGGATATACCGGTAATACGGGATGGCAAAGACCGTCATCAGCACCGCCAGCATCGTTTGAAACGCCACAAAATGGCAGACGAGCACGGAAGTGCCGACGCCGGCCGGCACGCCGAGCTCCCGCAGATAGTAGATCTGCATGGGCTGTCCGCCCGAAGCGCTGGGCGTGATATAGTAATAATACTGGCCACGCAGGGAAACCATCAGCACATCCCGGAAGGGAAGATGGATCCCCTGCCGCTTCAGCGCGGAATGGATGCCCATCGCGTCGACCAGGATATAACCCGCCATGCAAAGCACACAGCCCAGGATACAGCCGTTCTTCATCCGGATCAGGGCAGCCTTCGCGGCGCTCAGCTCGCCGCTTCGGATCCCCAGGATGAGGATGACGGCAAACATGATGATGATGACCGGCAGACCTGCCAGCTTCTTCATGCGTTCTTTCATCTGAACCCCACCTGACCGGAAAACCGGTCTTCTTGATACATTCCCCCGTAAACCCCGAACCATCCGGTGCAGCGTTTATCTTCTCTATGATACACCATATCCGGCATAAATGCGAAGGATAACCGGATTTTTTTTACCCCGATTCCGTTTTCTTTGCCTGCCGAAAGCAATCCCTGCGATTTTTTATGGCAACTGTCTTGCCTGCTGTGATATAATAAAGTGTTGAATTATACAAAATGCGCCGGTTATACCTGCGCATCACGGGAGATACTGTCAATCAATGAGGATCTATCAGCCTGCAAGAGGCGTCGGTGCGGCGCTGCAGGAAAACAGTTTTATCGTCATCGACGACGTCGGTACGGAGATCGGTTTCGGCGGTCTCACGGGGCGGATGCTGGAGCGCATGTATCCGGAGCGCCCCCTGGCCCTGGAGATGACCTTCGATGCCCACCCTTCGGCCGCGGATATGCTCTTCGGCGCCCTGAGCGCCAGGGCAGAACGCATGAAGGCGCAGACAGGGGCGGGCGCAGCACGCCTGTTCACACGCTGCGGCGTGGAGGACGAGGCGCGCCGGGAGTACTTCGCGCGCATGGGTTTTGACGATTTTGACGGCACGGAGCTCTTCGTTCTGAACGTCGAAAAGAACGCGGGCCGGCGGAAGGCTTATCCCCCCGCCGGGACAAAGAGCATCGATATCGATCTTTCATCGCGCATCCGGCGGGAACAGTTCCTGCTGCGCCTCAAGGCCTACGGCGCGCCGGAGCACGCCAGCGAATGGCTGGAGGAGCGCATGCGCGGTTCCGTCTTCTTTGCGCGCGCCGTGTATTCCGGCAGCGATCTCGCCGGGGAACTGCTTTTAACCGGGCAGCAGGGTGAAGCCGTGCTGGAGATGGTCTACACCGTGCCCAAGTGGCGCTCGCGCGGCACGGCGGCCGCCCTCGTGGGAGAGGCCCAGTCCCTGCTGGAGGCCCAGGGCGTGCCGTGGCTGACGGCCCGCGCGGAGCGCCGCAACCAGAATGCGACCCGCCTCTTCCAGCGCTGCGGGTTCGACTGGATCCGCACGGAGGAGCTGCTCCTCGGCTGCAATATCTGATCGCACTGCAAACGGGAGGATAAGCCGCTTTGTTTAACCGCAGGAAAACCGGATTCTTGCTGATCCTGTGCATCGCCCTTCTTTGCGCCCTCGCGGCCCTGGTATCGGGATACCCCGTCAACATCGGTGTGACGGATGCCGACACCCTGGCCAAAGAGATCGAGAGCCTCATGGCCCTTCTCTCCCGGCCCCTCGAAGATGAGCTGCCCGAGACGGTTCTGCCGCTCGTGCAGCTGCACTTCGGCGATGCGATCGCTCCGGAGGCCCCCTGGCTTCCCGCCCGGATCACCGTGACCTGCGAGGGCTATGCCGACGAGGACAGGCCCGGCCGCGTCTTTCTGCCGGACGGGGAAACGCCCCCCTCCGATGAGGAGCGCTGCTACCGCCTCACCCTATTGCAGATCACCCGGAAGGGACGCCTCAAGGCCGATGGCGCAAGCCTGCTGGGTCTTTCCGAAACGTCGGAGTGGCTGCTTTCTTACAGCGTGCCGGACGGGCTACTTCCGGGAACGGAAGGCCGCGACGTGCGCCTTGTCATCGGCGGACGCGACGCCGGCGTCTACCGGCTCTCGCCCTTTACCGGAGAGGATGCCGCGTCCGGCGGCGTCTCCCCATTGTCGGAGGAGGACTATGACGAAGATTAAAACTGACAGGGAGATGGGCGGGAATGAATAAACGCCTGTTTCTTGCATCCGCCGTCTTCCTGCTGTCCCTCCTGCTCGTCGGCAGCGTCCTGCTCTTTTCGCCGGTTTCGGGCCGGGTCGCGCCTTTGCCCGAAATCGAGGCCGTCTGGGATATCGAGGATACGCACGTCTTTTCGGAGAAACCGCTGCTGGACACCCTGCTGTGGGAAGGCGTTCCTCTGCCCTGGTACGAAGAGACCGCTTCCTTCTTCTGCCCACTGGGCCTCGGATGCAGTGAAGACTGGCCCCGGTTGGACCTCACGACCCCGGAGGGGACAGATGTCTCCGTGTGTTTCGCGGATGATTATCTCTACGATGCCTGTGCGGACGCCGTGCGGGACGGGACGCCGTACCGCCTGCTCGTCTGGACGCAGGAGGAATACTGTTACCAGAACATCGTTTTCACGGGGCTTCCCGTCCTCTCGCTGCACACGGAAGCCGACGAGATCGGGCGGGATGACGTCGCATGCAGCGCCGTATATACCGCGCCCGGCGGCGCCCTTCAGAGTTTCGCCCGCATCCATCGGCGCGGCGCTTCCAGCCTGCTCACTGTCAACCCTAAGCACGGCTACCGTCTGGAGTTCACCCGCACGGCGGACGGCCGCAAAAAGGCCGCTCAGGATCTCCCCGGGTTCGGCGCGGCGGATACGCTCGTCCTCCTGCCCCTCATCTTTGATGAGAGCCTGATCCGGGACCGGCTCGGCTGGGAACTCTGGAACCGGCTTGTCTCCCCGGAGGAGCCCTTCGGCTCCCGCCGGCTGACCTACTGCGAAGTCTTTCTGAACGGCGATTACCGGGGGATCTATCTGGCGATGGAGCCCTTTAAGGTTTCCGAAGAGCTTTCCCGCGCCGGCGGCAGCCATGTATTACAGGACAGCGTGTACCGAACAGCCGCGCTCAATTTTTCCCACGACAGGGCCTATTATACGCATCCCGTCCGCCTCAACGCCGGTTATGAGCTGTATTACAGCCCTCCAGGCTTCAGCGAGTTTGCGGCGCTGCAGCCTTACGTCCGTCTGGTGACCGAACCGGACGATGCGGCTTTCACGCAGGCTTTTGAAAGCTGCATCGATGTGGACTCCATCCTCCGCTATGTCCTTTTCGTTCAAGCGGGCGGCATGACGGACAATGTATTCAACAACATGTATATCTGGGCGGATCATGCCTCCGGGAAGACGGTTTACCGCTTTTTCCCCTGGGATCTGGACATGACCTGGGGCCTCAAAAAAGAGGACATCGGCGAGGAATTCGAAAACTGGCTCTACTTCCCCGTCTTTGACCGGGCCCTCAACCTGGATGCCTGTTCCCTGCGCCGGAGGCTTGCCGGGATGTGGGACGAACTCAAAAGCGGCGTTCTTTCCTATGAAAGCATAGAATCCATTGCCGAGCTGTGCGTACAGGAACTGAATGAATCCGGAGCGATGATGCGCAACGCCGAGCGCTGGCAGACGGATATCTATGAATCCGGCAGCCAGGAAATCCTGGATTTTTACAGCAAGCGGCTGCTCCTCATGGATGAGGCCGTCCGGCAGTTTACGGACACGACGGATGAAATCCCCTTCCTTTCCTCCAGCGAGTACAACGGCAGGAGAGGGGGCGCCATCGTCTACTACGGGGATTACATGACGCCCGAAGAGCTGGAGGCGCTTGCAGCGCAGCTGAAAGCAGAAGAAGAGGTGACAGGCCCGTGAGAGTGCGATTGCTGATGCTGTCGCTCTTCCTTGCGGCAGCCGCCGGATTGACCGTCTTCTTCTTCTCGCCCTATGCGCCCGTGATCGAGCCGCTCCGTCCCATTGAGGAGATCTGGGATCTGGAGGACGCCAGGCAGGAAAGCGCAGCTGCGCTTGTCACCCGTCTGGAAAGGGACGGCGTCCCGTTGGGGTATGATGAGGAAAGCAACACCTTTTACTGTCCCATCCCTCTGGACAGCGTGGAATGGCCGGCTCTTTCCCTGCGGGCCCCCGGTGTCCCCGGACTGCACATGTGCTTTGCGGATGACTACCTTTATGACAGTCCCGCGGATGCGATGGCCGGCGGCGTCGCCTATCAGGTCTTTGCCTACACGGACAAGGAATTCTCTTATTTCAGCCTCGTCTTTACCGGAATGACGCAGGTGTGCCTTTTCGGGGATGAAAGCCTTTTCGGGGATGACGACGTGCCGATCGAGGCTGCCGTCGCCGGCGGGGACCGTTCGGTTTTCTACAGCGCCCGCACTCATTACCGCGGCGGCGTGACGCGTGCATCGCCCAAGCACAACTACCGGCTTGAATTCACAGGAAAATCAAACGGCAAAAAGAAAATCCCGCGGGACATCCCGGGGATCGGGGAGAGCGTAAAGAACCTCATCCTCATCCCCATGGTTTATGACAGGACGCTGATGCGCGACCGGCTTTCATGGGATGTGTACGCCGATTCGATCCCGGAGGACGAGCCCTTCGGCAAGCGCGCCGTGCAGTACGCCGAGCTGTTCGTCAACGACTCGTATCAGGGTGTCTATCTCATGCTGGAACCCTTCGACTACACCGAAGAGCTGCTGCGCGCAGGCGAAAAGCATACCGAGACGGATTATGTCTACCGTGTCGGCCTGCAGCGGCGGAAGCCGTGGACGGACGGCGCTTATTTCCCCGGCCGCGGCTTTGCCCTGTATTACACGCCGCCCGGCGCCGAGGATCACCCTTTCGAAGGGCTTTCCGATTACAGGGATCTCATCGGAGAAACCGATGACGGGGCATTCTGGGAAAAGGCGCTGGAGCGTCTGGATCTCACCTCGATGATCCGCCACATGCTTCTGGTTCAGGGCGGCGGGTATACGGACAACGTCCTCAACAACCTGTACATCTGGGCGGACAAAACAAGCGGAAAGACCGTATACCGGTTCTTCCCCTGGGATATGGACGCCACCTGGGGCGACCGCGAGAACCGCATCGGTCCCGAGTTCGACTACTGGATCTACTTCCCGACCCTGGACAGGCTGATCGATCTGGACACGGAAGGCAGCATCCGCCCGTTGATCGTGCAGGAGTGGCAGCGCCTGCGGGCGCATACGCTCAGCGAGAGCTTCATCGAAGAACGCCTCATGCAGTACGTGCATGAGCTCAATGATTCCGGCGCAGCCCAAAGGAACGGCGAACGCTGGGACTTCGGTGTCGTCCTGGCCGACGCGGAACCCATTTTGACCTTCCTCAGCGTACGCCTGCCGCTGATCGACGAAGCGGTGAGCGCCATCGGAAACGCGCAGGGCCGCATCGAATGGCTGCAGTACAGCGATTACGAGAACAAGAGCCGGCAGATGAAGCGCGAGTGGTTCGCGCTGCCGCAGCAAGAAGACACGGAGGGAGCGCCATGAATCGGGAAAAGGAACTTCTGGAAGCCCTTGAAGCCGCCGATACCGCGCTGCACCACTTGGAAAGCGCGGACATGCTGCTGCGCAGTTCCGGCCGCTGGGGATGGCTGGACATGCTGGGCGGCGGCCTCATCGTCTCCCTGCTCAAGCACGGGGAGATGTCGGACGCCCGCAGGGAACTGCAGGCCGCGCAGGACGCCGTCCGGGCCTTCGGGCGCGAACTGAAGGACGTGCAGGGGATCATGGACGTGAACCTGGAAACGGGGGATTTTCTCGGCTTCGCCGACGTTTTCTTCGACGGCCTGCTCGCTGATGCCCTGATGCAGCGGCGCATCGAAAAGGCCCGGGACAGCATCGCCGCGGCGCAGCGCCGCATCCGCGAGATCCGGCCCCTGCTTGAGAAGGAGCTGTACGGCTGACGGCATATCGTCCCGGCTCTGCCGGGTGATATAGATTGATTGTATTTGGGAGGATCATTAAAGATGGAACTGAAAGGAAGCAAAACCGAACAGAACCTGATGACCGCTTTTGCCGGGGAATCCCAGGCGCGCAACAAGTACACCTACTTTGCCTCCGTCGCCAAGAAGGAAGGCTACGAGCAGATCGCGGCGCTTTTCCTCAAGACGGCGGACAATGAGAAGGAGCACGCCAAGCTCTGGTTCAAGGCGCTGGGTGAGCTGGGCGACACAGCCAAAAACCTCGCGGCCGCGGCTGAGGGCGAGAACTACGAGTGGACCGATATGTACGACCGCTTTGCCAAGGAAGCGGACGAAGAAGGCTTTACCGAGCTGGCAGAGCGCTTCCGCGGTGTCGCCGCCATCGAGCGCGCGCACGAGCAGCGCTTCCGCGCCCTGCTGCAGAACCTGGAGCTTCAGCAGGTCTTCGAAAAGGGCGAAATGAAGATCTGGGAGTGCCGCAACTGCGGCCACCTCGTCATGGGCAAGGAAGCGCCGGAAGTCTGCCCCGTCTGCAACCATCCGCGCAGCTACTTCGAAGTCCGCGCCGAGAACTACTGATAACGGAAACGTTCATTTAAAGGGAATACAGGTGATGACCGATGGATGAAACCAGAACAGAGGTGACGCGCAGCGAGCACCGCGCCCTCGTCTTCCGCATGAACCGGAAGCAGGCGCAGCAGGTCGCGCGTTACCTGAAGGATCACAGCGCCTCGCCCGAGAGCATCTTCGCCGTCGATATCGACAGCGCAGAGCTCATCCTTCAGGCCAAAACCGCCGCGGAGGACGACATCCTCATCCTGGAAGGTGAGGAAGACGTCTTTGACGTGGAGGAAGAGACCGTTGAGGAGAACGAAGAGGTCTTCCTTCCGGAGGAGTGAGCCGGGAGCCGCCGAAGGGCGGCTCCTTGTTTTTTCCCCGCCATCGTGTATAATGAAAGCGGTTTTCCCGCCGGGAAACCGCTAACCTTCCGTTTCCGGAAATGCCCGCCGTATCCGGGAACAGGAGAGATGAAAGGATATGCCATGTTCGGTCTGCAAGAATACGGACTTTTTCCCATGCCGCGGCTGGAAACAGAACGGCTGATCCTCCGCCGCATCACCATGCGGGACGCTCCCGACGTCTTTGCCTACAGCCGCGATGAAGAGGTCGCCCGTTATGTGCTGTGGTCCGCGCAGAAATCCCTGCGCGAGGCGAAGGACTTCTGCCGCTTCGAGCAGCGGCGCTACCGCAGTGACGAGCCCTCAAGCTGGGGGATCGTCCTGGCGGAAACCGGCCGCCTCGTGGGGACCATCGGCTATATGGAATACAACGCCGACCACGCCTGTGTGGAGGTCGGCTACTCTCTGGCCCGGGAGCTCTGGAACAAGGGATATATGACCGAAGCGCTCTCGCGGGTGATCGACTACACCTTTGAAACCATGGACGTCAACCGGATCGAAGCCCAGCACGAGCTGGAGAACCCCTCCTCCGGCCGCGTAATGGAGAAGTGCGGCATGCGCAAAGAGGGAGTTCTCCGTCAGCGCCTCTACAACAAAGGGCGCTATGTGGATGTCGCCCTCTACGCCATCCTGAAGAGCGACCCCAGGGGCGGCGCGCACCGCTTCTGAACCCGTCCCGTCTGAAAGGGGATCATCATGAACGAAACCCTCCGTCCCGCCCGGATCGGCGGCTGCGCGCTCCTCGCCTCCGCAGGCGCCGCAGCGCTGGGAGCTTATTTTTCCGTCTCCTCAGCTGCGCTCTTCCTCTGCTGCTTTGGGCTGTTCTACGCCGTATCCGCGCTCTCGCCCGGCCGCAGGGAGATCGCCTGTTTTTCCGCGGCGGCCGCCGTCTTTGCCCTGGGCCGCCTGTTCGGGCATTCCTATGACAGGCTGAATTCTCACGGCCTCGTCTTCAAAAGCGCCGGTACGATGGCGCTGTCCTTTTTTGCCTGCTGCGCGCTGTTTCTTTCAGCGCTCTGCTTCTGCATCCTCCTTCGCCGGATGCTTTCCGGGCTGTCCGGATACGCCCTGCGAAGCAAGCCGCTCAGGCCTTCGGAGGCCCGGCTCCTTTTTTTCTCGATGTTCTTCGTGCTCTTTTTGGGCTCCGTACCCTACCTGCTGCTCTACGCACCCGGGCTCAACATCGCTGATACGCGCGACCAGATCCTGCAGTACTTCGGTTATCCCAGCGTCATCGGCGACGGCAGCGTGCTGACCGATCACCATCCGCTGCTGACCACGCTGCTCTACGCTCTCTTCATGCGCCTGGGTCTCGCCCTGGGCAGCGCCAACGCCGGACAGCTGCTCTACAGCGTCTGCAGCCTGGCTGCCGTCTCCCTGGCCATGGCCGGCCTCCTTCTTACCCTTGTCGATCAGGGCATCAGTGAAGGGGCTGCGCGCAGCCTGGCCGTCTTCCTGGCGCTCTGGCCCGTTACCGCGCTCTATGCCTTCAATATGTGCAAGGATGTCAGCGTGCTGCCCTGCGTCCTGCTCTACTGCCGCCACATGCTGAAGCTTTGGCGCAGCCGCGGAGAGGTGCTCCGGCAGCGCGGCTTTGCTTTCCACCTCTTCGCCAATGCGCTGCTGATGATGCTCCTGCGCAAAAGCGCTGTCTATGCGCTCCTCTTTGCTTTCATCCTGCTTCTCCCCTGCATCCGTCCCCGCCTTCGTCTTGCTGCCGCCTTCGTGGGTGCCGCAGCCGTCTACTTTGTTTGCAGCCTCCTTGTGCTGCCTGCGCTCGGCGTCATGCCCGGGGAGACGCGGGAAATGCTCTCCGTCCCCTTCCAGCAGAGCGCGAGGACGCTCGCCGAGTACGATGACGCAACCGGGGCGGAACGCGCCGCGCTTTCCCGCGTCCTCGACGTGGAAAGTGCCCCGCTCGTCTATGATCCGCGCCTGTCCGACCCCGTCAAGGATGCCACGAAGCCGGATTTTACTGCAGAAGATCTGCGCGCCTATGCTTCCGCGTGGCTGTCCATGGGGGTGCGTCATCCTTCCTGCTACATTTCCGCCTGGGCGAACCTCGTCTACGGCTATTTCTACCCGTCGGAGGACAACACCATCGTCTGCCTCACCCTGAACTCTCCCGATCAGGGTGAACTGCGCCTCACGCAGGACGAGGGGCTTTCCGGGCTTCGGCTCCAGCTGCACAACTTTCTCTATTACCGGCTGCGGCGCATACCGGGATTCGGCTGCCTGTTCTACGTGGATACCGTCACCTGGATCTTCCTCTTCCTGCTGACAGCGCTCGCCGTTTCCGGCGGCTATGCCGCCGCCGCGCCCTGGGGCTTTTTCCTGGGGCAGGCGCTCATCTGCCTCCTCTCTCCCAAGAGCGGCGAGATCCGTTACCTCCTGCCCGTGCTTTACGCCCTGCCGGCGATGGCCGGGGCGCTGCTGATCTCCCTCGGAAGGAGGGATGCGGACCGTGAATAAAAAACGAGGACTCTCCCTTCTCTTCTCCGCAGCCGCAGCGCTGTGCTTTTCCCTCTTCTTTTATACGTTCAACACGCCGCTCGGGCCTTCCCTGGGCAGCGACAACGCCATCTACCTCACCATGGGCACGGCGCTTGCCCGCGGCTATACGCCCTATACGCAGATCTTCGATCACAAGGGGCCGCTGCTGTTCCTGCTTCAGTGGTTCCCGCAGGCGCTGTCCGGCGGATACAGCACCCTCTTCGTATTCGTGCAGGAGGCCCTCTTTCTCTTTGCCTGCCTGCGCGTGCTCGACGCCATATGCCGGCAGCTTAAAGCGCCCGGCATACCCCTGCAGCTTGCCTATCTCGCGCTGAACTGCGCCATTGCCGGCGGCGGGAACCTGACAGAGGAATACACTGCGCTGCCGACGCTGCTGGGCCTGCTCCTCATCCTCAGGCTGTTCGACAGGCCGCCCCGGGACCTTCCGGCAGGCCCGAAGGAATGGTTCCCGCCGGCTGTGCTGCTGGGCGCCTGCGCTGCCTGCTGTTTTCTCACGCGCGCCAACAACGCACTCCCTCTGTGCGCCTTTATGGCCGGCCTTTCGCTCGGCCTGCTGCTTACCCGGCGCTTTGGGGCACTCGGCGCCTGCGCCTCCGGCGTGCTCTGCGGTATTGCCGTCATCACCGTCCCCGTCGTCATCTGGCTCCTGCGCCGCGGCGCGCTCGGCGCCGCCTTCTACGGCGCCATCCTGCACAACCTGCGCTACGCCGAAACAGGGGATACGGGCCGGCTCTATGTGCTGCTGCATACGGCATACGGGCGCCTTGCGCTGCTCAGCCTCGCGCTCGCCTCGGCCGGAGCGCTCACCCGTCTCCGGCGCGCGCCTCTCCTGTCGCTCTCCATGCTTGCCGCCGCGCTGGCGGGCCTTTATGCCGCGTTCATTTCCCGAAAGTTTTATCAGCATTACCTCATGATCGCCGTGCCTGCGGCCGCCTGCGGCGCAGCCATGCTGCTCGGCGCGCTTAACCGGGCTTCCTTCCGTCGCGCCGCCGCGCTGGCTCTGTCTCTGCTGTGCCTTGCCGTCCTCGGCGTCCAGGGGCAGCGGGCTGACAGGGGCCGCCTCAGCGCGCGCGCCGACCTCCCCGCCTTCACGGAAGATGCCCGCCGGCTGTACGCAATGGTCCCGGAGGCGGAGCACGGCCGTTTCATGGCTTACCGTGTGGAACCGCGGTGGTACGCCGTCACCGGCGCTCTGCCCTGCATGCGCTTCTATTTCCTGCAGGAGACACTGGCAGAAGCCAATCCCGCCGTGATGGATGAGATCGTTAACACCTTCCTCACAGATCCGCCCCTTTGGCTCGTCATCTACTACAACCGGGCCTTCAGCCCGCCTTATGACGAGCGCGTGGCGGAGATCTTCCGGACCCGCTACGCTTTCGAGGCTGCGGCAGGCGAATACCAGCTGCTGCGCCTGATCGAATAATATCTCCCGAAAGGCAGCGGTCGGCTGCCGGAAAGGACCGTCATGAAACGCTCCGCCTCGGTCATGCATCTGCTGCTCCTGCTGGGCATGGCCCTGCTGCTCCCCTGCTTTCTGTTTACGGCAGGCAACGTCCTGCTCTCCCCCTGGCCGCTGTATCACCGCAGCCGGCTGGCGCTCCTCATCCTTACGCCCGTATGCCTCGCCGTACAGCTGTTTGCGCTCCCGCGCCTGGCCCTCGGGCTCGTGCCCCTGCTGCGCCGGCGGGAAAGGCTGCTGCTCCTTGGCTTTGCCGGTGCCTTTTTTCTCCTGCAGACCGGCCTTTCCATGACCCTGCGTCATATTCCCATTACCGATGCCGAGCAATGCTTTTCCGCCGCTTCGCTGCTTTGCGATACCGGCGCGTTTGAAACCTCCGAGCGGGCGTTCATCTACTTCTCCCGCTACCCGTTCAACCTCGGCTTCGTTTACCTGCTTTCGCTGCTCTTCCGCTTCTTTTCCCTTTTTGGCTGGGCGGACCGCTTTGCGCAGGCCGTCCTCTTTTCCGGCCTGCTGTTTGCCTGCGGCTTTCTCTGCACGGCAAAGCTGGTGCGCCGCCTGGGCGGCACAGAGGCTGAGGCGCGGGCGCTGCTGCTCTTCCCCCTGTGCCTGCCTTTTCTCACCTGCACGGCGGAGATTTATACCGACGTCTTTGCCCTCTCCTTCCCACCGATGATCCTGCTCGCCTTTCAAAACGCGCTGGACGCAAAAAGCAGGCGGTCCCGCCTGCTTCACGCTGCCGCGTTTGCGCTCCTGTCCTTTGCCGGCATCCAGCTGCGCGCCACCGCTGCCATCGCCCTGATTGCCTGCCTGCTGCGCGCGCTCTTTGAGCGCCGCTTCCGCGTCCTGCTCGCTCTCTGCCTGTGCGTCCTGGCGGTTTTCCTCCCCGGAAGCGCATGGATCAAACAAAAAAACGCCCGTCATCTGGGTGCGGAAAACCTTGCCGCCCACCGCCTCTCCGTCTGGCATTATCTGGCCATGGGCCTGCCCATCCACGAGGATGAGGGGTACGGACAATACGGTCAGGGCGGATGGCTGATCTTCTCCACCTCCTTCGAGGATCCGGCGGAGCGCGACGCCGCGCTCAAAACGGAGATCCGCGACCGTGTCTACTATCTGCGCTATCCTTCCCGGATGCTGAACATGCTCTCACGCAAAAACCTGTCTTCCTTCGGCGACGGCACCTTCCGCCTGAACGAGATCATCGAGGGGGACGAGCACGAGCCCGACAACGCCGTCAAGCAGGTCGTCTACGCGCGGGGCGCGCTGCACGGCGCCTATCAGCACCTGTGCACCGCCTGGCAGCTCGCGCTGCTGCTGCTCTGCTGCCTCTCCTGCATCCAGGCGCTGTCAAGACGCGATACCTCATCCTCCGCGCTTTTCATCACGCTGCTGGGCGCTTTCCTCTATCTGTACATGTGGGAGACCAAGGCGCGCTACTTCTTCATGTTCCAGATGGTCTTGCTCGCAGCCTGCGCACTGTGCACTCCCGCAGCCATGCAAAACCGAGGGGCAGCGCCAGCCCCCAAAGCAGATACAGCACCGTAAAGCCCGCGGAATTCCCCGGCGCGTACACGTATCCGCTTTGGCTGCGGAAAGCGCTGACGCTGAAATCCTGCGCGGCAATCCCGAATTTGTTCAGAAACAAAAACGCCAGATTGAAAGCAAAAAAGCCCATGTAATGGTGCATCATGATATCCATCGTATGCCGCGCGGCAAAGAGTGCCGGGCGGCATTTTGCCACTGCCGGCGCGATGAGGCGTGCGATGCGCACCCAAAAGGCGATGGCCAGCGCTGCTCCGAGGAAAGTCACAACAGGCCCCCGGGCGAAATATGTGCCGGAAGAAAGAAGGTAAGACAGGCTTCCGCAGCAGGCCAGCAGCAGCGCCCTTGCCAGAACAAGCCCCGAGAGATACGGCAGCGCCGGCAGCTTATCTTTTTCTTCCAGCCGTTCCCGGTACAGGGCGCCGCCTGCGTAGCCTGGCAACAGAAAGAGCGTGCGCAGAAGCCACAGCGGCCGGTTTGTCCCATAATGGAACAGGGCCTCCGCAGCCATGCCCGCAGCCAGGCACACGAGGAAAGCCGCGCGGGCGTCCTTTTTAAAGAAACCCGGGATGCGCCGGATGAGCGAATAGAGCACCTGCGCGGCAAACAGCGGGAACAGGAACCATGCGCCCAGGTTCCAGATAAAGTGCTCGCCGTCCGTAACCGGCGCCAGCAGCAGGGTATAAGGGGAAAGCGGCGCGCCCAGCGTAAAGCCGCCGAAGCGGCGGAGCACAGCCGCCAGGAGACCGTAAATCAGATTCCAGACATAAAGAGGGACAAGGAGCTTCTTTGCTCTGTGGCAGCCATCCTGCAGGACATCGCCATGCAGCCTGAAGAAGTATCCGGAACCAAACGCAAACAGCAGCAGGTGGAAGGAGTAATAGCCGAAGAGCCCGCCGAAATCCAGAAGATCCGGCAGCGGCAGGTGCCCGTCCACGACAAAGAGGATGGCCAGCAGATACAGCGCGCGCATCGTCAGGTTTTCATCTTCTCGCCTTTGCACCGCAGGTCTCCTCCTTCATTTTACGTTTCGGTACATTATAACACCTTTCCTGCCGCAGGCATAGACCCGCGGTTTTGGTCCGCTTAACGTTTTCTTTGGCAAATTTCTTTTCACTAAACATGCCAAAAAGTAAATAATAGTGTGAAAAAATGGAAAATACATCATTTTTGTCCGTAGACGGAAAAGATTTGAAACGTATACTTAAGCTAATCTTAGAGGTCGGTTGAAGGGAGCAGCTGACTGAGGAGGTGTTGTCATGGTCAAGTTTGGTGAACGCCTGAAAGCAGCGCGCACCGCCAAACATCTGAGCCAACAGGCATTAGCAGATATCATCGGAAAGAGCCTCAACACCGTCGGGCTTTATGAGCGCGGACTCCGGCAGCCCAGCCTGGAAACCCTTTGCCTTCTGGCTGA
>JAFUTW010000031.1 GCA_017484085.1 Clostridia bacterium
GGTCGAGCGCGGCCAGGTACTGGCGAAGCCGAACAGCATCCATCCGCACACGCATTACATGGGCCAGGTTTACGTGCTGACGAAGGAAGAGGGCGGCCGTCATACTCCGTTCTTCAACGGATATCGTCCGCAGTTCTACTTCCGTACGACGGACGTTACGGGCTCCATCAAGCTGCCGGACGGCGTAGAGATGGTCATGCCTGGCGACAACATCGACATGGAGTGCACGCTGATCACGCCTATCGCAATGGACGAGAAGCTGCGCTTTGCTATCCGTGAGGGCGGCCGTACGGTCGGCTCCGGCGTTGTCACCAAGATCATTGAGTAATACCCGGTTCATCCGAGAACCCGATGACTTAGTAACGGCGAAGTAAACAGGTTCAAAAAGATTCTCCCCCGCAAATGCGGGGGAGAGTTTTTATATCTGTCTGTGCGAAAAAGATGAGAAGTTTCTTCCGGGTGCTTCATTCCCACACGGAAGAAAGCAACGAATCCTGCCGCCTGCGCAGTCCCTTGGGGTAGTGGTTTTTCATGAGGCCGCCCGCCTGCTTGCCCCAGCCCAGCGACTTGCCCCGGCAGCAGAGCAGCGTATAACCGGCGGGCACTTCACCGAGGTCCAGCGTTTCACCGGCCTGATAGAGCAGCGCCTGCTCCGGCGTAAGCTGAGCGGAGAGTGCCGCGTCTTCAGGGCGGAGCGCCATAGCCAGCGCGTGATCCGGTTCGGCGCGGTTGCCGCGCAGCTGGGCCACACGCAGGCCCGCGCGCAGGATCCGGATGCCGTCCAGGCGGCCGAGATCGATATCCGGCAGGCTGACGAGCGCATCGCCGATGCGGCGCAGGCTGCCCCGCAGGGCACAGCTCCGGGCGAAGACGGGCGGCAGCAGCTCTGCGGCTGCGGTTTTTCCCCGGATGATCTCCGGCATTGGAGCGGATGCGCCGCCGTCCTTTTCCAGGCAGGCGACGAAATGCCCTTCTCCGCGGATTTCGTGTGGGTAGAGGCGCAGCATGCCCTGGGGCGCATCCGGCAGCCCGGGCAGAGTGAAGGAGACGGCGCAAAAATCCGGGTGCCGCGCGAGGAAGGCACGGATGACGTCCTCGTTTTCGGCGCGGCTGAAGGTGCAGGTGGAATAGACCAGGCGCCCGCCCGGCCGCAGCATCTTTGAGGCGCTGTCCAGGATGCCGCTCTGCCTTTCGGCGCAGCGCCCCGGCGCCTGCTCATCCCACTCCTCCATTGCTTCCGGATGCCGGCGGAACATCCCTTCCCCCGAACAGGGGGCATCGACGAGGATCCTGTCAAAGAACTCTTCAAAGCGGGGCGCAAGCTGCTCCGGTTTGGCCGAAACGGCAACGGCATTGCTTACCCCCATGCGCTCCAGGTTCCGCGAGAGGATCTGCGCGCGGGAATATACCGGCTCGTTGCAGACGAGCACGCCCTGCCCCTGCATCAGGCCGGCGATCTGTGTGCTCTTGCCGCCGGGAGCGGCGCACAGGTCCAGCACGCGCTCGCCCGGAAGGGGAGAAAGCGCGCTGACGGGCGCCATGGCGCTGGGCTCCTGCAGATAAAAAGCGCCGGCTTCATGCAGGGGCGACAGGCCCGGACGCGCCTGTTCCGGTACGTAAAAAGCGCCTTCTGCCCAGGGGACAGGATCCCCTGTCAGGCCGTCTTCCAATGGCGGCCGGCCATCCGGCCAGGCCAGAAGGTTGTAGCGGAGGCCGCGCTGCGCCGGCTGCAGCAGCGCGCTTTGATAAGCTAAAAAGCCTGCTTGTCCAAGCAGGCTCTTCATTTCATGAACATATGTATCCTTTAACTGCATCCTGTTTTCCTGTCAGGGCACTCTGTCAGGACGGCTGACCGCCGCCGAGAAGGACCGCACATACCCTGCGCTTGTCGTCCTTTCCGGATTCGATGATGTACATTCTGCCGATGGCACATGCTGAGTTAAAAACGGACTCCTTCGTCGTCAGGACGCAGAACACGTTCCTGGACGCTTTGGAAGAGAGGTTGCGGAATTCTACCTTGGGAGGTACAAGACCTGCCCGGGTGATTTTCCCCGCGAACCGGCGGTATGCTGTATTGGCTTTTGCCGTATCGTGATATACGGCAGGGGATAATACAAGCTTGCAGATTCCCCTTTCTATGCTGCTCGATGTCTGATAACGCCCTTCCCATGGCCGGTCTTCAGGCCAGGCAACGATGTCTACCACCGCGCAACCATGCTCGATGGTGCGCACTTTCTCTCCTCCTTTCGTCTGTTTGGTCAGTCATCTCCTTCTGTCAACGGAAAATGTGTATTTAAACACCCATCCGATTATAGCACAGAGAGAACAAAATTGACAACCCTTTGACAATAAAGGTGTGTTATTTTGAAAGCAGACGAAAGAAAGCAACTTGTTTTGTAATTTTTACAATTCAGCTACGGCGCTCATCGCGGCGACACAGCCCTCGCCGACGGCTTTGGATACCTGCAGCGGCTGGCCGGTGCAATCGCCCGCGGCAAAGACGCCGGGGACAGTGGTGCGCATCCCGCGGTCCACGCGGATGAACGCACCGTCTGTTTCGATGCCCGGCAGCAGCGCGGAGAGCGCCATGGCTTCGCGGAAGATGAAGATCCCGTCCACGGGGAAGGTCTGCCCGCCGGCCTGCAGGGCGTTGGCCTTCATTTCGCCCAGGATAGCTTCCGGCTTCTCGCTGTGCAGGATAATGCGCCCGTCGACGCCCTCCTGAGGGGCACCGAACCAGTGAACTTCGCTGCACAGGCCGCAAAGGAAGTTGGCTTCGCTGACGGCTTCCGGGCCCTGCGCGACGACCGCTACCTTTTTGCCGCGGTAAAGCATGCCGTCGCACGTGCCGCAGTAGCTGACGCCGCGGCCCAGGAAGTCCTGCTCGCCGGGGAGCAGGCGCGGCTGTTTGGCGCCGGTGCACAGGATGACCTTGGCGGCTTCGATGAAATCGCCGCCGAGGGAGAGGGCAAACCGGTCGCCCATCGGCAGGATCTGGTGGACGACGCCCGGACGCGTTTCGGCGCCCATGCCCTCGGCCTGCTGCCGCATTCTGGAGAGCAGTTCCGCGCCGCTGATGTCGGCAAAGCCGGGGTAATTCTGGATGCTGTGGGCGCGGCTAAGCCAGCCGCCCGCTTCACCTACGACCAGAACGGTCTTTTCGCGCTTGCGCGCCTGGATGGCGGCGCTGAAGCCTGCGGGGCCGGCGCCGATGACGGCGATGTCGAACATGATGTCTCTCCTCTTTCCTGTTTGGATTTGAAGGTCTTACAGTCCACGAATGGTCAGGTGCTGCGGTTCTCCGTTTACATATGCGGTGAGCTCGTCGCCCGAAAGCAGGCGGAGCTCTGCGCCGCTGCTGCCGACGTTCACCTCGATCAGCCGTCCGCGGTAAACGATCTTGAAGGCGTAGCCCGTCCAGCCCTGAGGCAGCTGCGGCGTGAAGCACAGCTCGCCCGTGATGGTGCGCATGCCGGCGAAGCCCTGCACGATGGAAAGCCAGCTGCCGGCCATGGAGGTGATGTGCAGGCCGTCCCGGGTGTCGTTGTTGATGTTGTCCAGATCCAGCCGCGCGGTGCGCCGATACATCTCCTGCGCCTTGGCGAGATCCCCGATGGATGCGGCGAGGATGCTGTGCACGCAGGGGGAAAGGCTGGACTCGTGGACCGTCATCGGCTCGTAGAACTCGAAGTTGCGCCGGATGACGTCCTTGCCGTAGAGGTGCTCCAGGAAGTAAAGCCCCTGCAGCACGTCCGCCTGCTTGATGAAGCAGGAGCGCAGGATGCGGTCCCAGCTCCACTTCTGGTTGATGGGCCGGTCCTCTGCAGCAAGCGCGCTCGCCGGCATCAGATCCTTGTCCAGGAAGGTATCGTGCTGCACGAAGATGCCCAGTTCCTCGTCATAGGGGAGATACATGTTTTCGCTGATCTCCCGGAAGCGGGCAATCTCCTCCCCGGTGACGCCCAGCTCCCGACGCTTTGCTTCGGGCACGCGCTCCAGCTGCTCTGCGGTGTAGGACAGCACCCAGGCGGCCATGCGGTTGGTGTACCAGTTGTTGTTGACGTTGTTTTCGTATTCGTTGGGCCCGGTGACGCCGTGGATCATGTATTTTCCGGCGCGCTTTGAATAGTGCACGCGCCCGGCCCAGAAACGGGCGATGCCCGTCAGCACGTCGATGCCGTGGCTTTCCAGATAGGCGCGGCTGCCGGTGTACTGCGTGTAGGCATAGATGGCGTAAGCCACGGCGCTGTTGCGGTGGATCTCTTCAAAGGTGATCTCCCATTCGTTGTGGCACTCCACGCCGGTGAAGGTCACCATGGGATAGAGGGCGCCGGGAAGCCCCTGCTGCTGCGCGTTGTGGACGGCGCCCGGCAACTGCAGCCAGCGGTACTCCAGCAGGCTGCGGGCGACCTCTTCGCCGGCGATGGCGGTGTAGAGCGGCAGACAGTAGGCTTCCGTGTCCCAGTAGGTCGCGCCGCCGTACTTTTCGCCCGTAAAGCCCTTGGGGCCGATGTTGAGGCGGGCATCCTCCCCGTAATAGGTGGAGAAGAGCTGGAAGATGTTGAAGCGGATGCCCTGCTGGGCAGCGTCGTCGCCCTCGATGCGCACGTCGGCCTTGTCCCAGCGGCGGGCCCAGCCGCGTTCCTGCTCGCGCAGCAGACGCTCATAGCCCGCTTCCAGCGCGGCGGCCGCTCCCGTAAGGGCAGCGTTTTCCAGCGTCTCTTCGGTATGATCCCGGTCGGTCGCCACACAGACGAATTTGTCACAGCCGACGGTTTCGCCGGCGGCCGCTTCGAAGACGAGCCTGCGGCAGGCGTAGCCCGTTTCCGTCTGCGTCTTGTCCTTCTTCGGCTCGCCGAAGGGCGCGGCGGCCATGGCACAGCAGACGGCAAAGCGCGGCGTACCGAAGGGGTTTTCCTTCGTGCGCGCGCGCACGGTCAGAAGATCATCCTGCTCGTCCTCCCCCTCAAACAGCCAGAAGGACTCCTCGTAATTGGAATCCTCGTTGGTCACATCCGCATCCAGAGCGGGGATCAGGTCGATCCGGCAGTCATAATCAGCTGTCACACGGCAGCGGACGGCCAGGATCTCGGGGCGCTCCACCGAGACGAACCGCTCGAAGGACACCGAGACGAGGCCTTCGCCGCGGCGGATCTCAAACTGACGCGACAGAACGCCGCGGCGCATATCCAGCGTGCGGCGGTAGCTGACGCATTCGTCCCGGAAAAGGTCGATGTCCTCCTTGTCGATGCGCACGCGCAGGGACAGGATGTTCATCGCGTTGATGACCTTGCCGAAGTAGGAAGGGTAGCCGTTTTTCCACCAGCCAACGCGCGTCTTGTCCGGGAACCACACGCCGGCCAGGTAGGTGCCCCGATGGCTGTCTCCGGTGTAGGCTTCCTCGAAGTTGCCGCGCATGCCCATGTGCCCGTTGCCGATGGAGGTCATGGACTCCGCAAGCCGCATGTCCTCACGGTGCAGCGTCTCTTCCACCAGCATCCAGGGATCGACCGAGAAAAGCGTCTTCATTTTACATAAACTCCACAGGGATCTTGATGACGACCTTTTTGCAGTGCTTGGGGAATTCGTGGTGGCAGCCGGCCCTGTGCGCGTCCCCCGGGAACAGGATGTAGAACATCCCCGGGCGGATGGAGACGGAGGTGGAGGTGCCGCTGTAGAAGGTATTGTCGCGCTCCGGATCCTCGCGGATCTTGTTGAGCTCCCCGACATACGCCCAGGACATGCGCTCGCCGCCGGAAATGCAGTACTGCAGATCGATGTACTGTTGATGCGCTTCCAGATCCACAGACTGCAGGGGCTTGGTCTCGAATTCCAGTATATTCGCGTAAACGCCGTCTTCCAGCTCATAATGGCCGGGCTCCAGGTCTGCGGCCTCCGCCAGGAAGGCAAAGGAGGCTTCCATCAGGGGGTGCAGCGTATAGTAGCGTTCCTGTTCCTCGATACGATCGATAACCAAAGGGGTTCACCTCCGAAAATGTTTGTAATACCAAGGCAAATTATATGCGGGGGAGCTTTGCGCGTCAAGGAGGATACGCCATGTCAGGCACGCGCGGCGTGCCGCCCGAGCGTCTCGCCCTCTTCGTATTTCGTATCGAAGGTGAGCAGGCGCCGCGGCCGCCCCGGCTCCTCCCTGCGCCGTGAGAGCAGATGGAAGAGCGTGCCGGCGGTCTCGCCTCAGTCGATGTAAAAGCGGCTCAGCCTGGGCGTGTAAATATCGGAAGCGAGCGTCTTGTCGCAGCAAAGGACGCTGACGTCCTGCGGCACGCGCAGCCTGGCAGCCTGAACGACGGAGAGGAACCCGATGGCCATGATGTCGTTGCTGATGAAGACGGCGGTGGGAGGGTTGGGCTCCGAGAGAAAAGCGCGCCCGTACGCGCGGCCGCTCTCGCAGTCCAGCGCGCCGTAGGCGACGGCTTCCTCCGGCAGCGGCACGCCCTTGGCTTCCAGCGTGTCGCGGAAGCCCTGCAGCTTGTCCTGGGTGATGCTGGATTCCCTCTGCCCGCCGAGGTAGGCGGCGCGGCGGTGTCCGCAGGCGAGAAACTTGAGCGCGGCCTGTGCGCCCATGTCGTAGCTGTCCTGCGTCACCGTGTCCGTGAGCATGGGGGAGAGGTAGCGGGCGACCGTCACGATGGGCGTCTTCATCTCGCGGATGAAGGAGATCGTGGGGCGCAGTTCCGCGACGCTGGTCATCACGACGCCCCAGCACCCGGATCGCTCCGCAAAGCGCAGCATCCGCTGTTCCATGTTGTTGTCATAACCGGTGTGGGCGGTCAGCACGCGCAGCCGGTTTGCGTCGGCGACCCTCGTCAGCGACTGGATGACCTCCTCGTAGGTGTTTCCGGTCGCACCGGAAATGACGAGGATGACATCCTTCATGGGAGAGCGCAGGGCCTTCTGCGCACCGCGCCCGCTGTAGCCGGCGCGCTCCAGCGCGGCGAGCGCGCGGGAGCGCATTTCAGGGGAAAGGTAACCGTTGCCGGTCAGCGCCCGGGAGAGCGTGGATGCCGACAGTCCGGACTCGCGCGCGATTTCCGCAAGGGTCATTGGCCGTGCCCCCTTCTGAAAAAAAGTGATATCCTAAGGATAAACCAGGCTGCCGTTTCAGACAATCGGGCGTGAAATAATATGCATTATTTCAGATGGCCGTTCACGCTCTTTCAGACAGGGGCGTCAGGCAGACACCGTCGCTTCGGATTTTCGCCGCTGCAGTAGAAATACCCACTTGCAACCCGGGCCGGGAACCGCTATCCTAATGAAGAAAAATGTACCGGCGGGACATAAAGAGAGGGATCGACATGGACGAACAGAGACTGACGGCATTCTTTAAAGACCTTCACGCGCATCCGGAGGTGAGCGGCAGCGAATTTCGGACGACCGGAAAGCTGCGGGAGGCGCTGGAGGAAGCCGGCGTGCGCATCCTGCCCTCGGGCCTTCAGACCGGCCTTGTTGCCGAGGTCGGCGGGCTGCGGCCGGGCCGGGTGATCGGCCTGCGCTGCGATATCGACGCGCTGCCCGTCTGCGAGGAGAGCGGGCTTGCGTATGCCTCACAGAACGAAGGTGTCATGCACGCCTGCGGGCACGACTTCCACGCCTCGGCGCTGCTGGGCGCCGCACTGCTGCTGAAGGAGCGGGAAAAAGAGCTCTGCGGGACCGTTCGCCTTGTCTTCCAGCCGGCGGAGGAGTACGGCAACGGCGCGCAGGCCGTCATCGCCACCGGGCTGACGGCGGATGTTCAGGAGTTTTACGCCCTGCACACCTATCCGCCGTTTCCGGCGGGGACGCTGGGCATCAAAGAAGGGCCGGTGATGGCCGCGCCGGACGCGTTCCACATCCGCATCCGCGGGAAGGGGTGCCACGGCGCGCAGCCCCACAAGGGGATCAGTCCGGTACCGGCGGCCGCCGCGCTGACCCTGGCGCTGCAGAGCGCCACGGGCCTTGTGGTGGACCCCTTCTCCCCGGCCGTCGTCACGGTGACGCACCTGGCGGCGGGGAACACGTGGAACGTCGTCCCGGAGGCCGCGCTGATCGAGGGGACGGTGCGCACCCTGCGCGAGGCGGACCGCACGGCGCTGCGCGGCCGCATTGCCGCGGCGGCTTCCGCCTGTGCCGGGGCTTACGGCTGCACCGCCCGGTTTGAATGGGAGGCCGGCTCGGCCGCCGTCGTCAACGATCCCGTTCTGTGTGCGGCCGCGCGGGACATCGCGCTTTCCATGGGTTTTGCGGTGGACAGGCAGGAGGACACGATGAGCAGCGAGGATTTCAGCGATTACCTGAAAAGCGCGCCGGGCGTCTTCATCCGCGTGGGAACGGGAGGAGAATACCCCAACCATCATCCGCGGTTTACCGCCGATCCGGCGGCGCTGTGGCCGGCGGCGCAGTTCCTGGCGCGCCTCGCGGAAACGAGAGGCAGAGAAAAGTAAGCAAATTTTAATAAAATGATTGACTTTTTTAACAACCGGTGATAGAATTCATCTGTTTGCTGTGCAGACTTCCGCAGGGTTCGTCTGCGCAGAAAACCGGCAAAAGGAGAGAGACCATGATTCGTGAAGGACTGGCCGACGCAGCAAACCGTGTCGTCGGCGTCAAGCAGGTGATCCGCGCACTGGAAGATGGGCGCGTCACCCGCGCGTATGTCGCCAAGGACGCGGACCTCACCCTCACGCAGCGCATCGTCGACCGCTGCTACGCGCGGAACATCCCGTGTGAGGAGATAGAATCCATGGAAAAGCTGGGCCGCCTGTGCGAGATCGACGTCAAGGCAGCGGCTGCCGCGCTTCTCCGTGCCTGAAACCGCCTGATCCCGGGAAACCGGGTTCATGATTTCATCAGCAAGCAAGTGTTCCGGATACAAAACTTTTGGAGGTGCTTCCATGCCAACGATCAACCAGTTGATCCGCAACGGCAGAAAAGCGGTTGCTGCAAAGCCGACCGCTCCCATCCTGCAGAAGTGCCCGCAGCGGCGCGGCGTGTGCCTGTCTGTCAAGACCACCACACCCAAGAAGCCGAACTCGGCCCTTCGTAAAATCGCCCGTGTCCGCCTGACCAACGGCGGTGAGGCGACCTGCTATATCCCCGGCATCGGCCACAACCTGCAGGAGCACAGCGTCGTGCTCATCCGCGGCGGCCGTGTCCGCGATCTCCCTGGCGTCCGCTATCACATCATCCGCGGCGCGCTGGACTCCGCCGGCGTGGCCAAGCGTATGCAGGCCCGCTCCAAGTACGGCGCCAAGCGTCCCAAGAAGTAATCCCCTTACCGTGTGACGCCCTCCCCGCATCGGAGGGACCGTCGGCCCGGACGGGTGGCCGGTCGCGAAGCGAAGCAGCCCTCGGCGTGTCGGAACAGCGCCGGGGAGAGCACTTCGCGGGCAGGACCGCGTGCTAGATCCGCAGATTGCCGTGCTAGCTGAGGCAAGGGCGCTGCGGCCGCTTGGGCCATGCAACCCATAACCCCGACAACATCAGGAGGTAAACCCATGCCAAGACGTGGTTTTATACCGAAGCGTGAAGTGCTGCCGGATCCCGTATACGGCAACACCGTCGTCACGAAGCTGATCAACCAGATCATGCTGGACGGCAAGCGCGGCATCGCGCAGACCGTCTGCTATCAGGCGTTTGAGAACGTCGCCGCAAAGACCGGCAAGGACGCCATGGAAGTCTTCAACGAGGCTCTGGCGAACATCCTGCCCTCCCTGGAAGTCAAGGCCCGCCGCGTCGGCGGCGCGACCTACCAGGTCCCGATCGAGATCCGGCCGGAGCGCCGCCAGACCCTGGCGCTGCGCTGGCTGGTGGATTTCTCCCGCAAGCGCGGTGAGAAGACCATGGCCGACCGCCTGTGCGCGGAAATCATCGACGCCAGCAACAACACCGGCGCCGCTGTCCGCCGCAAGGAAGAAATGCACCGCATGGCCGAGTCCAACAAGGCTTTTGCGCACTATCGCTGGTAATCAAAGTCAGGTATATAATGCTGCGGCGCTTGATGACTGCCCCTTTGGCGCGCTGCCCGGCCTCCCCGGGCGCGCCCCCGGCGGGGCACGATTGGCCGCAGCATTTAGGTGAAAAGGAGTAACGACACATGCCCAGAACCCATGCATTGAACATGGTCCGCAACATCGGCATCATGGCGCACATCGATGCCGGCAAGACCACCACCACGGAGCGCATCCTCTACTACACCGGCAAGACCCACAAGATCGGCGAGGTGCACGAGGGCGCGGCTACCATGGACTGGATGGCTCAGGAACAGGAGCGCGGCATCACCATCACGAGTGCTGCGACCACCTGCTTCTGGAAAGACCACCGCATCAACATCATCGACACCCCCGGCCACGTCGACTTTACGGTTGAAGTGGAACGTTCCCTGCGCGTGCTGGACGGCGCCGTTGCCGTCTTCGCTGCCAAGGGCGGCGTTGAACCCCAGTCCGAGACGGTCTGGCGCCAGGCGGAGCACTATCAGGTCCCGCGTATCGCCTACGTCAACAAGATGGACATCGTCGGCGCGGACTTCTTCCACGTCATGCAGCAGATGCACGACCGCCTGCACGCGAACGCGCATCCCCTGCAGATCCCCATCGGCGCGGAAAACAACTTCCGCGGCATCGTGGACCTCGTGCGCATGCGCGCTGAGATCTACTATGACGACATGGGCAAGGATTACCGCGACGAGGAGATCCCGGCGGATATGCTGGAGGACGCCCAGCTCTACCGTGCCGAGCTGATCGAAGCCCTGGCGGACATCGACGACACCATCATGGAGAAATTCATGGCGGAAGAGGAGCCGACGGAAGCCGAGATCAAGGCCGCGATCCGCAAGGGCACCATCGAGTGCAGCTTCTTCGGCATGCTGTGCGGCACGAGCTACCGCAACAAGGGCGTGCAGCTGCTGCTGGACGCCGTGGTGGACTACATGCCCTCCCCGGTGGACATCCCGCCCGTCAAGGGTATCAACCCCCACACCGAGAAGGAAGAGACCCGCGAGGCGAGCGACAGCGCTCCCTTCTCCGCTCTGGCCTTCAAGATCATGACCGACCCCTTCGTCGGCAAGCTGACCTTCGTGCGCGTGTACTCCGGCCACATTGGCTCCGGCAGCTACGTGTTCAACTCCACGAAGGGCAAGCGTGAGCGCCTCGGCCGCCTGCTGCAGATGCACGCGAACGAGCGCAAGGAGATCGACGAGATCTACGCCGGCGATATCTGCGGCGTCGTCGGCTTCAAGGACACGACGACCGGCGATTCCCTGTGCGACGACAAGAACCAGATCATCCTGGAGAAGATGGAGTTCCCGGAGCCGGTTATCCAGGTCGCCATCGAGCCCAAGACCAAGGCCGGCCAGGAGAAGATGACCCTGGCACTGCTGCGCCTGGCTGAGGAAGATCCGACCTTCAAAACCTACACCAACCAGGAGACCGGACAGACGATCATCGCCGGCATGGGCGAGCTCCATCTGGAGATCATCGTCGACCGCCTGCTGCGCGAGTTCAAGGTTGAAGCGACCGTCGGCGCGCCTCAGGTCGCCTACCGCGAGACCATCCGCAAGCCGGCGAAGGCCGAGGGCCGGTACGTCCGCCAGACGGGCGGCAACGGCCAGTACGGCCACTGCTGGATCGAGATCTCCCCGGTCGAGCCGGGCGAGGGCTACTCCTTCAGCAACGATACCGTCGGCGGCTCCATCCCCAAGGAGTTCATCCAGCCGATCGACAACGGCATCCGCGAGGCCGCGAAGAACGGCCCGCTGGGCGGCTACGAAGTCGTGGACTTCCACGTCTCCGTGTACGACGGTTCCTACCACGAGGTCGACTCCTCCGAAGTGGCCTTCAAGATCGCCGGCTCCATGGCCTTCAAGGCCGCTATGGAAAAGGCCGATCCTGTGCTGCTGGAGCCGATCATGAAGGTGGACGTGACGGTGCCCGAGGATTACATGGGCGACGTCATCGGCGACCTCAACTCCCGCCGCGGCCGCATCGAAGGCATGGATCATTCCGACGGCGCGGAGGAGATCCACGCGATGGTTCCGCTCTCCGAGATGTTCGGCTACGCCACCGCGCTGCGCAGCCGCACTCAGGGCCGCGGTGTTTACACCATGCAGCCCGAGCACTACGAGCCTGTGCCGAAGTCCATCCAGGAGAAGGTCTGCGGCGTAAAGGCCGGCAAGTAATCTATTAAACCTTAAGATAAAAGGAGCTTACGACAATGGCGAAGCAAAAATTCGAGCGCAACAAGCCGCACGTAAACATCGGCACGATCGGCCATGTAGACCACGGCAAGACGACGCTGACGGCGGCCATCACGATGGTGCTGTCTACCTTCGGCGAGGCGCAGGCAATGCGCTACGACGACATCGACAAGGCGCCTGAAGAGAAGGCCCGTGGAATCACGATCAACACCGCGCACGTCGAGTA
>JAFUTW010000032.1 GCA_017484085.1 Clostridia bacterium
CACCCGAACCCACAGCCACACCGGGGCCGGAGGTCTTCTCCGTGGCCGCCGATGAAACGACAAGCGGCAGCACGGCGCGCATCGATCCTGCCGCGGGCCTCTCCCGCGAGGATCTGAAGGCCCTCCTGAATCCTGCCGTCACGGGCGCTGCAGACTCTTCCGCGGAAGCCACACCTTCCGATGCGGACAGCGCCTCCGTCTGGCCAGACGTCAATGCCGAGGCCGACGCCGCCGTCCTGTGGCTCGCCGACAAGGCCGAAACCCTCCCCGAGGGCGCGCTCGACAAGCTGCTGGGCGTCGTCTCCGGCGAGTCCTTAAGCGAAGACGGTTCCGCTGCGGCAGCAGGCGAGGGCAAGGTCACCCAGGCCGCTGCGCTGCTCGGTGACGACGGCGTCTCCGCGATCGCGCTTGCGCCCGACACCAAAGCGGACAGCCAGGTGCTCTCCTCCGTCCGCGACCTTCTGAACACGGCGAAGGACGCCGCCGAGGCTTCCCCCTTCAATCTCAGTGACGATGACGGCTTCACCGCGGAGGATGACGTGCTCTCCTTCCATGCGGACGGCATTGCCTCCGCTTCCCTGCGCAGGACGCCTGAAGGCGACTGGCTCACCGTTGGCGAAGGCGACGTGCCCGCTCTCTTGGAAGGCCTCGAGGGACTCACCAAGAAGCTGAGCGCCACCCCGACACCCGAACCCACCGTCACGCCGGAGCCGACACCGGAGGCTACAGACACACCTGAGCCGACAGAAGCGCCGACGACTGAACCCACTGAGGCTCCCACAGCAGCTCCCGCGCCGACAGAAGCGCCTGCTGATACCGTCCGCGGTCCAATGCTCCTCATCCCGCTGATTCTCATTCTGCTCATCATCCTTGTCATCATCCTGCTGATCCGCAGAAGCAGGAAGGAAAAACAGTAAACCATACTGAAAACGCGCGGCCTACGGAATGTCTCCGAAGGCCGCGCTTCCGTATGTTCCGGGTTTGACGGGGATTATTCAGTTTTTACTTTCTTTTGTTTCTGCCGATTTGTCAGTTTTTCCTGCGTAGCACCGCGGCGAAAAAGCCCTCATACTCCGCTGTCGGCCGCACGAGCAGCGCCCCCGGGATGGCGCAGGGCAGCCGCGGAACCGCCGCATAACGTTCTTCGTCCACGGGAAGCAGTTCACACCGTCCGCTCTTCAGCGCAGACGTGACTGTATCCTCGTTTTCTTCCTTCAGAATGGAGCAGGTGGAGTAAACGACGATGCCGCCGGGCCTGACCAGCCGCAGCGCCTTGTCCAGCATGGCCCGCTGGAGCGCCGCCGTCTTTTTAAGGAGCGCGGGCTCAAACCGGCCCCTGCTGTCCTTCGTCACCGTACCGCTGCCGGAGCAGGGCGCGTCCAGCAAAACGCGGTCAAAGGAAAAGAAATCGTCCAGCTGCCGGGCGTCCATGTTCAGCGTCGTCACCCGCGTGCAGCCCTGGCGCGCGAGGTTCGCCTTCATGCGCTCCAGCCTCGGCAGGCTCCGCTCGCACGCGGTGATCATCGCTTTGCCGTCCGTCAGGCTCGCGATCTCCGTCGTCTTTCCGCCGGGCGCTGCGGCCATATCCAGGATGTTTTCACCCGCCTGGGCCTCCAGCAGCAGCGGCGGCAGCATGGAAGAAAGGCTCTGGAGATAGATTTTCCCCCCCTGATAGAAAGGAAGGGCGGACAGCTCCTTTTCCAGACCGGCCGGCAGCACAAAGGCATCCTCAAACCACTCTGCGCGCCGGAAAGTCAGTCCAGCGGCAGTAAGCGCTTCTTCCGTCTCTTCTCTGCCGCCCTTCAGCCGGTTTGCCCGCAGCGTCGTGCACCGCGGGACTTCAAACCCGCAGATGATCTCCGAAGCTGTCTCCGGGCCGTACTGTGCGAGCAGACGCTCCATCAGATAAGGCGCAACTTCCATCGTCTTCCTCCCCGTGCTTTGCTCCTCGGTCTGCGCCGCGAAGCCGCCTTTCATCCGCCAAGATTGTATCACGAAAGCACTGCCGGTGTCATCGGCAATTCTTGAAGCTCACAGGGAACATTTTTGATTTGGCCTCTTGTCCATCCCTTGTGTCTGTGATATACTTTTTCGGCCTGAATACCACAATCGAATGTAAAAAGGAGGATCCCCCGCATGAAAAAGCTTCTCGCTCTCGTGATGGCTGCCCTGCTGCTGTGCTCCGCCGCAGCGCTGGCCGACAACATCAAGATGGACAAGCTGACCTTCGAATTCGTCCCCTCCAAGGATGCCGACGTCATCATCACCGGCACCAAGAACCTGCCCGAGCTCGTGAAGGCCGAGATGGCCAACCAGGGCTATGACATCGGCGAAGTCGAGATCACCGTCGGCACCAACTACAACGCCACCGGCGAAGCCATGGCTGCCGGCACGATCGACATCGGCTGGCTGCCCGGCGGCACCTACGCCATCTACAGCGCCGACAAGGAAGTGGACGTCATCCTGACCGCCACCCGCGCCGGCCTCTCCAACGACTCCACCGATCCGTGGACCTGGAACGGCGACGAGAACAAGACGCTGCCGACCGACCAGCAGGTCACCTTCTACCGCTCCCTCATCTACGCCACGCCTTCCGAGTACGGCCGTCAGCTGGCCGCGAAGGTCAATGCGCATGAGGCGCTGACCTGGGAAGACCTCTCCAAGGCGACCTGGGCCGTTGCTGCCACCTCTTCTTCCGCCGGCTACATCTACCCTACCATGTGGCTGATGCAGAACTATGACGGCCGCAAGCTCACCGACATCCAGGCGGACGGCGGCAACCTCATCCAGCTGGGCTACGGCGATGCGTTCGCGCAGGCTGCCGCCGAGCAGGTCGACATCGTCTGCTGCTATGCGGACGGCCGCCGCGACTATGAAGCCGCGTGGATGCTCCCCGTCGGCGAGCAGGACGCCACCGGCAAGCAGGGCATGGGCCGTACGGACTCCATCTGGAACGAGATGAACGTCATCGGCGTCACCGAGGGCATCTACAACGATACCGTCGCCATCACCACCGCGAACCCCGACGTGTACAATCCGCAGTTCATCGCCGCGATCCAGAACGCACTCATCAACATCATCAACACCGATGAAGGCAAGGAGATCTTCAGCGTGTACAGCCACACCGGCTACGCCGTCGCTACCGACAGCGACTACGACGGTGCCCGCATCGCGCTGACCGCCGTGCAGTAATCATCGAATCCCCTTAGGCCCCGGCTTTTGCCGGGGTCTCTTTATTAGACACACGGCCTTTCCGGCTCCAATTTCACCGGGTTTGCACTTGTTTGAAGCACCCGCTCATGGTATGATAATGAGAGTTACGCACATTAAAACAGCGCGAGGGAAGGAAGGGTTCAATTGATCGAGTTCAAGCATGTCAACAAGGTCTACCCCAATGGTGTCAAGGGGCTGAGCGACATCAACCTCACCATCGATCAGGGCGAGTTTGTCGCCATCATCGGCCTCAGCGGCGCCGGCAAATCCACGCTCATCCGTACCATCAACCGCATGATCGACGTGACGGACGGCCATCTCGTGGTGGACGGGACGGACGTCATGACGCTGAGCGGCGCGTCCATGCGCCGCTACCGCCGCAAGGTCGGCATGATCTTCCAGTCCTACAACCTGGTGACGCGCTCGACCGCACTGCGCAACGTGCTGACCTCCATGGTGCCGGATATGCCTTTCCACCGCGTGCTGCTCGGCCTCTTTGACGAAGGCCAGAAGCGGAAGGCGCTGGAAGCGCTGGACAAGGTCGGCATCCTGGACAAGGCGTACACCCGCTGCGACCAGCTTTCCGGCGGCCAGCAGCAGCGCGTCTCCCTGGCGCGCACGCTGAACCAGGATCCCACGATCATCCTGGCCGACGAGCCGGTCGCCGCACTGGACCCGGTCACCGCCCATCAGGTCATGGCCGATTTCCGCCGCATCAACCAGGAGATGAACATCACGGTGCTCATCAACATTCACCACGTCGACCTTGCGCTGCAGTACTGCACCCGCGTCGTGGGCATCCGCGCCGGACAGATCGTCTATGACGGGCCCACTACCGACGTGACGCAGGAGATCCTGGATGAGATCTACGGCGGCGCCACGGTGCCGACCGCCGGAACCTGAGGTGAGCGCGATGAAACAACAATCCCGCTCCTCCCTGCTTACGCTGGTGCTGCTGACGCTCTTCGGCATCATCTGCGTCCTGCTGTCGATGGACAGGGTCAGCGCGGTCATCTTCACCCTTCTTACGATCGCCGCTGCGCTCCTCTCCCTTCGGACGCACACCTATACGCTGTCGAACGGCAAGCAGATCACGCAGCCCGGTTCGCGCACCCTGCTCATCGCCATCGTCCTGGTGGATGTGGTGCTCGCTTCCGGCCGTCTCACCGGCTTCGACCTTTCCATCATCGCCAAGCGCGGCAACCAGTTCTTCGTCATTCTGGGGAAGATCTTCCACCCCGACTTTGGTTACTTCGAGAAGGTCGTCAATCCCCTGCTGGACACCATCAAGATGTCCATCCTGGGTTCCTTCATCGGCGCTACGCTGGCGCTGCCCATCTCCGTTCTGGCTTCCACCAACATCGATAAATCCAAGGGCATCGTATGGTTCCTGCGCATCCTGCTCATGGTCGTGCGCACCCTCCCCACCCTGGTCATCGCGAAGTTCGCCGCCCTCATCTTCGGCTTGGGCACCTTCGCCGGCACCGTCGCCATCATCGTCTTCACCTTCGGCGTCGTCTCCAAGATGATGTACGAGTCCATCGAGACCATCGACATGGGCGCGTTTGAGGCGGTCGAGAGCTTCGGCGGCACCAAGTTCCAGTCCTTCTGGGCAGCCTGCATGCCGCAGATCCTGCCGACCTATCTCAGCTACTGCCTCTACGCGCTGGAGATGAATATCCGTGCCGCGGCCATCCTGGGCTACGTCGGAGCCGGCGGCATCGGCCTTCTGATGGATGAACGCATCGGCTGGCGCGATTACAACGGTTTGGGCATGGTGCTGCTGGCGCTCTTTGTGGTCGTCGTCCTCATCGAGCAGCTTTCCCAGTACCTGCGCCGCAAACTGAGCTGAGGAGGGACGGAACATGGCAAAGAAACAAAACCTTCTGAATACGGGCCGTCCCCTCACGGTGGACGAGGTTTACGAAGCCCGTCCGCGGCTGTGGTGGGTCTATACTCTGATCATCCTGATCGTATGCGCGCTGCTCGGATGGAGCGGATCCACCGTCCGCTTCACCGGCTTTGCCAGCAAGGGCGTCACCATCGCGCAGGGCATCGGCAACGGCCTGCTGCATCCCGACACCTCGCTGCTCTTTAACCTGACGGAAGAAGGCGTTCCCTATCAGCTGCTGCAGACGATGGCCATCGCCGTTCTGGGCACGCTGATCGGCGGCCTGCTGGCCGTTCCCTTCAGCTTCCTGGCCTGTGACAAGATCGTCCCCAAGCCCATCGCCTTCGTCTTCAGCATCTTCATCCTGCTGATCCGGACGATCCCCTCCCTCGTCTGGGCGCTGGTCTGGATCCGCGTTACGGGTCCCAACGCCTTCTGCGGCGTCGTCACCCAGAGCATCTGCTCCATCGGCATGATCTGCAAGATGTACATCACGGCGATCGAAGACATCGATACCCGCATCCTGGAGAGCCTGGACGCCTCCGGCTGCACCGGCTTCCAGAAGGTGCGCTACGGCATCCTCCCGCAGATCATCCCCAACTTCATCTCCACCATCATCTACCGCTTCGACATTAACATGAAGGACGCCACGACGCTGGGTATCGTTGGCGCGGGCGGCATCGGCGCCGCGCTCATCCAGTGCATCACTTCCAGCCGGTGGAGCATGGTCGGCTCCTACCTGTTCGGCATGGTGCTCCTCATGATCGTCGTGGAGCTGTTCTCGACGCAAATCCGCACCAAACTGGCAAGAGGCTGATATGGCAAAAACGCTTCACATCCGCTACACCTCTGACATGCACGGATACTTTTTCCCCACGCGCTATGCCGACCGCGAGGAGGCGCCCGTCGGCCTCATGAAGCTGATGGATGAATTTCCGCGCGACGGCAACACGCTCATTCTGGACGGCGGCGACACCCTGCAGGGGTCGCCGCTCACCAACCTTTACCAGCGTCTCTCTCATGAAGAGCAGCAAAGCTGCCTCTCCTGCGATACCTACGGCGCCCATCCCGTCGCCGCCGTGATGAACCTGGCCGGTTACCACTTCGTAACGCTGGGCAATCACGACTTCAACTACGGCACGGAAGCGCTGAATGACTATCTGCAGAACCTGGACGCCCTCTGCCTGTGTGCCAATATCCGGGACAAAGCGCACCGGCTGCCCATCGCACCCTATGCCGTCACCCGGATGGAAAGCGGACTCAGGGTCGGTCTGGTCGGCGTATGCACGCATTTCGTCTCCCGCTGGGAGAATCCTGCGACGGTCGCCGAGCTGGAAATCGGTGATGCCTTTGAGGCCGCCAGGGATATGCTGGAAGTCATCCGGCCGCAGTGCGATCTGATGGTACTGCTCTATCACGGCGGTTACGAGCGCGATCTGGAGGACGGCCGCCTGCTCTCCCCCACCTCCGAAAACCAGGCCTGCCGCATCTGCAGCGAACTGGATTACGACCTGGTGCTCACCGGGCATCAACACATGCCCACCCCGGGCCGCATGCTGGGCAGCAGCTACACGATCCAGCCCGGTTACCGGGCCCCGCACGCCTGCGCCATCGACGTGACTCTGGAGGATGACGGGACAAAGCATTTCGACAGCCGGTTCGTCCTGCCCGCGCAAAAGGCAGATGAAGAGGCCCTCCATCTGCTGGAACCGCTCGCAAGGCGCGTCGATACCTGGCTGGATACCCCGGCAGGGCACCTTTCCCGTGCGCTGCCTTCGCAGGATCCGCTCTATGCGGCGCTCCACGGCAATCCGCTTGCCAACTTCGTCAACGAAGTCCAGAGGCAGACCTCCGGCGCGCAGGTCTCCACCTGCGCCATGCCCAACGAGTACAAGGGGCTTCCGAAGGATGTCACCATCCGCGACGTCGTCTCCACGTACATCTACTCCAACACGCTTGTCGTGCTCGGGATGGACCGCGCAACGCTCAAAAGCTACATCGAGCGCAGCGCCGTGTATTTTGATCTGGATGACGAAGGACGGATCATCCTGGGTGAGACCTTCACCCGGCCCAAGGTACAGCACTACAATTACGATTACTTCGCAGGGGTCGATTACGTCATCGACGTGCGCCGCCCCATCGGCGAGCGGGTCACCTCGATCCTGCTGAACGGGCATGAGATGGCCGCGGACGAAGCGGTATCCGTCTGCGTCAACAGCTACCGCTACGGCGGCACCTCCGGCTACGGAATGGTGAGCAGCGCCCCGCTGCTGCGCGAGGTGCAGACGGACGTCGCGGACGCGATCATCGAGTATATCTCTCAGCACCCCGACATCGAGGTCGACGACCACCCCTGGTCGACCGTCCTGCCCAAGTGAACTTGCCTGATCTGTACGGCGGAGGCCGGCTACTCCCGCACGGGAAAGCCGGCCTCCGTTTGTATTCTGTTTCCGGGATCAGTCGTCCGTAAACCCGCGTTCCCCCTCCGCAAGCGGGATAAGCCGGGTCTCCATGTTCTCGATCCGCACGTAACGTCCCCGCTCGATGGCCAGGATCACCTGATCGATGGCCTCCGGCTCGCCCTGGATCTCCATGCTCACGCTGCCGTCCCACTCGTTGCGGACCCAGCCCGTACAGCCGTAAAGCCCGGCGGCATGTCGCGCTCTGTAGCGGAAGCCGACACCCTGGACCCAGCCCGTAAAGACGATGTGCCTTCGGATCATGTCCTGTTCCCCTTTCCTGCGGCGGAGAAAGCTCCGCGAAAAGACCGGCGTATGTTAAACCAGGTGCCCCTTCGATTCGATCACGCGGATGACATCATCCACATACTTTTCGCAGATTTCCTCCGAGCCGGCTTCCACCATCACACGGAGCACGGGCTCCGTTCCGCTTTCACGCACGAGGATGCGGCCGGTATCGCCCAACTCTTCCGCGACTTTCTCCACAGCGGCCTGCACATCGGGATCACGCCGCGCCTCCGGCTTGCTCTTCACCCGCACGTTTTTCAGCACCTGCGGATAGAACACGCAGGGCGCCGCCAGCTCGCTCATCGGCTTTTCCTTGGCCAGCATGACCTCCATGAGCTTAAGGCTGGTCAGGATGCCGTCGCCGGTCGTTGCGTATTTGGAGAAGATGATGTGGCCGGACTGCTCGCCGCCGATGCGGTAGCCGTTTTCCGCCATGCACTCATATACGTACCGGTCGCCGACCTTCGTCTTTTCATACTCGATGCCGGCCTTGTCCAGCGCCTTGTACAGCCCGAAGTTGCTCATGACCGTTGTGACGACCTTGTTCTTCAGCAGCTTCCCGCGCTCCTTCATGTACAGGCCGTAAACGTACAGGATATGATCGCCCGTGACGACGTTGCCCTTCTCATCCACGCAGATGCAGCGGTCCGCGTCGCCGTCATAGGCAAAGCCGATGTCCAGCCCTTTTTCCACTACGAATTTCTGCAGGTGCTCGATATGGGTGCTGCCGCAGTCCGTATTAATGTTGTAGCCGTCCGGCTCGTCGTTCATCACATATGTCTTGGCGCCCAGCGCATCGAAGACGCCCTTGGCGATCTGCCAGGCAGCGCCGTTGGCGACATCCAGTCCGACCTTCTTGTCCTTGTAGCTGTACTTGGACATGGAGATGAGATAGCCGATATAGCGGTTGCGCCCGGCGACGTAATCGACGGTCCGGCCGATCTGGTGGCGCTGGGCGATCGGGATCTCCGTCTTGCCGTCCAGGTAGTCCTCGACCTCGCTGATCGTCTCCTCATCCATCTTTTCCCCATTGCTGTTCAGCAGCTTGATGCCGTTGTCGTAGTACGGGTTGTGTGAGGCGGAGATCATGATGCCGCAGTCAAAGTCGTCGACGCGCGTGATATACGCAACGGACGGCGTGGTGGTGACGTGCATGATGTAAGCATCCGCGCCGCTGGCCATGAGGCCCGTGCACAGTGCGTACTCGAACATATAAGACGAGCGGCGCGTATCCTTGCCGATGACGACTTTGGCCTTTTTGCCCTGTTTCTCGCCGTAATACCAGCCGAGGAAGCGGCCGATCTTCACCGCGTGCTCGAAATTCAGGTCCTTGTTGGCTTCCCCGCGGAAACCGTCCGTGCCGAAATACTTGCCCATTACAGCCGTTCTCCCCTCTCGATATCCAGGAAGTATTTGTAGGTATCCACCGTCAGCTCCCCGCAGGCCTCTTCATCGCAGGCAATGATCGCACCGTTGTGCAGCTGCAGGGCGGAGCAGGTCCACCGCTGGCTGACGCCGCCTTCGACCGTAGCCGCGAGCGCGCGTGCTTTGTTGTGGCCGCTGATGAGGATCAGAACTTCTCTGGAATCGGTGACCGTACCAACGCCGACCGACAGCGCCTGCGAGGGTACCTTATCGGGATCATTACCGAAGAAACGGCTGTTGACGATGCGCGTATCCGTCGTGAGGTCACGGACGCCCGTCCGGGAAGAAAGGCTTGTAAACGGCTCATTGAAGGCGATGTGTCCGTCAACGCCGATGCCGCCCATAAACAGATCGATGCCGCCGCAGGCCGCGATCTTTCCCTCATAGCTGCGGCATTCCGCCTCCGGGTCTTCCGCCATCCCGTCCAGAATGTTGATGTTCTCAGGCTTCATATCCACAAGGTGATCAAAAAAGTTTTCGTGCATGAAATACCAGTAGCTCTGGTCGTGCTCGTGCGGCAGGCCGAGGTATTCATCCATGTTGAAGGTGATGACGTTCGCAAAGCTCAGCTCTCCCGCCCTGTTCATGCGGGCCAGCTCTTTGTAGACGCCGATAGGGCTGGAGCCCGTCGGCAGGCCGAGGACAAAAGGCCTGTCTTCCTTGTGCGCACGGATCTTTCCTGCGATGTAGCGCGCCGCCCAGAGGCACATCTTTTCATAATTATCCTGAATGACAACTCTCATGTGTTTTCTCCTTTACCGTTCTTCTTTGGAAACGACCTCTCCGCTGTTCTTCCAGATGCTGCAGGCAGGGACGACGCCCCGGACGCAGGAGGTCGGATAGACGTTGCTGTGCCGGCCGATGACCGTACCGGGGTTGAGGACGCTGTTGCAGCCCACTTCCACATAGTCTCCCAGCATCGCGCCGAACTTTTTAAGCCCGGTTTCCACCTGCTCCGCTCCGTTATGGACGACGACAAGCCGCTTGTCGCTTTTCACGTTGGAGGTGATGGAGCCTGCGCCCATGTGGCTGAAATACCCCAGGATGGAATCGCCCACGTAGTTGTAGTGCGGCGTCTGAACGTGATCAAACAGGATCACGTTCTTCAGTTCAACGGAGTTGCCCACCACGCAGTCGTCGCCCACCAGGGCGCTGCCGCGGATAAAGGCGCAGTGACGCACTTCGGTGCGCGCTCCGATGATGCAGGGCGCGCCCAGATAGGCAGACGGAAAGACCTTCGCCGTCTTATGCACCCATACCTGCGGCTCGCGTTCCACATAATCCTCACCGAGCGTCGGCCCCAGCGTAAGGATCAGCTCCTTGATGCCGGAGAGCGCTTCCCAGGGATAGGTAAACCGCCGCAGATAGCCCGCAGCCAGTGTATGATCCAGATCATACAGGTCTGTAATTGTCAGCATGTATACTCCTTCAATCATAAACCCAAAGGGCTCTGCGCATTTTCCCGGACGGGATCCGTCAGAGTCATCGTGGTTCTTTTTGTACGGTGCCGGCAAGAGGCTCTGTTACGGTTTTGATTCCGCTTTTTATCCTCTCCCTCACGACCCACCGCAGCCGTGGCAGCATCCGCCGAGTCTTTCGATAACTGCCAGTCCTCGTCACCCATTTCGGGCCGGGCGCTATAGAATCCCGCTGCTCCTCCTTCCGGGGAGATTCCATTTACTGAAGGCCATTTCCCGCCTCATCCTGTTACAGGATAAATGCGGGATGGTATCTATCATATCCATTTTTTCCAGCTTGTCAATCCGGACGCGCTTTTCGGTGTATTTCTCTTGCCGTTTTGCAAAAGAATAGGATGTTTGAGGCGCAAAGAAAGCGCGGAGACCGAAGTCTCCGCGCCGATCCTTTTAGTTCACTCCATCCAGATGCCCTGGAGGACTTCCACGGCGAAGTTCTGGTCTTCCGCCGTCAGGTCGTTCATGTCTTCGCTGTTCTGGATGATCTCGATGATCGTGTCCTCGTACACCTGCCAGATGCTGTAGGTGGTCGGAACGCCCGCACACAGGTACACGTTGCCGCTCGCGGTCTTGCGGATCTCCTTGATGACGCTCGCTTCGTCATACTGCTCCGCCACGACGTCCAGGAACAGGTTCAGCTGCTCTTCCGTGCCGTCATTCAGGTTCGCATGGGG
>JAFUTW010000002.1 GCA_017484085.1 Clostridia bacterium
ACTGGAAGCTGCTCTCCGACGACTTTGACTGCCTGTATATGATCGCGGATCTGCACTCCATCACCGTCCGCCAGGAACCCGCGAAGCTGCGCGAACAGTCCAAAAACCTGCTGGCGCTGCTGCTGGCCATCGGCCTGGATCCGCAGGAGAACGTCCTCTTCTTCCAGAGCCACGTGCATCAGCACGCGGAGCTCGCCTGGCTGCTCAACTGCTACACCTACATGGGCGAGATGAGCCGCATGACCCAATTCAAGGACAAGAGCGCCAAGCACGCCGACAACATCAACTGCGGCCTGTTCACCTATCCCGTCCTCATGGCGGGCGACATCCTGCTCTACCAGGCCAACCTCGTCCCCGTGGGCAAGGACCAGACCCAGCACCTGGAGATCTGCCGCGACATCGCCACGCGCTTCAACGGCATCTACGGCAACGTCTTCACGATCCCGGAGGGCTACTATCCCAAGCTGGGCGCCAACATCATGAGCCTGCAGGATCCGCTGCACAAGATGTCCAAGAGCGATGCGGACGACTGCTTTATCTCCATGCTGGACGAGCCGGACGCCGTCCGCCGCAAGATCCGCCGCGCCGTCACCGATTCGGACGGCGAGATCCGCTATGATCCGGAAGCAAAACCCGGCGTTTCCAACCTGCTGACCATCCTCTGCGCGCTGACCGGCGAGACGACGGAAGCCGCTGCAGCGCGCCTTGCCGGAAAGGGCTACGGCGAGCTCAAAGCGGAGGTGACGGAAGCCACCGTGCAGACGCTCTCGCCCATCCAGCAGGACTTCAAGCGCTATCTTTCGGACAAGGCCTTCCTTGAGGAAACCTGGCGCCAGGGCGCGGAGCGCGCCTCCCGCATCGCGGAGCGCACCCTCTCCAAGGCCATGAAAAAGATCGGCTTTATCCCCCGCTGAATCAAAGGGAGGCAAACCCGGATGAATCGCCCGGACCCTGACAGCCGAATCCCCTGGCCCCGTGTTTTTCTGCTGGGGCTTGCCGCCGGTTTTCTCTCGCTCGCCCCGGCTATCCTGCCCTGGGGCGGGCGTTTTGTCACCCGCGGGGATTTTATCGAGCAGCAGCTGCCCTTCCTCCTTGAGGCGCAGCGCATCCTGCGCAGCGGCCTGAACGCCTACAGCTTTTCCACCTTCCTGGGCGCGCCCGCGCTGGGCAGCTATGCCTTTTACACGCTGGGCAGCCCCTTCGTCTGGCCGCTCGCCCTGCTCACCCCCGCCCAGCTCCCTTACGGCATCGCCGTCATGGCCGTGCTCAAGCACGCCTTCGCGCTGCTCTTTGCCTTTCTGTGGCTGCGGCGTCTGCTCGGGCGGGATCAGCCGGCGCTGCTTTGTGCCCTGCTCTACGCCTTCTCCTCCTTCACGGTCGTGAACACGCAGTTCTATCACTTCTGGGAGGTCATCGCCTTCTTCCCCCTCATCCTGCTGGGGCTTGAGGACGCGATGGACACCCATCCCCATCCCGGGCTCCTCGGCCTCTTCTGCGGCCTCGGCACGCTGACCAATTACTACTTCATGTTTTCTTCCGCGCTGCTGGCCGGGCTCTATTTCCTCTTCCGGCTCGCTTCGCCGGAATGGAAGAAGACCCGCAGCGTGCCCCGCTGCTGTGCCGTCATCGCGGAGTGCGCGATCGGCTGCGCGCTTTCCGGCGTGCTGCTGCTCCCGGCGCTGCGCTTCATGATGCAGATCACCCGCACCGGCGCGAGGGACTCCGCCCTCCTGCTGGCGCACTACACTCCCTCCGCGCTGCTGGAGCGCCTGCGCGCGCTCCTCATGCCCATCGAGAGCGGCGTCGTGCACGCCTGGTACGGCGACGCGCCCAGCTGGAGCTCCTGCGCCGCCCACCTGCCCGTCTTCGGGCTTACGGGTACCCTGGTCTTTCTCTCTTTCCCCGGAGAGCAGCGCTGGCTGCGCCGCCTGCTTCTGCTGCTTGCGCTGTGCAGCTGCGTCCCCGTGCTGTGCGGCGCCTTCGCCCTGTGGAGCAATCTCGACTACACGCGCTGGTGGTACGGGCTTTCCGCGCTGCAGGCGCTGGCCACGGGCTATGCCCTCTGCCAAAGCGGAGACGGAGGCGCTCTTCTTCCCGGAGAGCCGGCGCTCCGGCAGCGCTGGCTGCGCGCCTTCCTGCTGTGCTCGCTCCTGTGCCTCGCGCTCGTGCTGCCGGGCCTGCTCCCGGCGCAGCCGCTGGAAGGTGCGTCGGGCGGCAGCGGTCTGTCTGCCCGGCTGGCCCGCGCGGTGCTGAACCGCAGGACGCGCGCCTTTGCCCCGGATGCGTTCCGCGTCCTTTCCCTCGCGCTCGCCCTCACCGGCGGCGCCGTGCTGCTGTTCCTGCTGATCAAAAGACCGGGGAACCGCGCGGCTGTCGCGCTCGTCGCGCTTGCGGCCTGCTGCCAGTACTCGGCTTACATCGCGGTGGGCGATGCGCTCATCCCCGCCGGCGGCAGCGAGCCCGGAAGCGGCCGCTACACCCTTCGGGACATCGCTGAGCCGACCCTTTCCGCCCTGGAGCTGCCTGCCGCGGAAGGCTATGTGCGCATCGACTACGGGACAAAGCTGCGCAACTACGGCCTCATCCGCGGCGTCTCCTCCCTCACCTGCTTCCAGTCCCTGCGCTCCTCCACGGTGGGGCGCTTCATCACCGCCGCCGGCTTCGGCTACGACGAAAGCACGACGATCACCCCGCCGGACGCGTCCGGCGCGCTGCGCGCTTTCCTCTCCGTTTCGGAATACCATCAGACCGATCCGCAGGATGCCGTTCCGGAAGGCTTCGTTTACGACCGCGAGGAAAACGGCTTTGCCGTCTGGCGCAACCCGAACGCCGTGCCGATGGGCTTTCTCATGACCGGCGTCGCGCCGGATTTCGCCGTCCGCCTCTCCCGCGCTTCGCTGGGCGAGACCCTGCTCAACTGCGCCGTGCTGGACGAAGCCGCGATGCGCCTTACAGACGGCCTTCCGGAGGCCGATCCCGCCGCCTTTACGGACTGGCAGAGCGCCGCGGCAGAGCTGCGGGAAAACGCCTGCGACAGCTTCCGCACGAGAAGCGACGGTTTTGATGCGCACATCGACGCCGCGTCGCCCGGGCTTCTCGTCTTTACCATCCCTTACGACAAAGGCTTCACCGCCACGGTGGACGGCGTTCCCGCGGCCGTCATCCCCTGCGATCTCTCCTTTATGGCTGTCCGGGTGGAGGAAGGCGCGCATGAGATCTCCTTCACCTACCGCACCCGCGGGCTTCCGGAAGGCATCCTGCTTTCCCTGCTCTCCGCCATCTGTCTTGTTCTATTCGTCCTTCTGCGCAAAAAGGCCCTTCGGGCTCCCGCGATCCATTAAGAAAGGGGTACTGTTATGAAACGAATCTTCCACGTCCTCTGCCTTCTCCTCCTTCTCGCACTCGTCTGCCGGACTGCGCTGGCGGACAGGATGTATCTGATCCCCGACAGCGATACGCGCCGCCTCACCGAGTCGGAGCTCTGGGACTGGGACCGCGAGTCGCTCAGCTTCATCTTCAACGAGATCTTTGCGCGCCACGGCTACGTGTTCAACCCGGGCGGAAAATACGACGTCTGGTTCTCCGCCATGCCGTGGTACCGTCCCAACGCCAGTTCGGACAACCAGCGCTACTGCTATCCGCAGCTCAGCCGGCTGGAGTGGGACAACTACCACACCATCAAGCGGGTCGCCGCCGAGATGGATTCCTACGGCTACCGCGGACACGACAGCCATAAAAAGTGCTACCGCAACTTCACCCCGCCGAACAACAACTTCACCCTTTCCGGCTTCTACTACGCGGATCTCAAGGCCGGGCAGAAGCTCGCCGTCTACTCCGCCCCCTCCTCCGGCAGCTGGCGCGGCGCAAACGGCAAAGCGCAGGTCAGCACCAACGGCGGCGTCTGGGCGGCAGGATGGGACGGCAATTGGCTGCTCGTCTACTACGAGACCAACAACGGCTCCATCCGCGTCGGCTACGTGGACGGTTCCAAGCTCAAGGGATCGGCCGGAACCTATCAGAACCTTTACTTCGAGTATCAGCAGGTCATCCTGACGGCCGGCTGTGCGCTCACCGACGACCCGATGCGCTCCGGCAGCGTCATGGCGCAGCTGCGCTCCGGGCAGCCGGTCACGTACCTCTCCAGCTATATCAACCAGCGCGGCCAGAACTGGGATTACATCGAGACCACGGTAAACGGCAAGCAGGCGCGCGGCTTCATCCCCGCCGGCAGCCTCGATTACCCGGCCGATCCGCTTTTCGACGCGGAAGGCGGGTACGACGATGCGGGCGAAGTCGGCTGAGCCCGTACAAGCCGTGCAAAACTGAATAAAAGGCTTTTCGCAGCGGTGCCGGTCAGCCTGCGGAAAGCCTTTATATTTATATCGGAATGCTGTCTGCAATAAACATTGCAGCCGTCTTTCAACCCGGATGCAGCGAAAAAGAAGATTTGACGGCGTCTTGTTGTCTAAAGAGGACAAATTCCCCCACTCTTTCCGCTATCCTTTCTTTGCAGTATTCTGCAGAAAGGTGGGTTCTCGATGAACAAAAACCGGTTTGCAAAAGTCCTTGCCTGTCTCCTCCTGTTCTCGTTGCTCTTCGGCGCTGTCCGCGCGACGGCGGAAGGGATCGACCTGTCCGCCCTGAGAGATGATGAGATCGTCGCCCTTCAGGACCGCGTGACAGCCGAGTTTGCCGAGAGAGGCCTCGAAAAGACCGCGACGCTGGCCAAGGGCACGTATATCGCAGGTGACGACCTCCCCGTCGGCAAATACGTGTTTACCTGCCTCGCCAAAGGCGATGAATGGGGAAATGTGACGATTTATTCCGATCGGGGAGAAGGAAAGCAGCTTCTGTGGAATATCGTCTCCGCGCCGGAGGACGGAGAAGATCCGGATACGCTCTTCATCACCCTGAACGAGGGCGACCAGCTGAAGTCCGGGGTGGCTTTCAGCCTTACCATTATGAAAGGGATTTTGTTCCGCTAAACCGCATAAACGCAGGCGCTGCTTGACTGCAGCGCCTGCGTTAACTCGCAAAAAAAACAAATGCTGTTGTAGAGGCAGATAAAAGGAGGTAACCATCATGCCCTATAACAGCAAAGCTTTCGGTATCGTCATCGCCCGTCTACGCGCCCAAAAAGGCCTTACGCAGGAGGCGGCCTCCGGCCTGTCCGGGATCTCGCGGAGCCACTGGGCCATGCTTGAAAACGGCCGGAAGACCGTAAAGCTGAGTACGCTCTGGCGCATCGCCGATACCCTGAGCATCAGCGCCAGCGAACTCGTCCGGCTCGTTGAAGAAGAAACTGAAAACCTGTAACCGCAGAAAGCCCCTGTGGATCCGCTGCACGCCGTGCAGCACGTTGAGGCGGAACGCCTCGTCCGGATCCCTGACGCCTCCAGACGTCAGGCGGAACGCTTACATCTGGATGATGCCCAGCACATTTGCAATCGAGCTCGCCAGGATCACTGCGATGAACAGCGGGCAAACCCATTTGATCATGAAGCGGAAGATCCCCCTGCGGCGGAAGGGCGCCCCGCCCTGGGAGACCTCCTCCTCCACCTTATCAACCCCCATGCAGCGGTTGACCAGCACGCAGATGGCCAGCGCCGCGACGGGCATCATGACGGAATTGGTGAGGAAGTCGAAGAAATCCAGGAAGGGCATCCCCAGCAGCGTGACGCCCGCAAGCGGACCGTAGCCCAGGCTGGAGAGCGAACCCAGCACGATCATCACCGCGCCGACGGTGAGCGTGGAAGCCGTACGCCCCCACCCCAACTGATCCCCGAAGGTCGACACCGCGCTCTCTGTCAGCGCGATGGCGCTGGTCAGCGCCGCGAAGAGCACGAGCGCGAAGAACAGGAAGCCGATGAGCCTCCCGAAGCCCATGCCGGCGAAGATCTTCGGCATCGTGACGAACATGAGCGACGGGCCGGCACCCAAGGCCTTGGGATCGCCGCCGGAGAAGGAGAAGACAGCCGGGATGATCATGAGGCCGGCCAGGATGGCAATGCCCGTGTCAAACACCTCCACCTGCCGGGTGGAGACGTCGATGCTGACGTCCTCCTTCATATAGGAGCCGAAGGTGATGAGGATGCCCATAGCGATGGACAGCGAGTAGAACATCTGCCCCATGGCCGAAACCACCGTCATGAGCGAGAAGTTCGCCGCATTGGGGATGAGGAAGTAGCCGACGCCGGCCAGCGCGCCGGGGCGCGTCACCGAGTAGACGCAGATGATGAGGGCGAGCACCAGCAGAACCGGCATCATCAGCCGGGACACGCGCTCGATGCCGTTTTCCACGCCGAGCAGGATGACGCCCAGCGTGAGCGCCGCAAAGACGCAGAACCAGAATTCCGCCGACGCCCCGCCGGAGATGAACGCCCCGAAGTACCCGTCCCCCGCCAGAGCCGCCGTATTGCCCATGGCATATTCAAACAGGTATTTGCACACCCATCCGCCGATGACCGAGTAATACGGCACGATGAGGATCGGGATCAGCGCGTTGATCCACCCGCCCAGACGCGAAATGCCCGTGTTGCTGTACGCCGTAAAGGCGCCGACCGGGCTTTTTTTCGTGGAGCGGCCCAGCGCCGTCTCCGCGATGATCATCGTATAGCCGAAGGTCAGCACCAGCAGGATGTAGACGAGAAGAAAGATGCCGCCGCCGTATTTTGCGGCCAGGTAAGGAAACCGCCAGATGTTGCCCAGGCCTACGGATGCCCCTGCGGCCGAGAGGACAAAGCCCAGCTTCCCCGTAAAGCTGGCGCGTTCTTTTTGCTGCATGTCGTTTTGCCCCTTTCCATCATTTAACAAGTTATCAGATTCGTTTCTCAGCCGCGCAGTTCCGCGCGGCTGCCCTTTGGCGTCCGCGTCACCCTCAGCTGGCTCTCGATGCATTCCTCCAGCTTGGCGACATGCGAGATGATGCCGATCTGGCAGGAGCCGCCCGCGATGGTCCTCAGCATCTCCACCGCCGCGTCCAGCTCCCTGTCGGACAGCGTGCCGAAGCCCTCGTCGATGAACATCGCGTCCACGCGCCTCACGCCCGAGCGCCGCTGCACCACGGTCGAAAGCCCCAGCGCCAGCGACAGGCTGGCCAGGAAGGACTCTCCGCCCGAGAGCGAGGCCGTATCCCGCGTCTCGCCTGTCAGCGCGTCCTCCACGTCGATGAGGAGACCGCCCTGCGCATTGCCCTTTCTCGCTTCCTTCCGGTGGACAAACGCGTACTGCCCGCCCGTCAGCTGCCGCATATGCCGGTTCGCTTCCTCCAGGATATCGAGGAAGATATAGGTCGTCATGTGCCGGCTGAAGCTCTGGTTCAGCGTCCTTGCGCTCTTGTCCGATTTGACGGCCAGCTGCGCGAGCCGCGCCAGCCGCACGGAGGCCCCGTCGCTGGACGCAAGGCGGGCCTTGGCCTCGCGTACGGTCGTCAGGGCGCCCTCGTGCCGGGTGAGAAGGGTCAGCTGCGCCTTCTGCTTCCCCCGGTGTGTCTCCAGAACAGTTCCCTGCTGCTCAAGCGCCGCCTCCAGCGCCGCGGTATCCACGCGCTCCGGATGCGCCTTCACCGCCTCTTCGGCGGTCTTCAGCATGCCCTCGCACTCGCTGACGCTCCTTGCGTACCCGTCCAGTTCCTTCCTGAGGGCGGCGATCCACGCTTCTCCGCCGCCCGCCGGCGGGAGCGCGGCGCGGTACGCCGCCTCATCCGCAAAGCCGGCAGCTTTCAGCGCCGTCTCAAAAGCGCTTTCCGCGCTATGCACGGCTTCTGTGCATTCGGCGCAGCGCACCGACGCGCTGCTCTCGGATGCCCGGGCCGCCTGCAGTCTGCCGTACGCGTCCCGCTCCGCCTGCTGCGCATCCCGGATGCGCCCTTCGATCTTCGCCGCTTTTGCGCGGGCCGATGCGGCGGCCGCCTCCGCAGCTTCCGCGCTTTCGTAGGCCAGGCGCTCCATCCCCCGCAATTCGGCCGTCAGCGCCGCAACGGTCTGCTGCGCGGCATTCATTTTCGCGAAAGCGGCATCCGCCGCGGCTCTGGCTTCACGCGCGGCACACAGCAGGCGCTCCCGCTCCTCTTCCAGCTTCCGCTTTTCCCCAGCCCGGGCGGATGCGGCCGACAGCGCCGCTGCCGATTGCTTATAGGCGCGTTCTGCCTCTTCGGCCGCGCGTTCCAGCTCGCCCGCGCAGAGGGCGTCAAAGTCAGCCGTCAGGCCCAGGCCTTCCGCCATGCCGGCCGCGCTGTCGCGGAGCGTCTCAAAAGCCGCCCTTTGGCTGTTCAAAGCAGCGCGGCAGTCGGTTACTTTCTGATCGGCCTTCCTTTTCTCCGCCTCGCAGCGCTCGAGCGCCTCTTCGGTCAGCGCGCCCTCTTCCGGCTTAGCGAACCGGACGGGCTGCTCTGCGGTGTAGAGGGCAAAGCAGACGGGGCATTTGACCCTGCCGACCCTCTCCAGCTTTTTCTGCGTCTCCAGGCCGATGAGGCCCGCCTGCGCGCGCAGGAAAGCGTGGTTCATATCCTCATACCGACGTTGCTGTGTCTCTGCAGCTGCAGCTGCGGCCCCGCAGGCTTCAACGGCTTTCGCCATCTGTGCGCGCCGCGCCAGCGCCTGCTGCGCAACCGCCCTGAGCCCGTCCTTTCCCGTCAGCCGCTGCAGCCGCTGCTCCGCCAGCAGGTGCTGCTTTTCGGCTTCTGCCCTTGCCTGCTCGGCGCCCGACAGGGCCGCCAGCTTCTCCGCCGCCCGCTGCTGTCCATTCTCCGCCTCCGCGGTCTTCCCGGCAAGGAGCCGGCACTCTGCTTCGGCCTTTGCGCGTTCCGCCTCGGCGCCGGATAGCTGCCGCTGCTTCCCGGCGCGTTCGCGGTACAGGGGCAGTTCCTTTTCGATGCCCTCCGCCAGACCGCGCTGCGTATCCGCCTCCGGCTTTTGCCCTGCTGCTTCTTCCGCCAGCGCTTTGGCTGCCTGTGCCTGCTCCGCAGCCGTCTTCACCGCCGCTTTGCTCTCTTCCAGCTTCCGCTGCGCGTCCTGCCGGTCCGCCTCGGCCCGCCGGAGCGCGGCCTCCTGCGGCTGCACACCGTGCAGCGCCCGCTCCGCAAGCGCCAGCCGCTCTCCAAGCGCGGCCATTTCACCGGCGCGGCTCTGCAGCTGCGCCTGCCGCGCTTTCGCCCTGTCCAGGGCATCCAGCGCGTCGTTCACATGTCTGGCCGCCGCAAGTCTCCCGGAGAGTTCCTTCTCCCGTGTCTCTTCGCTTTGGATCTCCGCCTCCAGCCGGGCCAGCGCGTCTTTCTCCCCGGCGCACAGCGCCTCCAGATTGCAAAGCAGCTGCTCGTTGTGCGCCGTCAGCCCCGCGCGCCGCTCCTCATCCCAGTCCTCCGGCATGGGGAAGACGCCCGGCTCCAGCGCCCGCTCGATCCGGCTTACATCTTCCTCCCTGCGCCGTTCCAGCGCGCGGCTCGCGCGCAGCAGCAGCTGCTCATAGCGCTGGTAGAGCGAGAGCGAATCCTCGAACAGCTTCTCTAGGATGGCCCCGCGCCCCTTTTCATCCTTCAGGAAGGCGCGGAACTCCCCCTGCGCCAGCATCGCGATCTTCCGGAACTGGTCGGCCGTAACGCCGGTCAGCTCCTCGATCTTCTTTGTGACGGCTTCCGTCTTCTCCATGGGGAGCAGATCGTCCCCCTCGAGCGTCGCGCTCAGCTTGGGCGCCTCGTCATAGAAGCCCGTCGCGCGGGAGCGGGTGAAGTGCATCCGCCGCTCCACCCTATACGCATGTCCATTCTGCAGGAAGCGCAGCCGGACGACGGTATCCTCGCTTTTTGCGCAGTGGTCGCTGTGCATCATGGCGGGCTTTCGGTCCGGCCCGCTCGCCTCTCCGTAGAGCGCGAAGACGATCGCGTCGAACACCGTCGTCTTTCCTGCGCCCGTGTCGCCCGCAACCAGGTAGAGCTGCGGGTCCAGGCGCGTAAAATCGATCGTCCCCCGCGCAAAGGAGCCGAACGCCTCCATTGTCAGTTCAAGCGGCCTCATCCTTCAACCTCCCGCAGCACGCGGTCCGCCAGCAGGGATGCGGCCCTGTCCAGGTCCGCTTCCTCCCTGAGGCCGCCCATCTCCTCCAGCACCGAAACAGCCGACAGCACGATGCGCTGCTCGCCCTCGTCCATCGGCCTGTCCGGATACTGACCGTCGTAATAATCGAAAAAGGACTCCGCCAGCGGCTTTTCGTCCGGCGCTTCCCCGCCTGTTTCTTCCGCGCTTCCGGAGGCGGTGAAGATCCGCTGGATCTCCGCTACGCGGGTATCCTTGGGCCGGAGCGTGTCCTCCAGCCTCTGCCTGGTGTCGACCGGCAGCACCTCGTCCTCCAGCTGCACGCGCAGGTATTCGCCCCGGCGCGGCCCATCCGCCTCCGCCTGCAGGATGTCCGCGAGCCGCCCCCGCACGGTCCTCAGGGGATGCAGCGGCGGCGTCTTGATGCGGCGCAGCTGAATCGCCTCCCCCTTCTTTCCGAGGGTGACGACGAGGATTCCCAGCCTTTCGTTCCCCTCGTCCGTCTCGCCGGCTTCGCTGAAGTGATAGCACAGCGGCGCGCCCGCGTAGCGCACCGCCTCCCGGCCCACGCTCTGAGGGCGGTGGATGTGCCCCAGCGCGACGTAGTCAAACGCGCCGAAGCCGGCCTGCCCGGCGTCGATCTGCCCGATCCCGCCGACGCTGGTTTCGCTCCCGCCGCGCTCCGGTTCGCTCTCCCCGTCCGTCACGAACTGGTGCGCGATCAGCACGTTGCGCCCGGACGGGTCCACCGCCTGCACAGACAGCAGCGCCGCGGCCGCCTCCGTGTAGGTCCGCAGCTCTTCCAGGCCGAGGCGTTCCTTCACCTGCAGCGGGAAGAAATACGGCATCAGCCAGAAGGTCACCGGGCCGTATTCGTCGGTGAGCGTCACGCGCGAAAGGCTTCTGTCGATCCGCCCGGAGGCGTAGAGTCCCTGCTTCTCCAGCAGGCCGGAGAGGTAGCCCACGTTCTCCCCCGAATCGTGGTTTCCGGCGATCATCAGCACCTTCGTGCGCCCCGCAAGCTCCGTTAAAAACCAGGAAGCCAGCGCCCGCGCCTCAGCGCCGGGCTGGCTCCTGTCAAATACGTCTCCCGCGATCAGCACGCAGTCCGGCTTCTCGCTGTCCACGGCCTCAAGGCACTGCCGGCACCAGCATTCCTGGCTGCCCCCCGGCCCGGACAGGGAAAGTCCGTTCAGCTGCTTGCCGAAATGCAGATCGGCAAGGTGGAAAAACTTCATGTCATGCCCCTTTGCTCACTTGGCTTCTCACCACTTGGTATTCAGGAAGGCGATCCGCTCCCGGATCCATTCGGTCAGGTAGTCGATGTTCTCCGCGTAGCTGGCGCCCGTCTTCACTGCCCGGTTGGACGCGTTCAGGATGTTCCAGCGCTTGAAATTCATCTGTGCGGAATCGTCCAGCTCCGCCGCCATGCTGGCCAGCGGCTGCACCGCACAGCCGTCCCACGGCGCCAGATCCCCCGTCAGCACCTGCAGCATCGGGCGGTAGACCGTCGGCCACAGGCGGGAGACCTCCGCGGCAAAGTCGTCTCGGTGCGCCATCGCCGCCCACCAGCCGTGCTCCGTGATGATGCCGCCCACGCCGAGGCCTTCCGGCGCGGCGATGTCCAGCCGCCCCTCGCCCGCGTAGTTGCCCCAGGCGGAGTCGTAATCCCACACCGGGCCCGCGTACAGCAGCGGATCCACGTCGTCGCTGTCCTTGTAGAAGAACTGGCTGCTCTTGTTGCCGTCGTAGTTCTTGCTGATCTCCTCGGCCATGTACTTGCGCACGAGGGAATCCCTGTCCGCGATGGCGCTGTAATGCCGCCCGCTCTTCGGGTCCACGCCGTCTTTGGCGAAGATGGCCCGCTCAAAGCCGGAAAGAAGGCCGCTCAGGTACTCGCCCTGCGCCATGGTCATGTACTCCGGCGACTTGACGATGATGCTCTGTCCCTTTGGCGTCACCACGCCGCTTGGATCGTCGACGTAGCGCTTGTCGTATTCCAGCTGGATGAGGAAGCCGCCCGTCACGTCCTCCGGCTCCTCGGGCCAGGACACGCCCTTGTACGTGTTCTTCTGCGCGGTGCGCGAGCCGTAGGCGGAAGGGATGACCTCCCTTTCCGCCAGCTCCGGGTTGGCCGCCTCGATCATCTCCTCGGCATCCAGCACGTCGACGCTGCCGGAGGAGACCGTCACCTTGTTGCACAGCAGATAGCAGCCCAGGTACTCGCCGTTGACGAACAGATCGACGCTCTCGCTCTGCGGCGTGTAGCGCAGCCCCGCGCCCCGCGCCAGATCAAAGGTGATCCGGTTTCGCAGCAGGGAATTCTCGTGCTGGTTGGCCAGCAGGATGAACTTCTTCTGCGCCGGCAGGCCCAGGATGTCCGTTTTGTTTTTGAACTGGATCTGGTAGCTCTTCTTTTTGAACTGGAAGGTCGCGTTGCCGTGCCCCTTCATGTTTTTAAGCTCGCCGCTGTAGAGCACCTTGCCCGCAGGCGACAGCGCCACGAGATCGGCCTTCTCCTTGTGGCTCTTGTCCGCCTGCACCCTGGCCAGCCCGCCTTTGGCGGTCGTCAGGTGCATCGCGCTCAGGCTGCCGGCCATCACGTGGATGGTGTCCGTGTAGTTGCCGTAGATCGTGCGCAGCGTCTCGCCGCCCGAGAGGGTGATCGTGCTCCCCGAGGGATAGCTGCCCGCGTCCCCCTTCAGCTTCACGGAGTCCTTGATTTCCACCGTGAGCGGGACGCCCTTCATGTACGCCGGCAGGAACAGATACCAGCCGAAGCTGGCCGTCTTGATCGAGGAGACCTCGGCGCCCACGCCGTCCGCACGGCGCACGGTGAAGGTCTCCGCGCCTGCCGCGGCAGAAACCATGAGCATAAGCGCCAGAATCAGGCACGCCGACCGTATTTTGCGTTTCATCTGTCATCCCGTCCTTTCGCCGCGGCCCCTCTGCAGCCTTTTTATGCAGTATATCACCGCCGAACGCCGGCGGGCAAGGCCCTTTGCCGGTTCCTCCGCTTGCTCAGCCTGCCAGCGCAGCGCCCTTTCGGAAGACAGCCCTGCACTCCTCCGGGAACACCGTCTCATGACGGGTCCTCTTTCTCTCCGGGTCGAACATCGACCATTCCCAGTCGGTCCGGCTGTAATCCCTCAGCTGCAGCGTATCGCCGCTGACGAAGATCTCCGCGGGCCCCACGAAGCGGCTGAGGGTCTGCCGGTAGCCCTCCAGCAATCCCCTGTAGCTGCCCTCCGGCGCGTTGCTGGTCATGATGAGCAGCACGGGGATCGGGCGCGCATTGCAGCAGGGCGTCTCCAGGTTGTACGTCAGGTTCTGGAAGATCAGGCGCTCGTAGAGCGCGCGGAAGGACGCCGTCAGCTCCGAAAGGTAGTTGGGCGAGCCGATGATGAGGCCGTCCGCCTCCCGGATCGCGTCCAGCACGGGCGTGAGGCCGTCCCGGCAGATGCAGTGCCCCTTGAACTTCTCCCGCTTGCACCCGAAGCAGGAGATGCACCCGGTATACCGTTCCAGGCGGAACAGGTCGAACCGCTCGACGACGGCGCCCGCGGACTCCGCGCCCCTCGACGCTTCGGTGATGAGGGTATCCGTGTTCCAGCCCGTCCTGGGGCCGGCGTTGACCGCAACGATTCTTTTCGGCATGTTTCCGCTCCTCTTTTTCGATCGTCCGGGCCTTCGTCCCCTGCTGCTTATTTTTCCAGCATGTAGGCGGCCACGATCTCCCCGTAATAGGCGACGTGTTCCGCCGTCTCAGCGGCATAGAATTCCCTGCGGATGCTCTCCGGCAGCTTCGCGGCGTCCATCTCCTCCCGGCAGATGACCCGGCACTCCAGCGTCAGCGGCGCCTCCAGGACCGCCGGCACGGAGATGACCTCCGGCTCCACCAGAGTTAGGCCTGCCTCGCTGATCTTATCCATGTCCCGGCCGCTCTTCGTTCCGCAGACCATCATCGTCTTCCGGTCCAGCCCCCGCACAGGGATGTTGACGGTGAACTCGGGGTTTGCGTCCAGCATCTCCCGGGTATAGCGGCAGGTGCGCACATAGGCGACGAACACCGGAAGCTCCCAGATGCGGCCGATATGGCCCCAGCCGATGGCCATCGAATTCACCTTGTCGCCGTTTTTCGTGGTGAGCAGCGCGCCCTTCTCCAGCGCTTTCGTGATCTCGCCGGCAACCGCCGTCAAGTCGATTTTCCTTCTGTTCATGGTTTCCTCCTTCGGGTCTTTGCCCGTCTCTAAAAGCTTTCTGCTGATAATCCAATCATATTCGAAATCGGGGCGGATGTAAACAGAAAACCGGAGAAACTGCCGTGGGAAGCTTGGGTGCGGCTTTGCTTCGGCAGTAGCCCGGCGGTTTATTGACGGTCATATCGTATGAGGATATAGTGTTAGCGGAGTTATCTGCAGATCCGTTTAGGGCGTAGACCCCATGGCTGTTTCCGGAAACGGGGGCACGGCAGGGAGTGTCTGTTGGGCTCCGGCAAAGGCCAGCGTTGCCGCGTCCATCGCCCCAGGCGACCGCGGTTTGAACAACGCTGGTCTTTTCTTAATAAAATCCGAAAGATCATATCCGTGAAAAAAGAATCGACTGTTAAGTTGCCATCTTGCCTGACACCGATTAAAGCAGATGTCTTCACGAAAGGGAGAAAGAAATGAATACCGTTGATTTGAGAAATGTCTTGGCACGAAGATCATCATTACACATCAATGATGACCTTGCTCTCATGGACTGCTGGGAACAAGAAACTGAAATTCTGTCCGATGATCTATCTGAGACCATAGCTTTTTTCGATACCTGTACAGACAAAGAGTTTTACTGGCTCAGCGAGGTGTTTGATAATTTGATTGAAAAAACACAGAGCAGGGAGCTCTTTCAAGCGATTTGCAAACGCGCAGAAAGGGTCAATAACAGGGAATACAAGGTTAGCATAGCAACAGATATTGAACTTGCAAAAGACCAGTTTTCAAGGAATGATGTCACAACTATGGTTTAACACTCAAAACAAGTATAAAAAGGCCTGTATTTCTAACAATACTAGGCTTTTCTCTTATAAAAGTCGAACAAAATGTCAGTGTTTAAAGTAAAAAGCTGCTTGTCAGCGACTTTTAGGCTCCATCTTCTGCCATTCATATCGTCTTGCGGATATAGTAGGTGGATCGCCCTCCGCCGCGCTTTTCGATCTCACCGCTGGCGCAGAGTGCTCTCAAATGGCGTTCGACCGACGTTGAGCTCATCGATGTGACAAGCTCAGCTATTTCTGCTTTCGTGAACTTTCCAATCTTTGTCTTTACAGCGTTGCGCACGGTATCAAGCGGAGAAGCGGCAACAAGCTCCATCCGTTCTTCAAAATCCCGGTATGCCGCGATGATCGTACCCAGCAGGTACTTGATGAATTCCGTGGGATCATCCTTGCTCTCGTGCCAGCCGGACTGTGATGCTTCCAGGGCGTCATAATAGCTCTCTTTCGTCCGCGCGATCTTGGCTTCCAGCGAGATATACCTGCCGATCTCATACCCGCAGCGATACAGCAGCAGCGTCGTGAGCAGGCGCGACATTCTGCCGTTCCCGTCGATGAAAGGATGGATGCAGAGGAAGTCGTGGATAAAGCACGGGATGATCAGCAGCGGATCGACCTTGCCGTCACCAACGGCAAAGTTGTATGCATCGCACAGTTCGCGCATCGCCTCCGGCGTTTCATACGGTGCCAACGGCGTAAAAAGCGCATAGGTCCTTCCGTCCGCTGTGGTCGCGCTGATATAGTTCTGAACGTTCTTGAATGAGCCACCGAAGGCGCTGTCGGTGTGGCTGAACATCATCTTATGGAGCTGTAAGATATAGTTGGGCGTAAGCGGGATATACTCAAAGTTTTCATGCACCGTGTTCAGCGCGTCGCGATAGCCGGCGATCTCTTTCTCATCGCGGGTGCGCGGCGTGGTCTTCTCACTCATGAGCTGCCGCAGGCGCGTATCCGTCGTGCGGATCCCCTCGATCGCATTGGAGGATTCTGTGCTTTGAATCTTTGCGATCTCAACCAACTTCTCGGCATCGGCCGGTTTTTGCCGCAGGTACAGTATCTGCTTTCCCTTCTGTTCATGGATTTGGGAAAGGTATCCTACGATCTCGTTATCCCAGGTTTTTTCTTTCAGAAAACTGTAATCAAATCTCCGCATTCCCTTCACCTCGCCTCTATTCTCTTCAATTATGTCATATTTGATGAGAATATTCAAGCCTTTGGCGCAATTAAATGAAAAGGGGGCAAACCCAAAAACAGGGCATGAAAAAAAGCCCTGTTTCTTTAACAAAACAAGGCTTTTTTCTTGGCGCAGAAGGAGGGATTTGAACCCTCGCGACCCTTCACGGATCCTACTCCCTTAGCAGGGGAGCCCCTTCGGCCACTTGGGTACTTCTGCACGACCGAATGATATAAAGTTGGCGGAGAGAGAGGGATTCGAACCCCCGGTACCTTTCGGTATCACTGGTTTTCAAGACCAGCGCCATAAACCACTCGGCCATCTCTCCAGAACCAGCAAAACCATTATAGGCCGGGGGCATGGGCTTGTCAAGCACTTTTTGTATCAGCGTCCCTCCGCGGAGAACCCTTCACCCAGCACCTCGTTGACGTCGCAGACCGTCATAAAGGCAGCGGGATCGGCTTCGCTCACGATCTTTTTCAGTCTGGCGGCTTCCATCCGGGGCACGACGCACATCAGCATCCCGACGGAGTGGCCGGAGTACGCGCCCGCCGCTTTGATGCGGGTGCAGCCTCTGTCCATCTCAAAGAGGATCCGCCGCATGATCTCGTCTTCATGCTGGGTGATGACGGTGAACTGCAGCGCGGTGTTGAAGCCCTTGATGATCCTGTCCATCGCCTTGGTGGAGATGAAGCAGGCGAGCAGCGCGTAAAAGCCAGCCTGCGCGCCGAAGCGCAGCGCGGCGGCGAGGATGACCAGCCCGTCGATGCCCAGCAGGATCACCGGCGTGGATAAAAACGGGATGAGCTTGTGCAGCACCCCGGCGGCCATGTCCGTCCCGCCCGTCGTCGCGCCGGCACGGACCACCATGCCCAGACCCACGCCCATCAGCGCCCCGCCGAAGAGGGAGGCCAGCAGCATATCCCCCGTCGGGTCCCGCATCGGCAGCAGGTCGATGCTGGCCGAGAGGATCGTCATCGCGATGAAGGAACGCAGCGCAAAGCGCCACCCCACGCGGTGGAAGCCGACCAGGAAGAGCGGCAGGTTGATGAGGAAGCTGAGCAGGCCGACGCTGATCCCCGTCACGTCGGAGAGGACCTCCGCGATGCCCGTCACGCCGCCCGGCGCGATGGCGTGCGCCAGGAAGAACCAGGCAAACGAGCCGCCCACCAGCACCGCACCCGGCACCAGCAGGGCATAGTCACGCAAAAGCCGCGGCGCTTCGCGCCGCCAGTCGATCCGCTGCAAGGTCAAAAGCCCCTTTCCTCTTTGCCGCCCGCGGCGGCCCTTTATTCGATCCTGAGATGGCGGATGAGGTCCGCCGCCGTCATCGCCCTGGCGCCCAGCTCCGCCTCGGCGCGCTCTCCGGCGAGCCCATGATAGTAGGCACCGGCCCGCGCCGCGTCCCAGGGCGTCAGCCCCTGGGCCATCAGGCCCGCGATGATCCCCGTCAGCGCGTCCCCGCTGCCGCCGGTCGCCATGCCGCTGCAGCCGGTCAGGTTCATGGCCAGGTCCTCGCCGCAGGCGATCACCGTCGTCGCGCCCTTCAGCAGGACGCACGCACCGGTATCCGCCGCCAGCTGCTGCGCGTATTCCACGGGCGAGGAGAGGATCTCCTCCGCGCGCACGCCGCACAGCCGCGCCATTTCGCCGGGGTGCGGCGTCAGCACGGTGGATGCGCCGGGCTTGCCGCCGTAGCGCGCCAGCAGGAAGAGCGCGTCCGCGTCCACCACCTTGGGGATGTCGCTCTCCACCAGCGCGCGGATGCCCAGCCAGGTCTCCTCCCGCCTGCCCAGACCAGGGCCGATCGCCAGCGCGCTCTTGTGCCGGGCAAGCCGCGCCAGCGCTTCCTCCGCGCCGGCATCGATCGCCGCGCCGTCGCTCACGACCTCTGCCATCGCGCAGCACTCCCCCGTCTGCAGCGTCTGCAGCACCGGCAGGGGGCAGGCCGCCGTCACGAGCCCGGCGCCGGAACGCAGCGCAGCGCGCGCGCAAAGCAGCGCAGCGCCCGCCATGCCCTCGCTTCCGGCCACGGTCAGCACGTGCCCGTAGGTCCCTTTATAGCTGTTCGCCTCGCGCCGCGGGAGCAGCACACGCACATCGTCCGCCTCCGGCACGTCGATCCCCTGCGCGCCGTCCCATTCCGGCAGGATGCCGATATCCGCAACGACCAGCTTCCCCGTATAGCTGCGCCCCGGGTAGAGCAGATGGCCGTGCTTGGGCCTGTGGAAAGTGACGGTGACGTCCGCCGAAACAGCCTCGCCCAGCACCTGTCCCGTCGCGCCGTCGATGCCCGAGGGGATGTCCACGGCGACGACGGGCAGCCCGCTCTCGTTGATGCGGCGCACGGCGAACAGCGCCGCGCCGTCGATGGCGCGGTCCAGTCCTGTGCCGAAGAGCGCGTCCACGACGGCCGCGCAGCCCTCCGGGATCTCCGGCGCTTCGCCGTAGAGCACGTTCAGCGACGCGCCGCACGCGTTCAGCAGCGTCGCGTTGATCCCCGCGTCCCCCTTCATCTGCGAAGGGCCGCGCAGCATCCACACCTCTGCCCTGCCGCCGCGCTGCATCCACAGGCGGGCGGCCGCGCAGCCGTCGCCGCCGTTGTTGCCCCCGCCGCAGACGAAGAGCACCACACTACCCTGCGGGACCCGCCGCTGCAGTTCGTCCGTCACGGCCTGGGCCGCGTGCTCCATCAGCAGCAGGGAAGGGTAGCCCGTCCCATCCAGGAAGGCGCGCTCCATTTCCTGCATATCCTGCGGGGAAATCGTCCTCAGCATGCGCTTTCACTCCTTCAGTTTCGGTTCGCCTGTCAGTACGGCAAAGGCCGCCGCCATCCCGTCCTCATGGGTCAGGGAGAGGAGGACGCGGCTGCCGCCCAGCGCCTGCATCCGCCGAAGCGCCCCGCCGGAAAGGGTGACCTGCGGCGCGCCCGCCCCGTCGTGGCTGACGCTGATATCCCGCATCGCGACGCCGGAGGCAAAGCCCGTGCCCAGCGCCTTGGCCACGGCTTCCTTCGCCGCGAAGAAGGCCGCGGCCGTCTGCGCGCGGCCCGCGCCGCACGCCTCCAGGATCCCGCGCTCCGTTTCGGTATAGACGCGCGATACAAAGCTGTCTTTTTCGATCGCCTTTGCGATCCTGGCGATCCCGCACAGGTCCGTGCCGATGCCGATCACCTCAGACATAGCCCATCAGCCCCCGTACGGATACGTCGCCCGCCAGCACCTCGCAAAGCCGCCCGTCCTCCCGGCGAACCAGCAGCGCGCCCGCCGGCGTCACCGCCTCGGCCGTCCCCGTAAAGGTCTCCGACGGCGCAAGCACGCGCACCGGCCTGCCCACCGTCGCGGACCGCGCGAGGTAGGCGTCCATCAGGGCGCCGGAGGCCCTCAGCGCCTCCGACTCCTCCAGCCTCGCAAGGAAAGCCCTCACGACGTCCGCCCGTCTGAGGACCCGGCCGGAGAGCGGATCCAGCGCTCCCGCCGTCTTTGCGATCTCCTCCGGGAACGCCTTCTGGTGGACGTTGATGCCGACGCCCGCCACCACGCTGTGCACGGTCTGTTCGTCCGCGTCCATCTCCAGCAGGATGCCGGAGACCTTCCGTCCTCCGCAGACCACGTCGTTCGGCCACTTGATGCGGCTCTCCAGCCCCGACACGTCCTCCACCGCACGGCAGCACGCCAGCGCGACAGCCAGCGAGAGCAGCGAGACCTCGGAGGGGTGCGCCTGCGGCCGCAGGATGACCGACATGGCCACCGCTTCTCCGGGCGGCGTTTCCCAGGTGCGTCCGCGGCGCCCGCGCCCCGCCTTCTGCCAGTCGCAGACCACCAGCGCGCCGTGCGGCGCGCCTTCCTTCGCCCATTCCCTGGCGACGCGGTTGGTGGAATCCGTCTCCGGCAGCCAGCGGATGGCCTGCCCGGCCCACACGGTCTTCAGCCCCTTATTTATCACGGGCGCCATCAGCGTATCCGGCAGGGCAGAGAGGCGGTAGCCGCCGCGCCCCTGGGCGCGCACGTCGACCCCCATCGCCCGCAGCCGTTCGATCTGCTTCCATACCGCAGCGCGGGTCACGCCCAGCTCCCTGCTGAGCGCCTCCCCCGATACGCTCTCTTCCCTGAGCAGCCGCTCCAGGATCGCTTCTGTCATGGTACCCCTTCTTTGACGCATTCTTGCCGATATTCTAGCAAAAAGGGACGGGGCTTGCAATAGCGCGGGATGCGCCCGGCTTGCCAAACCCCTGTGCAGCGCCTATAATAACCATGATTTCTTCTGTATTAAGGAGGCTCCATGACAAGCCTTACCCAATTGACGTCCCTCATCCGGCAGAACGTCGCCCTGGCCCTCGTGGGCAAGGAGGAGGCGACGGACCTGCTGCTGATCGCCCTGCTGTGCGAGGGGCATGTGCTCATCGAGGACGTTCCGGGCGTCGGCAAGACGACGCTGGCTTCCGCGCTGGCCCGTTCCCTGTCCTGCTCCTTTGCGCGCGTGCAGTTCACCCCCGACGTTACCCCCTCCGATCTCGTGGGCTTTTCCATCCCCGACCGGCAGGGAGAGCTGCACTATCGCCCCGGCTCGGTCTCCTCGCAGCTCGTCCTCGCCGACGAGATCAACCGCACCTCGCCCAAGACGCAGGCGGCCCTCCTGGAGATCATGGAGGAAAAGCAGGCCACCGTAGACGGCGTGACCCACCCCATGCCGCGCCCCTTTATGGTGATGGCCACGCAGAACCCGGTGGATTTCGTGGGCACTTATCCCCTGCCGGAAGCCCAGATGGACCGCTTCCTGCTCCGCGTCGCCATCGGCTATCCCACGGCGAAGGACGAGGCTGACATCCTCCTGCGCTACAGCGGCCCCGACGTCCCGATGGACGCGGTCTCCCCCGTCTGCAGCGCGCAGGACATCCTGGAGGCGCAGGCGGCCGTGCGAACGGTTTACGTCTCCTATGAAGTGCGCGCCTACATCGTCGCTTTGTGCGATGCGACGCGCAAGACCGATCTGCTCGCTCTGGGTGCCAGCACCCGCGCCGCCATCGCGCTGTGCCGCGCCGCGCAGGCGCGCGCCCTGCTCTGCGGGCGCGATTACGTCATCCCGGAAGACGTTCAGGCCCTTGCCGTATCGGTGCTCGCCCACCGCCTCGTGCTCTCCGCCGATGCCCGCATGAGAGGGGATTCCACGGCGGATGTGACCCGCCAGCTGCTCTCTGTCGTCCGCGTCCCGGTCAAGCTCAAATGACTGCGCGGGCCGTTTTCGCGCTGCTCTTCGGCGGCGGGATGCTCCTTTTCTCCCTGCTGACGGGCAGCCGCGCCGCTTTCGTGCCGGGCCTCATGGCGCTGGCCCTGCTGTCCGTCGCCCTGCTCTCCTGCCTTGCCATGCTGCTGACGCTTCGTTTCACCCTCCATGCGTCGCCGGCGGAAGCGGAGCGCGGGCAAACGGGGACGCTCGTCCTTTCCCTGCGCGCGCACGCCCTTTTGCCCTGCGCGCCGCTCGTCCTCACGCTGTCCCTGCCCGGAGCACCGGAGGGGCGCTATATCGTTGACATGCGCCCCTGGGGGCAGTCCCTGGCGCACGTCTCTTTTGTCTGCCCGCACGTGGGCAGCTATACCCTCACGGCTTCCCGTCCCCTGATATCGGACTGCTTCGGCTTCTTCCGCATCCGCTCTCCTCACCGCGCGCAGCGCTGCGGTTTTCTCATTCTCCCCGCCCCGGCCAGGCTTTCCCTGCCGGAGAGCCGAAACGGCGAAGCCGCCCGCCCCGGACCCCTTGCGGAGCCCGACCCGGATGCGCCGGAGGGCCTTCGGGACTGGCGGGAGGGGGACGAGTTGAAGCGCATCCACTGGAAGCTCAGCCTGCGCCGCGGCACCTTCACCGTGCGCACGCACGAGGCGCTGCGCCGGCCGAATACCGTCCTTCTCCTCTCCTGCAGGCTGCCGGAAGGCACGCCCGTCCCCGGCGATCTCACGGACAGGCTGTGCGAGGCGGCCGCAGGCGTCGTCCGGCGGCACATTGCCCGCGGCGGCGCCCTTCGCCTGTGCCTGCCGCAGGGACAGGAGCTCTCGATGCCCGTGATCCGCCCCGCCGATCTTCCCGTGTTCTGCCGCGCTCTGGCCGGCGCGCGCTTCGGGGCGCCGGAACAGACCGCGCAGCGCCTGCTCTCCGCCGCCGGCAGCATCTGTCCGGCGGACGCGGCCGTGCTCGTGACGGCAGTGCTGGATGCCCGCACCGCAGACGCCCTGATCACCCTGCGCGCCTCGGGCGCGTCTGTCTTTCTGCTGCTCTGCGGCGCAGCGCCGGACGGGAAGCTTGCCGCCCGACTGCAGGCAGCCGGCGTCGCCCTGATCGCACCGGATGAAAAGGAGGCGGGGCAGCCGTGAAAAAGCCTTTCTTTGACCCGCCCCGCGCGCTTCCCCTGTACCTCTTGCAACTCCTCGCCCTGTCCTTCGGGCTCCTCCTGCCGCTGATCCCCGCGCTCGGGCTCCACCTCACGCTGCAGGATGCGGCGCTTGCGATGCTGCTCGGCACGCTGCTCTACGGAGCGCTGTGTCTCCTTCCGCGGCTGCAGGCCGCGGTCTATCCGCTGCTCTTTGCCGCCCTCTGCCTGGCGCTGCGCCCCTGTCTCTCGGACCCGGAAGCATTCCGTGCGGCGCTGCTTTCCGTCCCGCCGGAGGGTCTTTCCACACTGGCCCCGTGGGGTGAAAGCCTTACCCATGCCTTTCTGTTTTTCCTCTTTGCCTGTGCGCTCTCCGCCGTTCAGGCCTCCCGGCCCTTTGCGCCGGCCTTTCTCCTTGCCCTGGCGGATGCCGGCATGCTGGCCTTCCTCGGCGCTGCGCCGTCCCTCCGCTCCCTTCTGCCGCTGATGGCGGCCATCGCGCTGTGCGCCTGTCCCAGGGAAGGCCGCTGGCCGCGCGCCCTCCTGCCTGCCGCCGCGGCGCTGGTGCTGGCCCTGCCCTTCCTCTCCTTTGCCGGGACAGAGCTGACCGGCCTGCGCGAGCGCGCGGAGCGCCTTGGCGAAGCGGCGCGCGATTATCTCTTTTACACCGATGCGCGCCTGCCTTATTCGCTGACCAGCGCAGGATGGCAGCCGCTTGGGCCGTCGCAGCTGGGCGGTACGGCCGTCCCCGGCGACGCGCCCGTGCTGCAGGCGCGCCTCTCCGGCCCCGCACTGCTGCGCGGCGCCGTGCACAGCGTCTATACCGGGCACGCCTTCGAGGACCCGAAGCCCGGCACCCGGTATCTCTTTGCGGACCCGCGCTACGCCTCGCTCCGCCGCCTGCTGTTCGACCAGGAGATACCTGAAGAACGCCTCGCGGCTTTTCTTCCTGCCGAGGAGGAGATCGCCGTCAGCCTCATGGCGGACGGCGCCAACACCCTGTTTCTGACCCAGCGTTTTTCCGCCCTGCGCACGGACGAACTCATCCCCTACCATTCGGACACGGGGGAGATCTTCGCAACGCGCAGCCTCGCCGAAGGCGACGCCTATGCCTTCCGCGGGCGCAGGATGACGGGCGACACTCCCGGCATCGGCCGCGTCGTTGAGGCGGCTTCCGGCGGTTCCGCCGCGGATCTTTCCGCCTTTCTCGCCCTGCCCGGCGGCGTTGAGGAAGGGGTCTCCCGCCTGGCCCGGCAGGCCGCGGAAGGCGCCGGCAGCGATTTTGAGCGTGCCTGGCGCCTTTGCGCCTGGCTCCGCGAAACCTATCCGTACTCTCTGCAGCAGAACACGCCGCCCGAAGACCGGGACTTCGTCTCCTGGTTCCTCCTTACGGAACGGCGCGGCTACTGCACGTCGTTTGCCGCCGCGATGGTCGTGATGGCGCGTACGCTGGGGCTGCCCTCGCGGTATATCGAGGGTTTCTCCGCCGTTCCGGATGAGACCGGCACGGCGGAGGTGGCCCAGCGAAATGCCCACGCCTGGGCGGAGATCTGGTTTGCCGGCTTCGGCTGGCTGCCGTTCGATCCCACCCCGGCCGACCGGAGCATGCCGTCAGCCGATCCCGCCGCCGCTTTGGATTTTTCTTTGCCCCAGCCTTCCGATTCTCCCGAACCGGCAGAGACTCCGGAGGCGCCTGCCGCGCAGCCGCCGCAGGTTTCCCCTCCCGAAGGCGAAATCGCGCTGCCCGGCCCGCAGGCCAAGGCACCGGCCCGCGGCGGACCGGCAAACGCCGCCATCGGTGGGCTGACGGCGTTTGCGCTGGCGCTCGCTTCACTCCTTGTACTCGCTGTCGTCCGCATCGTCTTTACCGCCCCGGAGCGCGGCGCGGCACGGCTGTCCCCTTCCGGCGCGGTGCTCCTCTGGTACCGCTCCTGCCTGCAGCTGCTGGAGTGCCTGGAGATCCCGCAGCGGCCCGGCGAAGCGCCGTCCGCCTTCCTGCAGCGCGCCGAAGCCGGGCTTGGCGGCACACCGAAGCTCTCCCTGCTGGGAGACCTCGTCAGCCGGGCGCGCTACGGCAATGCGCGGCTGACCGCCGCCGATGCGGAAAAGGCCGCCCGGATCCACAGAGAGCTCCTGTCACGGTTGACAATCCGCCAGCGGCTAAAATGGATGCGGATGCGCCTGGCTCGCGGCCCCATTCCCCTTGCGGATTGACAAATTGCCAACCCTGCATTATACTGATTCAGTTGCGGTTTCCCGCCGCAGCCTGTTTGGAGGCTTTTACCCATGCTGGAACGCTTTACCTTGCCCTTTCCCGGTGATCCGGATGAGCGCCGCGTCTTCGTCTGCCTGCCGGAAGGCTATGATGACGAGCCGGATGCGCGCTATCCCGTCCTTTACTTTTTCGATGGCCAGAACATCTTCCGGGATGAAGACGCCGCTTTCGGCACCTCTTGGGATATGGCCGGCTATATGGCAGAGACCGGCACACCGGTCATCGCCGTCGGCCTTGAGTCCAGCCCGGTCGGCGACAACCGGCTCATCGAGTATTCCCCCTTTTCCCACGGCACGGAGGACCTCGGGCTCATCCGCGGGCGCGGAAGGACGACGCTCTCCTTCCTCTGCGACGTGCTGAAGCCCGTCATCGACGAGCGCTACCGCACGCTGCCCGGGCGGGACTCCACCATCGTCGCCGGCTCATCGATGGGCGGCCTCATGGCCCTCTATGCCGTCACCCACCGCAGCGACGTCTTCTCGGCCGCGGCCGCCCTCTCCCCCAGCCTTTGGGTGCACCCCGACAAGGCCCACCGCATGATCGAGCAGGGTGATTATCCGCCGCACACGCTCATCTACATGGATTACGGCAGCGAGGAGATGGGCAACCACCGTGACAACTGGCGCGCGCTGACCGAAACGGTCCACACGCTGCTGGTGCACGACTGCGACCTCACCTTCCGCATCGTCCCCGGCGGGGACCACTCCGAGGCCAGCTGGCGGACGCGGATCCCGGTCTTCATGAGCTGTCTCGGGTTCTGATCAATCTGCAAAGGAGAAACAATGCAATGGAAGTCCGTTATTTCAAAGAGTATTCCTGGAATCTGGCGCGGGACATGGAATTCAAGGTCTACGGCCACGCCGGTAAGCCCGTGCTGTTCATCCCCTGCCAGGCCGGCCGCTTCTTCGATTTTGAGAATTTCCACATGGACGACGTCTTCGCCCCGTGGATCGACGCGGGCAAGATCATGGTTTTCTCCTGCGACACGATCGACGGGGAAACCTGGGCGGACAAGGGCGGTGACCCGCGCCGCCGCATCGAGCAGCACGAGCGCTGGTATCACTACATCGTGGACGAGCTGGTCCCCCGCATTTCGGAGCTCGCCGGCGAGCGGAACGGCTGCCACACGCCCATCCTCACCTACGGCTGTTCCCTGGGCGCGATGCACGCCGCCAACTTCTTCTTCCGCCGCCCGGATCTGTTTGACAGCGTGCTGGGCCTCTCCGGTCTGTACGATTCCTCCGACGGCTTCGGCAGCTATATGGATGACCTCGTCTACCAGAACTCCCCCTGCGATTACCTGGAGCACATGCCCTGGGATCATCCCTACATCCGGATGTACAACGAGCGCAAGATCATCATCTGCGTGGGTCAGGGTGCCTGGGAAGACGAGCTGAAAGCGGGAACGGCGCGCCTCAAGGACGTGCTGGAGCGCAAGGGCATCAATGCCTGGATCGATTTCTGGGGCTGGGATGTCAACCACGACTGGCCCTGGTGGTACAAACAGACGGCATACTATCTCCCCTTCATCATGGGTGAGCAATAAGGAGAGCGGCTTATGAAAAACTTTATCTTCATCTCCCCCAATTTCCCGACCAACTACTGGAAATTCTGCGCAGAGCTGAAAAAGAACGGCATGAACGTCCTGGGCATCGGTGATTGCCCCTATGACGACCTGATGCCCGAGCTGCGCGGCTCCCTCTCCGAATACTTCAAGGTTTCCTCCCTGGAAAACTATGAGGAGGTCTTCCGCGCCGTCGCCTTCCTCACCTATCGCCACGGCAAGATCGACTGGCTGGAGAGCAACAACGAGTACTGGCTGGAGCGGGATGCCGCGCTGCGCACCGCTTTCCACATCACCACGGGCTTCCAGGAGAGCGACATGCCGAGCGTCAAGTACAAATCCCTGATGAAGGAAAAGTACGCGCTGGCCGGCATCCCTACCGCCCCCTGGCACATCGTGGACGACGAGGCGGGCTGCCGGGCGTTCATCGAGTCTGTCGGCGGCTACCCCGTCATCGTGAAGCCCGATAACGGCGTGGGCGCCAGCCACACCTACAAGCTGAAGAGCGATGCGGATCTTTCCGCCTTCCTCGCGGATCACGAGCCGGTCCCCTACATCATGGAGCAGTTCGTGTGCGGCACCGTCCACTCCTATGACGCCATCATCGACGGCGAGGGGCATCCGCTCTTTGAGACGGGCAACGTCACCATCGATTCCATCATGGATATCGTCAACACCAACGGCAACTCCTGCTACTACATCGAAAAGAGCCTGCCGGACGCGATGCGCGAGGCCGGGCGCAAGACGGTCGCCGCCTTCGGCGTCAAATCCCGCTTCATCCACTTCGAGTTCTTCGTTCTGGATGAGGACCAGCCTCTGGGCAAGAAGGGCGATATCCTCGGCCTGGAAGTCAACATGCGCCCCTCCGGCGGCTTCTCCGCCGACATGTTCAACTTCGCCAACTCCATCGACGTCTACAAGATCTGGGCAGACATGGTCGCCTTCGGCAAAACGGATCTGCGTCAGGAAGGCCGCGAGCACTTCTACTGCTGCTACTGCGGGCGCCGCGACGGCAAGGATTTCGTCATGGACCATGACGCCATCATGCAGAAGTACGGAGACCGCATCAAGATGGTCCAGCGCATCCCCAAGGCGCTTTCCGGCGCGATGGCGGATATGATGTACCTCGTCAACGTCTCCACGCCGGAAGAAAAAGACACCTACTACCGCGACCTGCTGGAAGTCCACTGAAACCGCAGAGCCTTCCCCGCCGGGAAGGCTCTTTGCTTTGAGACAGGAGGGATACCCCTTGAAGCGATTCGGAACTTTTGTGGAGCTGGGCGGCGCAAACGTTATGGAATGCCTGGCCGGCACCGGCCTGGATTACGTCATCCTGGATGCGGAGCACGGCCCCTTCTCCCCCGAAAGCGCGGCCCAGATGCTGCGCGCTGCCGAAAACCGCAGCCTGACCGTTTACGTACGCATCAGCAGCGTCACAAGGCCGGAGGTGCTGCGCATGCTGGACGTCGGCGCGCGCGGGCTGGTCGTGCCCTGCATCCGCTCCGTCGCGCAGGTGAAAGAGCTCGTGGACCACGCCAAGTTCCCGCCCGTCGGACACCGCGGCTACTGTCCCACGCGCACCAGCGCCTGGGGCGCGGATGCCTGGGCAGCCGACGCCGAAGCCTACATGGCGGAGTGCAACCGGCGCGTCAGTGTCATTCCGCAGTGTGAAACGCAGGAAGCGCTGGAACACATCGAGGAGATCGCCGCGCTCCCCGGTGTGGATGCCGTCTTCATCGGGCCATGCGACCTCTCCATCGACATGGGGATCCCCCTACAGTTCGACAATCCCCTCCTGCTGGATGCCGTGCGGCGCATCATCGCCGCGTGCCACGCCAACGGGACGGAGTGCCTCATCTTCGCCGGCAGCCTGAAAGTCGCCAAAAAGTGGCTGGATCTCGGCGCGGATTCCATTGCCTACAGCCTGGATGCCGCCGTCCTCTCCGCAGCTTACCGCCAGGCCGCCGCGGATTTCAGGGCGCTGTGATCCGGCAGTAAAAGCCCTCTCAAGCGCAAACTGAAGAATCAACTCCATATAAAGCCGTCATCCGTCCCGGGTGACGGCTTTTCCGTCGGACGTACCGCTTTTTCCGTATGCCGTTAGCAGCCCCGGGCAGACATTTTAAAAAAATATCATGGCCCTGTTGCCTTTTCCCCTGCAGTCAGTGTCTAATAGGTGAAAGGTGGTGAGGCTGCCGTGGAAACTGTCAAGGGCCCGGACAGTAAAGCGCAAAGGATCGAACACATGGTAACCCTGTACCAGCTTCCCCTGCTGCGCCTGTGCGCCCTGTATTTGCAGGATGAAGAGCAGGCAAAAGACGTGGTACAGGAGACCTTTATCAAAGCATATCGGAATCTGGACAGCTTCAGAGCTGAATCCTCCGAAAAAACATGGCTGACGCGGATCGCGATCAACCTGTGCAAAAATGTTTACCGCTCCGGCTGGTTCCGGCACATCGACCGTTCCGTCACGCTGGATATGATCGCCGAGCGGCCTGCGCCCGCAGCGCCGGAATACGATGCGCTCACAGAGGCCATCCTGAACCTCCCCGTACGGCTGCGGGAGGTGGCGCTGCTCTGCTGGCTGCAGGGGCTGACTTTTGAAGAGGCTGCCGGCATCCTCGGCATATCCCGTCAGGCGGTCGGCAGCCGGCTGAACCGTGCAAGGAAGAAACTGCGCTTTGCTCTGGAAGGAAGTGATGAGCATGACCCTGCATGAAGAACAGGAAAGGGTGCAGAAAGCGGTCGACCATTCCCTCGCCCACCTGAAGGGCGATCCATGGCTTGCGCAGCGGGTTCTTGCAAACGCGAAAGGAGAAGAACCTGTGAAAAAGAAGCTTTCTCTCGCTTTGGTCTTTACGCTTGTCCTGGCGCTGGCTGTTACGGCGACAGCTTACGCCCTGTTCTCTTCCCGTGCCGCCGAATTCTTCGGGCAGCATTGGGGGCACGATTACGGCGACTGGCTGCAGGGGGGCAGAATCGCCCGGATCGGCGAAACCGTCACGCTGGGCGGCGTTGACTTCACGCTGGATGAAGTCGTCTACCGCGATCTGGGGATCTACGCCGTCGGCACAGCCCGTGTAACGAACGAAAAGGATATACTGGTTCCTATGGATATAGCAGATGGATGGGAACTGGAAGAAGTCATGCAGGGAGACGAAGCGCAGTCTCTGATCCGCCGGGCCAGGGAAACAGGCGGCAGGATGCTGTCCATAGACTGCGCTCCGCAGCGCATCGGCGTAGACAACGGTTCAATGATGCAAACCGGAGATGTTGGCATGTACAATCTCCGGAATGAGGACGGGAGCCTCACCTTCTCCTTTGAGACGGGCGGCTATGCGCTGGAAGACGGAACGACCTACCAGCTGGAACTCTATATGGATGTGGATGAATGGACAGAGGCCGGGAGAGCCGCAAACGATCCGTCAGAAGGCGGGACCTGGACAGTGAGCTTTCAGCCGGTGATCATGACAGAGAGCGCCGTGTCGGAAAAGCCCCTGCAGCACCCGGCCCAGGCCGTGCAGCAAACCGGCTATGAGATCGTGGTTCCCGAACTCTATCGTAAAACCGGCACGCTGCCCGTATACCGGGCCTTAGAGGCTGACTTCACCGCAGCCGTGCAGCCGGAATGGTTCAACCGGAGCGGCATCGCAAAAGAAGAAAGAGCCAAAAAGAGTGCCAATCTGACCTTCAACGATCATGCGGAGCTCTCCTGCAGCGCCGAAGCGCTCTACTACTCGGAATTCACGGACGAGCTGTTCGATTACAACTGGAAGGAGCGGGAAAGCCATAACCCGGATATCGGGCCGATGATGCTCCCGAAGCAGGCCCTTTCCCAGGGTATCGCGTTTATGGCGTCTCAAGTTCATTCAGGGTATGATGATTTTACAAAAGACATTTCCTTCGAGCAGGATCATCTGACCCTTCTTTCTCTTAAAGACGCAGAGCATACTGCCGAATCACTCTTCGAAAAGCTCGGAATACGGGGTTATGAGCTGGCCTGGAAGCTGGATCTCAGCCTGGACAGGATCCGGTCCCTCGGCGAAGCCTATAACCGCTTCTGGTTTGAGGGTGAAGGCTACAGCAATGCGCCACGCCACGATTACGCTGCTGCAACGGCGGAGGATGAAGGGTATTTCCTCGTGTATACCCCTCTGGGCGTGGACGGGATCAGCAACGGACGGCAGCAGGCGACGCTGCTCATCAACAGCCGCGGCATCGTTTTTGCCAGCATCGTGAGCGCCTACAACCGCGGCGAAGCAGCCTTTACGCCGGACAAACTGATTTCCCCCGAAGAGGCAGTAACCCGGCTTTACGCAGAAGTCGCCCGTTCCCGTGACGGCGGAGAGATCCGGTCCGTCCGACGCGCAGCGCTGACATACATGCCCGTACGCGCCGAAAACAAGCAGGACGGCATGGTGTTCGTCCCGGCCTGGCAGATCCTCTATGACGAAGCGCACGACAGTGAGCAATACTCCCGTTGGGCGGTATTCAACGCGCTGAACGCTGCGATGATCGACGCCGTCTTCCGGTAAACGCACATAGAATACCGGCTTCTGCGGGGAATCGCGGAAGCCGGCTTTTTGCATTGGCAGAAAAAGCAGCGTTCCCTTCCTGCGCAGTTCAAGCCCAGCTTGAAGAAAGAATTGAAAACTCAACCCGTATCCGCTACAATAAAGGGGTACTCATCTGTACAATCTGTTTGCAGCGCAGTTGGAGTGCAGGACCTGACAGCATGGGAGGAAGCATATGAGTATAGGCGGGAATATCCGGGCCCTGAGGCAGGAACGAAGCCTCACGCAGGAACAGGTCGCAGAAGCCCTTGACGTCACTTTTCAGGCGGTATCCTCCTGGGAACGCGATGAGTACAGGCCGGATACGGACAAACTGATCCGGCTGGCCGGACTGCTGGACGTATCAGTTTCGGCGATCGTCGAGGAGAAAGAAAGGACCTTTAAAACCAAGGATGCCATCTATAACTGGGAGCATATGAAGACCTATGTGAAGACGACCGCCAAATGCTGCAAACTGTATAACACGCTGAAGGCCGTCGACTATGCCGTAGCAGCTCATGAAGGCCAGAAGAGGAAGCGCTCCGCCGTGCCGTACATCTATCACCCGCTGAATCTGGCCTGCCATGCGCTTTCCATGGGCATCACGGAAGACGATATCATCGCAGCCTGCATGCTCCACGATGTGGTGGAGGACTGCGGGAAAAAGCTTCAGGATCTCCCGGTCGACGAGCCGGTAAAGCACCTGGTCCGGCTCCTCACCAAAGAAAAGGTGCCGGAGGACCAGCGGGGAGAAGCCCTGCAGCGCTATTATGCGGCAATTTCACAGGATCCGAAAGCGGCCCTCGTCAAATGCATCGACCGCTGCAACAACCTGACCACCATGTCCTGGGGGCTCAGCCGGGACAGGATCTACCGGATGATCCGGGAAACGGAAGACTACTACCCGGCGCTGCTTGCCGTCGTCAAAGCGGCCCCTGAATACAACAGCGCCGCGTGGCTGCTCAAATACCAGATCGAAAGCATGCTGGATATCTACAAGAGGCTGATGTGACAGCTTCCCCTATCTTAACCAAAGACATCGGACCGTTTTCCGGCCCGATGTCTTTGGTTTCTGATGTCTTTTTGTCCGCTGCTGACTGTCACAGCTCTTCCGTCTTATACCGCTCCATCCCCTCGTAGCGGTAGCTCGCGTCGATGCTGTGCATGAGGATCAGGCGGTCTTCCGTCTGATCCGTCAGCGCCGCCTCCAGCAGCAGCCGGATCTCCGTGTCCTTCACCGGGCTGCGTTCCATCGCAAGCAGATACTCCTCTCTGTCCACCCGGCTCCAATTCACGACCCTGCCGAGCGCATGCTTCAGCATCGCATCCAGCCAGATCCTTGTGCTTCTGCCGTTTCCCTCCAGAAAGGGGTGCGCTATGTTCATCTCCACATACTTGGCGATGATCTGCTCATAAGTATCCTGCGGCATCGCGCTGATCTTCTCCAGCGCATCATCCAGATACAGTGCGGAAGCAAAGCGGAACCCGCCTTTGGCCATATTCAGCGTCCGCGTTTTCCCGGCGAACGGATAGATATCCCCGAAGAGCCGGCGGTGTATCTCCTGCAGGCCCGCGTATGTTCCCACTTCAATCGTATCGATGATGTGCTGCTCAAACAGCTGCTTTGCCCTGAGCTTGCTGATCCGTTCCTCTTCGCAGAGGAGAGCAGCGCCTGTCAAGCCCAGTTTGTTGTCCGGTGTCATTGCGTTACTTCCTCACGCGCCTGCCGCTCAATAGGGATACCAGTACTCGGTCGGCACGTCGTCATGGTTGAATGTGCTGGCGTCAAAGCGCTTCTCACCCGTCCAGCCGGTAAACCCGCTGCCGATCGGATACTCCACCTTCAGCCACCAGATGCTGTTGTTGGGGTCCCAGGCCTTGGCCAGCACCCGCACGGTCTCACCGGCCGAACCGTAGGTGCCCAGCTCCCTGAAGTACTTCCGCGTTCCGGGCCCGTCGTTGAGGGCCAGCCGGTTGATCGTCTTCGCCGTGATGACGTCCGGCTTCGTGTAGCCGTACGGCGCAATGTCCGCCTTTGCCGTCAGGATGCTGCTAAAAGCCAGTGCCGCCAGCATCACAAGCGCTGCGATGATCCTCTTCTTCCTCATGCCGTCCTTCTCCTTTCTTCCTGCGGTCCCTGTTATCGTGTGCTCTTTGCAGTCCGCTTCTTCCGTTTCCGTTTTCCCTTCGGCTTGACGCCGTGGGCTGCGCGGTAATCGCTGATCTCCTGCTCGATGGTCGTGTAATCCCGCTCGAAGAGCTCGTCGGTCAGCTGCCAGGCCAGCTCATCCGGGTGCACCCGTTCCAGCAGGATCTGGCAGACGGACTTCTTGCTCTTTCCCGCATAGGCCGGAAGAGCGTTGCGCGAGAGCAGGTGGTTCAGCTCCCTGCGCCAGAGCAGAGAGATCTTCCGCTCTTCCTCCATCTGCGGGTTTGGCTGCGGTTCTCTGGCGACATAGAAATCAAGACTTCCGTCCTCCAGCGCTTCCGCGGTGATGATGCCCCAGTACTGCGGCAGATGCTCTTCGATATGTGCGGCATGGCTGACGCCCACGACGCAGAAATTTCTGTCAAAGTACCGGTCGTAATCGCGCACCTGGCGCGACAGGCGCGTATAGCCGTCTGCATCGCTTTTGATCTCGATGCCGAGCAGCTCTCCCGGCGTCACCATCACGATGTCCGCGCGGCTCCTGCCCATCGTCTTCTCTTCCAGGATGCGGATCTTGCCGTAGCGCTGTTCCAGAAAGGCAAACAGCGGCTCGCGGATGTCCCTGTCGTGCAGCATATCAAAGCGGCTGCTGGGCGGCCGCGTACGCCTCCCTGTAGAAGTATTCCTGGCTGGAGAGCGGCGCGTCGCCCGGCCTGCGGCGCTTGTAGCTTCCGTCCGGCAGCAGGTCCCGCGCCTGCGTGTCGTCCTTCAGCATCACTTCGAACATGTCCAGCACGCGCCTGCGCAGCGCCGGATCCAGGATGGGCGCTGCCACCTCCACACGCCGCAGCGTGTTGCGCGTCATGTAGTCCGCAGAAGCGATATAGACCTTCGCCCGCTCCCCTTTCCCGAAGATGTAGATGCGGGAATGCTCCAGGAACCGCCCGACGATGCTGATGATGCGGATGTTTTCGGTATAGCCCTCGACCCCCGGCTTGAGGCAGCAGATGCCGCGGACGATGAGGTCCACCTGCACACCGGCCCGGCTGGCTTCGATCATCTTCTCGATGATCGCCTTGTCCGTGAGCGAGTTGATCTTGATGCCGATGTAGGCCTCCTCGCCCAGCAGCGCGAGGCGGATCTCCTCGTCCATCATCTCCAGCACGCGGTTCTGCAGGCAGTGCGGCGCAACCAGCAGCTCCCGGCTTTCCTCCACCGTCTCGCCCATGGCCAGCGCCTGGAAGACCTGCGCGGCCTCCTCGCCGATGCCCTGGTTTGCGGTGATGACACAGAGGTCGGTATACTGCCTGGCCGTCTTCTCGTTATAGTTGCCCGTGCCGATCTGCGTATAATAGCGCATCGTGCCGTCCTCGATCCTGGTGATGAGGCAGAGCTTGGAGTGCACCTTATAGCCGTCCAGTCCGTAAATCACCGTGCAGCCGGCTTCCTCCAGCCTGCGCGACCACTCGATGTTGTTCTCCTCGTCAAAGCGCGCCTTGAGTTCGACCAGCACCAGCACTTCCTTGCCGTTTTCCGCCGCCTCGATCAGCGCCTCGACCACCTTGCTCTGCCTGGCGACGCGGTAGAGCGTCATCTTGATGGAAGCGACCTGCGGATCCACAGCGGCTTCCTGCAGCATATCCAGGAAGGGCTTCATGCTCTCGTAGGGATAAGAGAGCAGCTTGTCGCCCTCCGCAACCTGCGCCAGGATGGGCCGCCCCGCCTCGAACAGCGCCGAACGCTGCGGCACCCGGCGCTCGTAGAACAGCTCCGTCTTCTGGCGCAGCACGTCCTGGATCCTGAAGAGGAAGGACAGGTCAAGCGGCGTCCTAGTATGGGTCACGAACCGTTTTTTGACGTGCATGTGGTCGCAAAGCATCTGCAGCGTCTTCTCATCCATCTCATGGCTGTACTCCATCCGCACGGGATGCAGGCGCTTGCGCCGCTTGATGAGCCCCGCCATGAACTCGCGGTAATCCTCGTCGTCGTCATACAGCGCATCCGCGTCGATATCCGCGTTGCGCGTCACCCGGATGAGGGATTTGGACTTGACGAAGTAGCCGGGGAAGACCTTGTAGATGAAGTGCAGGATGAGATCCTCGCAGAGCATGTACTTTTTCTCCTGCGAGGAGACCTCGATCAGCCGCGGTATGACGCCCGCCGCGCAGGGAACGACGCCCAGCCGCTTTCCCTTGCCGCCCTTCTTCTCCAGGACGACCGTCGCGTAGATCTCCTTGCCGGTGAGGAAGGGGAACGGCTGACGGCGCTCCACGATGATGGGTGTGATGAGCGGGGCGATCTGGGAATCGAAATAGCGCTCCAGGCGCTCGCTCTCCTGACGGCCGATGCGGCGGAAATCCACGATGCGGACACCCTGCCCTTCCAGCTCCTCCATAAGGCGCAGATAACAGACGTCCTTGCGCCGTCCCAGTTCATGGACGCGGCGCAGCACGGCCTCGATCTCCTCCTTCGGAGACATATACGTCTTGTTTTCCAGCATCTTGGGGGAAATGCGGTCCTGGTCAACCAGCGAACCCACGCGCACCATGAAGAATTCATCCAGGTTGCTCTGGTAGATCGACATGAAGGACAGCCGCTCACACAGCGGCACACGCGGATCCTCCGCTTCCTCCAGCACGCGCTCGTTGAATTTCAGCCAGGAGAGCTCGCGGTTGATATAGACCGGCGCCTCCTCCTGCCGCTTCTTCTTATTCTTCTTGGGGGTTTTATCCTCCGTCTCCTGCGGTTTGTTCTTCTTTTTGTCTTTATTCTTCTTTGCGATGTCTTCCATAACTGTGTTCTTCCTTATCTGGCGTATAACGCCGCTTATCCCTGTTATTATACCCTGCCGCAATGGGAAAGTCCACCCAAAAGCGCACGCTCTTGTGCTTTCTTGCTCCGTTTGCAGCTAAGCGATTTTCGGATATAATGGGTACAGATTTTGGGCCCTCTCAGTCAGGCCCCAGGCATGAAACAGATGGCTATGAGCGCCGCACCGTTTCAAAGGAGGTTATCGCCATGATCGAACGCATTTCCATTAATGCGCACAGCAGCATCCGCATCGGAGGAACCCCCGTCATCTGCGTCGATCCCTTCCGCATCGAAGGAGAGCCGCACGACGCGGACCTCATTCTCTTTACCCACAGTCATTTCGACCACTTTTCTCCGGAGGACGTATCCCGCCTCTGCCGGCCGGATACGCTCTGCGCCGCACCGCTTTCCATGGAAAGCGATCTGCTGTCCTGCGGCCTTCCGAAGGATCAAATCACCCTTTTGCGCCCCGGTGACAGCACCGTACTCCTCGGGATCCCGATCGAAGCAGTCCCCGCCTACAACACCAATAAGCCCATGCACCCCCGTGCAAACGGTTGGCTGGGTTACATCCTCACTGTCTGTGGGGAGCGTATCTACATCGCCGGGGATACGGACCGCATCCCGGAAGAAAAAGACATCCGCTGCGATATCGCGATGGTGCCGGTCGGCGGGACTTACACGATGAACACCGCGGAGGCAGCCGCCTTTGTAAACGCGATTCATCCCCGGATCGCCATCCCCACGCATTACGGCAGCATCGTCGGCAGTCTCTCCGACGGCGAGGCCTTTGCCTCAAAGGTCGCCCCCTCAATACAGGTTGTGCTGAAAATCAAGTGACCTGTGCTTTTCTGCCTGATTAACCGCTTATCATACCATCAGGGCGGCCGCTTGGTGGCCGCCCTGTCTGTATATCGTATGCTGTTGTCAGTCTCCCGGCATGTCGCCGTTGGCGTTGAGTGCGCTGCCGGAGTAGATGAGCTTCAGCGTGTCCGGTCCCGCGGCCCCGTCAACCTTGAGACCGTTCATCTTCTGGAAAGCCTTTGTCGCATCCACCGTCAGCTGGTTGAAGTTCGCCGTAACGCCCTTCTTCGCCAGATAGCCCAGCTCCTGAAGGCGCTGCTGGTACTGCAGCACGTCCTCGCCCTCGCTCTGCCACTGCAGAACGATATTGGTGCGGGGCAGCGCCGTCGCTGACGCAGCAGGCACCGCAGCCTCAGGTTCAGGCGTCGTCCTCTCTCTGCCGAAGTAGCTGCCGTATGATACGACATCATTGCCGAACAGTATAGCCAGCGATCCCGGTCCGGCGATGCCGTCCGCCGTAAGGCCGTTTGCCTCCTGGAAGAGCTTGACCGCCCTCTCCGTGCCGGAGCCGAACTGCCCGTCCGAAGAAGACAGGTAGCCCAGCTGCATCAGCCGCTCCTGCAGCGCGGTAACGCCCGCGCCTTTGTCGCCCTTGCGCATGGTGGACAGCTCGCTTGCGCTGGGGAGTTCTTCGATTTCCTCGGCTGCCGGGCTTCCGGCCGGAATGGCGCGGCTACTGTTCAGCTGCGACTGCGTGCCTTTGCCCGCAATGCCGTCCGCCGCAAGCCCGTTCGCCCGCTGGAAGGCGCGTACCGCATCCGTCGTTTCGCTGCTGTAGCGCCCGTCGATCCGCCCTGTATAGTACCCCAGTTCGAAAAGCCGCGCCTGCAGCACATACACGTTTTCACCGCTGTCCCCCTCATGCATCGTCGCCGTTTTGGAAGGGGCCGCCGTCGGCGATGCGGAAGACGCTTTGCTGCTGCCGTTCAGTTTGCGCCAGGTCGCCGCGTTCGTCGTGCCGTCCGCTGTCAGGTTATTGTTCTTCTGGTAGGCCATCAGCGCGTCTCTCGTCTCCGCGCCGAAAACGCCGTCCGCCACGCCGTCCAGATAGCGCAGCTCGATCAGCCTCTCCTGGAGGGCATAAACGTCATTGCCCGTCATACCGATGGACAGCACCCGGTTTTCATCCGGATTGGCTGTGCTGACCGGCGTTGTGTTGTACTTGGCCGTGGCGGCATACAGCTTTTTCTGGGTCTGCTCACCCGCCTGTCCGTCCGCGCTGAGGCCGTTTGCGCGCTGGAAAGCGCGCACCGCGTCCACCGTCGTGGAACCGTAAAGGCCGTCCACGCCGCCGGCGTAATACCCCAGTTCCATCAGCCGCGCCTGCAGCCTGCGGACCTCGATGCCGATGGTCCCCTGCTTGAGCAGCAGATAGCTCTCGCTGCCCGCATCCGCGCTGATGAGGTTCGCCTGCGCCTGGGAAGAATACAGCAGGTCCTGCGTCTCGCGGCCGGCGATGCCGTCCGTCGTCAGCCCGTTCTTCTCCTGGAAGGCCCGTACGGCCTCCTGCACAACGGTGGAATACTTTCCGTCGATCTCGCCTTCGTAGTAGCGCAGCGCCGAAAGCTGCCGCTGCAGGTCCGCCACATCATCGCCCGTAACACCCAGGCGGAGCACCGGATAGCCTGCATTGTAATCCTTTGTGGAGGTCTGCCAGCTTTCCTGCCCGGGGGCAGCCGTTGCGACCGTCCTGGGCGTCGTCGTGGGCAGGGTGCCTGCGCTCCAGTCTTCCCAGTCCTCCTGCCGGTTCTGCTGCCAGTCATCCGGGGTCGGTGACGGCTGCGGTTCCGGCGACGGGGTCGGCTCTGCCGTGGGCAGGGAGGAAACCGTGCCGAACGGGACCGTTCCGTCGCTCAGCGTCAGCGGTTCCAGGGAAGGATCAGGCTGAACGAAACAGCCTGTGAGCAGCAGCGCCAGCGCCGAAAGCAGCAGCGCCAGCGTCCCTCTTTTGATCTTTCCGTTCATACCGCTCCTCCTTTCATAACAAGGCATCCACCTCATCGAGGCTCCTGATTTCATACCGGACGGCTGTGCCGGACGTGTTTTCCTTCGCGCGGGGATTGTACCAGCAGCCGTCCACGCCCGCGTTGGCCGCTGCCGCCATGTCGCTGCTCAGCGAATCCCCGAGCACGAGCACCCGGCGCTTGTCAGTGATGCCCGCGCGCGCCATGGCGATCGCGATCATCGCCGGGTCCGGCTTGGCCGCGCCGACCTCCTCGCTGATCACCAGATCCTTTTCCATCCACGGGAAGGGGCTGGCGGCAAACCGGCCGTGCTGCACGGCAGCGATCCCGTTGGTGACGATGATGACCCGCACGCTTTCCCGCCAGCGCTGCAGCGCTTCCGCCGCGCCCGGGAGCGCGCATCCCTGGCGGGAGAGCGCCTGTTCATAGGTATGGGACAGCGCCGCAGGATCCACCGCGCTGCCGATTTCACAGAGAAAATCCGCATAGCGCTTGACGCGCAGCTCCGGCTGGGTCAGACGGCCCTGCTCAAACAGCTTCCAGCAGGCGAGGTTGATCGCACTGTAGCGCCGGTACGCCTCGCCATCGACGGCCAGAGCATGGGCTGAGCACGCCTCAAAGAAGGCGTTCTCCTCCGCCTGCGCAAAATCCAGCAGCGTCTCGTCTGCGTCGCAGCACAGCAGGTCATATCGGCTCATGGTCTCCTCCTTACGCCTCGCCGCGCCGCCGCTCGGAATAGAGGTCGATGAGGTCATAGCGGTCCGGGTCGTTCAGCAGATTCTCCAGGCCGTGCGCCGTACACAGTTCCGGTTCATCTGCCAGCGTCGTTTCAATGTTCAGCTGACTCGTGATCAGCTTGTCCAGCCCGTAGAGCTTCGCGCCGCCGCCGCTCAGCGTGATGCCGGCATCGAAGATATCGCTCGCCAGCTCGGGCGGCGTGCGCTCCAGCGTACGCCGAAGCGCGATCATGAGCTCGCGCATCGCCTCATCCAGCGCCTCGCTCATTTCCCGGGACTGGACGGTGACGCTGCGCGGCAGGCCGCTGACCAAACTCCTGCCGTAAGCTTCCGCAGAGAGGTTCATGTTCTGCGCGCTTGCGGAGCCGATATCCGTCTTCAGCTGCTCCGCCGTTTTTTCGCCGATCAGCAGGTTGTGCTTCTTTCGCATGTAATCCACGATCGCCTCATCAAACCGGTCCCCGCCGGTCTGCAGGATATCCCAGACGATCTGGTGACCCAGCGAAAACACGGATACATTGGTCCGGCTGCCGCCGATGTCGATGTTCATGCGGCCGTACTGCTGCCCGATATCCACACCGCCGCCGATGGCGCTTGCCACGCTTTCATCCACCAGCCGCACTTCCCTGGCGCCCGCCTCCAGCACGATGTCGGACAGGGTCTGCCGCTCCGCCGGCGCCAGGCCGCCGGGCATCACCAGCAGCGCGCGCGGCCGGAAGCCCCGCCGTCCCGTCACCTGGCGCATGAAATGGCGCAGCATGTCGCTGACCAGGTCGAAGCTGTGCACCCATCCTTCACGGAAGGGGCGCTCAACGATGATATTCCTCGGCGTGCGCCCCGCCATGCGCGCCGCCTCTTCCCCGATCGCAAGGACCTGGCGTGAGAGCCGCTCATAGGCAACGCAGCAGGGTTCGCTCAGCACGACGCCCTTCCTGCGCATCACGATCGTCAGCGTGGAAGTGCCCAGATCAAGGCCCAGATCATCCGCACCGAACATGCCGGCTCCTCCTTTCCGTTCCGGTTCATCTTTCAATTGCCGCAGGGCGATCCCCGGGGCTGCTAATCTTCAAAATAAGCCAGGGCTTTCTCTTCCTCGCCTTCATACAGCGCGGCCTCCAGCGTCAGCCCGCAGGCCGGCGCCGTCACACCCAGCTGCAGGCGGTCCCCTGTTTCAAGGGCCCGGGGGATGCAGCCTGCATCCCGCTTGCCCGTGCCGATCTCGGCCAGCGTTCCTGCGGCGATGCGCACCATGTTGTAGAGAAAGCCGTCCCCCAGCATCAGCAGTTCCACCGCGTCCCCGCGCCGCTGCACCTGCACGCGGTAGATCGTCCGAACCGTGCTGCGCGCCACCGAGCCGCTCGCGGCGAAGGCCGCAAAATCATGCGTCCCCACGAGCGCCTCTCCCGCGGCCGCCATCCGGTCCGTATCCATCGGCAGGGGCACGTGCGCCGCGTACTGCCGCCCGATCGCGCACGCGTGCCGCGCGTTCCAGAAGCGGTAACGGTATACCTTTCCGCACGCGGAATACCGCGCGTGAAACCCCTCCGGCGCGGGTGCGGACTCCCGCACGCGGACATCATCCGGCAGTACGGAGTTGAGCGCGAAGGCAAACTTTTCCGCCGGGATGCGCGAGGCGCTGTCAAAGTGGGCGACAAGGCCTCTCGCGTGCACGCCGGCATCCGTCCTGCTGCTGCCGATCACGGTGATCCGTTCCCCGGTCAGCGCAAGCAACGCCTCCTCCAGCGTCTGCTGCACGCTGGGGCCGTTCTCCTGGCGCTGCCAGCCGCAGTAGGCGCTCCCGTCAAACTCGACAGTCAGGCGGAAGCGGCGCTCCCCTTCGGGCGGCCTGTCCGCCGCAGAAGGCCTGTGCCGGGCGGAAAGATGCAGCTCAGCCAAGAAGCATCCCCTCCGCGATGATCAGTACGAAGAAAGCAATCATGCACAGCAGCGCATAAAAGTCCAGCCGCGTGTAGCGCAGTTCGCGCAGGCGCGTCCGGTGCTCGCCGCCGCGGTAGCAGCGCGCCTCCATCGCCATCGCCAGATCATTGGCCCGGCGGAAGGAGGAGACGAACAGCGGCACCAGCAGCGGGATCATCGCGCGCGCCCTCGCCATCAGGTTGCCGGATTCAAAATCCGCGCCTCTGGCCATCTGTGCCTTCTGGATCTTGTCCGCTTCCTCCAGCAGGGTGGGGATGAAGCGCAGGGCGATCGTCATCATCATGGCCAGCTCGTGCGCCGGAAAGCCGAAGCGCGCAAGCGGATGCATGAGATGCTCCAGCGCGTCGGTCAGCTGTACGGGGCTGGTCGTCAGCGTCAGCACGGAGGTCCCCATCACGAGGAAGACGAGGCGCAGGGAGAAGTATATGGCATTCTCCAGCGCTTCCCGCGTCAGCCTGAAGAAACCGACGGCAAAAAGCACCGTCTGCCCCTGGGTAAAGGCCACGTTGAGGATGAAGGTGAACACGAGGATGAAGCGCAGCGGCTTCAGCCCGCGCAGCAGATAGGAAAAGCGGATGCCCGAAACCCGCACCACCAGCCATAAAAACGCCAGCGCGAGCAGATAGCCGGGCAGATTGCCGATGAGAAACACACCGACGATATAAGCGACCGTCAGCAGCAGCTTGCAGCGCGGGTCCATGCGGTGCACAGGGGAATTGCCGGGATAGTACTGCCCGAGGGTGATGTCATTCAGCACGGCTCTTCCCCCTTTCCCGCAAAGGCGAGGATTGCGCGGGCGACCTCTCCCGGCAGATACGCGCCCTGCGGCACGGGGATACCCCGCGCGCGCAGTGCCTCGGCCAGTTCCACCGCCTGCGGCACATCAAGGCCCATCTCGCGCAGACGGTCACCCCTGGAGAAGACCTCCCGCGGCGTGCCGTCCATCGCCACGGTGCCGTGATCCATGACGATCACGCGCTCCGCCAGATTGGCGACGTCGTCCATGGAGTGGCTGACCATCACGATGGTCGTACCGCTCTCCGCGTGCAGCCGGCGGATGAGGCCCAGGATCTCTTCCCGCCCGTGCGGGTCCAGGCCCGCGCAGGGCTCGTCGAGCACCAGCACCTTCGGCTCCATGGCCAGCACGCCCGCAATGGCGACGCGGCGCATCTGTCCGCCGGACAGCTCGAAAACGGAGCGCTGCGACAGCTCGTCATAGGACAGCGCGACGCGGCGCATCGCATCCTTTACCCGGCGCGAAATCTCCTCCTGCGCAAGGCCCAGGTTCTTCGGCCCGAAGGCGATGTCCTTTTCCACCGTCTCTTCAAACAGCTGGTTTTCGGGGTACTGGAACACGAGACCGACGCGGAAGCGCACCGCCCGCTTGTCCGTCCCTTTCTGCGCAAGGTCCTGTCCGTCCACCAGCACGCGGCCGGACGTCGGCGAAAGCAGCCCGTTCAAATGCTGCACCAGCGTCGATTTGCCGCTGCCTGTATGCCCGATGAGCGCCACGAACTCGCCGTCTTCGATGGTCAGGTTCACGTTGTCCAGCGCCTTCGTCTCATACGGGCTTCCCGCCATGTAGACGTAGCTTACCCCTTCGACTGCAATCGGCATACTTCCTCCACCATTTCTTCCACGGTCAGCACGTCAGGGCGCACCGGCAGCCCGGCCTTTCCCAGCGTCTCGGCCAGCGCCGTCATCGGCGGCACGTCCAGCCCCAGCGCGCGAACTCTCCCGATCTGCGAAAAGACCTCCCGCGGCGTACCCGTCATCGCGATCTTTCCGCCGTCCATCACGTAAATCATGTCCGCCTGCGCCGCTTCCGTCATAAAATGGGTGATCAGCACGATGCTGATGCCTTCTTCGCGGTTGAGCCGGCGCACGGTGTTCATGACCTCAGCGCGGCCGCTGGGGTCCAGCATGGCCGTCGATTCATCCAGGATGATGACGGAGGGGCGCATCGCCAGCACGCCCGCGATGGCCACCCGCTGCTTCTGTCCGCCGGAGAGCATGTGAGGCGCTTTTTTCGCCCTTTCGCTCATCCCTACGGCGGCGAGCGCCTCATCGATGCGCACGCGGATCTCCTGCGGCGGCACTCCGTTGTTCTCCAGCCCGAAGGCCACGTCCTCCTCCACCACGGTCGCCACGATCTGGTTGTCCGGATTCTGAAAGACCATGCCCGCATTCTGGCGGATATCAAACACCAGTTCGTCGTCCTTCGTATCCATGCCGCACACCCAGACCGTCCCCTCCGTAGGGACATACAGCGCGTTGAACAGCTTGGCCAGCGTGGATTTTCCGCTGCCGTTATGGCCCAGGATGCAGACGAATTCGCCCGCGCGGACGCGCAGCGCGACATCCGATACGGCGTCCCTCTCCGCTTCCGGGTACCGGTAGGAAAGCCCGTCCGTGATGATCCGGTTTTCCTTTTGCCGATTCTCCAATCTTTATACCTCCGGATTCAAGCAGCGGCGCCCGAGGTTATCCGCCTGCAGGCGCCGCTAAGCCGATCGTCTCGATCAGCGGTTGAAATTCACAACTTCCTCTTCGGGCGCTTCCGCCGGCTCCATGTACTGCACGTACAGCACGGGGCCGAGGCCCTTGTATTCGCGGCGCTCCTCGGCGCGCACCAGCGCCGTCACCGTCTGCCAGGACTTCTCCTTCGGCAGCGCTTCGCCGTTTTCGTTTTTAGCGATAAAGCCCACAAAGCGCACGTCCTCCGCGCAGCAGACCATCGCCATGCGGCCGGGCACGAACTCGTCGCGCCCGATGTTGCGGCCGCGGTAGATCTGTCCCTTGAAGCGGACCGTCTTGCCGTCGTACGCCTCCGGGTTTTCGGAAGCGTCGAGGTAGAAGATGCCGAACCAGGGATCCTTGATGTCGATCACCGGCGCATCCATGTCGTAGGGCGGCGGCATGCCGGCGCCGTAGTCCTCGCTGGTGCCGTCGTCGTTTTCAAAGTACAGCGCGCCCTGCGGATTCATGCTGCGCACGTTGCGGTCGCGGATCAGCTTCCGCGTCTTCTCCGTCGCGCGGTTGAAGATCACCATGTCCGCATCTGTGATGTGCTGGAGCATGCGCTGGCCCATGTTGGCCGCATACAGCTCAAACGTCTCGGCGTTCACCGTGGTGATGATCTGATAGACCTCCAGCACCTTGGGTGTCCTGGCGATGGCCGCATCCAGATCCCACATGCCGTTCATCTCGACGATGACGCGGTCCGGGTGGTGCTTGCGCACGAAGGCGCGCAGCGTCGCCTCGTTGTACTCGTCCTCGTCCTCGATGCACTCCACGACGCTGTGGGTCTTCTGCAGCATCGCCGGCTCGTACTCCTCGATGCCCTCCTCGCACTGGACGATCAGCGTGTGCTCGTTCACCGTGAAGCTGGGGTCCTGCAGGATGCCTGCGATAAAGCTCGTCTTCCCGCTTTCCAGGAAGCCGGCAAAGAGATAGACAGGAATAGCCATGGGGTCCTCCGATCAGGCGACGCCGAAGAGCTCGCCCAGCGCCTGCGTATCCAGCTTGGAGCCGATCACGCACAGGCGGCCGGTGTAGTCCGCCGGGCCGCGGCGCACGTTCTGCTCGCCGGGGGTGTAATCAAAGTGGATCCAGCCGCCGTCCGCAGCCGGCACGATGCCCTTGGCGCGCAGGATGACGCCGTAGCGCTCATCCTCCAGCGCGGATAGCATGGCGGAGAGATCCGCCTCGCTGAACTTGCGCACCGTTTCCACGCCCCAGGAATCGAAGATCTCATCCGCGTCGTGGCCGTGGTGGTGGTGATGATGGTGATGATGCCCGTCATGGTCGTGATGGTGGTGATCATGATGCTCATCTTCCTCGTTTTCATGCTCATGGTGGTGATCGTGGTCTTCATCATGATCCTCATCGTGGTCATGGTGGTGATGATGCTCATGCTCATGCTCGTCCTCATCATCATCGTCGTCGTGATGGTGATGCTCGTGCTCATGCTCATCCTCGTCATCATCGTCGTCGTGATGGTGATGATGCTCGTGTTCATGCTCATCCTCATCGTGATCATGATGGTGGTGGTGATGATGCTCCTCTTCTTCCTCCTCGTCATAGGGCTGCGCCATGACGGCGGAAAGCATCTCCTCGGCCAGCGTGTGGTCCTCGTTCATCGCGGCCATGATGACGTCGCCCGAAAGCTCGTCCCACGGGGTCGTGATGATGCGCGCCTTCGCGTTGTGCTCGCGCAGCAACGCGACCACCGCTTCCAGCTTCTCCTGGGAGAGGTTCTGCGTGCGGGAGAGCAGGATGGTGCCCGCGTACTCGATCTGGTTGAGGAAGAACTCGCCGAAGTTCTTCACATACATGCGGCACTTCACCGCATCCGCCACAGTGACGAAGCTGCCCATCCGGGCCTCGTCGATGTCGCGCTCCACGCCCTCCACGGCGCGGATGACGTCGCTCAGCTTGCCCACGCCGGAGGGCTCGATGAGGATGCGGTCGGGGTGATACTGGTCGATCACCTGGCGCAGCGCCACGCCGAAATCGCCCACGAGGCTGCAGCAGATGCAGCCGGAGTTCATTTCGGTCACCTGGATGCCCGCTTCCTTCATGAAGCCGCCGTCGATGCCGATCTCGCCGAATTCATTCTCGATCAGCACGACCTGCTCGCCCGCGAGGGACTCCTTGAGCAGCTTTTTGATCAGCGTCGTCTTGCCGGCTCCGAGGAAGCCGGAGAAAATGTCAATCGTAGTCATGAATCTTTCATCTCCTTAGATGGTTGGTGGAACTCCGCACTGTGCGAAATTCCGAAAGAGTATTTTACTCCTGTTTGTCAAGAAATACAAGACTTTACAGGGCATCGGCCGCCCGGCTGCATCCCTTACTGCTTTGCCGTCTCCTCCCGGACGCGGTAAAGCTTGTCCGGATAGTCGGACATGATGCAGTCCGCGCCGATGGAGATGAGGTAAGCCATGTCCTTTTCGTCGTTCACCGTCCAATACTGCACGGCCATGTCGTGCGCATGCGCGTAGTTGATCACCTGCGCCGTCCCCAGATTGATGCCGTAGCTCTCCTTCGGGATGCCGAAGGGGATCTGCAGAGCGCGGCACGGCGGCTGATAGTCCTTCTTGCCCGTGAGCGCCGCAAGATAGAAATCCAGCACCTCCGAGGCGTACGCGCCGCGCTGAAGGTCGGGATACGTTTCATCCACGTACGCGGAGACCTCCCCGTGGAAGGAGCCGAAGAGCACGCGCTCCAGCAGGCCGCGCTCCGTCAGGATCCCGTAAAGCAGGTCCGCCGCGCGCTTCCCCAACTCTCCGCCGTTTTTGAGTTCGATGATGTAGCGGAAGCTGCCCACCGATTCCAGGTAATCCAGGGCGTCCGGCAGCGCGACGATGCGCAGGTCGTCCGGCAGGGCATCGCCCGAGAGCGCGGCATACGGCGACTCGCCCGCGTCGCTTACAAACTTCGCCCCCATGTTGAGCCTGCGGAGCTTCGCATAGGTCATGTCCTCCGCGCGCACATGCGCCCGGCCGAACACGCTTTCCGAATCGGAGGTGCGGTCCAGCTCGTCGTCGTGCAGCAGCACAAGCACGTCATCCTTTGTGATGTGCAGATCGAATTCGAACCAGTCCGGGGTGAAATCCGGGTTTTCGGCGCACCAGACGAGCGCCCTCATCGTCTCCTCCGGCATGACGCCCGCGCCGCAGCGGTGCGCGCTGACCTGCGTGCGCTCCGCGATGTGCGGGTTCGTCGTTTCGTATTTCTTCACGGCAGAAGGCTTGCTTCGATGGAAATACGCGATCAGCAAAACCGACAGCAGCAAAACGGCCAAAAGCAGCAGGACCAGAAACAGCCTGAGCAGAATGCTCCCCAAAACCTTCATCCGGTTTAACACCTTCCTTTTTATAACACTGCGCCTATCATACCACGACCGGGAGCGGCAAACAAGCGGCGCCCGCATCGAATCACAGAAGGAATTTGAATAATTCACTTGATATTTGCCCGGATTAACGGTATAATGAGCCATCAGTTTTGCAAATGATGCAGGAAAGGATTTTAAAAATTGCAATGAAGCCTTATCGTGACATGACTGCGGAAGAACTTTCCGCCGAATACCAGCGGCTGAAGGCCGACTACAAGCGGATTCAGGCGCTCGGCCTGCATCTGGATATGAGCCGCGGCAAGCCCTGCCAGGAGCAGCTGGATCTCTCCATGGGGATGATGGACGTGCTGGATTCCTCCTGCGACCTCACCTGTGACGACGGCACGGACTGCCGCAATTACGGCCAGCTGACCGGCATCAGCGAGGCCCGGGAGCTGCTGGGCGACATGATGGAAAACAACCCGAAGGACATCATCATCTACGGCAACTCCTCCCTCAACGTGATGTTCGACACCATCAGCCGCGCCTGGACGCACGGCATCATGGGCAACACGCCGTGGTGCCGCCTGCCCGTGGTGAAGTTCCTGTGCCCCGTTCCCGGCTACGACCGCCACTTTGCCATCACGGAGTTTTTCGGCATTGAAATGATCCCCGTGCCCATGACGCCCACCGGGCCCGACATGGACATGGTGGAGCAGCTTGTCCGCGAGGACGAGGCCATCAAGGGCATCTGGTGCGTGCCCAAGTATTCCAACCCGCAGGGCATCTCCTACTCCGATGAAACCGTGCGCCGCTTTGCCCGGCTGGAGCCTGCCGCGCCGGATTTCCGCATCTTCTGGGACAACGCCTACGGCATGCACCACCTCTACGACCACCGGCAGGATTACCTCATCGAGATCCTCGCCGAGTGCAAACGCGCCGGCAATCCGGACCTCGTCTACAAGTTCTCCTCCACCTCCAAGATCACCTTCCCCGGCAGCGGCATCGCGGCGGTGGCCACCAGCCCCAACAACATGGAGGACTTCCTCACTTATCTGCGCCATCAGACCATCGGCCATGACAAGGTCAACCAGCTGCGCCACGTCCGCTTCTTCGGAGACATCCACGGCATGGTGGAGCACATGCGCAAGCACGCGGATATCATCCGCCCCAAATTCGAGGCCGTCGAAGCCATCCTGGAGCGCGACCTCTCCGGCCTGGATGTCGGCACCTGGACCTGTCCGCTCGGCGGTTACTTCATCATGTTCGACTCCTTGCCCGGCTGCGCGAAGGACATCGTCGCCCGCGCCAAGAAGGCCGGCGTCATCCTGACGGGCGCAGGCGCGACCTGGCCCTACGGCAAGGATCCGCAGGATTCCAACATCCGCATCGCGCCGACCTATCCCAGCCTCGCGGATCTCACGCAGGCCATGGAGCTGTTCACCCTGTGCGTCCGCCTCTCCAGCCTCAAAAAGCTGATGGCGCAGAAGCAGGGCGCCTGACAGGGCTTGCGCCGAATCCTCTCCATTCTGCAGAGCGCACAAAAGCTGCGGGAATGGCAGGTATCCATAAAACAGTATTAGCCAGAAATTCAGAAAAGGCATCTGCGTACTGGATTGGTCAATACTGAATTATGGAGGAAAACACAATGAAATCCCTGTTTGAAGAGCTCGGCGGAACCTATACCCTGAGCAAAGACGGAATGTACTATCCAAACCTGACGATTGATGATCGCGACCAACGCCCCATCGGAAAATGGGGAAGGATGCACAAGGATTATCTCGAAAAGAAGCATCCGAGCCTATATCAACGACTCATCCTGAAAGGAACTTTAGGCAGACATCTGGCTGATGCAAACGAAAGAGCGACAGAAATGCTTGAGAACCTGATTATGCAGATGGTCAGGCAGGAAGGCATCACTGAGCAGCTCAAGGCCGAGCAGCCCATGGTATGGGTGGGCAAAATGAACAGCATTCGCAGCCGAGCCGAAGAGATCATCATGGCAGAAGTCATCAACATCCTGTAAACAAAGCAGCCGCTGGCGGGATCGTACCGATCTTGTCAGCGGCCTTTGTTTTTTGGTGAAACTATTATCGTTTCCGACTATTTTCCACAAACTTTTTGAGTGTTGCCTCATCCTCCCCATCCCGGACACGCCGTGCAACGACCACCCGGCGATCCTCATCTTTGTCCACGCAGGTCACCAGCACTAAAAGCTGATCGTCCATCTGCACATCAATGGGACAAGTATGAACCGAGGCAGCAATCAGGGTTTCGATGACCCTCTGACGCTCAGGAATATTGACAGAGCGGAGAGCGTAGAAATCCACATAATTGCTGTCTCCTTCCTCTGTGCTGACGATGCCCACAGCGAAGATCACATAGCGACCCGTTTCGTACAGGGTATCGAAGGTGATGAAGGGATCATTGTGATAAAAGGTGCTGTTTTCATAGTTCCGCAGACTGCCGAACATGGCTCCGCTTTTCATGTTGTGACCGTAGATGATATAGGTATAGGGCCTGGTTTTCAGATTAATGCCGCTGTCCAGGAACAACGCTCCGTTTACGTTGCTGTTGCCCAAGGCGTCGTGATCGAGATAATAGACGTTATCCCGCTGCACCACGGCTTCATCCAGCATCCTATGAATCGACAGCCAGCCAACGATGTATTTGCTTTCCTTCTGCAATGTCTTGAAACGGCTGCTGACGGTCAACTTGGGATTGCTTGGATAAATGACGCTGGGAAGGCGCGGAATGGGTGATTGGGAAGGTGTCACAGTGACGGTAGGTGTCACGAACGGTGTTTCTTTAGTGGATGGCACAGGCGTTAGGGTTGGTGCCTCTGTTGCGAGGATCGGCTCCGGTGTTGCTTCTGCGTAGTATGTTTCCCGCAATTCCTGAGCGGTGTGTCGGGCTGACAGCAGATTGACTCCATAGCCAATCAGTTTGATCAACCCGAAAGTTGCCGCGATCAGTCCCATGAGCACTACCAGCAGCCGTTCCCAACGTATTCTGCGGTATCGTCTGCGTCTTCTCCGCCTGGGCTGCCAATCCATACTTATACCTTCTTGATAGAACAGGCCATACCAAATTGCTGATATAGCCTGTTAGTATCCTCATCATACCTTATTGATGGGTGTTCTTCTTTCTGCTGAATATCAGCGTGCCGCACACGGCGCTGACGCCCAGGAGCACACATCCCAGCCACAGCCACAGATCGAAATCATCGCCTGTCTTGGGCACCTTGTAATTGATGATGGTGCCGCCATTGTAGCAGCGATCCGTTTCCCCGGCGTGCGCGCCTACGTTTTCATATCGGACTTTGTAGCCATCGGGGATCGTTTCAATTATATAGCAGTCATCCACAGGCTCCGGGAACCATGCTTCATAATACCATTCGTTTTCGCTGATATAGCGCTTGTTGAATTTTTTATGCAGCACTGAGCCGTCCGGCCGATACAGTATCCAATCAATGCTGTCTTCGTGACTTCCCTGCCACAGCTTGGTAAAGGTGAAGCAATAGGGATAGGGAACGGGCGTGGGCGGCGGCGTGATAATGACATTGTAAAACTCCAGGGCTTCTTTCTTCCCTTGGGATGTTTTTCCCAGCACCCCGTAGGTATCAACGATAATTGAATATCCAACCTGATCCTCTGAATTGTAATACAGAATCACTCTCAGATCATATTGTGTGTGGTCATATTGAACTGTTTCTGTATCATGATCGGCCAGGCGAATAGAAAAATCAAACTGTTTGAGCCCAACACATTCAATGGTGAAGGAAGACGGCACATCCTTTATCAGCCGTATTGTTTGCAATTGAATGCCGTCACTGCCATACAATTCTGCCGTGCAGTCTGCACCATACGCAATCACCGGGATATTCACTTGGGCCGATTCCGAAGCAGCGGCATGGGCCATCGGCATTATCCATAGGAAGGCGCATATAAGGAGCGCACCCAGGATCATATCAGTTTTACCTTTCATAGCGCTCCTTTCTCCTCATCTCTGTCCAGAATCATGGCGAATACCAATAGTCTGGATGTTTCGTTTTCTCCGGCGCAGGTGGATAACGCAATGATCTTTGCGCCTGGTTTATATGCTGTATATATTTCAGCCTTATCCTCGATGTAGCTCAATACATC
>JAFUTW010000033.1 GCA_017484085.1 Clostridia bacterium
CGGTTCAAAACTCATTTCGAATTGACTGTCTTTCTTTGAATCATCCCTTGGGTAGGAATGATTCCGCGTTCTTCCTTTTCTGTATCGTTTTCAAGGATCGTGCCCGCGGTTTCCCGCTGACAGCTTTGCTAGTTTACTACGGGTTTCAATTCTTGTCAACACCTTTTTTAAAATTCATTACGTTATTTTAATCTTGATCCGGGTCTGTCCGGAAAAGCCCTTTATTATAAAGGTTTTCTCCCGTCTCTTGCCGTCATAAACAAAGCCTCAGCCGTAAAACAAAGGCTGTCCGGGCACCCGCATCAGAGTGACCCGGACAGCTTTCGTCTTTCCTTTGGTTGGCCGTTACGCCTTTTTCCGTTTTGCCAGCCCCACGATGCCGCACATGCCGCCGAAGGCGATCAGCAGCACGGCTATCCACAGCCGCAGGTCCGTACGGTCGCCGGTGCTGGGCACCTTGTAGTTGATGATGGTGCCGCCGTTGTAGCAGCGGTCCGTCACATCCGCATACGCGCCGACGTTCTTATAGTACGCCGTAAACCCGTCCGGAACGGTTTCGATGATGTAGTAATCCTCCGCCGTCGGGAACCAGGCCTCGTAGTGCCATTCATTCTCGGAGACGATCGTCTTGTCGAATTTCTTGTGCGCTACGATGTCGTCCGGGTTATAGAGTACCCAGTCGATGCTGCTGCCCTTTATTTATTCTTCTTTGTTAGTATTCTGTAAACACACCATCCGAATCTATATAACCATCACCAACATCTTCTGTACCCCAGGGATTCATGTGAGTTTCGCGCCAAGACTCTTCTGTGTAATACGTTCCATTGTAAAATCCAAGCCCTTGATCTTCATGATTTGATTCATCGTCTTCTTTATGCAAATCGTTTTTCCTTGTTTGTGCGACTTCTTCAGCCTTTCTTGCTTCGTATCGTCATTTGCATTAAATGGATACTCTCCAAAAAAGACCAAATCTCCTTCCTGTAGTGTTACTCCTCTATCTTCAAAATCCTCATATTCTTCATCGTTGTCTTTGTTATCCTACTCGTAATCTTTATCTTCAACTAAAGCTTGTCGACTATTCAGTAGCATCTTCCTTATTTCATCCAATGAATACCTGATGCCACATGATTGACACATAAAATAACTGTCTTGCTTTATAATACTATTGCCACCGCATACTTCACATTTAATGCTTCCTCTGCTTTCCGTTTTTCCTGTATCTTCCACTGAAACCACCTTCCCAAGAATTATCCACATAGCTGGGTGTAGTCCAATTCTGGCACTAGAATGATGTTTGTCTTCTGTCTTTTCACCCATGGTCTTACAACACATTCCATCATAGTCTATTTCCCACACCGTTATAGTTCCAAGATGCGCAATCCCCATATCTGCACTATTTCCAGGTAATCTAAGCCACCATCTCACAAATCCGTTTACCAAATATCCATAAACTGTATGATCGGCATATCATCATCCCCCCTTATGATTCAAACACAAAAAGCGCAGCCCTTCCGCTATCACGAAAAGACTGCGCCTTTAAAAGACCCCGGACAGATGATCAGGGCATAGTATTGCTTGCTTGCGAATTCTGCTCCCTTCGTCGTCATCTGTCAGGCTTCCTTCCTGTTTCTTAACGCTTCCGGTAAAGCCTTTTGCTTACCTAACCAATGCATTTTTCCATCTTTTAACCCGCTTGAACATACAAAATATCTTTTTTGTTATTATATAGAACCAGGAATATAAACAGAAGCGGCGGACGCGCTCGTTGCGTCATGCCGGGCACAGTGCTATAATCACGTCGTTCATTCTGATATACGGAGGACGTTTATGTCTCTTGAGAATTATATTGACGCCTATCACGAGGGTCTGCGTGAAGTCCGCAGGCTGAAAGCCGAAGGCAAGGATCCGGGGCTGCCCGTGCTGGCGGAGCGCGTGCCGGAGTATACGCGCCTCTCCCAGGTCCCGCTGGGCATCGTGCAGATCGCCGTCAGCCAGATCGCCGGCACCGCGACGAAGGGGCGCACGACCGCCTTCTCCCGCAGCTTCTATCCCCTGCTGGAGCCGGGGACTGAGTTTTCCAACAAGTGGGCCATCCTCTACGACGGCATGCTGGAAGACGGGCTGCGCCAGCCCGTCACCGCGCTGGAGTACTACGGAGAGTATTACATCGTCGAGGGCAACAAGCGCGTCAGCGTCACGCGGCTGCTGGGCTCACCCTTCATCGAGGCGGAGGTGACGCGGATCCTTCCGGAGCCAGAGGATACCCCGCGCTACCGCATCTATAAGGAATTCCTGCGCTTCTACGAGGATACGCGCATTAATTTCCTTCGCTTTACACATGAGGGCAGCTACGCGCGCCTGTGTGAACTCGCCGGCTATGAACCCGGGACCAAATGGGCGCCGGAAGCGGTGTTCGACCTGCAGAGCTGCTTCTTCCGCTTCGAGCAGGCGTATACGGAGCACTTTAAAGGCGGCCTGCCCATGCCCGCAGCCGACGCGCTGCTCGTCGACCTTGAGATCTTCGGCTACGGCGAAAGCATCGACAAAACGCCCGCCGAACACGGGCGCGACATCGACCGCATCCAGACCGAGTTCCGCGTCGCCGCATCCGGCAAGCCCGCCGTCCTCCTCTCCCACGCGAGCGAGGAGAAGCCCGGCCTGCTGCAGTCCGTCCTTCACCCGCGGCCTTCCCTTCTGCGGTGCGCCTTCCTTTATAACAGCACCCCGGAGCTGTCGGGCTGGACGTACTGGCACGAACTGGGAAGGGAGGCCCTCTCCAAGGCCTTCGGCAGCCGTGTGGAGACCGTCTTCTGCTCCGGCGTTTCGCCGGAGGAGGCTGCCGGCGTCATGGAAGAGTGGATCGGCGAGGGCATCGACGTCATCTTCGCCGCGAGCCCGGTCTTCCTGGAGGCCTGCATCCGGGAGAGCGCCCTGCATCCCGAGACCAAGATCCTCAACTGCTCCCTGCTGGCGAGCTACCACAACGTCCGTTCCTACTATCTGCGCATCTACGAGGCCAAGTTCATCCTGGGCGTGATCGCCGGCGCGCTGGCAGAGGACGACCGCATCGGCTATATCGCCGACTACCCCATCTACGGCATCCCCGCCTCCGTCAACGCATTTGCGCTCGGCGCGCAGCTCTCCAATCCGCGCGCCCGCATCCATCTGGAATGGTCCACCCTGCGCGATCACAATCCGGAGGAGGCCCTCTCCGCCAAGGGCGTCTCCCTCATCTCCGGCCGGGACATCCGCGCCCCCTTGCTGGAAGGGCGCTCCTTTGGGCTCTACCGTATGGAGGACGGCCATCCGCGGAACCTGGCCATGCCCATCTGGAACTGGTCCCGCCTGTACGAGAGCGTCATCCGCAGCATCCTGACCGGCGCCTTCACCGGCGAGGGCGAGGTCAACGCGGACCGCGCCATGAATTACTACATGGGCATGTCCACAGACGCCATCGACCTGCTGCTCTCCGAGAAGCTGCCCGCCGGCGTCCGGCGCCTCGCCGACCTGCTGCACGCCGGCGTGCGCCACGGGGATTTCCATCCCTTTGTCGGCCCGGTCTACGATCAGGCGGGCACGCTGCGCCTTGAGAAGGACGCCGTCCTCTCCCGGCCGGAGATCATCGGCATGGACTACCTCGTAGAGAACGTGGAAGGCGCCTTCCCGTCCGCAGCCCTCCTGAATGACGCGGCGCAGCGGCTCGTCCGCCTGCAGGGCGTCAAAGCCGCAAAGACCGGCAGCGACAAGTAACCAACGACCATCGGAGGCCGCCATGAAGATCCTGCTGCTCGCAGACGAACCCGTCCCCGCCCTGTGGGAGCACCTCGACCGGCACAGGCTGGAAGGCGTCGAGCTTGTCCTCTCCTGCGGCGATCTGCCCGCCGCTTACCTGTCGTTCCTCACCTGCTTCACCCATGCGCCCATCCTGTACGTGCACGGCAACCACGACGGGAAATACGAGAAGGAGCCACCGGAGGGCTGCATCTGCATCGAAGACAAGATCTACGTGCACGACGGCATCCGCATCCTGGGCCTGGGCGGCAGCATGCGGTACAACCGCGGGCCGCACCAGTACACGGACCGGCAGATGCGCATGCGCGCGCTGCGCATGAGTCTTTCCCTGCTCCGCCACCGCGGCTTCGATATCCTGCTGACCCACTCGCCGGCGCTGGGCGTGGGCGACGACACCGACAGGGCGCACACCGGCTTTGCCGCCTTCCTGCGGCTGATGGACCGGTACCATCCACGGGCGATGGTGCACGGCCACGTCCACGCCTCCTACCGGTACGACTTCAAGCGCGTGCGCGACTACCACGGCACGCAGGTCATCAACGCCTTCGGGAGCTATGTGCTGGAGATTGAAGCGCCGAAGGGCAGCAAACACGCCGCTGCACACAAATGAGAATACACACTGCGCCCGGGATGCAAATGCATCCCGGGCGCTTGTTATCTCCTCTTTATCTTCCGATGACCTCCGCCATGCCGCGCGCGACATAAGCCGTCTGTCCGTCCGGCAGCTTCAGCCTGTACCAGTTGCTGTAGTGTCCTTCATAAGGGAAGGTGTCGCCCGGCGCAGCGTATTGGATGAGGTAGTACTCACCGCCGGGGCCGCTACGCAGCTTTGCGATGGAGGCCGTGATGCGCACCATCGGTCCAGCCGCTTTCTCCTGCCGGTTCAGCTCCTCTGCGGCCGTCCCGGCCTCAGGGGTTTTCGGTTCCTCTCCTCTGCTCTCCTCCGTCTCAGCAGGCGATTCGGGATCGGTGTCCCTCTCCGCTTCGCGCGGTGCCTCTGCCTCGGCTTCTTCCGGCATTGAATCTTCATCGCTGCCCAGCGGCACATCAACCTCCAGCTGAACAATCGGCGCTTCCGGCTCCGGTTCCGGCCAACTGCGCGCAGTCAGATCCGCTTTGGTGATCTCCAGTTCAGGCAGCGCCGCTTTGAGGTCAGAGTTCTCCGCCGTCAGGTAAGCGGTCGCGGCAAAGGCGCCGCGTCCGATTCGTTTCACGCTCTCCGGTAACTTGACGCGGCGGATGGGCGCCTCCGCAAATGCAAAGCGCTCAATCACCCGGACACTGCTGCCCATGCGGACATATCCCATCGCGGTATTGTGGTCGAATGCGCTCTCCCCAACAAGCTGTACGCTGTCCGGCAGGCTGACGCGCGTGAGCGGCGTGCAGGCAAAGGCATATGCACCGACACACATCAGCTCAGTTGGCAGCGTCAGGCGTGTGAGCGCTGCGCAGTCATAGAACGCATACTCGCCAATCACCCGGACACCCCTGTCAAAATGAACCTGCTCCAAACGGCGGCAGCTGCGGAAGGCGTTATCTCCGATCTCCAACAGCGTATCGGGAAGCAGCACATGCGTAAGGCTCCAGTTCTCCCGGAAGGCGCCGTCCGCAATGCGCGTAACGGGCTGTGATTCGATCTGTCTGGGTACAATGACGCGCTCTGCATCTCCTTCGTAGCCCAGGATGACAGCCCCCTCGCCGCTCAGCGCATAGCGGAGTCCGTCCTCCGTTACGCCGGCCGCCTGCGGCAATTCTTTTGTATAAGCTGCCCCGGCGGGAAGCCTGCCTGTCAAATCGCGGGAAGCTTCTGTCACAGCGTAGTCATCCACGGTCTCGGGCATCTCGGCCGGTTCACCCAGGCCGACATAGCGTGTCAGCCTGGCTGTACCGTCCGTCTTTAAAACGTAGTTCCAGTCTCCCTCCTGCGCCGCTGACGCCGATGCCAGGGCAAGGAGAACGGCAAACAGAATGATAGCGTTTTTTCTCATGGGGCTCCTCCCGTCATCAGTGTATGAACAAGCCGCGAACCTTATCCATAAAGGTCGTTGGCGCTTCCTCCTCCGGCTCCTCCGGCTCCGGCTCCGGCATTTCCACGGCAGGGACGGAGATGACAAACTGTACGCTCTCGACCTCGCCGTTGCGGTCACTGGTGAAGGATCGTACGGGGACATCCCTGCCGGTCTTTTCGGCGATGACCCTGTCCGCCTCGTCCGTGATTTCGTCGTCTATCGTCGTCATTCTGTCGCTGAATTCCGTCGTGCCATCCTTAAGCTGACGCGTGCCGTCATACAGTTCGCCCATGCCCGTGCTGTTCTCTCCGTCGTATACGCCCGCCAGCTCATTTGCGCCGTCCAGCAGATCGAATGCGCCGTCCGCCGTCTCTTGAACAGCATCCGTATAATCGCACAGGCCGTCATAAAACTCCATCAGATCGTCCATCTGCTCCCGAAGATCGGACAGGGCCTGATATGCCTCGCCGTCCTCTCCGTTCTCCCGCAGCGCCCTGGCGATGCCACCCAGGTACTCGCTGCCGTGCTTCTGCTCCTCAATGTTCTCGTCGATGATCTTCTGCACCTTTTCGCTTTCCATCTGCTCCCCGATCGTCTTGTTGATCATCTGTTTTGTCGTATTCAGAGAAAGCTGTTCCTTCACATTCTTTTCGATCAGCGCTTTGACCTCGTCACCTGCCATCTGCTCCTTCGTGTTGCTGCTGATGGCTTCCAGGACGTCATCCGACTTCATCTGCTGCGCATACGCGGCCTCAAGCTTCGCCTCGATCGTCTCATCCTTCATCTGCTGATCAATAAGCGCCTCAATCTGCTCGTCCGTCAGCGCGCCAAGGGCAGAAAGTACCAGTCCGCGCACCTCTGCCTCAGCCGCCTCCTCTACCTTGCCGCGCACGACTGCCTCCGCTTTCGCGCGGTTGTCCGCATCAGCCACCTGCGCAGCTATCTCGCTTTCGATCCGCGCCTTTACCGAATCACTGCCCATCGCGGCGTCGACAGCCGCCTGCATCTCTCCGGCCTTTTGCTGCATCATCGCTTCTGTCTGCCGGTCGATCTCTGCCTTCACATCCGCGCTCTGCATCTGGCTGTCGACGAGCTTTGTGATCTGCTCATCGACCAGCGCTTCGATCTCCTCATCCGTCAGGCCTTCAGCCCGCGCGCTCGCAAACAGCCTTCCGATCAAGGAGACGAAGGCGGATTCCTGCGGCTCGTCTGCCTGTGCAGGTTCCTCGTCCCGTCCAGCTGCTTCCTCCTGCCTGGGCGCTTCTTTCTGTTTGGGTGTCTCTTCCTTCTTCGGAGCGTCTTCCTGTTTGGGCGTCTCTTCCTTCTTCGGAGCGTCTTCCTGCTTGGGCGTCTCTTCCTTCTTCGGAGCGTCTTCCTGTTTGGGCGTCTCTTCCTTCTTCGGAGCGTCTTCCTGTTTGGGCGTCTCTTCCTTCTTCGGAGCGTCTTCCTGCTTGGGTGTTTCTTCCTTTTTCGGAACTTCTTCTTGCTTCACAGGTTCCTGGGGTTGATTCTTTCCCTCTTCCTGTCCGGCTTCTCTCTTGCCGTCATCCGGGCTTTCCTGATGCTCCTGACGGTCATCGCCTTCCCCTTGGGAAGCGCCCTCACCCTTCCGCGGCTCCTCCGTCTGCTCCGGATCGGATGTTTTTTCTGTCTCCGTTTGGGTCGTCCCTTCCTGCGCAGGCGTATTGTCCCGCTCTTCTTCCGGGCTCTCCGAAGCGTCAGGTTCCGGCGTCCCGTCAGGCTCTTTGGGCTTATCCGTCTCCTCTGGGTTCTCCGTCTCATCAGGCCCGGCAGGTTCTGTCGGTTCCGGTGTTTCTTCCGTTTCCTCGGGATCTTCCGTTTCATCCGGTTCGGAAGTCTCATCTGGTTCAGGCGTCTCTTCCGGTTCCGGTGTTTCTTCCGGCTCAGGCGTCTCTTCCGACTGCAGGCCGGCAAGGATCTGTGCCCGGATCTCCGCGCGCCGCCTTTCCGCCTCCTGCTCCACTATCGAGCGGACAGCTGCCGTTACCTCGGTGCGGATACTCTGACTGTACTGTGCGCGCACCTCGTCCTCCACCGCCGAGCGGACAGCAGCGGTTACCTTCGGCTCCGCTTCGGCGCAGATCATAGCGTCAATCTGCGACTGCACCTCCTGGGAGGCAAGCTGCGCAGCCGTTTCCGCTTCTATCTTTGCGCGCACCTCTTCGGAAGCCATTTGCTCTTCGACTTTTTTGTCGATGATCTCCGCGTCCGGCGCGGTGATGGCGCTTCGGATCTGCGCGCGCACGGCCTCCTCCACCTTGCCGCGCACCTCCGTGCGCACCGCTTCTTCCACCTTGGCGCGAACCTGCTTTTCAGCCTCCGCAGTCACCGCAGCACGAACCTTTTCCTCTGCCGCCTCTTTCACTTGGGAAACGACCTCCGCGTACACCGCCTCGTACACCGCGTTATAAAGCTTTTTATTGGCCTCCCGGTAAACATAGTCTCTGAGATTGGCGAGGGTCTCCCGCTGCAGGCGGTCGATCTCGCTGTGGTAATTGTCCACTGTCAGCGTATTCAGCTGAATGCCCAGCTTACGGAAGCTGCCGCGCTTCTTCTCAAGCTCTTCGTTGGCTGTATCCAGCACGGTATTGACAATCTTGCGCGCCCCATCCAGCAGCTCCTCATTGTGGCCGGCCAGCTCATCCAGGCCATCGCTCAGGTCCTGCGCGCCGTCCCGCAGCTGTACGCTGCCGTCATACGCCTCCAGTGCGCCGTCCTTCAGGTCATCCGCGCCGTCATCAAAATCGATGGCCGCATCCTGCAGCTCCCCTGTCTTCTCGGAGAAGCTGTCCGCCTCCACCCCGATGTCCAGATTCATCTTAATGCCGTTCAAGTCGATCTGATCCATTTCAAAGTCTGTCGCGTCCGCGGAGATGGTCAGCGTCTTCTCCGTGTTCGGCAGGATGATCCACGTCAGCTGGCGCTTTTTACCCACATTGGCTTCTGTCGCGCCGTCCGTTGTGATGTTTTTGCACTTATCCGTGTCCAGCTTGGCCGTCACCTGCAGGGCATGGCTCTCAAAGAAGGTGCTCGTATCCTCGGGATTGCGGGCGATCCCGATCTTTATCTCCACATGACCGGTTTGGCCTGCGATTTCACCGGCGGTCATCTCCTGCCCATCCAGGAAGTAGCGGACGGTAAAGCGCCAGGGCATCACCGCTTCCTTCAGATCGCCCTGATAGTAGACGCGCTCAGCATCGCTCGCGAAGGAGACCTCGCCGTCCTCGTAGCGGATGTCGTCTTCCGTGTTCAGCATCTTGACGGATGAATAGTCACCGTAGTCCACCACCTCGCCCGCAGGGAAGATGTTGACCGCATATACGCCGTCCACCTCTCCCGAAGAATTAAGAACGGTGTAGATGACCTCCTCTTTGTTCTTTTCCTCCGCCAGGGCGGCGGGCAGGCCGCCCAGCGCAAAGCACAGACTCAGCAGGCTGCAGAGCGCCCTCTTCAAAGCATTTTTCATATTCTTACGCTCCTTTCACGAAGTTTGCGCCTTTGGTGGTCCGCCGGATCACTCCATCCAGGAGATAGAGCATGCCGGGCAGCGCAAAGAGCACGATGATGACCGAGCAGACAGCCCCTCGCCCCAGGAAGCTGCCGAGCTGGCTGATGAGTCCATGTGTGCACACATAGCCCATCAAATAGCCTACAACGATGATCGCCGAGCCGGATGTGATGACGCTCACCGTACAGTCCTCGACCGTCTTGTGGATCGCTGCCCGCTTAGGCATCGTTTTACGGTTTGTGACATAGTTGTCGGTAAAGAGGATGGCATAATCCACCGTAGCGCCCAACTGAATGGAGCTGATGATGAGGTACGCCATGTAGAACACATACTGATCCTTGAAATAAGGGATCCCCATGTTGATAAAAATCGCGCCCTCAATCGCAGCCACGAGCAGGATCGGCAGTGAAAGCGAGTGGAAGCTGAACAGCAGCGTGATAAAAACCGCACCGACAGAAACGACGTTCACACGGACGGTATCCTGCACGATTGTGTCGCGGAGATCCGTTGTGCTGACACCCGTTCCGGCCAAGTGCCAGGCGCCCGGATAAAAAGCCTCCGCTGCAGCGCGGATCTGCTCTACGAGAGCGAAGGCGTCGTCTCCCTCCACCTCCTCCTCCACCGTGATGACGAGGCGGCTGTAATGCGGCGAAAGAAGCTTGGCGCGCGTCCCCTCCGGCACGTAGTCCGTCGGGATAGTCTCACCTGCGTTGTCCACATAGGAAAGGATGCTCTTGACCTGGCGGATCGACTTCAGCTCGTCAGACAGCTTCTTCTCTGTCACAAAGTCTCCGCGCGGCACCATCAGTACATAGGTGTCGCGCTTGCCGAAGATGGTCTCCACCTCCTGCTTGTCGCGCCCCAGCTGTGTGTTGAGCCCAAAGATGTGGGAAGCGCCGTAGTAGTACTTGCACTGCCGGGAAGCCAGGAAGGCCGGCCCGACAATGATCGAGAAGATCAGCACCATCGGAATCATGAACCTCAGGCTGATCCGGGCAAACCGATCAAAAGAGGGCACCAGCATCCGGTGCCGCGTCTTCACCATCCTGTCATAGAAAGTCAGAACCAGCGCCGGAGAGAAGGTGAAGACCGTCAACAGACTGAAGAAGACGCCCTTGGCCAGCACCAGTCCCATGTCCGGCCCGATCCGGAAGCGCATCATGCACAGCGCCAGAAAGCCGATGACCGTGGTAAGGCCGCTGGACAGGATGGAGACGGTGGAACGGCAAAGTGCCTGCACCATAGCCTCCTGCTTGTCATCCGTTTCCTTCAGCGCATCCTCGAAGCTGTGGATGAGGAAGACCGAATAGTCCAGCGAAACCGCCAGCTGCAGAACTGCCCCGGCCGCATTGCTGACGAAGGAGATCGTACCGAAGATGAGGTTTGTGCCGCTGTTAATGACGATTGCGATGCCGATGGAGATGAGGACCAGGAAGGGCTCCGCGAAAGAATTCGTCGTCAGTGTTAGGATAAAGAACACATACAGCACGGCGATAATCGCAACGATGCGGACCTGGCTGACCGTCTGCGTCACTGAATCCGCAATCTCAACCGTGGAGCCGACTACGCAGTTGTCATCCCCCACCAGCGCGCGGATGTCGGCGATGGTCTGAACGCGGCGGTCATCCTCCGCGATAGTGACCGAGAACAGCGCGTTTCCGTCTTTGTAGTATGTTTCAAGCGTGTCCTTCGGCAGCGTTTCCAAGGGAACGTCCATGTCTGCCGCATCATCCAGCCAGGAGACATCCGTCACCCCGTCGATCCCGCGCAGCGCTTCTTTATAGCGCAGCGCACCCGGGACATCGGTATCCCGGATCATAACGCGGCAGTTGGGAATGCCTCCTTCGTACTCCTCTCGCAGCGTGTCGATAGCGACAGTAGAGGCCGCCGTATCCGGCAGGTAATCGATGATGTCGTAATCCACGCGGACCTGCGTCCAAAACACAAGGCAAACCGCCACGATGATGGCGTAAAGCGCCATCACTCTCCTGCGTCTTTGCACGATGGCGCTATACAGTTTATGCACCCTGTGCCACCCGCTTTCCCGATACCGTCAGCTTCATAGGGCCGCAGTGAAGGCAGATGTCCGCCGTATCGCCCAGCATGCCCTCGCCTTCAAAGCTCCTCGTGTGAAGCAGGGTGCGCAGCTGTCCCGTAAGGCGGCAATGCCCCCGCTCATCCAGTGTCCCCTTTACTCTATTGGAAAAGCGCATGATATCCAGCGTTCCTTCGCAGTTGCCGTCATCAACGTTCAGCCGAAGCTCTCCCAGCCGCTCTCCCAGCGGCGCCTGCAGGGTTACCCTGTAAACCATTTCTTGCATATCATCCCTCCATGCAGGCGGAATCCTACACCCCTTTCCAAAAAGAGAAAACGGTCAAAATCCCCACAGGTGGGCAAAAACCGGACAGATGGCTCGTATTTGACCATCATCGTCCGCCAGAGGCGTCAGCCGGTTGACGTAGATACGCCCGGCGGCTATACTGGCCGGCAAAGGAGGGTAAATGATGTCAGGACATACCGTTTCTTCCCTGCGGACGAAAGAGCTCCTGGCTTCCGCACTTCGCAGACAGATGGAAAAAAAGCCGCTTTCCCGCATTACGGTAAGCGACATCATGGCTGAAACCGGCCTCAACCGGAAGACCTTCTATTATCATTTTGAAGACATCTTCGCGCTTGTCCGCTGGATGTTTGAGCAGGAAACCGTTAAAATAATCCAGAATTACGATCTGCTGATGGATTTTCCGGAAGTCGTGCAGTTCATCGTCAAATACGTTCAGTCCAATCGGCACATCCTCAACTGCGCATACGATGCTACGGGCCGTGACGGTCTGCGCCGCTTCCTCTACGATGACATCCGCCCTATCATCAGCCGTGCTATCGACAGCTACGCAGAGAAGCTCGGCATCCTTGTTGATGAAGGGTACAAGACCTTTCTCAACGAGCTGTATACCGAAGCGCTGGCCGGCCTGCTCATTTCCCTGCTGCGTGACCATCTCGACTGGCAGACGGACAAAACCCACCCTTATCTGCTTTATTTCGAGGATTACGTCAAAAGCACCCTGCCCGCCGCGATTAAAGCTGGCGCAGGCCAATAAACCGGAGAGGCCGCCTTACACCGCGACCTCTCCGTCCTTCATGATAACCGTGCCGTCCGCCGTGATGGTCGGCAGGTGGGTGACGATATCGAAATGCCCCGCGGCCTCCTGCACGCCGCCCAGGGTGATGTTGCGCCCCAGTCCGATGTGGAAGGTGCGGTAGGTGCTCTCGTCTTCGATATAGGAAACGCCGCGGCAGCGGGAAATCGTGTTGAGCCCGATGCCGAATTCCGCCGCGTAATACATGTTGCCGCTTTCAAAGCTCTCGATGTAGTCCATCAGCATCCTGCCGTCCGGCGAGTACACGTCCGC
>JAFUTW010000034.1 GCA_017484085.1 Clostridia bacterium
ATGGTCATGCCTGGCGACAACATCGACATGGAGTGCACGCTGATCACGCCTATTGCTATGGACGAGAAGCTGCGCTTTGCTATCCGTGAGGGCGGCCGTACGGTCGGCTCCGGCGTTGTCACCAAGATCATTGAGTAATACCCGGATATATCAACTCTCCCCCGCTTTATGCGGGGGAGAGTTTTATACTGTGAGGGATAAGTCTTCCGGATTTCTTGGCAGGAAGCTATTAATGTGCTCTCAGGGTTTAACGAAAAGGAGCCTGTTTATCTATCGACGAAAAAATGTGTTCAGAGCCCACTTTTTCGTTGGAAAAAGTGTATTTCGAATACATTTTTTCGCCGATAGAAAAGGGTGTCTGAAAAGAGATTGACGAAGATATGGGCGTCGCTATAATGTACGTAAAAGAATAAGTGGCAGTGAGATTATGACGACTGTGACCAATTTCCGTAAAAACCTGTTTGCGATGGTTGAGAATACTGTCCAATTTAATGAGCCGGTAAACATTACCACGAAAAGCGACAATGCTGTCATGATCAGCGAAGAAGAGTACAAGGGTCTGATTGAAACGCTGTGTCTTTCTTCGATTCCCGGTATGCGCGAAAAACTGACCGAAGGGCTGCATACACCGCTGAAAGATACCTTATCCGAGGCTGAGGTGGACTGGTAATGTTCATAATTGAAAAGATGGTTAAGATTGTCAGCTTGTGGACGCATTACGAAAGATGAGCGATAAAAAAGCACTCTGGAAGATGATTGCAGTGTCATAAAAAAGACAAAGGGCTTTAGAAGAAGCTGCAGATACACATTATGTATATTTTGGGCAAAATAAAATGATCACGCGCCTTGACGTGAAAACTGGCGAAAACAAATACTTCACTAACAAAACAGATGAGGAACTTTCTGCGCTGGTGTCGGTTTATTGATAGAGGAGGATGGCGTATGGGGCGGATTTATAGTATGACATGCCGGAATAAAGAGTGCCGATATCACGTTGAACTTCGTGAAGGCCCAGGCATGATATTATTTGCGAGAGCAAAGTCATTAGAACGCAATATTTTGAATGAAGATGAAGAAGCTCCGGAGGATATCAAAGATTTGTTGGAATCCGGTAAGGAATTGGAATGTGTGGCTACGTATTTATGCCCTACGTGCCAGGAATGGAAAGTTGGACTTTTCCCCTATATCTTTGAACCTATTAATGTCTCTCCGTATGGTACAATCAGAGAGTATAAGGTTCACTATCTTGACGGAAATCCCCACTGTGAGAATTGCGGTACAGAGTTACAATTCATTCTTAATCCGCGATCAGGGAAGAATCGGTGTCCAAAGTGCGGAACGGATAACATGAAAGCCGGACACTTTGGGGCTTATGATTGATTGGAGACATTATGGATGAAGTCAGAGAAGTGTTTGATGTAAAACAGCATCCTCGGAAAAATGAAGAGACTCCTGACCTTGAGGAAAGAATAGCCGCTATCGAAAAAAGGTTTTCTGAAATATACGAGCGTGAGTTTATTGATGAATATGGTATCAATTTCTGGGGTTTTTAAACGCCGCAAGGTACTCGCTTCACTGTAAACGGCATCTATGAGTGGCAGACGGTTTTCCTGGAATATGATGACGGTGAAGATGGGGATATGTTGCCTATTATCGAATTTGTTGAAGACCAGATGTTTAAAGGACTTCATGAGGAAATACTTATATCTGAGAGATGAATACTGCCGCGCCCCTTTAAAGGGGCGCGGCGCTGTTATTCCGTTGTCTTTTGCTTACTTGCCCTGCGCGGCGTTGAGGCCCGCTTCACGGCCGAAGGTCAGGTAATCGACGATCGCATTGCCGCCGATACGGTTCGTGCCGTGGATGACACCGGTGATTTCGCCGGCGCAGTACAGGCCCGGGATGACGGTGCCGTCCGCGCGCAGCGCGTGCGTCTCGGCATCGATCTGCACGCCGCCCATGGTGTGGTGCACAGCGGGCTTGCGCGGATAGGCGATGTAGGGCCCCTTCTCCAGGGTGGTGACGAAGGTCACGCGGCCGAACTCGTCCGGGGTGTTGCTCTTCACGTGCTCGTTGTAGCTCTCCAGCGTCTCGCGGAGGTTCTCAGCCGGGAAGCCGAGCTGCTCGGCCATCTCCTCGATCGTCTCGCCGATCACGATGCCGTTGAGGTGGTTGTCCAGGAAGTAGGAGACCGGCTGGCCGCCCATCGTCTTGCAGTCGCGCAGGTCGGTCACGCTGAAGGTCTCCGCGTTGGAGAACATGTACATGACACCGTCGGTCTGCGCGATGATCGCCTTGGACATCTCGTCGCGGCGGCCGTCCTCGCGCACGAAGCGGCGGCCTTCCTTGTTCAGCATGATGGAGGAGCCGTTGTAGCCGCCCAGCGTGTCGTTGACGATACCCGTCTGGGGATTGCAGTAGGGGAGGAGCTGGATCTGATCCATGTTGACGAGGTTGGCACCGACGGCTTCCGCCATGAAGATGCCGTCGCCGCGGACGCCGGAGACGTTCGTCGTGCGGACGTTCGGGCCCAGGTCAGGCCACTTCTCGCCCTCGCAGTACTTCTGGCGGAGCTCGACGTTGCCGGCAAAGCCACCGGTGGCCAGGATGACGCCCTTGTTCGCGTGGAGAACGATCTCGCTGCCGGTGCGGTCATGGGTAGCCTTTACGCCGGTGACGCGGCCGTCCTCGGTGATGAGCTCGGTGCCGCGGGTGCTGGTCAGCAGGGTGAGGCGGTCGCCCGCGTTCTTGCTGACGGCGTTGCGGATGGCGGTGATGTAGCCGAGGCCGTTCGGCAGCACGGCATAGCGGGAGCGGTAATACAGCGCGCCGCCGCCCATCGTCACGTGATCCACGAACTCCATGCCGTTGTCGATCAGCCACTGCATGTCGTCATAAGCGGCCCCGGCCAGCTTCTTGACGATGGACAGGGTGCCCAGCTTGTCGCCGCCGTTCCAGGTCTGGAGGGCGAACCAGTTGGCGCTGTCGAACAGCGTCTTGTCGCTGGCTTTGTACTCTTCGAATTCCTTGCGGACTGCGTCCTGCAGGGCTTTGTGCTCTTCGTTCACGGGCTCTTCGGCCAGCGCGGCTTCGATCAGGGAGTCGATCGAGGGGGAGCGCTCGGCAAAAGCGTGATCCTGAAGCTCGGGGATCGGCGCGTTCATGAATCCGCCGACGACGAGGGAGTTGCCGCCGAGGATGTCGGTCGATTCGATGAGGATGACGCTCGCGCCTTCGGCGAGAGCCGTAGCGGTGGCGGAGAGACCGGCGCCGCCGGCGCCGACCACGACCACGTCAGCGGTGTACTCGCTCTGCAGACCGTAATCGCGCTCGCGCGGCTGCTTCAGCTGATCCACGTCAGCGCCGGCTTCCTGCAGGCAGGAGGTGACAGTGCTCAGCACGATGCGGCTGGTGACGGTCGCGCCGGAGAGCACGTCGACGTCCAGAGACTGGTTTTCCATGACCTGGCTGGTGATGGACTGGCAGGCCAGATCGCCCATGCCGGGCGTTTCCATCATGGCGGTCACGGCGGCCGAGGTGATTTCGTGCTCAGATACGGTGACCTCCACGGTCAGCGGGCCGTGCATGCCGGGCACTTCCTTGGTGTAGGTGCCGGGCGTGTAGTTCTGCTCTGCCAGGCCGAGCGCCAGGAACAGCGTCAGGGAGAGGGCAAGCAGCAGGCAAATACCTTTCTTCATGTTCATTCCTCCTTTTTCTTCGGTAGAACCTGTCTCAAAATTAACATGAAGAGGTTTGATTGTGAAATGCCTTTCCGCTATCCATAGTCCCCGATCTATAAATTCAATTTATAGATATCCGGCTGCCGATGCGGTTGCTTTAAGATCCTGGCGCAGCCGCTCCGTCTCCTGCGATCCTTCTTCCCGGTGGAAGACGCATACGAGGCCGAAGCGCTCCGGGCCGTCGGTGAGGGGCACATAGCGGATGCCCTCGCGGAACTCGTGGCCGACCGCCGTGCCGAAGCCGACGGCGTTGTGTGCGAGCAGCTTGGCGACCATGTCGCCCATCTTGGCGGCGGTGTCGACGATATCCGGTTCAAATCCGCCGGAGCGGCACAGGTCCGCATAAGCCGCCCGGAGCATCGGCACATCGTCCGACCATTCGATGATGCGGCTGCCGGCGAGCTCCGAGATAGAGATCCCGCTGCGGCGGTAGAGCGGATGCGCCGCGGAGAGGATGACGTTGGCCCGGCCGCGGAGGATGGGCACACAGTCCGAATCCTGCAGATCCGCCGCGCAGGGCTCCGGCAGAAGGATGACGTCCATTTCGCCCTCCCTGAAGCGCTGCTTGAGCTCCGTGCAGCCAATATAGCTGGGTTCCAGAAGATGCCGCCTTCCGGGATGCTCTTCATTGTAGATGAGCCGGAAGAGATACATCAGGTGATCGTAGATGATGTAGCCGAGCTTTACCGGAAGCTCACTCGCCCGGTCTGCTTCCCGCACCCTCTCCGTCAGCCTGTCGCAGGCGCCGATGACGCGCATGGCTTCCGTGAGACAGACCTCGCCTGCCGGCGTCAGGCTGACGCTGCGGCTGGTCCGGTTGAGAAGACGGCACTGCAGCTCTTCCTCCAGATCGGAGATGGCCCTGCTGAGTGCCGGCTGGGTGACGAAGCATTCCTCCGCGGCGCGGGTGAAGTTGCGGTGTCTGGCCACGCTGATAAAATAGGTCAGCATCTGAAGCGTCATGGCATTGCCCCCTTTTCCAATCGCTTCACGGATGATCGGAATACTGATGGATGTATTCGACGCGATCTGCGGAAATCATTCTCCAATTGCTGAAAAAGTCTTTACAGGGCGAGAAAAGCCGCGCCCCTTTTGAAGGGGCGCGGCGCTTGTTTTCTGTTCGCTGTCCTCAGCACACGATATTGAGCAGCCTTCCGGGCACGAAGATGACCTTGCGCACCTGGGCATCACCGATGAGGCCTTTGACCGTTTCATTCTCCAGCAGGCTTTCGCCGTCCGCCTGGGTGAGGCCGGTGGGCACCATGATGCGCGCGCGCAGCTTGCCGCGGATCTGCACCGCGATCTCGACCTCGCTGGCGACCAGCTTCTCGGGATCGTAGCCGGGCCAGCTCTGGCGGTAGATGGGCTCGCCGAAGCCGCAGGCTTCCCAGATCTCCTCGGAGATGTGGGGTGCGACGGGGTTCAGGCACAGCAGCAGGGCGCGCATCTCACCGCGGGTGGCATGCCCGTCGGCGTAGAGCTCGTTCACGTAGCTCATCATCGCCGCGATGGCGGTGTTGTACTTCATGCGCTCGTAGTCCTCGGAGACCTTCTTGATCATCGCGTTGACCGGCGCCTCCATCGCGGGGCGTACGCCCTCGTCGGGGAGCAGCATCTCCTGCAGGCGCCATACGCGCTCCAGGAAGCGCTTGCAGCCCTTCACGGAGTCGTCGTTCCACGGAGCGGCCGCGGTGTAGTCGCCCATGAACAGGACGTAGAGGCGCAGCGTGTCCGCGCCGTACTGGGCGACGATGTCCAGCGGATCGATGACGTTGCCCTTGGACTTGGACATCTTCTCGCCGTCGGAGCCCAGGATGAGGCCCTGGTAAGAGCGCTTGGCGTAGGGTTCCGGCGTGTTCACCTCGCCGATGTCGTAGAGGAAGTGGTGCCAGAAGCGGGAGTACAGCAGGTGGCGCGTCACGTGCTCCATGCCGCCGTTGTACCAGTCCACCGGCATCCAGTAGTTCATCTCGTCACGGCCGGCGAAGGCCTCGTCATTGTGCGGATCGACGAAGCGCAGGAAGTACCAGGAGGAACCCGCCCACTGAGGCATGGTGTCGGTCTCGCGCTTTGCGGGGCCGCCGCACTTGGGGCAGGTGCAGTTCACGAAGGACTCGATGCGGGCCAGCGGGCTCTGGCCGTCCGTGCCGGGTTCGAAGTTCTCCACGTCGGGCAGGCGCAGCGGCAGCTGATCGTACGGGACGCCCACGGTGCCGCACTTGGGGCAGTGGATGAGCGGGATGGGCTCGCCCCAGTAGCGCTGGCGGTTGAAGGCCCAGTCCTTCATCTTGTACTGCACGCCCTTTCGGCCGATGCCCTTTTCGGCGAGGTAGCGCAGCATGGCCTCGATGGAATCCTTCTTGTTGTCGTAGGCGTTCAGGAAGTCGGAGTTGATCATGCGGCCGTCGCCGGTGTAGGCTTCCTTCTCGATGTCGCCGCCCTCGATGACGGGGATGATGTCCGCGCCGAACTTGCGGGCGAACTCCCAGTCGCGCTGGTCATGCGCGGGCACGGCCATGATCGCGCCGGTGCCGTAGCCCATCATGACGTAGTCGGCGATGAAGACCGGGATCTTCTTGCCGCTGACAGGGTTGACGGCCGAGATGCCGGCGAGCTTTACGCCGGTCTTGTCCTTGACCAGCTGGGTGCGCTCGAATTCCGTCTTCTTGGCGCACTCCGCGCGGTAGGCTTCCACCTCGCCCCAGTTGGCGATGCGGTCTTTATACTGGTCGAGCAGCGGATGCTCGGGCGCCATGACCATGAAGGTGACGCCGTAGAGGGTGTCGCAGCGCGTGGTGTAGATCTCCAGCTTCTCGGGGATGCCGTCCAGCGCGAAATCGACGAACGCGCCGGTGGAACGGCCGATCCAGGAGACCTCCTGCTGCTTGATGCTGTCCGGATAATCGACGGTATCCAGGCCGTCCAGCAGCTTGTCAGCGTACTCGGTGATGCGCAGATACCAGACGTCCTTGGGCAGCTGCACGACGTCGCTGTGGCACACATCGCACTTGCCGCCCTGGCTGTCCTCGTTGGAGAGCACGACCTTGCAGTGCGGGCAGTAATTGACCAGCGTCTTGGCGCGGAAGACCAGACCGTGATCGAACAGCTTGAGGAAGATCCACTGCGTCCACTTGTAGTAGTCGGGCAGGGAGGTGGAGATCTCACGGCTCCAGTCGAAGGAGAAGCCGATGCGCTTCATCTGGTCCTTGAAGTGCTCCACGTTGCGCGTGGTGATGATGTGCGGATGCGTGTTCGTCTTGATGGCGTAGTTCTCCGCGGGCAGGCCGAAGGAATCGAAGCCCATGGGGAAGAGGACGTTGTAGCCCTCCATGCGGCGCTTGCGGGAGACGACCTCCAGGCCGGAGTAGGCCTTGATGTGTCCAACGTGCATGCCGGAGCCGGAGGGATAGGGGAACTCCACAAGGGCGTAGAATTTGGGCTTTTCATGGCCGGCTTCCGCCTCGAAGCAGTGGGCGTCTTCCCACCGTTTCTGCCACTTTTTCTCGATTTCCTGGGGATTGTACGTCTTGTTCACAGCGGTAAACCTCCTCATACGGGTTATCGGATAAAAGAATAAACCTCGCACCTGCCTTCATGCAGGGGCGAGGAATCCACGCGGTACCACCCTGATTCAGTCCCCCGGAGGGAACTCTTCATTTGCCTTCACGCGGCATACGTCCCGCACTCGTCGCGCGGGCGGCTCCGGGATGAGATAGCTGCCTGTCCCCGCCGGCTTGCACCAGACGCCGGCTCTCTTGGGGCGGACAGGACCGCGGCTTCCCTTCATCGCTTTTCTCTAAGGCTTTGTGCGATTTCGGCGCTTATTGTATCGCGGATGACAGGGGATTGTCAAGCGCGGGAAATGAGCCGCGGCGCCGGAAGCACTGCTTTTACAGCAGCCTTTCCAGCCTGCAGTTGTCCGTTCCGGCGGACCAGAACCTCGCGAGGGGGATGTTCCGGAGCCTGCAGATGATGCTGGAGTTCATGGCGATGTGGCCGGCGATGAGGACGGCCTTTCCCTGCCTGTGCAGCGGCAGGGCGACCTCTTCGAGGAAGGCGCCGGTCCTGGCGAAGAGGGCGGCAAAGCTCTCCGCGCCTTCTCCGGGGGCGGCGTAGGCCTCCGGGTGATCGAAAAGGACGTTGACCGGCGAATCCGGGGCGGAAGGGCCGTATTCCATCCCCTCGTGGTCCCCGAAGCCCATCTCGGAAAGCCTTTCGTCTTTGATGATGGGGACGTTCCGCCCTTCCAGCACGATCTGTGCGGTCTCGTACGCCCGCAGCAGCGGGGATGAAAAGCAGATGTCGAAAGGGATGTCCCGGTACTGCTCCCGGGCTGCCCCAGCCATGCGGCGGCCGTTTTCATTTAAAGGGATATCGGTTTTCCCCTGCAGTCTGTGCCGGACGTTCCAGTCGGTCTGCCCGTGTCTGATGATGTACAGCATAAATGCTCCCTGCCTTTTGCGGATGCGCCGCGCCTGAAAGGACGCGGCCCGGCTGATTATAGCACGGCGCGGGGGAAAAGGCCATGCCCGGGCGGACGAAAAGCCGCTGCCTGCGGAAAAGAGACACCAGCGGCGGAAACCGGATTTGGATTTGACACCGTACGGGAGTCAAGGTAAAATAAAACGCTTTGCCAAACCTGCGCAGGGTGATTCTGCGGCTGTGCCGCCCGAACGGAGAGATGCCCATGATCATGAAACACGACTCGCTGGATCCTTTTTACCGCAGCCCCTGCGGGGCGCTGCCCTGCGGCTCCATGGTGCGCCTGCGCCTTGCCCTGTCGGAGGGCAGGCTGACGCGCGCGGAGCTGCGCTGCTGGAACAGCCGGGAGCACCGCTTCCCGCTGCGCGCGCTGGGCGCGAAGGACGGCCTGTTTGTCTATGAGGCGGAAATCAGCCTGCCGAGGGAGCCCGGCCCCTTCTGGTACCGCTTTGAGGTGGTGGCGGACGGCAGACGGCAGTACCTCGGCGCGCCGGAGGACGGCAGCGGCTGCGGCGAGGGCATCGTCGGCAGCGAGGAGAGCTTCCAGATCACGGTGTATGACGCGTCCTTCACCACGCCGGAGTGGATGCGCGAGGGCGTGATGTACCAGATCATGGTGGACCGCTTCTGCCGCGGCGAGGGGACGGAAGCGCTCTTCCACGCGCGGGACGGCGAGGATATCACGCTGCATGAAACCTGGGAGGAGATGCCGCTGCTGCGCATCGGTGAGACCCAGGACAACGCGGCCACCGATTTCTTCGGCGGCAACCTGGAGGGCGTGCGCCAGAAGCTCCCCTATCTCAGGGATATGGGCGTCACCATCCTGTACTTCAACCCGGTTTTCTGCTCCAACAGCAACCATAAATACGATACGGGCGACTACCGGATGATCGACCCCATGTTCGGTGATGAGGAGGCCTTCCGCCGCCTCTGCAGCGAGGCGGGGGAGATGGGCATCCGCATCGTGCTGGACGGCGTGTTTTCCCATACGGGGGACGACAGCGTGTATTTCAACCGCCGGGGCCGCTACGGCAAAACCGGCGCTTACCAGGACCCGGAATCCCCTTACCGCAGCTGGTACACCTTCAATCAGTGGCCGGACGATTATGAGTGCTGGTGGGGCTTCCGCACCCTGCCCAACGTGACGGAGACGGACGAGAGCTACCTCCGCTTTATCGTGAGGGATGAGGACTCGGTCGTCCGCCACTGGCTGCGCGCAGGCGCCTCCGGCTGGCGGCTGGACGTCGCGGACGAGCTGCCCATGAGCTTCATCCGGGAGCTGCGGAAGGCCGCCAGGGAGGAAAAGCCGGACGCGCTGATCCTGGGCGAGGTCTGGGAGGACGCGAGCCACAAGATCTCCTACGGGCAGATGCGCTCCTACGTGGAGGGCGATACGCTGGACAGCGTGATGAACTACCCGCTGCGCGACGCGCTCATCGGCTTTCTGACGGGTGAGCGGGATGCGCAGGCGACGGCGGGGGCCATCAACAGCCTCATCGCCAACTATCCTGCCCCCTTCCTCTATTCGATGATGAACCTGATGGGCAGCCACGACAAGGCGCGCATCCTCAACGTGCTGGCAGGCAACGACGGAGAGGACCTGCCCCGTGCGGAGCGCGCAAACCTCAGCCTCACGCAGGAGGAGCGGATGGTCGGCACGCTGCGCGAGCACCTGATGCTGCGCTTCATCATCAGCATGCCGGGCGTCCCCTGCGTCTACTACGGCGACGAGGCGGGGCTGGAGGGCGCGACGGATCCCTTCTGCCGCAGGACCTTCCCGTGGGGGCATGAGGATACGGACATGCAGGCGTACTACAAGCGCCTGATCGCGCTGCGGCACGCGCACCCGGTGCTGCGCAGCGGATACTGCTGCGTCTATGCGCCGTGCCCGGATGTGCTCTGTGTGATGCGCACCTTTGAAGGCGGGAAGGACGCCTTCGGCGCGGCGCAGGAGGACGAGCTGGCCGTCACCATGATCAACCGCAGCGCGCGCGCGCAGGAGATCTTCCTCACGGAGTCGGATGTGCGCGGGCGCCGGCTGACCTTCAGCGGGACGGGCGCGGAGCTGACGCCGGTGGGCGGTTCTTTCTCCGTGCGGGTCCCCGGCCTCAGGGGCGTTACGCTGCTGAGCGTGAAATAACCGGAAGGAGCGGAAGGATATGCGCTTTACGAAGATGGAAGGCCTTGGCAACGACTACCTCTACGTGAATGCCTTTGAGGAGCCGGTGACGGCGGACGACGCGCCGGCGCTGGCACGGGCGATGAGCGACCGTCATTTCGGCGTGGGCTCGGACGGACTGGTGCTGATCGCGCCCAGCGACAAAGCGGACTTCCGCATGTTCATGTACAACGCGGACGGCTCCCGCGGGGCGATGTGCGGCAACGCCTCCCGCTGCATCGGCAAATACGTCTACGAGCACGGGATGACGGACAAGACGGAGCTGACCCTGGAGACGGATGCGGGCATCCGCCGTCTCTGGCTGACGACGGAAGGCCGCAGCGTCACCCTCGTCCGCGTGGATATGGGCGCGCCGGCCTTCGGGAAGACGCAGGAGCTGGAATCCGCCGGGCGCGTCTTCACGGTGCACCCCGTGGACGTCGGAAGCCGGCATGCGGTGATCTTCACCGACGAGCCGACGAATACCTTCGATCTTCAAAAGTACGGCGCGCCGCTGGAGTACCACGCGGTTTTCCCCTGGGGCGTCAACGTGGAGTTCGTCAACGTGCTTGCGCCGGACCGCCTGCGCATGCGCGTCTGGGAACGGGGCAGCGGAGAGACGCTGGCCTGCGGAACGGGTTCGTGCGCGATCCTCGCGGCGGCGGCAAAGCTCGGCCTTTCACAGAGAAAGGCGGCCATAGAGCTGCGCGGCGGCACCCTGTACAACGAGTGGGATGAAAGGACGGGTTCGATCTTTATGACGGGGCCGGCCCGCGAGGTGTTTACCGGGGAATGGGAGATTAATAATAGGTGAAAGGCTGAAAGAACTTTACAGTTTTATATGCGGAATGCTATACTGTCTGTATAGCAGAGCAGAAAAAGAGGTGAGGCGATGATCCGTTACCTGAGAGAGGCTTTCAGCCCGATCGAGGACGCGGTCGTCGCCTCGCGGCTTGTCCGCCCCTCTGCCGGCGCACTGCGGGACGTGGTGCTGGACACGGACACCTACAACGAGATCGATGACCAGTACGCGCTGGCATACCTCGTGCGCTCGCAGGAGAGCTGCCGCATCCGCGCCATCACGGCGGCGCCCTTTTACGGCAAGCCGGAGTGGAAGCGCCCCGTGCGCTCCGATTCCCCCGCGGACGGCATGAATAAAAGCTATGATGAGATCCTCCGGGTGCTCCGGATGATGGGCAGGGAGGACCTCGTGCCGCTGGTTTATCACGGCAGTAAAAGCTATCTGCCGGGTGAGCTTGAGCCGGTGCATTCCGACGCGGCAGAGGCGATCCTCCGCTGCTCCGAGGGCCACGGCCCGGGCGATCCGCTGTACGTCATCGCGCTGGCGTGCCTCACCAATGTCGCTTCCGCGCTGCTGCTCGATCCCACGCTGCGGGAGCGGATCGTGGTCGTCTGGCTGGGCGGGCACGCGCACCACTTCGGCACCTGCGACGACTTCAACTGCCGGCAGGATATCGCCGCCTCGCGCATCGTGATGGGCTGCGGCGTGCCGCTCGTGCAGCTGCCGCTGTTCGGCGTCATCTCCCACTTCAGCTTCTGCAAGCCGGAGCTGCAGAGCCTCTTCGGCGGGAAAAACGCGCTGTGCGACTACCTGGTGGACAGCACGCTGGGCTTTATGAAAAAGAAGTTCCCGTATGAGCACTGGAGCAAGCCGCTGTGGGATATCTGCGTCGCCGCGTGGGTGGTGAACCCGGACTTCTTCCTGGACCGCATCACGGCTGCGCCGGTGCCGCAGTACGACGAGACCTACGCCTTTTTGCCGGACACGCCGCCGCTGCGGTACGTGTATTACGTCTACAAGGACGCGCTTGTCGGCGACATGCTGAAGAAGCTGACCTGAAAATCCGCAGGTAAGCCGCTGAAACGGCTTAACAATAAGGAAAGGAAGGTACCCCACTATGAGAAAGATCCTGTCTCTTGCACTCGCGTTCGCGATGCTGCTGACGCTGGCTGCCGTCGCCTCGGCGGACGACGTGGTCACCATCAAGCTGATGATGTCCAACACGCAGCAGACGGGCGTCAGCGCCGCCGTGGAAGCTTTCAACAAGGCTTACGAAGGCAAGTACGTCTGCGAGGCCGAGTATCTCGCGTTTGACAACGTGTTCGAGACCATCGAGGTTTCCATGCAGCAGAGCACGGCGGAATTCGACGTGTTTGCGGCGGACGGCCCGAACATCGGCGCGTATGTGAACCGCGGCTATCTGACGCCGCTCAACGACTACATCACGGCGGAAGAGTTTGCCAGCTTCACGCCTGCCATGCAGGATGAGGTCACCGTGGGCGACGCCATCTACGGCGCGGCCATGGGCGACAGCGAGCTGGTCATGTACTACAACACCGCGCTGCTGGAGCAGGCGGGCATCGATCCCGCGGAGCTCTTCGCGGGCGTGGACGGCGAGCACCGCATCTCCTGGGAGAAGCTGGTGGAGACCGCGAAGGCCGCGCAGGCCGCCGTGGATCCGGACGGCAGCCAGGGCATCATCGGCATCGAGTTCCAGCAGGTCGGCCGCACCTATCAGATGAACGTGCTGGCCAATGACCGCGGCGGCGCGAACATCGCCGAGGGCGGCCTCTCCGTGGACGGCGTCATCAACAGCACGCCGTGGATCGAGGCGCTGACCTGGTATCAGCAGCAGGTGAACGACGGCGTGTTCTCCAAGGGCATCGCCGCGGGCGACACCAGCAGCTACTTCATGGCCGGCAAGATCATCTTCTACCTGGGCACCACCGCCCTGCCGGGCACCTTTGACAACAACGGCTTCACCACCTACGGCTACACCTACAAGCCCTTCTTCGAGGGACATGAAGCAGACGTCACCACCTGCTGCGGCAGCTGGGCCGTTGGTATGAACCCGAAGACCGAGAAGGCCGAGGCGGCCGCTGAGTTCATCAAGTATCTGTGCATCTACGACGGCAGCGATGTGTACATCAACGCCAGCGGCATGCTGCCCGCGCTGTCCCGCCAGTTCACCGATGAGCTGATCGCCGCGAAGCCGTACCTGGCCATCGCCCAGTACGAAGGCGCGAACACCGCCCTCGTGCGCGCGAAGACCCCGGCCTTCAACGAGTACTCCACCTCTGTCAACGCGCTGTGGGAGAACGTGCGCAACGGCGCCGATCCCGCACAGGCGGCCCAGGACTGCGTGGACGAGCTGACCACTGCCTTCCTGGAGTACGAAGAGTAATCCTCCCGGGCGTGAACCGGACGGGGGATCGCGGCGGATCCGCCGCGATCCCCTTTTTAAGCCTGAAGGTTTTCCGGCCCCGCTACCGAGAAAGGGCAAAAGCTATGCAAAGCAGTCTTGAAAAAACCTCCTTCCAGCGCAGCATCGCAAAAGCGGCGCCCTACCTGCTGCTGCTGCCCGCGCTGGCGGGTATCCTCGTCTTCAAGATCTATCCCATCTTTTCTGCGGTCATCACCTCCTTCATCCGGAAGGGCGCTTTTTCGCTGCGCACCTATGAGATCCTGTTCAAGGACAAGACCTTCTGGAACTCGCTCATGGTCACGCTGCGCATGAACGTCGTGATGATCCCGCTGCAGATCGTTGTCTCGCTGATCCTCGCGCTGCTGGTCAACAGCGAGGTGAAGGGCGTCGGCGTGTTCCGCAGCATCTACTATCTGCCGGTCACGATGGCGATCGCCGTCGCTTCCGTCACCTGGGCGCTGATGATGAACGTCAACAACGGCGTTTTCAACAGCGTGCTTTCCATCTTCGGCATACCCAAGCAGGGTTTCTTTACGGATGCCGGGCAGGCGCTGTGGTCGATCGTCATCATGGCGACGTGGAAGGGCTGCGGCTACTGGATGATGTACCTGCTGGCCGGCCTCAAGGGCGTGGACGTCTCGCTGTACGAATCCGCCAAGCTGGACGGCGCGGGCTTTTTCACCACGCTCTTTAAGATCACCCTGCCGCTTATCAGCCGGGCGATGCTCTTCGTCGTGGTCGCAAACACGTCGGCTAACTTCCTGCTGTTCGCGCCGACCAAGCTGATCACGGAGGGCGGCCCGCAGAACAGCACCAACGTGCTGATGTACGAGGTGTACAAGTCCGCTTTCAAAAACGGAAACATGTCCCGCGCCGGCGCGATCACCGCGGTGCTGCTGGGGCTTATCATCATCCTGGTCGTCCTGCAGTTCCTCATGATGAACCGCAAGGACGTGGATGCATAAAGGGGGGATGAATATGACGCCGAACGCCAAACGCACGCTGGGGCACATCGTCCTGTATATCGTATTCATCCTGATCGCGGTCATCGCGCTCTTCCCGATCCTTTACGTCTTCCTGGCCTCCTTCCGCACGGACGAGGAGATCTTCAAATACGCGTTCCCGTTTACCCGGGATACGATCCTGCCCGTGCGCTGGACGGTGGAAAACTACATCACCATCTTCCGGGATTTCGGCTTCGGCATGGCGGTGATGAACACCTCCTTCGTCGTGCTGGTGCTGATCCCCGTCAACCTGCTGGTGGCATCGCTGGCGGGCTACGCGTTCGCATTCTACAATTTCCGCGGCAAAAACGCGCTGTTTGCCGTCTTCATGATTTCCTTTATGGTGCCCATCGACAGCGTCGCGCTGCCGCTCTACACCATGATCACGAAAATGGGGCTGGTGAACACGCGCTGGGCCCTCATCCTGCCCAGCATTTCGAACGGCCTGGCCATGTTCCTGTTCACGCAGTTCTTCCGGGGCATCCCGGTCAGCCTGCTGGAGGCCGCGCGCATCGACGGCGCGAACCTGCGCGAGGTTTTCTTCCGCATCGTCGTGCCGCTGTCCGTCCCCATCTTCATCACGGCCGGCCTCATGATCTTTGTGAACGAGTGGAACAACTACCTCTGGCCGCTGTTGGTGACGCGGTCGCCGGAGATGCGCACCATACAGGTGTCGCTGGCCTACTTCAAGGATGAGAACGAGACCTTCTGGAGCCTCGTGTACGCGGCGGCTTCCATTTCCACCATCGTGCCGGTGCTGCTCTTTCTGCCGCTGCAGAAGTACTTTGTACAGGGCATCACCGCGGGCGGCGTGAAAGGCTGACCCTCTTTGACACAGTGAACCCAAGCGACAGCGAGGAAGCAAGCGATGCTGAATGAATCGGAACGCCTGGCACTGCTGCAGGTGCCGTCGGGTATCGTCGACGTGGTCATCGATTCGGATACCTTTAACGAGATCGACGACCAGTTTGCCATCTCCCTGGCGCTGCTCTCCCCGGAGCGGATGCGCGTGCAGGCGATCTATGCCGCGCCCTTCCACAACCGCAAGAGCAGCGGCCCTGCGGATGGCATGGAGATGAGCTATCAGGAGATCCTGCGCCTGCTGCGCCTCATCGGACGATACCCGCCGGTATACCGCGGGTCGGAAAGCTACCTTGCGGACGAGAAAACGCCCGTGCTTTCCGATGCCGCTTCGGATCTGGCCCGGCGGGCGATGGAATACACCCCGGAAAGACCCCTGTACGTCGTGGGGCTGGCGGCTATCACCAACATCGCCTCCGCGCTGCTGCTGAATCCCGGGATCGCAGACCGCATCGTGTGCGTCTGGCTGGGCGGGCATGCGCCCACATGGCCGGACACGGATGAGTTCAATCTGCGGCAGGATGTGGCAGCGGCGCGCGTCGTCTTCTCCAGCGGCGCACCGCTTGTGCTGGTGCCCTGCAAGGGCGCGGTAACGACCTTCCTTACGACGGGGCCGGAGCTGCGCGCATGGCTGTGGGGGCGCAACGCGCTGTGCGACGATCTGGTCAGCGCGACGGAGCGGACGGCGGAGGCCTACGCGAAGGGACACGTCTGGAGCCGGGTGCTGTGGGACGTGACGGCGGTGGCCTGGCTGCTGAACGACGATCACCGCTTCATGCTGGACCGGCTGGTCCCGACGCCGATACCGGAGTACGATCATCACTGGGGCAGGGACGATACGCGCCCGCTTTGCCGCATGGTGACGTTTGTGAACCGGGATCCCCTGATGGAGGAGCTGTTTGGCAAGCTGGCGGCAGCGAAGGACGCGCCGGCCGCCCCTTGACAGAAAGCCTGCCGGAAGGTATCATACTTCCGGCTGAAATTAAAGCGGCGAAAGCCGCTTCTTTTGTGAGAGGAGCTGAGCGAATGGTCCGTACCATCGTGGGCGCCAACTGGGGCGACGAAGGCAAGGGCAAGATCACCGATATGCTGGCGGGGGATTCCGACATCGTCGTCCGCTTCCAGGGCGGTGCCAACGCGGGACACACCATCATCAACGAATACGGGCGCTTTGCGCTCCACCTGCTGCCCAGCGGCGTGTGCACGCCAGGGGTGGTCAACATCCTGGGGCCGGGCGTGGCGCTGGATATCGAGGCGTTCCTGACGGAGCTGCAGAGCCTGGAGGAGAGCGGCGTGCCCGCGCCGAAGATCCTGGTTTCGGAGCGCGCGCAGGTGATGATGCCCTACCATGTGCAGCTGGACTGCCTGGAGGAGGAACGGCTGGGGAAGAACTCCTTCGGCTCCACCAAGTCGGGCATCGCGCCCTTCTACGGGGACAAGTACCAGAAGATCGGCCTGCAGCTGTGCCAGCTGTACGACGCGAAGATCCTGCGCGAGAAGCTGATGCACGCGCTGGACATCAAAAACGCGCTGATCACCAACCTCTATCATAAAGAGCCGATCGACGCGGAAGCGCTGATCGCGAAGATGACGGAGCTTGCGGAGCGGATCCGCCCCTTTGTTGCGGATACCGATGCCTACCTGATGGAAGCAGTGCGCAGCGGGAAGAACATCCTGCTGGAGGGCCAGCTGGGCACGCTCCGCGATCCGGATCACGGCATCTATCCCATGGTGACCTCCTCCTCGCCGCTGGCGGGCTATGCGCCGGTGGGCGCGGGCGTGCCGGTCTGGTCGATCAAGGAGATCATCGCGGTGACCAAGGCGTATTCCTCCTGCGTGGGCGCCGGCCCGTTCACGACGGAGCTCTTCGGCGACGAGGCGGAGGAGCTGCGCCGGCGCGGCGGGGACCACGGCGAATACGGCGCCAAGACGGGACGCCCGCGCCGCGTGGGCTGGTTCGACTGCGTGGCGACGCGCTACGGCTGCGAGATGCAGGGCGCGACGGAAGCGGCGCTGACCAACCTGGACGTGCTCAGCTATCTGGATGAGATCCCGGTTTGCGTGGCCTACGAGCTGGACGGACAGCGCATCGACCGCTTCCCCGTGACGCCGAAGCTGGAGCGCTGCACGCCGGTCTACGAAAAGCTGCCCGGCTGGAAGACGGACATCCGCGGCATCACCTCTTTTGATGCGCTGCCGGAGAACGCCCGCCGCTACGTGGAATTCCTGGAGCGGCAGATCGCCTGTCCCATCCGCATGGTCTCCAACGGCCCGCGCAGGGAAGAGATCATCCGCAGGTAAACCCAAAGACCATAAACCCTCCCGATCCGTGATGGGTCGGGAGGGTTTGTGTTTATGAGAATAAATCCGTCATCCCTCAAGGTTTTCCAGCAGCGGCAGCTCCTTTTCCACTACCGGCAGGATGCGTACGGGGACGCCCAGCGCTTTGGCCATCGATATGGTCTCCGCCGTGCCGCCGGGCGTGCCGTCGTAGGCGGCCAGCAGCAGGTCGGTGTTGTCCGCCAGGTAGCGGTTGCGCCGGTGCATGCAATAAGGAGAAAAGTTGTGCCCGGTGGCCGTCACGATGTCGGCCAGGGCGAAGAGGCGCTCGTGCCGCTCCTGGCTCAGGGTGTCCCATCTGCGGGCCTGCCCGTCGAAGGGGGAGACCATCTCCAGCAGGATGTAAGGGCAGTCGCCCTTCAGTTCCAGAACGGCCTCGGCGGCCCACATGTCCATGCCCAGCGCCCCGCCGGAGAGGAAGTGCGTGTACCCCTCGCCGATCAGTTCCACCAGGGTTTCGCGCAGGCGGCGCTTGAAATCGCGGCAGCGCTCGTCCTCCTCGTCAAAACCGAAGGGGAGCTTCTGCGGCCGGTGGCCGGTAAAGGAGCAGCGCAGCCCGCGAGAGGCCGGAGTGACCAGGTAGCGGTTGTAAAAGAGGGAAGAGACCGGGGAAGCGTCTTTCATGCGGGATTTTCCTTTCAGGCCCCCGTGTCGGTACAGGAGAGGACCCGGTACACGGCGGGGCGGGGGCCGCAGAACTGGCACTGGCCGACGACACGCACATCCACGCGCCCGTCCGCCGTCTTGGCGGCGACCAGGCTGAGGAGGATGTCTTCCCGGCCCTCCAGATGCAGTTTTTTGTGGCGGACGGCGAGGATCTTCTGCCCGTCCTGCTCCCTTGGCGGCTCATACCGGTCCCTGGGGAGATTGACGGCCCCTTCCTCGGCCAGCAGGTGGATGTAGCGGCTGACGGTCGCCAGCGAGGCGATGCCCGTTTCCCGCTGTACGCTGCGGGCGGAGGGGAACCCGTCCCCCGCGGCGAGATGGCGCAGGATGCAGGCGCGGATATCCTGCTTTGCGCGGCGTTCAAAAGCGGAACGCTCACTGTGGTTCATGCTCATTCCTCCGTCCGGCGCTCTACAAACCAGCGGCCGGGGGCTGCGCCGCCGCCCACGGCATGTTCAAAGAAGAGATAGGTTTCGCGCTCTCCGATGCGTACGGTATAGCGGTCTCCGTGGCCGCCGGCGCGCAGGGCGCTTGCGGGGCGCACGTCCAGCACGCGGTCGATGGGGTAGACCTGCCCGTCCTCCCAGCGCAGCGCGCGGGGGTGCATATCGCCCTCCCGGCTGAAGATGACCTGTACGGGCACGTAGACTTTGGCGTCTGCCACAGCCCTCACCTCAGCTCTCTGGCGGCCAGCAGCTCCTGCAGAACGGCGCGGTGCCGCCTGTCCGGCGCCATGGAACGGGTGACGCTCCCCAGCACGCGGCCTACGCAGCGCATGTCCGCGCCGCTCGCCGCGGGGATGACCGGGTAATCGGGGTTGCGGGGGTACAGGCCGTCGGGTCGGTACTCCTTTACCGTGCCCTCGCCGTCCACCGTGAAGATGCCGATCTCGCCGGGGTGCAGCTCCTTGGTATAGCGGATGAGCAGATCGTCGCCGTCCGCGTAGAGGGGCTCCATCGAGCGGCCGCTGACCGTCACGACGGCGTCCGCATCCCGGGTCTCGGGGCAGTCGGGCACAAACAGGGTCTCGGCGGCGCCGTCCTGAGTGAGCTCCAGACCGGTGCCCGCGCAGACCTTGTCCAGCAGCCGGGGCAGAGCGCGCCAGCCGCGGCGGCATTCCTCGCGCAGCTGAAGGCGTTCGTTTTCCAGCATGCAGGCCATGAGGGAGTTTACGTTGCGCCGGTCACCGGGGGAGAGGCGGCGGTAGAGCCGCAGGGCGCGGCGCTCGTCCTCCGGCAGGCGGTCCTCCGCGTCGCCGAAGCCGTAGAGCGCGTTGGGCGTCGTCTCCAGCAGATCGCAGATCTGCGGGATGAGCGACTGTCCGGGATAGCTGACCCCCGTCTCCCAGTTGGTGACGGAGGACTTGGCGACGCCGAGCGCGCGCGCCATCGCGGGCATGTTCATGCCGCGGGCAAGGCGCAGGGCGCGCAGCCTGTCGCCGAAGCCGCTGCGCCCGGGAAGAGCTGTGCGGCGGATATCGTCTGCCATAGGATTCACCCTCTTTCAGGTTTTGCACGGACAGAATAGCACAAGAAAATTGAACTTTCAATCCCTCCGGACAAAAAGATTGGAGAAAAATAATAAATCATTTATAATAAAGGAAAATTAAAGACTTCTCCGGAAGCGGAAAGGCGAACGGCAGGCGAACGGGGCTTGCGGTGATTCAAAAAAATGGACTATGCTGATGGCGCCGGAGGAACCTGCGGCGGAAGGAGGGAGCCCATGATCCTGCACAGCGACTGCAACTGCTTTTACGCCTCGGTGGAGATGTGCGAGAATCCGGCGCTGCGCGGCAAAAAGGTCGCCGTGTGCGGCAGCGAGGACAACCGTCACGGCATCGTGCTGACGGCGAGCTATCCCGCCAAGCGCTGCGGCGTGCGGACGGCCATGAGCAACCGGGAGGCGCTGGAACGCTGTCCGGACCTCATCTGCGTGCCGCCGCGCTACGAGCTGTACCTTCAGTATTCGCACGACGTGCGGGCCATCTACCGGCGCTACACCGACCGCATCGAGCCCTACGGCATGGACGAAAACTGGCTGGAGCTGCCCGGAGAAGAAGACCTTGCCGGGGAAGGGAGCCGCCTGGCACAGGAGATCCGCAGGCGCGTGCGGGAGGAGATCGGCATTACGGTGTCCGTCGGCGTATCTTATACCAAGGTGTTTGCCAAGCTGGGCTCTGATCTGCACAAGCCGGACGGGCAGGCGGTCATCACCCGGGAAAACTTCCGGGAGACGGTCTGGCCGCTGCCGGCGGAGGACCTGCTGTGGGTGGGCCGCGCCACGAAGCGGCTTCTGGCCCTGCGCGGCATCCGGACCATCGGGGAGCTGGCGAGTACGCCGCCGGAGCGCCTGCGGGAATGGATGGGCGTGAACGGCCTGCTGCTCTGGCGCTACGCGTGCGGGCTGGACGATTCCCCCGTGGCGGAGGACGGCGACACGGAGCCGGTGCTCTCCGTTGGACACGGCACGACGTGCGTGCGCGACCTTGTGACGGAGCGGGAGGTGTGGCTGGTGCTCTACGAGCTGGCGCAGGATGTGAGCCACCGGCTGCGGAAGCATGGCCTGCTGGCCGCGGCGGTCCAGGTCTCCGTGCGGGACAGGGAGCTTTCGTGGGTGCAGTACCAGATGCCGCTGGAGCACCCCACGCGCAGCGCGCTGGAACTGGCGCAGGCCGGCTTCAGGCTGTTCTGCGCGCGCTACAATTGGGTCCTGCCCGTGCGGGCGCTGACCATCCGGGGGATCCGCCTGGTGAGCGCCGCGGAACCGGTGCAGACCGACCTGTGGGGGAGAGAAAAACAGTGCGCCAGGCAGCGCAGGCTGGATGACGCCGTGGACGACCTGCGCGGGCGATTCGGAGCGGGAGCCGTCCGCGCGGCGTCGCTGACGGGCGAACTGTATATGGCGGGCGACCGGTGCGAGATCGTCCCCCTGCCCGGCTGGATGAGCCGGAAGAAAGGATAAGCTGCTTCCCGCGCGCCGCGGATCATCCCGGGGTTACGGCGCGCGGCACACCCGGGATCATGGAGAAAGGACGGTCGGATCGAGGTGAGGCAGAGATGGAGAAAACAGCGGCGCGGCGCGCAGCACAGCGGAAAGCCGCCCTTAGCACACAGCCCCGCGAGCGGAAGGACGCGGACGTGCTGGAGAGCCTGTGGGCGATCACGGGGCGCGGCAACAATGCAGAGGTACGCCTGCGGGAAGGGCGGCTCATCGTCTACGAAGTAAAAAAGCAGATCGCCGTCGGATGATTGGATCCGGCGAAGGGCCGATGGGGGCCGGGGAACCTTGGGGTTCTCCGGCCTCTGTCTGTTTCCGGGGGAAAATAAAGAAGAAAGGAAGAATTGAATGGCAAAAACAATGATCGACAGGGAAAAGATGAAGCGCGGAGAGGAAGTGCTGCGCAGCCTGAAGAGCCTCAAAAAGCTGGCGGAGGCGGAGAGGGAGGAGGCTGCCCGCCTGCGGGAGATGGCAAAGGGGAGTTCCTTTTCATGGGCCGGTGAACGCCGCGGCCGGGACGCAGAACGGCGCCTGCTGGAGGCGGAGGAACGCTGGGCGCAGGATGCACAGCGCCTGGCACGGCAGGAAGCGCAGGCGGCGCGCGCCATGGAGAAAATGGATGCGCGCGAGTGCCTGCTGCTGCACCTGCGCTGGCTGCGGGGCTGCACCTGGGAAGGCGTGGGGATGCGGCTTTACGTGTGCGAGCGGACGGCCAGACGGATGCACGGGGCGGCACTTTGCCACTTTGCCGAGGCATATGAAAATTGCGGACGGGAGGAGCACGAATGCGGTGCGGACAACTTGAAACCGGCATCGTGATATGATAAAATAACCTATGATAGGGTCATATCGGAATTCTTTGACCCAAAGCATAATAAGGAGGAACTTTCGATGAAAAAACTGCTTGCACTCGTCCTGGCCGCGATGATGATCTGCGGCGCGATGGCAGCCCTTGCAGAGGATCAGTACGCCTCTCTGGGCAACTTTGAAATGATGGTCGGACACGCGCAGCCGGAAGGCAACCCGCGCACCATCTCTACGGACTGGTTCGCTGAGGAAGTCGCTGCGCGCACCAACGGCCACGTGAAGGTCACCGTCTTTGCCAACGGCCAGCTGGGCACCGAGAAGGAAATGCTGGAGCAGGTCGTGGCGGGCACCGTGCAGGGCATGCGCGGCGGCCAGTTCGACTTCAGCCCCCGTCTGCTGATGTTCACCCTGCCTTTCATGACGAACACCCGCGAGGAAGTCACCGCGCTGCTCAAGAGCGACCTGGCCAAGAGCGTCTGCGCCGAGGCTGAGGAAGCGACCGGCACCATCATCATCGACCTGTGCGACGCCGGCGGCTACCGCCAGTTCTCCAACGGCAAGCACCCGATCACCAAGCCCGAGGATCTGCAGGGCCTCAAGATGCGCACCAACGGCATGAAGACCATCGATATGACCTTCCAGGCCATGGGCGCCACCACCACCACCATCCCCTATGCCGACCTGTACATGGGCCTCAAGACCGGCGTTGCCGACGGCCAGGAGAACCCCTGGGTCAACGTCGTGGGCATGAAGTTCTACGAGGTGCAGAAGTACTTCACCGCCGTGAACTATCAGTTCCATCCGGATCCGTTCTACGTCAACGCCGAGTGGTGGAACAGCCTCCCCGAGGAGTTCCAGACCATCATCGCGCAGGTTGCCGACGAGATGGGCGACTACAATGACCGCCTGATCGACGAGAACAGCGAAGCGGCCATGCAGACCATCATCGACAGCGGCGCCGAAGTGTACGTGCCGAGCGCTGAAGAGCTGCAGGCCTTCCAGGATGCGGCGCAGAGCGTTTACAGCCAGGCTGTCACCGAGGGCATCTGCACGCAGGAAGAAGTTGACGCGATGCTGAAGATCGTGGAGGACGTCCGCGCGGCGAAGTAATCACGCCGGCAGCACTCCAGACGAACCGGCGGGCCGGAGCAGCCGCTCCGGCCCGCTTTTTTCCAAAAAAAAACAACCAAAGGAGCCTTCGCCATGAATTTGAAGAAATTCGGCAAAGCAGCGGTCTCCGTCTATGAAGGGATCGGCGCGGCGGCCATGGGCCTGCTGGCTGTTCTGGTCATCTTCACGGTCATCATGCGCTACTGCTTCTCCCTCAATTGGAAGGAGCTCTCCGAGTTCAACGTTACGCTTTTCGCCTTCACCACTTTCTGGGCGAGGGGCCTCAACGTGCTGCGCAATGAGCACGTGTCCATCACCATCCTGTATGACGCAGTCCCCAACGCGGTGCGCAAGGTCTTTTCCATCATCTCCTGCGTCGTCATGTTTGTGGTGGACTGGCAGTTCGTCCGCTACGGCTGGCAGTACACGCAGAAGATGGGCAAGCAGATCAGCCAGGGCATGGAAATCCCCATGAAGTACATGTACGGCATCATGCCGGTGTGCGGCGCGATCTGCCTCGTGTGCATCGTCATCAAGCTGATTGAATACGTGCGCCGCCCGGTCAGTGAGTTCGTGTCGACCAATGCGGTCAGCCCGCTGGAATAAGAAAGGAGGAAACCAGAGTATGGCAGTTGTCTACCTGCTGATCGGCCTGATCGCTTTTGCGGCGATCGGCGCGCCGCTGGCTTTCTCCATCGGCGCATCCTGCATCACCTACCTCACCACGAGCGCGCCCCAGTTCCTCTCCATGATGCCCCAGCGCATCTGGAACGGCACCTACAGCGAGCTCATGATCGCCATGCCGCTGTTCATGCTGGCTGGTGAATTGATGAACACGGGCGGCATCACCACCCGCATCATCAACTTCTGTATGGAGATCCTGCGCCCCGTGCACGGCGGCCTGGGCGAGGTCAACATCGTGGCCTCCATGATCTTCGGCGGCATCTCCGGCTCCTCCGTGGCGGACACCTCCGCCCTGGGCTCCATCCTGATCCCCGCCATGCAGAAGGAAGGCTATCCTGCGGATGCTTCCGCGGGCATCACCGTGGCCAGCTCCACGATGGGCATGATCATCCCGCCCTCCACGCCCATGATCGTCTACTCGATGGTCAGCGGCGCGTCCGTCGGCGCGCTGTTCATGGCCGGCGCGGTGCCGGGCATCATGATCGGCCTGGTGCAGCTCGTGCTCGTGTACATCATCAGCATGAAGAAGCACTGGCATCCCCAGCACGTCGCCTTTGACGGCGCGCGCTTCCGCCACAACATCCTCTCGGGCATCCCGGCGCTGCTCATGCCGCTGTTCATCATTGTTTGCGTTTCCGGCGGCATCTGCACGGCCAGCGAGAGCGCCGGCGTCGCGGTGCTCTACAGCGTGCTGGTCGGCTTCTTCATCTACCGGGAGCTGACCTGGAAGGCGGTCTGGTCTGCGCTGAAGAAGACCCTCGTGTCCTCCTCCTGCGTCATGATCATCATCGGCTTCACGCAGATCTTCACCTGGATCCTCACGATCCAGAAGGTCCCGGAGATCGTGGCCGGCTTCTTCATGAACATGAACATGCCCGGCTGGGGCATCGGCCTGCTGTTCGATGTGCTGATCCTCATCATCGGCACGTTCATCGACGTCTCTCCGGCCATCCTCATGCTGACGCCCATCATGCTGCCCGTCATGCGCTACTTCGGCTTCACCGACCTGCAGTTCGGTGCCATGATGATCGTCGGCCTGGCCATCGGCCTGGTGACGCCGCCCGTGGGCATGTGCCTCAACGCGTGCAACAAGATCAACAAGATGCCCATCGTGGACATCTTCAAGGCCGCCGCGCCGTACCTGCTGTGCAACATCATCGTTCTGATCCTCATCAGCACCGTGCCGGCGTTTACGACCTGGCTGCCCGCCCTGCTGGGTTACAGCTTCTGATCATAATCCTAAGCAAAAACGGCTCTGCCTCTCAAAGGGCGGAGCCGTTTCCATTGCCCCTTACGGCGAAAAACAGCTTTGAATCTGGGCCAGGAATCTTTCGGCGATGGGCGTAAAGGTCTGATAGCGGTTCCATATGAGATAGAGTTTTGTCTCCAGTGCCGGGTACAGCGGTCGGAAGACCAGAGCGCTGTCCGGTGAAACATCGACCAGATGCCGGAAGGACAGCTGGTATCCCAAGCCCTCCCGCACGAACATGGAAGCGTTATAAGCCAGACGGAAGGAGCCTTCCAGCCGGAGCTCGCCAAACCGCTCCCCGGCCCACCGCCGGATATCCCCCTCCCAACCCTGAACGGAAGCAAACAGCGGCAGCCCTGCAAGATCATTAAGCCCGATCGCTTCCTTGCGGGCCAGGGGCGCATCGGCGGGCAGAACCAGCCCCCAGGTGTCCCCTTCCGGGAAGGCGACAGAAGAATACTTCTTTGGATCCGGGGCGTCACAGATCACGGCAAAATCCAGCAGTCCCTTATCCAGCTTCTCCGTGACCTGTTCGGTATCCCCGCTGGTGATGTGATACCTAAGACCGGGATACCGCTTCTTCAGCAAGCGGAGAGCTCTGGCCAAGTGGCGGATCTGATAGGATTCGGCCAGGCCGAAATACAGTTCTCCGCCTGTCAGATCGTCCAGCGACAGGAATTCTTTTTCGATCTTGTCTGCCATCGTGATGAGATCCTCGGCCCGATCGCGCAGGAGTGCGCCCTCTTCCGTGAGAGCAATGCTGAAGCTGCGGCGATGAAACAGTTTTTTGCCCAGTTCATCCTCCAGGGCTTTCAGCGCCTTGGAAAGCGTCGGCTGCGAGACGTGAAGCCTTTCTGCAGCCCTGGTCATGTTCTCTTCCCGAGCCTCCGCAAGAAAGTATCGTAAAGTCCGTATCTCCACAAGGATCCGCTCCTTCCGATCCAGAATATTATTCCCAAAGGGAATATCATGATATTCATTATAACCATTAGTAAAAAGGACGGCAAGCCGGTATAATAAGGCCGTGGGCGGATAAAAGCAGGAGAGACGCTTTGAAAGGAAGGCTACGGCAAATGAAGACGGAAGAACTGAAACTGACGCAGGAATGGGACAAGACATTTCCGAAGAGCGATAAGGTGGAGCACAGCAAGGTGACCTTCATCAACCGTTACGGGGTCACGCTGGCAGCTGACCTGTACGTGCCGAAAAACGCGGAGGGCAGACTTCCGGCTATCGCTGTGTGCGGCCCCTTCGGCGCCGTGAAGGAGCAGTGCTCCGGGCTGTATGCGCAGACCATGGCGGAGCGCGGGTTCCTTACGATCGCTTTTGATCCGTCCTTCACCGGCGAGAGCGGCGGCAGCGTGCGCTATATGGCCTCTCCGGATATCAATACGGAAGACTTCATGGCGGCGGTGGATTTTCTTTCCCTGTCCGAGAAAGCTGATCCTGACAGGATCGGCATCATCGGCATCTGCGGCTGGGGCGGTATGGCGCTGAATGCGGCCGCTCTGGACACCCGGATCAAAGCCACTGTCGTTTCCACCATGTATGACATGACCCGTGTAAACGCCAAGGGATACTTTGACGCGGAAGACAGCGAAGAGGCGCGCTATGCCAAGCGGGCCGCCCTGTGCGCGCAGCGCCTTGAGGACCTGAAGGCAGGGGAATACAAGCTGGGCGGCGGCGTGGTGGATCCACTGCCGGAAGACGCGCCCTATTTCGTAAAGGACTACTATGATTATTACAAGACGGACCGCGGCTATCATGCACGGTCTCTCAATTCCAACGGCGGCTGGAACGTGATCGGCTGCGAATCCTTCATGAACCAGCCGATCCTCTGCTACAGCAATGAGATCCGCAGCGCGGTGCTGGTAATGCACGGCGATGCGGCACACTCCTGCTACTTCGGCAGGGATGCTTACGCGAGCATGGTGGAAAACAGCCGGTATACGGATAACAAGGAACTGCTCATCATCCCCGGTGCGTCCCATACGGACCTTTATGACGGCGGCGGCAAGGACGCCATTCCCTTTGATAAGCTCTCGGCATTTTTTGCCCGGTACCTGGCCTGAACGGGATGCGCCGTTCAGACGAAAGCAGTCTGCTGAGAGGAGAGATGGCGGTGAAAAGGATACTGGCGGCGATTCTCCTGGTCCCGGCGGTGTTGTTCTCTTTGCTGGCGGGTGCTGCAGGCATCGGAGAAGAGCGCAGGACCGAAACCGGCGTATTCGATTTTGAAAACAGAACCGTACTGCTGAACAGCGGCTATACCATGCCGATCCTGGGCCTCGGCACCTACGCGCTGGATCATGATACCTGCGTGAGTTCCGTGATGGCGCTCCTGAAAAACGGCGGCAGGCTGATCGATACGGCCTACATGTATGGGAATGAGGAGGCCGTCGGCGAAGGCGTCCGCAGGGGAATGGAGGAATACGGGATTCCGCGCGGGGAGATCTTCGTCATCACCAAGATCTATCCCAGCCAGTTCAACGATCCGGAGGCGGCTATTGAAGAGGCGCTCCGCAAGCTGGACATCGGGTATATAGACATGATGCTCCTGCACCATCCCGGAACAAACGATGTGCAGGCATACCGGGTCATGGAACGGTATGCCGAAGAGGGCAGGATCCATTCTCTCGGCCTGTCCAACTGGTATGTGGACGAGCTGACGGAATTTCTCCCGCAGGTCACGATCGTTCCGGCGCTGGTGCAGAATGAGATCCATCCGTACTACCAGGAACAGGATGTGGTGCCTTTCATTCAGGAGCGGGGCATGGTCGTCCAGTGCTGGTATCCGCTGGGCGGCAGGGGATATACCGCAGGTCTCCTTCAAAATGAGACGGTCTGTACCATAGCAAAAGCGCACGGCGTGTCTGCCGCGCAGGTCATCCTGCGCTGGGATCTGCAGCGGGGCATCATCGTGATCCCCGGGTCGGGCAATCCGGATCACATCCGGGAAAACCTGGATCTGTTTGGGTTTGAACTGACGGACGCGGAGATGGAGGCGATCCGCGCCTTGGACCGCGGGGAGAAGCACGACTGGTATTGACGGCTACGCCGCCGCTTCATGGGTGTTATGCAGCCTTCACGGAAAAATCGCACAGGAAGATGATTCCTGCCGGCGTTTATAACGCGCTCCGCCCTTGAAAAGGCGGAGCTTTTTCATTACAATAGGCGGCGTTTGATACTTGAAACCGGAGGCGTATGCATGTCCGTCTTTTCCACTATGGCCGGCACACAGATGCTGATGTTCCTCTACCTGCTGGTCGG
>JAFUTW010000035.1 GCA_017484085.1 Clostridia bacterium
CTTTGCGGATCGTACTGGTTGTCCTCGGCGTAGTCATACGCGCCGGCCCTGCGCAGCACGCGGTCGGCGATGAAGTCTTTTCTCGTGCGGTTGCTGTCCACGATGGCCTGGATGAGGTTCTCCGGCACGTCGCGGTAATTGGCCAGCAGCTGCTTGGTGTCCTTGGGCAGGCAGTATCCGCCGTAGCCGAAGGAAGGGTTGTTGTAGTGGCTGCCGATGCGCGGGTCCAGGCACACCCCGTCGATGATCTGCCGCGTATCCAGCCCCTTCATCTCCGCGTAGGTGTCCAGCTCGTTGAAGTAGGAAACGCGCAGCGCCAGGTACGTGTTGGCAAACAGCTTCACCGCCTCCGCCTCCGTCGTTCCCATCAGCAGCACGGGGACGTCCGCCTCCAGCGCGGCTTCCTTCAGCAGGGCGGCAAAGCGCTCCGCCGCAGCATGCCCTTCGCCTTCCGCGTCGCAGCCGACGATGATGCGCGAAGGGTGCAGATTGTCGTACAGCGCGCGGCTCTCCCGCAGGAATTCCGGGCTGAAGAGGATGCGCTGCGTGCCGAAGAGCTCCCGCGCCCTGGCTGTGTAGCCGACCGGGATGGTGGATTTGATGACGATCCACGCGCCGGGGTTGGCCGAAAGCGCCAGCCGGATGACCGCCTCCACCGCGGAGGTGTCGAAGGTATCCAGCTTGGGATCGTAATTGGTGGGCGCAGCCACGATGACGAAGTCCGCGTCCCGATAGGCTGCCTCCCCGTCCAGCGTCGCGGTGAGGCGCAGCTCCTTCTCCTTCAGGTACTGCTCGATCTCCCTGTCCTGTATGGGTGAGAGGCGGCGGTTCACCATCTCCACCTTTTCCGGCACCACGTCCACCGCTGTCACCTCATGCCGCTGGGACAGGAGCACGGACAGGGAGAGGCCCACATAGCCCGTGCCTGCAACTGCGATCTTCACGTCGCCTGTATTGCTCATTCTCTTCTCCTCCACAGGGTGTAAGTCCTTTGGTCGTTCAGGTCGAATACGCCGACAGCGCTGCCGATCGCCTCGTAATTCTCCGGCAGCGTGCGCCACACGGTCACCACGAATTCGCAGCGCCCATCGGCCAGGTAGCCGGCAATGGCTTCCCTCTTCTCCTCTGTATCCAGGTTGTTGTCCGCAAAATAGCGGCAGACCGGCAGGATATCCGCCGCCAGATAGAAGCCCTGGTCCAGGCTGCAGAGATCCAGCAGGGTCGGCGCGTCCGAAAGGGCGTGCATCTCAGAAGCAAAGCGTGCCTGCGGCATCTCCTCCCGGCGCACGCCCAGCAGCGGGACCGCCGTACAGCAGCACCGGCAGGCCGGCAGGATGCACAGCGCCAGCACGGCGGCCGTCACAGCAGGCATCCGCCCTTTTACGGCAGCGGGAATCTTTGCGGCGAGCGCCAGCAGAAAGGACACGCCGGCGCACGCCGTTGCGGCGAAGACCAGCGCGTAGTAGGGGTGCGCCATCTCCCCCCAGTAGCAGAACAGCAGCAGCAGCCCGGCGCCGGCCGGAAAGGCCAGCGCTTCAGCCAGGGCACCGCGGCCGCCGCGCAGTAGCGCCCCGGCGCTCCCTGCCATGCCGATAAGCGTCAGAACGGCCAAAGCCGGGTTCGCGGCGCTTTGCGTGCGCAGGTAGGCCAGCGCGTTGAGCACATGGCCTTTAAGGCTCATGGGCGCGCCGCTGTAGTCGAAGAGGTTCTGTGCGAAGTACACCTGCCAGCACTCCGCAAGCGCGCCGCACGCAAGCAGCCAAAGCGCGCACAGCAGCACCGGCACGGCAAAGCCCGCAGTCATGCGCAGCAGAACCCTGCCGCAGGCCAGGGCGCCGGACCGCCGGAGAACGCACAGCAGCAGGAAGAAGCCGAGGCCGAAAAACAGCCCGCAGTCCGTATACTTGATGAGAAAGACCCATGCAGCTGCCCCGCCGAAGAGCGCGGCGGCTTTTTCTCTGCCCTTTTCTTCCTGCAGGATCCGCAGCGTGCACAGGATGCCCAGCAGCAGCGCAGGCAGGCAGAATTCCTCCGCGCTGCCGCCCTGTGTAAACGCCCTGCAGCAGCACACCGTCACCGCGCAGGCCGGCGCTGCCGTATAGCGCAGCGGCCCCGCGCCCAACCTGTACGACAGGCGCTGTGCGAGGGCCAGGAGCGCCGCAAGGGAGAGGATCTCCAGCAGCCATACGCCGAGGAAACCGCGGCTGCAGAGCGCCGCGCCCGTGCCGTAAAGCGCGTAGAGCAGCGGGCCCTTGTGGTCAAACAGGTCCCTGTAGGGCATCAGCCCCTTCAGCATCCCCCTGCCGATGGTAAAGTAGATGTTCGTATCCGTCCAGAAATTCGTCGCGTACAGCGGGGACGCCGTGGAAGCAAACAGCAGCGCAAGCGCCGCGCACACAAGCGGCCAGGCAAAACCAAGGAGGCGCGTCTTCCCGTCCTTCATTCCGCCATCCTCCTGTAAAGATAGAATTCCTTGTTCGGCTTGTTGTTGTCCAGATAGCCCACATCCGTCGCGATCAGCCGGTAGCGCGCAAACCGCTCCGGCAGGGCGTCATAGACGGTGAGCACGTAATCCGGCTCTCCTTCCTCGACAGCGCGGTCCAGCTCCCGCTTCATCTCCGGGAGATCCACGTTCAGCAGCACGAAGTACTTTTCCTGCGGAAGGATCCCTGAGGTCAGGTACAGTCCGTCGTCCAGAAACTTATACTGCAGCAGGCTGCTCCCCGGCTCGATCATCGCCGCCAGCCGGTACTGCGCCAGCTCCCCGGCCGGCACGCCGCGCAGGAAAGCGTTGGGCGTTGCAAAAACCCCGAGCGCCAGGCTGAGCAGCGCGGCGATCCCCGCGGCCGCCCCGCTTCGGCCGGATAAGCAGACAGCCAGCTTTTCCTCCAGCAGCCGCCCCGCCCAAAGGGCGCCGTAAACCGTGTACGGCGCCAGCGCCATCAGGCTGTACTGCCACACGCGCCCCGGCAGCACGACCGCCAGCAGTTGGATGGCGAAGCCGGCAAGCACTCCGAGACGCGCGGCAGCGCCCTCCCGTCTGTCCGCTGCAAAGGCCAGGACCCCCGCCAGCGCGGGGACCGCCCACCAGCCGCTGCTTTTCAGAAAGGCGATCCAGTCCGCGGCGCCGAAGCGCCCTTCTCCCGCATAGCAGAAGATGTTGTTCACGACATAAGCAGCCAGCGCGTCCTTCAGCGCCCCGTTCGCCGCGAAGTACAAAGCCCAGAGGAGCACCGGGATGAAAAAGCCGGCGAGGAAGCAGGCCGCGCTCGCGAGCGCTCGGGAAAGTCCTCCCTTTGAAAGCGCCGATACGCCTTCGGCCAGGCACAGCCCAAGAAACACGCCCAGCAGCGTAAACTTCACCGTGGCGACGGCGCCGGCCAGCACTCCGATGCCAAAGAGCGCACGCCTGCTCATGGGCGCGCGCCCCGTCAGCGCTTCACCGTCCGCAAGGCACAGGGCCGCCATGGCGAGCGGCAGGCAGAATTCCTCCGCGCTGTCACCGCGCACAAACGTCCCGCTGACGAGGATGAGCGCGCCGCACAGCACCGCCAGCGCGGGCGAAAGCTGCTTCAGCCTGCGCCGCAGTAGCCGCTCCGCCGCAAGCAGGAAGGCTGTGAAGCCCAGGCCTTCCATAAGGTAGACGCCGAGAAAGCTCTTTTCCGAAACAAAGGCCGCCAGCATGTGCGCGAGGTACAGCGTCGGCCCCTTCTGCTCGTAGATGTCGCGGTAGAGCACGGCGCCGGACTTCATCGTCCTCCCGACGGTCAGCAGGCAGTTGGCATCCCCCCAGATGTTGAGGGGATAGAGCGGGGAGCTCATCGAGCAAAGGGCGACGAGGACAAAAGCCGACAGCGCGAGAAAGGCCGTCACCGTCCTGTCCTTCCTGCTCACTTCCGCTCCTCCTCCCACCTGGCGATCACGGAAAGAAAGGCCTCCCCGTATCGCTCCATCTTGTTTTCGCCGACGCCCATCACCCGCAGCATCTCCGTGCGGGTCCGCGGGCGCTTTACGGCCATATCCCGCAGCGTCGCATTGGTGAAGATGACAAACGGCGGCACCTTCTGCTCCTTCGCAATGCGCCTGCGCGTATCGGACAGCCGCATGAACAGCCCGCCGGACAGGCCCTGAACGGCCACCGGCGTGCCGTCCAGCCGCCTTGCCGTCTGCGTCCTGCCGGTGACAGCAGCCGCCGTTTCCCGCTTCACACAGCCGCCGCAGTGGCCGCAGGGCTTCGCCTCCTGCCCGAAGTACCGGAGGATGCGCGCGCGCAGGCATCCTTCGCCCGTCGCGTAAAAGGTCATTTCCCGCAGCCGCATGCGGGAACGCTCCGCCACCGTCCGGCGGGTCTCCTCGGGCAGGTCGCTTTCCTCCTCCTGCCGCTCGATGAAGTACTGCTGCAGGCGCACGTCCTGCGGCTTGTAGAGCAGCAGGCAGTCCGCCGGCTCTCCGTCGCGCCCGGCGCGGCCCGCCTCCTGGTAATAGCTTTCCAGATCCTTGGGCATCTGGTAGTGCACCACGTAAGATACGTTGGATTTGTCGATCCCCATGCCGAAGGCGTTGGTCGCGGCGATGACCTCCAGCCGGTCGGACAGAAAGTCCTCCTGCACGCGGGTGCGCTCCGCATCCGGCATCCCCGCGTGGTAGCAGCCCGCCGCCAGGCCGTGCTCCGCGAGCAGGCCGGAGACCTGCTCCGCCGTCTTGCGCGTCGCACAGTAGACGATGCCGCTCTCCCCGCGATGTCCGCGGATAAAGCGCAGCAGTTCCTCATCCCGGTCCTTCGGCCTGCGCACCTCGAAAAACAGGTTGGGCCGGTCGAAGCCCGTCAGCACCCGCCTGGGCGCAGACAGCGTCAGCAGCTGCTCGATGTCCCTGCGCACCGCGTCCGTCGCCGTCGCCGTAAAGGCGCCCACCGGCGGGCGGGTTGAGAGCGCATTCAGAAAATCCGCGATATCCAGATAAGCGGTCCGGAAATCCTGCCCCCACTGGCTCACGCAGTGGGCTTCATCCACGATGACAAAAGCCAGGTCCGCACTTCTCGCAAAGGAGAGGAAGTGCTCGGTCAGCAGCCGCTCCGGCGCCACGTAGATGATGCGGTAGCGCCCTTCGGCCGCGTTTTCGATCGCCTTCTTCTGCTGGCGGGGCGTCAGCGTGCTGTTGATGTATGCCGCGCGGACCCCGGCCTGGCCAAGCTGCGATACCTGGTCGCGCATGAGGGAGATCAGCGGGGAGATGACCAGCGTAACGCCCTCCCGCAGCAGCGCAGGGAGCTGATAGCAGATGGATTTTCCCGCGCCCGTCGGCATCACGGCCATAAGGTCCCGTCCGGAGAGCAGCGCGCGCACCGCTTCCTCCTGCCCCGGACGGAAGTCGTCATATCCGAATACCGCCTTCAGCGTCCGCCGCGCTTCATCCATCCAATCCCCCCTTGACGGGCTTCATTATAGCCCCCGCCCGCAAGATGCGTCAAGGCTGCAGGGGCGCAGCATGGCCCCTGCCTTGCGGCAGGGGCCTGCGATTTGCTTTTGAACGGTCTTGTTTTGTATGCGCTTCTCCAAGCTGTATGACTCCCGTATGCTTCGGGGCTGTTGTGCGTCTTCTCACGGGTTCTTCCTGCACACGTAGACTTTGTCACCCGTACAGGTAAAAACGGCCGTAGCTTTTTCGCTGAAGGTGCGCGTTTCCTTTTTGGAATCGGGATATGTAAACTCGCCTTTTTCAACGGCAAAGACCGTCAGATCCGCTTTCATGCCTTCCCGGATCTCAGTCGCCTTGTCCGGGATGTGCTGCAGGCGCACCGGTTCTGCTATCGCTCTGTTCAAGATCCACCACCACGGTTTTCCAGTCAGGCCGCGTACTTTGGTCAGAATAACGCCCAGATTGTGGACAGGGCCGTTGACATTGCTGCCATGCAGGTCGGACGAGACGGTATCCGTGAAGAAACCGGCTTTCCAGGCAGCTTCCGCCGTATCATAGCTGTACGCGTTGGTGCCATGAGAAAAGTCAAAGATAACTCCCCGTTCACGGGCTTCCAGTACACACGGCTTGATCTTTCCGTTGGCATCCAGGATCGACATACCCTCGCTGTTGCCCGCCAGCGTATGGCAGAGGATATCCCCCTTCTTCATGTAGGTCATCAGCTTCTCGATCCCGATCCGGCTGCGCGGCGCATGGACCGCGATCGGCATCTGAAGCCTGTCCCCCAGCGCACGGAGCTGCTCCATCACATAGACCGGATCAAAGCAGAACTTGTCGTCGATCCTAGCCTTAAGACCGAGAAGTTCCGGGCGATACCGTTCAGCCACCCTGATGACGCGCTCCGGGATAATGTCCTCCGGCCCTTCAAAGTCACAGACCTTTCCGTGATTGTAAATGCCGGTATTCGCAATGTTGAGGTAGGAACGGAAGCGAAGGTCCGTATGATACATCAGCGCTTTGCGGACGGACGGATAGTCATCCGGTCCCGACGTTCCGAGATCCAGTGCATACGTGATCCCCTGGCGGAGCAGATCCCGTTCCGGATCCAGCGCGATCCGGTTTTCCTGCGCGGCAAAGTGGCAGTGCGCCTCCAGCCAGCCAGCTGTGACATACTTGCCCGCCGCATCCAGGATCTCTGCACCGGGCGCATCGATCGACCCTGCGATTTTCGTCACGATTCCGTCTTCAACGAGGATATCGGCTTCCTTTTCGCCGCCATCCGTGATGGAAAGCAGCGTGCCGTTCTTGATCAGATACCGGTTCAGCATGGTCTTCCTCCCGTTCTTCCGGCTGTGAAGCATAACCGGCCGGATTCTTCTCAGAGCACTCTTTAGCGTAATCAGAGCGCCGGATACACAAGGCTTACAAAGAGGATATAGAAGATGCTGGCGATCACCGCGAAGAGCCAGCCCATCTTAAAGAGGGACTTGACATCGTATCCGCCCGCGCCCATACACATTGCGACCGCTGCGGTAGCACTCGGCGTCATGTAAGCCGTCAGTGCACCGGCGGAGATGAGGATCATGCAGCCCCTGGGATCGGCATTCAGCGCACTGCAGGCAATCAGCGCAACAGGCGCAAAGACGTTCATGACACTCTGGTTCTGCATGAACTGCGTGATGATGAACGGCACGAGGAAGAACACGGCATGAAGCATGAAGGTATTTGCGGTATTGCCGACGACACCCGAAATCAGGGATCCCACCCACTCTGCCGTGCCGGTGCCGACCAGAGCGTTGGCCATCGTGTTGGCACCCACGAACAGCATGCAGATATCCACCGGGATGGCCTTGATTGCCTCATTTTTGGTCAGTGTCCCGCACAGGAGCATCGCCATAACGCCGATGAAAGCGAGGAACCAGGTCGGCTGCCCGACATGCTTGTTGAAAATGAAGCCCAGGATGACCAGGACGAAAATCACCACGCCGGCGACATCAGAGAATCTGGAAAGGGGCTTGGCGTTTGCGCTTTTCGCTTCCTGTGATGTGATCGGTACAGCAGGCGTATCCAGCGTGAATTTAGGCGCCAGGAAGAAAGCCCAGGCCAGTGCGATGAAGAGCATCGGCCAGCGGCCCTTGAAGAAATCCATCGCCGTAAATCCCTGCGTGAAGCCGTAAGTCTCCATGTATCCAGAATATACGGCAGACTGGCTGATCGCGAAGCCCAGCGGGAAGATCGAACAGCAAGCGAGACACATGACCATCAGCGGGAATTGTGCCTTGGAACGGCTGACGCCGAACTCGTCGCACACGGAATCCATGATGGGGAAGACGATGGCATAAGCCGCCATCGGGCTGGTCAACAGGCTGGTGAGTACAATGGCAATCAGCAGGACGCCGAGGTAGGCAAGCTTATAGCTTCCGCCGGTGATCTTTCGGATGCCCGCCGTTATTCTTGCCGGGAAAGACGTACGACCGAGGCCGGCCGCTAAGATGATCATACAGCCGATCGTCAGCGTGTTGGCGCTGCCGAAGCCGCTCAACACCGTCTTCGCATCCGTGCAGCCGGTCAACACGAGGAGCCCGGCTGTGGTGCCCGCTATGACACCCAGCGGGAATTTCCCCAGCAGGAAATTGACCAGCATCAGCACAAACAGCAGGATACAGATCATCATTTGCGTTGTCATTGAAGAAACCTCCCTTTTCGTTTTGTTGCCTACAGAATAAAGCACAGTCTGTACGTTGTAAAATTCGAATCCGCATGCTACGATAAGCCGTGCTTATGGCAAGATGAAGGGAGGACAAAAGGGAGGATATCTTATGACACTGGATGAGATCGCATGGATGAACAAGCTGTTTGAAACCGGGAATATGACGAAGGCCGCAGAAGCGCTGTTTGTCTCCCAGCCTGCGCTCAGCCAATGCCTCCGCCGGATCGAGGAGCAGCTGGGATTTCCCCTGTTTACGCGTTCCAACAAGGGCCTGGTTCCGACCGAGCGCGGGCTTCTCTTTGCCGAAAGCGCCCGCGTGATCACCGACACCTACCGGGATTTCCTGATCAAGGCCCGGCTCTCGGTGCAGACAGCACTTACCAATATCATCATTGGTCTACCGCCCTTTCTCAGTGCCTGCTGTTCGGCTGAAATCATACAGCAGCTTGGAGAGGTCTGCCCGGATATCCGTTTCTCCATCCACGAAGGATCCTGGGATATGCTCCTGGCAGCGCTTCGGAACAATGAGATCCACCTGGCCGCCACCACAGGGCCGCTGAAACTGGAAGGGATAAAGATCCACACCTTCGGACATGGAAAGCTCGTCATCATGCTGCGGCGCGGAAGCCCCGTCGAGAAGCATGTCGTCACAGAAGAGGGACGGCGCATACTGGATCCTGTTTATCTTGCTGGCGAACCTCTGGCCATGACCAAACCCGGTCAGGCAACCCGGCGCCTGTCAGAGGACTTGATGCGTGAAGCCGGTATCAGCCCCCAGATACAGCAGGAGACCCGGCACGTCGAAACGCTTTACCGGTATGCCGAGAAGGGCATCGCAACCGCTATTTCGCCGCTGATGGCGGATGCCTTTGAGCGGGATCGGGAAAACCGCCTTATCTGCGAGGTGCCTTCCCGCTACCGCAGCGCTTCACTCTGCGGATGCATCGCAGCCCTGCCGGACGTGGACCGGCTGATCCCCTCCAGCGTCTTACAGGTGATTGAAAACAACATCCTGAACAGCAGTTCCTATCTCATGCAGATACCCTGAGGATCCCGGTAGAACGCAGCGACCGCCGGCATCGGCTGACAAGCTGAAAATGGTAAAGGGCGCTGCCGCAGCAAGCTGCGGCAGCGCCCTTTTTCTGTTTATGGCTTATTTGCTGATCTTCTCTCCGCGCGCAACGTTCCTGCCGAACTCCACGTAGGAAACCGGCTTCGCGTCGTCCAGCGGCTCCGCGATGACGATCATGGTCTGCGCCGAATACCCGGCTGCCTTGATGACCGAGAGGTCCGCCTTTACGACGGGTTCGCCGGCCTTCACGGCATCGCCCTGCTTCTTCAGCACGGCAAAGCCCTTGCCCTTCAGGTTCACGGTGTCCACGCCGATGTGGACGAGCAGCCCGGTGCCGTCCTTCATGCGCACGGTGAAGGCGTGCCCCGTCTCAAAGACGCTTTCCAGCACGCCGTTTGCCGGGGAGACGATCGTCCCGTTCACAGGCTCGACGGCGACCGTCTGGCCCATGGCCTCCTCCGCGAACATTGGGTCTGCCATATCCTTGGGGCCGATGAACTTTCCGTCCGCCACGGCGACGATGTCGCTGTCGGCAGCCGCGGGGATCGCCGGCGCGGCGGCGGTTTCACCCGTCTCCTCCGGATCCAGCTTGCCGCGCTTCGCCCAGACGCCGAACAGGATGTAGGAAGCGGCAAACGCCACCGCCATCGCGATGACGACGCCGATGACCGCATTGACCAGGTTGCCCATGGTGTAGCCCAGCTCCGCCACGTCCGCCGTGGGGATGTAGGCCGGCAGAACCAGCAGTCCCGGGGAGCCGCCCGCGAAGCGCGCGACCCTCGTGATGCCCATGTACAGGCCGCCGATGCCGCCGCCGATCATCGCGGCGTACAGCGGGAAGGTGTATTTGAGGTTGACGCCGTAGAGCACGGGCTCCGTGATGCCCAGGACGCCCGTGAGGCCGGCGGAGCTGGCCTGCTGCTTGGTATCCGGATTCCTGGAGCGGATGCCCACCGCGAGACCGGCCGCGCCCTGCGCCACGTTGGAAGCCAGCATGCCGGGGCCGACGACGGTATCCCACTTGACGGTCGCCAGGTTATTGGTGCCGATGGGGATGAGGCCGTAGTGCGTACCGGTCATGACCAGCAGCGGGTTAGCGACGCCGACGATGGTCGGCACGATCCACGGGGCCACGGAGTTCAGCCACTTGAAGAAGATGTTGATGAGGTTGGAGACCCAGGCGCCGATGGGGCCCAGCACCACGATGGTGACGGTGCCACCCACCAACAGGCTGACCAGCGGCACGGAGAAGAACTTGATCGCCCTGGGGGAGACCTTCTGCATGAAGTGCTCCACGTGGGACATGAACCACACGTCCAGGATGATCGGGATGACGGAAGAGGTGTAGGTCGCCTTGGTGACGGGCAGGAAGCCGATGAATTTCACCGGGTCCGCGCCGCCCAGCAGATTGATGAACGCCGGATAGACGAGGATGCCGGCCAGCGCCATCGCGGTGCCCTGGTTGCACTTGAACTTGCGCGCGCAGGAGGCCGCCAGCAGAATGGGCATGAAGTAGAAGGCCGCATCCGCCATCGCGTTCAGGATGATGTAGGTCTGCGTGCCGCCCTTCAGGATGCCGAAGGCGGAGAAGAGCGCCATCAGCGCCTTGAGAAGACCGGCGCCGGTAATCGCGGGGATGATCGGCTGGAAAATGCTGGCAATGCCTTCCAGCGCCTTGGAGAGTTTGGAGCGGTTGTCTTCCTTCTCCGCGTCCGGATCCTCCACGGCTGCCTGCGCTTCAAATCCGCCCAGCGCCAGGACCTCCTGATAGACCTGCGGGACGTCCGGCCCGATGACGATCTGATACTGGCCGCCCGCGTTCACCACCGAGAGGACCCCCGGCGTCTTTTTGAGGACATCCGTCTTTGCCGCGTTCACGTCCTTCAGGGTGAAGCGCAGCCGGGTCGCGCAGTGCACGACGCCTGTCACGTTTTCCTTGCCGCCCACGTTTTCGATGATCTTTGCGGCCAATGCCTTAAAATCCATAGCTGTCCTTTCTGCGGCCCGGGCCGCCGTCAATCAAGGTCCGCGCCGTTTGTGGCGATGACCTTCTTATACCAGTAGAAGCTGTCCTTGCGCAGGCGCTCAAGCGTCCCGCCGCCCGCGTCGTCCTTGTCCACGTAGATCATGCCGTAGCGCTTCTTCATCTCGCCGCTGGAAGCGCTGACCAGGTCGATGCAGCCCCAGGCGGTATAGCCCATCACGGGGATGCCGTCCTCGCAGACCGCGTCGCGCAGGGCTTCCAGGTGGCGGCGCAGGTAATCGATGCGGTACGCGTCGTGGATGCTGCCATCCTCCTCCACCTTGTCCACCGCGCCCAGGCCGTTTTCCACCACGAACAGCGGCTTCTGGTAGCGGTCGTAGAGCGTGTTGGCCGTCACCCTGAGGCCCAGCGGATCGATCTGCCAGCCCCACTCCGTGTTTTTGAGGTGCGGGTTGACCACGGCGCGGAATACGGCGTTGCCCGGCCTCGCGTGCTTGGCGAAGACCTCCGGGTCCGCCGTCGTGCAGCGGCTGGCGTAGTAGGAGAACGCGACAAAGTCGACCGTTCCGGCCTTCAGCGTCGCGATGTCCTCCGCATCCATCTCCGGCGTCACGCCCGCGCGCTCCATGCGTTTCCAGGCCCATACGGGATATGCGCCCCTCGCCTGCACATCGATGAAGAAGTAGTTGTCCCTGTCCTTCTCCAGCCCGTCCCAGATGTCCTCCGGCGCGCAGGTGTAGGGATAGAACTGCCCGGCCGCCAGCATGCAGCCCAGACGGCTGCCAGGCATCATCGCGTGCGCCATCAGCACCGCCTTGGCGCTGGCCAGCAGCTCGTGATGCGCGGCGCGGTACTTTACCTGCTCCGGATTCTCGCCCTCCTCAAAGACGATGCCGGCCCCCATGAAAGACATGTGCAGCAGCATGTTGATCTCGTTGAAGGTGATCCAGTACTTGACGAGGCTTCCGTAGTTCTCAAACAGCACGCGGCAGTACTTCAGGTACGCGTCGATCATCCGCCGGTCCTTCCATCCGCCGTAGCGGAGGATGAGATCGATCGGCGTATCGAAGTGGTCGATGGTGACCAGGGGTTCGATGCCGTATTTGCGGCACTCCTCGAAGATATCCCGGTAGAACGCGATCCCGGCCGCGTTCGGCTCGTCATCGTCGCCGTGCGGCAGGATCCGCGTCCACGCGACGGAGAGGCGGTAGCACTTGAAGCCCATCTCCGCAAAAAGCCGGATGTCCTCCTTATAGCGGTGATACAGGTCGATCGCCTCATGCGAGGGGTAGCTGTACCCCTCCTCGCAGGAGAGCATCTTCCTCTCGCCGCGGGCCACCTTCATCCGCTCCGGCCCGTAGGGGATGACGTCCACGCTGGACAGGCCGCGCCCGTCCGCGTCGTAAGCCCCCTCGCACTGGTTGGCTGCCGTTGCGCCGCCCCAGAGGAAGCCCTCCGGAAAAACCTTGTTCGGCACGTTATTCCTCCTTTCCTTTCTGTCACTCCATACGCTTCATATGGCTGTCATACTGATTGTAGTGGAAATAACGTGATTTGTAAATCATCAGTTTTTAACCTGCAGAGTATTTTTCCATAGCTCTTGCAAATTCCCTGTAATGTGGTATGATATCTGCATTCCAACTGAGGAGGACAAAATCATGGCTGAACAAGCTGCCAACACATACGTCACCAAAGACATGGTCATGGGCGACATCATCCGCGCCTATCCCGCTGCCGCATATGCCCTGATGGGCTGCGGCATGGGCTGCGTCGCCTGCCCTTCCGCCGCCGGCGAGTCCCTGGAGGACGCCGCCGCCGTTCACGGGCTGGACGCCGACGAAGTCTGCGCTTTCGTCAACGACTGGCTGAAGGACAAGGTCCAGGCATAAGGCCCCCCAAAAAACAGACAACAGGCCGTCTCGCATGAGGCGGTCTGTTTATCTGTTTTGGGGTTTACGGTCTGCCCGTCCAGGTGAAAGCCGGACAGGCTTCCTCGGCATCGTCCAGCACGCGCCGCAGCCGCGGCCAGTACGCTTCCATCTCCGGCGTAAAGCGGGCGGGCAGCAGCAGCGTCAGCCGCATCGGCTTCGCGGTCTCCGTCAGGATGTCGTACAGGGCATCCAGATTGCAGCCGTACCACTCCGGTGCGCGCAGCACATACCCCAAGTAGACCTGCAGGGCGGCAGGGGTCGCGATGTTCCTGAGATCCGCAGTGACTTCCCGCATGCTCATTCCCCCTTCACTTCCGTAAAGCTCTTGTACTTGTCCCGGGTCAGGTAATACAGGCCGTCGTTGGACCAGATGAGCCGGTTCTTTCCGCGCTTCCCGTCCTCGCCCACATTGACGTCGCACTCGTGCCATTCGCGGCCCTCCGCCGCCGGCAGCAGCCCTTCCCGGTTGCCGAAGACGCCGCCGCCGATGGTGAACTCCGGCGCGACCTCGCCCATGTTGTCCCGCTTGGAGGAAAAGCCCAGTTCCTTCGCCTCATCCAGCGTGATGTAGTTGACGGGCAGCTCATGATAGGCCATCAGATAGGCCGCTACGTCCTGCCAGGCGGTGTAGCACTCCCCGTAGGAGACCTTGGCGCTCGTCACCAGCGCACGCTTTTTAGATGCGCCAGGCGCAGCCGTCGCCGCGGCCTTCTCGGGGAAGACGACCGTCACTTCCTCAAAATTGCGGTAGTGATTGCCCGAATAGTAGATGAGGCCGTCGCTGGAGAAGCAGATGCGCTTGCCGCCCCGGTAGCCGCCCGAATAGTCGATGTCGCATTCCGTCCATCTGCGGCCCTTCGCGTCCGGCAGGGCGCCTTCGTAGTTGCCGAAGCGGTCGCCGCCGATGGAGCAGCCCTTTGCCACCTGCCAGAGGTTTCCCAGGCTGTTGTCCCAGCCGCGGTTCTGCGCCTCACGCTTGCTCAGGTAATTGCCGGGCAGCTTTCCGTAGGTCGCCAGGTATACGGAAACCTCTTCCTTGGTGGAGTACCAGCCGTCCTTCGTCACCGGGTAGCGCGAGGCATCCACCGTCAGCGCCAGGGCGAAGGCCGGCAGCAGCAGCGCCAGCACAAGGGCGGCAAGTGACGCCACTCCTTTTCTCAGCCGCATGATCCATCAATCCTTTCCGCGGCACATCAGTGCCGAATTATGTGTTTCTGTAACGGAATTATACCGCGTCAGCGGCAGGGATGCAAGATTAGCGCAACCGGCCCCGCAAAGCGCGACGGCCCCGGTCATTTCCGCGCTCTCCGTTGACACGCTGAGCGATTTTGTTTATACTGAATTATATATCTATAAATGATACTATTGTATTAATCTTGTTATCTCTTTTTTATGGAGACGGAATCGCAAACGCAATAACGGGAAAGAAGGGGATCCGTATGAAACGTATGCTGTTCACTTTGGCGCTGGCCGCGCTGCTGACGCTTGCCCTGCCATGTTTGGCTGACACCGCCACTGGATGGTCATATACGGTCAATGCCAACGGCGAAGCCGTAATCAGCAAGTATACCGGCAGCGATACCCACGTCGTCGTCCCCGAAGAGCTGAACGGCCATCCGGTTACGTCCATCGGCAGCAGCGCTTTCAGCAAGAATACGACCGTGGAGGAAATAGATATTCCCGACTGCGTCACCGGTCTGGGTTCTTGGCAGACCTTTATGGGCGCAACGTCGCTGCAGCGCATCCGCCTATCGCAGTCTATTACTGCCATTCCCGATAATGCCTTCAACGGGTGTAAGGCGCTGACCGCAATCGACATTCCGGGGAGCGTAAAGTCCATCGGCGTCGGCGCGTTTTACGGCTGCTGGAAACTTACCGACGTCACCTTCCACGAGGGGCTGGAAAGCATCGGGGATCAGGCCTTTTACAACTGCAAACTGCATGAGATCCGCTTCCCCGATACGCTGAACTCCATCGGCAGGGAAGTCCTCGGCGGCTCCATCCACGGGGACAACATCATTATCGCGGAGTTGGGATCCGACCTGTCCTGCTTTTTAAGCGGGAAAGGATACAGTATTACCGACCCGGATTATCCGCAGTTTGAGTTCCGCAACTGGGTGGATTCCGAAGGAAAACAGAACGTCTCTCTGGAATATGCCGATGAAACCCTTTCCGAAGTGGTCATTCCCGATTTTGTCACCAGTCTCGCCAACGTCTTCCGTTCAAAGACCCCGAACGCAAAGAATACGGCGCTGACCTCCGTCACCATTCCGGAGAGCGTAACCTCCATCAGCGGCAGAACCTTTGCCGATTGCGTCAATCTGATCTCGGTGGAACTGCCTGACAGCATAACAACCATGGACGGTTCCATCTTCTCCGGCTGTGAAAGCCTTACGGATGTAAAGCTGCCGAAGGACCTGAAGACACTTCCCTACAGCCTGTTCTGGGAATGCACTTCGCTGAAGGAAGTCGATCTGCCGGAGAACCTTGAGAAGATCTGGGGCGCCGCCTTCCAGCACTGCACAGCCCTTACGAAGATCGACATCCCGGAAAGCGTGACCTACATCGGACCCTATAACTTCGAGGGCTGCATATCCCTGACAGAGGTCCGTCTCCCCAAGGGGCTCGAAGACCTTTTCTATGAGGCTTTTCAGGGGAGCGGCATTTACAGCCTCACCATCCCGGAAGGCATCACGAAGCTGGACGATAAGCTGTGCCAGGGCTGCGAAAACCTCACCACCGTCGTGCTGCCCTCAGGCCTCACGGAGATCGCGGACACCGCCCTGCCCGACAGCGTTAAAACCGTATACGGCTACGGCGGAACCGTCGCCGAAACCTGGGCCGATGAGCACGACTGCCGGTTTATCGACCTTTCCGATCCCGGTTCCGCAGTGTCTCCGACCCTGCAGGTACCGGATCACGCCAATCTCGACAAAGGCGAACGCTGGAACTGGCGCAGCGCCGTCAGCATTGCCCCGGACCTCGGCGGCGAACCCATTGCCATCACCGCCGTGTCCAACAACCCTTCAGTTGCCGAAGTGGACGGCGACTATCTGATCTGCCATGAAACCGGCGAGGCCCTGCTTACGATTCTCGCCGGCACGGCGGATGGAAACAATATCCCCGGCCGCCTGCTGCGTGTCCGCGTCTGGCTTCCGGTGACGGATTATTCGGTCCCTTACTGTTACTATGTCGGCGAGAGCGAGCAGGACATGGCGGAGGACAAGGTGCGGCCCCAGGCGATTCAGCCGGAAGGCGCAAATCCGGAGTTTACCTTCTATTACTACAGCTATACCGACGGTTACCATTACTTCACGGGAGATGCGCTGCAATTCACCCAGATCCCGGACATGGGGAGCGCCTACATGATCAGCCGCAGCGGCATCAAAAAGTACTTCTCCGTCAACACTTACCAGGAATACCTGGGCTTCACGTTTGACGGGCCTTCCTTCAAAATTCACGTGGGCGACAGCGTTTATCCCAATACATACGCCCACCTGAAACGCGGTTCCTATGACGACTATACCGTCTCACCAGCCCCCTACATGCTCTCCTCGTCCAACCATGCGGTGCTTGCTCCCATCGGGGGAGATTCCACCGGCTTCCTGGCTCTGGCGCCCGGCCAGGCGGACATCACCGTCACGGATTTCAAGAACAAAGAGACCAAAGCCCTCACCTTCACCGTGCACGACATCCGCTACGACCTTATACTGCCTGAGGACGCCGTCGTCATCCGGAGCAGGGCATTTGCGGGTGCGACCTTTGAGTCCGTTTATCTGCCCCAAAGCTGCACCTCCATCGAGCCCCGCGCTTTTGAAGGCAATCGAAACCTGAACCGCGTGTACATCGCGAATCCGGATGCCATCGAGATTGCGAGCGACGCGTTCTACGGATGCTGGAACGTCACCCTCGACGTTCCCGTCGGCACAGGCACCGCCCTCCTCAGCCGCCTTGAAAGCCGCGACAACATGGGGTGGACGCCCAGGGTTGTCGAGGTGGAATACGCTCCGGAACGCTGAGGCGGATGTGGTCAAAAGATCAGGTCCCTGCAGAAACAAACCCCAAACAGATAAACAGGCCGCCTCACATGAGACGGTCTGTCTTTTACTGCTTTTTATGCAGGCAGTATAGTATCAAAGCCGTCGGCAAAGCAAGGCCCGGAAACCTTACGACCCCGATGCCACCTTCCGGTTATCATCACTGTATTGTTAATGATATATTTAGTATATCTCTTGCTGTTTTTACAATATTATGGTATGCTTCTTCCACACTCAATATGTATCTTTGGCTTTGCCGTTGACCCGGCGCTTCTCTGAACATGAAAAAGACTTATTTGATTCTTGCGGGCTGCTGCATCCTCGCTGCTGCAGCGGCTGCCGCCCTCTTACGTCCTGCCCGGCCTGCTGCATCGCCGGAGGCTGACAACCCGTCCCCGGCTCCCACCGCACAGCTGATCATCGACCCCAACGCCGGCCCGTCGCCCACGCCTGCACCGACGGAACCGGGTGTCGCGATTCCCGGCTGGGGCGGGATCCGGCTGCCCTCCGGCAGCACACAGGCAGACGTATCGCTGTTCAACCCCGAGGACAACGAAGGGTGGTACTACCTCACCTTTCAGCTGATCCTCAAGGAGACCGGTGAAACGCTCTTTCAGACGGGGCTTATCCCGCCAGGCATGTACTGCAACAAAGTGGAACTGTCGCGTGAGCTCACGCCCGGCGCATACGCCGGCACCATGCACGTGCAGCCCTACACGATCACCGATCCGCCGAAGCCCACCAACAACGCGGATTTCGACATCCAGATCCACGTGCTGTAACCGCCTCATCCATTAAACCCGATGCAAAAACCGATACGGAGGTATATATCATGAAGAAGTTGCTTGCCCTTCTGCTCACCCTTACGCTTGTGAGCCTGTCCGCTTTCGCCCTGGCCGAGGGTGACCCGGCCGCAGAGCCCGGTGAAACGGCCGAGCCTGCCCAAACGCTGGAACTCGACCGCAACACCATGACCGGCACCACGGAGGTCTCCCTGACCGTCGACCGCAGCATGGACAGCTACACCGTCGTCATCCCCTCCAAGGTGACGATCGATCCCAAGACGCAGTACGGGTATGGGGATGTCGTGCTGAAAGCCGGGTGGGAGTTGGTGTCGGTGAATAGCCTGAAGGTACAGCTGTCAGGGGCAGAGAATGGGATATTATCTGGAAGTCTCCATACTTCTGATAGTTATAGAACCTATAATCCCTCCGATTTAGCGCTTGATTGTTTTCAAAACTTTAAACTCAAAAGCGAGAATCACGAAGTTTCTTATTCTCTCAAAGCAAGCACACTGGCTTGGCCCTTCTCTACTTCAAATAATAGTAATGTGACTGGAAGCTATTATTATTATCGAGCATATAATACAAGCATGATCAGTGTATCAAAAGGTGGAAACAATGAAGAAGACAAAATTTGCAATTTGACATTCTATGTAAAAACAATGCCTGCCGATCCTGGTATATACACCGATACATTGACATTCTCTATTATTACGCAGTAAACCTCATCCACCGCCTGCGGGCGGTCCCCCTTCTAACGTCATGCCCTTTCAGGGCATGATCCCTGGCACAGCCGGGGACGTACGGCCGAAGGCCTACGCCAATCCCGAAGGGGAAGGTTACGAACCCTTCCACCATCCGGCAAGTGGATGATCCCCCTCCCCTTTCAGGGGAGGCTTGAGAGAGCGCAGCAAGCTTTCTTAGCCTTGCCTTCCCCTATGGGGAAGGTGGCACGGCGTAAGCCGTGACGGATGAGGTTCCCGGCCCCCTAAAAAGGGAGCTGTCGGAACAAACCCCTCTGTCACGGCGATGCCGTGACATCTCCCCTATAAAGGGGAGCGCCGCTGTGCGGCGAATAGACTTAAAGGCTTTGCAGACTCAAAGTTTTTTATCGGTCCCCGCACCGAAGGTGCGGCCCCCTGAATAGGGGGCTGTCAGCCGGAGGCTGACTGGGGGTTACGGATCCCTCCCCTTTCAGGGGAGGCAATGGAGCGCTTTCGAAGTTACTTCAGCCTTGCCTTCCCCCTATGGACTGATCCCGTTCTGAAAGAACGAGGATGCCTCCCGGCGAGGGGGAAGGTGGCACGGCGTAAGCCATGACGGATGAGGTCCTCGGCTCCCCTTCGTAGGGGAGCTGTCACCGAAGGTGACTGAGGAGTTTACGATTTCACCTATGATTTCTACATTCTACAATTTGGCCGAAAGGAGGTTTCCCATGCGCAAAATGGTTCTCTGCCTATTTGTTCTTCTCGGGCTTTTCTTTGCCTGCACTGCCGGCGCTGAGGAAACCATCCTCTCCAATCAGACGCAGGTCTACACCGGAACGACCACCGTCTCCCTCACGATCGAGGAAAAGTACACCGTCGTCATCCCACCCAGCCTGCCCCTTGTCTACGGAGCGGAGGAAACACCGCTGACCCTGGCCGTTTCCGGTCTGGATCTGACCCCCGGCTATGCCGTGCGCATCGCCGTTGCGTCGCCGGAAGGCGTACTCCTGCAGGCCGGCGGCGAAGGACGGATCCCTTATACGCTCAGCGATCCGGACGGCCCCTTCACGGAGAAGGTCACCCGTACGGAGGGGGAATTCCCGCTTTCCGTAACGGTTGATGCGGAGGACTGGTTTGCCGCGCCGGCCGGAGAATACGACGGGCTCATCACCTTCTCCGTTTCCGCCGGCAAGTACACGGTAAAGGAGGGTGAGTGATGAAGCGCCTTCTCTTCCTGCTGCTTCCCCTCCTTCTGCTTGCAGCCCTCTCTTCGGCTGAGCAGACCGCCCTGCATACCGTCGTGCCGGAGGGGCACACCGTGTCCCTGTCTCTTGGCGGTCATGCCGAGGCAGCTGTCGGCGAGCAGCTCGTCTCCGACGATACAGCCTTCTCTGTCGGGCGCTTTGAAAGTCTGCGCATCCGTGTCCTTCCCGAATGGGGTTACCGGCTGGATACGGTCAGCGCTTCCTCTTCCCGCGGGCTTACGATTGAAGGCAACGATATCCTGCTGTCCTCCGCGGTACAGGATCTCTCGCTCAGCTTGTCTTTTATCCAAGATGAAGCGCCGGGGATGGCGCTCTCCGCTGCCGATCTCGTCCTTGCGCCCGGCATGTCAGCGATGCTGAGCGCAAAAATGCCCCCTGCACAGGATACAGCAGATCTTGTCTGGGAGACTTCCGATGAAAGCGTACTTTTCGTATCGGGAGGAAGCATCACGGCACGCGATGAAGGCCGGGCTGTCGTCACCGCCCGCAGCGGCGATCTTTCCGCGGCCTGTACGGTCGAGGTCCGCGGGATGCACACTCTCACTCTTCCCAATGCGCTGGAGACCGTCGAAGCAGGTGCCTTCCGCGGCAGCCAATCTGCCGAATGTATCCGGCTTTCTGACGGAGTCCGCTCTATCGGCGCACATGCCTTTGCGGATTGTACAAACCTGCGCCTTGCCGTCCTCCCCTCATCCGTCGAATCCATCGGTGAAGGCGCTTTTGAAGGCTGCGGGCATCTCGTCTTTCTGTGCGATGAAACCGCAGAGGCTGTCATCCGGTATGCGAAGATCCATGGTATATCGTGCGTGCAAGAGTGATGCTAAAAGCTTTCGCAGTGGCGGGTAAGCACAGTCAACGACGGCTGTTGCTCTGCCAATATTCTGTTTTTCCTCATTTTTGATGAAGGATTCCCGTACATGATTCTCTGCCTGTTTACAACTTTTACTATCAAAATATGCAATGTCTACTGAGTTTTCGTTAAAAAGTCCATTCAGAGGTGTTGTGATATGTAAAGACAGCACTCCAAAAATCCAATTAGAATTCTAAGAACTTAGTATAAAGGAGATAATCAAAATGAAAAAAGCCCTTGTTCTCTTCTCGATGATCCTTCTTTCCCTTCTCTGTTTGTCAGCATCAGCAGAGGGAAAACTGAAGGTAACTTCCAAAAACACTATCATTTATACTGGAAAAGATTCCGGTGTCTTTCTTGCCAAAGTCGAAAACACCGGAGATGCGCCTGTTTATTACGATAATGGTAAACTGGTTATCTTTTCAGAAGATGATGAAATCCTTGATACAGAAGATTATATCTCTTCCTCACCCAGTGATTTGCTTCTTAATCCCGGTGAATACACTTATGTTTATGAATTCCTTTGGAGCAGTTCGCTTAAGAATGCAAAACTGGGCGATATTAAATTCTCTGTGTCTTCAGACAATCGTGGTTACAGCTATAAACAAATTCCCTCAACAGCCGTGATCGATATGCAGCAAAACAATTCTTATAGCAACTATGTCGATGTTACCTTCACAAATACAGGGGATGAAGTCCTGTATGGTGCCTATGTCGTATGTGCTATGCTGGATAATGAAGATAATGTCATTTTTGTTAACCGCAACAGCTATGATAATTTGGGCGTTCATCCTGGCAGTACAGTTACAATAAAAATGTATATTGATTCTGATCTGATCGATTACTATGGGGCAACTGGTATCAAACCGGCTAAGGTTGACTCGCTGGTTTACACTGAACGAACAAAGTAATCCTCATTTCATTATATGCAAGAACAAGCCGATACTTACCCTTATATTCGATCTTCTGATGACTGGTACGCTTTATCTGATCAACTGGGACTTTGTTGATTGTCGAATTATGCCGGACAATAGAAGACTTTGGGGAATCTCTTACTATATGTATTATCCCTCGGTAATCATCATTGCAATTTGCGCTTTGTGGATATTTATGAAAATGCATCGAACAAGATTAAAAGATGATGCACCGTACAGATAGATTTTTCGCCCCCGCTTTCGCGGGGGCGATTGCTATGCCTTTTCTCTCTTACTTGAACGGATTCTCCGTCGGATAGGGCAGGCAGGCCGGCTGGTTGTAGGCGATGTCCTTGACGCCCAGGAAGCGGAAGACCTCGAAGAGGCTCTTGCCCACATGGCTGAAGGCCACGGCGCCGTGGTGCGGATAACGCTTCTCGATGAGCACGTGACGGTAGAAGCGGCCCATCTCCGGGATGGCGAAGACGCCGATACCGCCGAAGCTGCGGGTCTTGACATCCAGGATCTCGCCCTCCGCGATGTAGGCGCGGAGCGTTCCCTCGCTGTCGCACTGCAGACGGTAGAAGGTGATATCGCTGGCCGCGAGGTCGCCCTCCAGCGTGCCGCGGGTGAAGTCCGGATCGCTGCCCGCCGGCTCCAGCAGGCGGTGCTGGATCAGCTGGTACTTGACGGCGCGGTCGGCGCACAGCTTGCACTCCGGCGTGTTGCCGCAGTGGAAGCCCATGAAGGTATCCGTCAGCTTGTAGTCGTACTTGCCCTTGATGTCCTCGTCGTAGATGTACTTCGGCACGCTGTTGTTGATGTCCAGCAGGGTGACCGGGTCGGCGCTCACGCACAGGCCGATGTACTCGGAGAGCGCGCCGTAGATGTCCACCTCGCAGGAGACCGGGATGCCGCGGCTGACCAGGCGGGAGTTGACGTAGCAGGGCTCAAAGCCGAACTGGCTGGGGAACGCGGGCCAGCACTTGTCCGCGAAAGCCACGAACTTGCGGTCGCCCTTGTGCTTCTCAGCCCAGTCGAGCAGCGTCAGTTCGAACTGCGCGAGCCGCACGCTCATATCCGGGTAATAGGCGCCTTCGCCCATCTCCTTGGCCATATCGGCGCAGACCTCCGGGATGCGCGGGTCGTTCTCATGCTCCTTATAGGAGACCAGCAGATCGAGCTCGCTGTTCTCTTCGATCTCGACACCCAGCTCGTAGAGGCCCTTGATAGGCGCGTTGCAGGCGAAGAAGTCCTGCGGGCGCGGGCCGAAGGTGATGATCTTGAGGCCGCGCAGGCCGATGATGGCGCGCGCTACCGGCACAAACTCGCCGATCATCTGCGCGATGTCCTCCGCCGTGCCGACGGGATAGGACGGGATGTAGCCCTTAAGGTGGCGCATGCCCAGGTTGTAGGAGCAGTTGAGCATGCCGCAGTACGCGTCGCCGCGCCCGTTGATCATGTCGCCGTCGCCCTCGGCCGCCGCCACGAACATGCAGGGGCCATTAAAGTACTTGGCAATGAGGGTCTCCGGCGTCTCCGGGCCGAAGTTGCCCAGGAAGACGACCAGCGCGTTGCAGCCTGCCGCCGTCACATCGGCTACGGCCTTCTGCATGTCCAGCTCGTTTTCCACCGTCACAGGGCACTCATACAGTCCCTCGCCGCAGATGGCCTTAATGGCGGCACGGCGCTTTTCAGACAGCTGGATGGGGAAGCAGTCGCGGCTCACCGCGACGATGCCGAGTTTGACCTCCGGGATGTTCGAAATCATGGTTGTTCTCCTCCGTTCCTCTAGATCGATCTGATCAATGAATTGCATTAAAGATCTCCGGCGATATCGATGTTCTCGCCCTTAAGGCCCACAAACGCGCCCGCCTTTGCCTCGCTGCTCTCCGGATGCGCCAGCAGCCACTTGTTGCGCGCCCAAAGCGTATTGTCCCTGGCGTTCGGGCCGGGCGCCGGGCGGTAATCGGTATTGGTCTTGGCCGGCAGCGCCACCAGCACATGGAAGCCCTTTGCCGGATCCGCATGGCAGGGCGCATAGTGCAGCGTCGTCGCGTAAACCTCCACCATCACCCCGGCGGGTACGCAGAAAGCGCGTACCTTCGCGGTATCCAGCACGCCGTCCTCGCCGATGTCGTCCATCTTCGCCAGCAGCAGGATGAAGTCCTCCGTGCCCAGGTTGAACTCGCTGTCCCTGTGGTATTCCAGGCAGTTCAGCTTCGTGTTGTGTCCGTTGCAGTAGCCGAGCTGGAAGGGCATGCCGCCGAAGAGCGCCGTGCCCACCGTCTCCGCGTCTTCTGCCTGATGCAGCGATTCGACGCGCGGCTCGTAAGCCGTTCCCTCTGGCAGGGGCGTAGCCGCCAGCGCCTTAAGGATACCTTCCGTCGGATACCCGTCTACGATGCGTCCGTAAGCGCGGAAAGCGGGATCGGTTACAGGAATGAATTTCATTGCAATCTCCTCCCTGTCTGTTTGTTGATATTGCTTTTCAGAACCCCCGGTCAGCCTTCGGTGCGGGGACCGATAAACAGCTTTGAGTCTGCAAAGCCCCTTTTGCCTATTCGCCGCACAGCGGCGCTCCCCTTTATAGGGGAGATGTCACGGCGCCGCCGTGACAGAGGGGTTCGTAACCCCCGATCAGCCTCCGGCTGACAGCTCCCTGTTCAGGAGCGCCGGAAACCTCATCCGCCTCGCTTCGCTCGGCACCTTCCCCATAGGGGAAGGCAAGGCTATAGAAATTCCTCTGCACTCCTCTTGCCTCCCCTTTATAGGGGAGGGGGACCATCCGCTTGTCGGATGGTGGAAGGGTTCCTAACCTTCCATAGGGGAAGGCAAGGCCATAGAAGTTCCTATGCACTCCTCTTGCCTCCCCTCATGGGAGAGATGTCATTCCGCCAGGCATGACGGAAAGGGCCTGCGCCTCACAGCTTCGCCAGCTGTGCGTAGCTTTCCTTCAGCTGCGGATAGAGGGATTCGTACAGGCGGTAGAAGGGCTCGTACGCTGCGCCTCTTTGTGCATCCGGCAGCAGCGGCGCGTCTTCCCGGATCATCTTTTTGCAGGCTTCGGGGACGCTTGCATACAGTCCGGCTGCGGTGCCTGCCAGGATGGCCGCGCCCAGCGCCGGGCCTTCCGTGGACTGCGCCGTCGCCACGGGCATACCGAAGACGTCCGCCATCATCTGCCGCCAGAAGGGACTCTTTGCGCCGCCGCCGCAGGCCAGCATGGTCTCCGGCACGACGTTCATGCCGCGCAGCACGTCCAGATTCTGTCTCTGGGAATAGATAACGCCTTCCATCACGGCGCGCAGCAGATCGCGGCGCGTGTGCATCGCAGAGAGGCCGATAAAGGCGCCGCGTGCGTCGCTGTCCAGCAGCGGGCTGCGCTCGCCCATGAGGTACGGGAGGAAGAGGAGCCGGTTGGCCCCGATGGGGCTCCTTGCCGCTTCCTCATTCATAAGGACGTAAGGATCGGTGCCCATCTCCGTAGCCGCCCGGATCTCCGCGTGGCAGAAGGTGTCCCTGTACCACTTGAGAGAGAGACCGGCCGCCAAAGTGCAGCTCATCACGGTGTATGCGCCCGACACTGCAGAGCAGAAGGTATGCACCCGTCCCTGCGGGTCGATCTGCACCGTGTCGCTGTGCGCGTACACGACGCCGCTGGTGCCGATGGTCGTAAATGCCTTGCCCGCGCGGGCCACGCCCGTGCCGATGGCGCCGGCCATGTTGTCCGCCGCGCCGCCGGCCACCGGCATGCCGCAGCAAAGCCCGGTTTCGGCAGCGGCCTTTTCGGTGATATGGCCGCAAACCGCGCTGCTCTCGCGAAGCGGCGGCAGCAGGTTCATGTCAAGATTCAGCGCCGCTGCGATCTCTTCCGACCACTGCCGGCGCGGGACATCCAGCATATTCGTGCCGCTGGCGTCGCTGTACTCACACAGGTATTCGCCGGTGAGGCGGAAGCGAACGTAATCCTTGGGCAGCATGATTTGCTTCGCCTTTGCCCAGCGCTCCGGATCGTTCTGCTGCACCCAGAGCACCTTGCCGGCGGTAAAGCCGGTCAGCGCGGGGTTTGCGGAGATGGCGATGAGGCGCTCGCGGCCGACGCGCCGGGTCAGCTCCTCGCACTGCGCGCCCGTGCGTCCGTCGCACCAGAGGATGGATCGTCCGAGCGCGTTGCCCTCTTCATCCGTCATCACCAGGCCGTGCATCTGCCCGCTGATGCCCAGGCAGACGACATCCGCCGGATTCACGCCGCTCTTGCAGAGCACGCCGCGGATCGTGTCCCTGGCGGCGTTCCACCAGTCGTCCGGCTCCTGTTCCGCCCAGCCGTTCTGCGGCTGATAGAGCGGATATTCCCTCAGTTCCGAGGCGACCGCGCAGCCTTCCTCGTCAAAGAGGACCGTCTTGGTTCCGCTGGTGCCCAGGTCGACACCCAGTACGTATTTCATGGGTTTCACTCCTCCCCAGTCGGGTCGCACCCTCAGTCTTATTTCTTTTTGCCGAAGAGGCTGATGTTCTTCTTGCTCAGCACGTCGAAGGCCACAGCGCCCAGCAGCACGACGCCCTTGACGACCTTCTGCCAGTTCGCGTCGATGCCCATGAGGCTCATGCCCAGGTTGATGACGCCGATCAGCGTGGCGCCGATGACCATGCCGAAGACGGAACCCGCACCGCCGCTGGCGGAAACGCCGCCGACCACGCAGGCGGAAATGGCATCCATCTCAAAGTTCGTGCCGGCGGTGGAGTTGGCCGCCTGCGTACGGGAGAGCACCATCATCGTGGTGATCGCCGTGAGGAACGCCATGTTGAGGTAAGCCAGGAACATGATCCTGCGGGTATTCACGCCGGACATCCTCGCAGCTTCCTTATTGCCGCCCACCACGTAGAAGTGACGGCCCAGCGTCGTCTTGCTCGTGATAAAGCTGTAGATCAGCACTACGATGACGACCCAGACGAGCGGCGTCGGGATGCCGCCCGCGTGCGCCAGTTTCCACATGATCAGCAGGATGGCCGCCGCGCCCAGCACGCTCTTGACGGCAGCGTTGGCAAACGAATCCGCCGCATACCCCTTGCGGAGCTTGGTCGCGCGGGAATGGAAGATGAGGAAAACCGTGAGCACAGCCGCAACGATTCCCGCGATCATGCACGGCCAGTTGAAGACCTTGACGCTGGTGCCGAAGATCTTGCCGTAGAAGATGCCGAGGAAATCCGGCTTCGAGGCGATGGCGATGGAGCCCGTCGCCGAGTTGGAGCTGAGGATCGAGGTCCCCAGGCCGCGGAAGGCCAGATAGCCGGCCAGCGTCGCGATCCACGGCGGGATGTTGACGTAGGCGACGAGATAGCCGAGCAGGCAGCCGTACGCGATGCCGATGAGCAGCATCAGCACGATGGCGGGGCCGGTAGCTACGCCCATATTGATCATCATGAGGCCGCCCAGCGCGCCCAGCAGGCAGACGAAGGAGCCGCAGGACAGATCGATGTTGCCGCCTGTCAGCATGCACATCAGCATGCCGACACCCAGGATGTAGACGTACGCGTTCTGGTCGATCAGCGCTTTGAAGTTCGCCGGCTTGAAGATGTTGCCGCCCGTCGTGACCATGAAGAAGATGTAGACGAGGACCAGGATGACGAGCATTGCGTTTTTCTTGAGGACGGCAGCAAGGTTTCTGCCGGGTTTAACAATCCCTTTTTCCATCGACTGTATCCTCCCCTCTTACCGCTTTTCACGCTTGGACAGCACATCGAACATGACAGCCAGCAGCAGCACGATGCCCTTGACCACGCGCTGATAGTTGGAGTCGATGCCCATGATGCTCATGCCCTGGTTGATGAGGCCCATCAGCGTGGCGCCGATGATGACGCCGGAGATCTTGCCGGTTCCGCCGTAAGCGGAAGCCCGGCCGATGAAGCAGGCCGCGATGGCGTCCATCTCATAGCCCTGGCCGAAGGTCGGCTGCGCGTTGGTCGCGCGGGCCACGTTGAGGATGCCCGCCAGGCCGGCCAGCAAGCCCATGTTGGCGTAAGCGAAGAAGAACACGTTGCGCGTGTTGACGCCGGAGAGGGCCGTCGCCTTTTCGTTACCGCCCACCGCGTAGAGGTAGCGGCCGATGGCCGTCTTTGTCGTGATGTAGTTGTAGATGAGCAGCACCAGCGCGATCCAGATGAGCACCGTCGGGATGCCCTTGTAGCTCGCCAGCTTCCAGGACAGCCAGAGGATCAGCACCGCGATGATGCCGGTGCGGATGTAATCGCCCGTGGCCGACTGGATGATGCCCATCCGCTTCTCCACGGAAGCTTTGCGGATCTGCAGCGCCGCAAAGAGCAGCGCGACGATCACGCCGAACACCATGCAGGTCAGGTTGATGCCGGAGCCGCCGAGGAAATCGGGGATGTAGCAGTCTGCGCCGCCGCCGAAGATCCTGAGGAACGACTCGTTGGAGATCGTGACCGTGTAGCCCTGCAGCACCACGTTGGAGAGGCCGCGGAAGGCGTACATGCCGGCCAGCGTCGCGATGAAGGCCGGAACATACACCTTCGCGATCCAGAAGCCCTGGAACGCGCCGATGGCCAGGCCGACCAGCAGCATGACCAGCACGGCGATCCACATGTTGACGCCCCGCTCCATGAGCACGACGCCGACAGCGCCCGTAAAGCAGACGACGGAGCCGACCGCCAGGTCGATGTTGCCGCCCGTCAGGATGCACATCAGCATGCCGGCTGCCAGCACGAACACGTAGCCGTTCTGGGAGATCAGGTTGTTGATGTTCTGCGGGTAGAGGATCCTGCCGCCCGTCGTAACGGAGAAGAAGATCGCCACGACGATCAGGGCGAGGACCATGGTGTATTTCTTCAAGAAGGAGCTGACCGTATTCGCCGTCATGCTCACTCACCCCTTCCGGATTGCAGGATCGTCGCCATGATGTTCTCCTGCGTCGCATCGGCTGCCTGCATTTCGCCTACGATTTTGCCGTTGTTCATGATGTAGATCCGGTCGCTCATGCCCAGGACCTCCGGCAGCTCGGAGGAGATCATCAGCACGCATTTGCCCGCCGCCGCCAGCTCGTTGATGATGCAGTAGATCTCGTACTTGGCGCCCACGTCGATGCCGCGGGTCGGCTCGTCCAGGATCATGATATCCGGCTCGGCGAACATCCATTTCGCCAGCAGCACCTTTTGCTGGTTGCCGCCGGAGAGGTTGCCGACCAGCTGCTCCACGGAGGGCGTCTTGATGCGCAGCTTCTCGCGGTAGTCCTCCGCAACGGCGTATTCCTTATCGCCGTCGATCACAGTGTGGCTGGCCAGCGCGTCCAGATTCGCCAGTGAAGTGTTGACCTTGATGGACTGGGAGAGCACCAGGCCGTTGCCCTTGCGGTCCTCGGTGACATAGGCGATCTTGTGGCGGATGGCATCCGCCTCGCTCTTGCGCATCTTGACCTCTTTGCCGTTCAGCCGCAGCGTCCCGGAGAAGTTCACGCCGTAGGACTGGCCGAAGATGCTCATGGCCAGCTCCGTGCGCCCGGCGCCCATCAAGCCGTAGATGCCGACGACCTCGCCCTTGCGCACGTTGATGGAGACGTTGTCCACCACCTTGCGCTCCGGATAGAGCGGATGGTGCACGGTCCAGTTTTCGACCTCCATCTCGACGTCGCCGATGGTGACGCCCTCGCGCTTCGGGAAGCGGTTGGTCATCTCACGGCCCACCATGCCCTTGATGATGCGCTCCTCGCTGATGGGCTCCGGCCCGCGGTTGTCCAGCGTCTCGATGGTGCTGCCGTCACGGATGACGGTTATCTTATCTGCGACATAGGAGACCTCGTTCAGCTTGTGGGTGATGATGATCATCGTCATCCCCTGCTTCTTGAACTGAAGCATGAGGTCCAGCAATGCGCGGGAATCTTCTTCGTTAAGGGAGGATGTGGGTTCATCCAGGATCAGCAGCTTCGCGTTCTTGGCCAGCGCCTTGGCGATTTCCACCAGCTGCTGCTTGCCGGTGCCGATCGTCTTGACCTGCACCTTGGAGCTTTCCGTGAGGCCGACCATCTTGAGGTACTTGTCCGCCTCGGAATACGTCGTGTTCCAGTCGATCGCGAACTTGCTGCCGCGCTCGTTGCCCAGATACATGTTTTCGCCGATCGTCATCTCCGGAACCAGCGCGAGCTCCTGATGGATGATGACGATGCCTTTTCTCTCGGAATCCTTGATGTTGGAGAACTTGCAGACTTCGCCGTTGTAGATGATATCGCCTTCATACGTGCCGTAGGGATAGATGCCGCTCAGCACGTTCATCAGCGTGCTTTTGCCGGCGCCGTTCTCTCCGACCAGCGCATGGATTTCGCCTCTCTCCACCTGGAGATTGACATTGTCGAGGGCTTTCACACCGGGGAAAGTCTTCGTAATGTTCTTCATTTCCAGTATGATATCTGCCATGGTTTTCCTCCGCTCCCCGTTTTGTATGGGAACCTGACTGCCCTTTTTCCGAAACGATGCAGGCGGGCTTCCCCGCCTGCATCATTTGAGCCGAACGATTCTGGGATTACTTGAGCTGATCCTCGGTGTAGTAGCCGGAGTCGATCAGGAGCTCCTTGTAGTTGTTCGCGTCGGCGAAGACCGGCTCGCACAGATAGGAGGGAACCACGATGACGCCGTTGTCATAGGTCTCGGTATCGTTGACGTCGACAGTCTCGCCCTTGAGGATCTGGCCGACCATCTTGACGACCTGGGCCGCCAGAGTACGGGTGTCCTTGAAGACGGACATGCTCTGCTTGCCCGCGATCATGTTCTTGGTGTTGGCGATGTCGCAGTCCTGACCGGTGATGATCGGATAGGTGCCGTTGTAGTTGGCAGCCAGCGCGTTCTCAACGCCCAGCGCGGTGGAGTCGTTGGAGCAGAGCCAGATGTCGACGTTGGAGCCGTCCGCATAATAGGAGGACAGGATGTTCTCAGCGCGGTTCTGGGCCGTCTCGGTCGCCCAGGTCGGGGTGGCGACTTCGCTGAACTCAACCTGGCCGGACTTCACAACCAGCTTGCCGGCGTCGATGTAGGGCTTCAACACGTCGATAGCGCCCTGATAGAAGTAGCCCGCGTTGTTGTCGCCCGGGTCGCCCGCGGTGATTTCCATGTTGAAGGGGCCGGCCGCATTCTCCAGATCCATGGCTTCCTTGATGTAGGTGCCCTGCACGGTGCCGACCATGTAGTTGTCGAACGTCGCATAGTAGGAAACGGCGCCGGACTGCATGAGCAGACGGTCATAGGCGATGACGGGGATCTCGTTCTCCTGCGCCAGGGTCAGCGCGGAGCCCAGGGAAGAGCCTTCGATAGCAGCAATGACCAGCACGTCGGCGCCGCTGTTGATCATGTTCTCCACCTGGGAGAGCTGGGTCTGCACGTCGTTGGAGGCGTACTGCAGGTCGACTTCATAGCCGGCTTCTTCCAGCATGGCCTGCATGTTGGCGCCGTCCTGATTCCAGCGCTGCAGATCCTTCGTGGGCATGGAAACGCCGACCTTCTCAGCGGATGCCAGGGAGACTGCCAGGCACAGCGCCACGACGAGCAGCAGAGAGACAAGTTTCTTCATTTTGGGTACACTCCTTTTTATTTATTGGCCTTTCCAGGCCTGAGTGACGAATCAATAACACTGTTTTGCAATTTTCTTTCATAACCTCTATCATTTTATCCCAGCAGGTCACAAAAGTCAATCCCTCTGCGTAAAAAAATCCTATAATTTCACCTCTGCTTTGTCATCTTCTTTGAATCAACAACCGATTTCGCCTAGTACTGTAAACCCGTTTTATAAGTTATGCACAGAATTATCCGTGCGGTTTTGATTTGCATCCGCGTTTGTGCTTGAATTCCTCCATTCTCTGTGATAAACTGTCTTTGCATACAGGGTTTCGTATCTCTCTTTCATTACCGGAGGCGTTCCATGAGTCTGCATATTGAAGCCAATACTCCGGCCATGCTGGGCGATCTCAAAGTGGCAAACCGGCGCACCGTGCTCTCGGCTTTCCGCCGCGGCGCTGTTTCCGGCGTCACGGAGGTCAGCCAGCAGACGGGGATCAGCCGGCCCACCGTCGTTAAATGCATCCGCTTTTTTCTGGATTCAGGGCTGCTCATCTCCCTGGGCAAAGGCCCTTCCACCGCCATCGGCGGCAAGCGGCCCGAAAACTACACGCTGTCCGGCAGCCGTTATTTCCTGTGTCTGGCCCTTTGGCCCCAGGAGATGCGCGCCAGCCTTTATACGATCGGGCACACGCTGCTCGGCAGTATCACCCTCGGCGGTCCCCTTCCAGACACCGCCGAGGAGATCTCCCGCAAAACCGCCACACTGGCCTCCCGCCTGCTGCGCGAGCAATGCGTTCAGCCTGCGGACGTCTGCGCGGTCAGCGTCTCCACCTCCGGTACGGTGGACAGGGAGACCGGCACGCTGCTTTACAGCTCCCATACGCCGCAGTGGGGCACGCACGTGCATCTGCTCGATGATCTGCGCGCGCTCTTCGGCCTTGGCACCCCCATCTATCTGGAAAACGCGGGCAAGATGTGCGCGCGTCCCTTCCTGCTCGATCCTGCGCTCTACAACCAGCGCGTGCTCGTCCTCTTCACCACCTGGGGCCTCTCCGGCTGCATGCTGGAGCACGGGCACATCCTCAGCGGCCCCAACGCCCTCATCGGGGAGGTCGGTCACATGACGCTGGATCCCTCCGACCCGGAGCCCTGCGGCTGCGGCAGCTGCGGCTGTTTCGAGCGGCTGGTCAGCGCCTCCAGGGTGCAGAAGATGGTAAAGGAATCCGCATCCGCCTTCCCCGAGTCCCCGCTGCCCGGGCAGGAAGACCTCACGATCCCGCAGCTCTTTGAAGCCTCCCGTGCCGGCGATCTGCTGGCGCAGAGCGTCTGCCGCCGTCTGGCTTCCGTCTTTGCCCATGCGCTGCGCAACATCTGCCTGGTCTTTGATCCGGACTGCGTCATCCTGCAGGGGGATTACGCGGCGGCGGACGACGTCTTCCGCGATGCGCTGGAGTCCAGCCTCTCCGGCTTCCGGTATTTTCCCTCCGGCATGCCCTTCACCCTGCTCTGCGACTCGCGCTCCCTTTCCGAGATGGATGCCGAGGGCGCCTTCATCGCGCTGGATCACCTCTATTTCGGAAACCCCGATCTCTACCGCGACGAAGCCGCGGAGAGCTGACAGATGTATTCCCAGTAGCTGTATCATAAACCGCATCCGCCGCGCGTAAAGCGCGGCGGATGCGGCCTTTTTTTATTTGCCCTGCCCGTAGTAGGCGTTCGGGCCGTGTTTGCGCATGAAGTGCTTGTCCAGATAATGCTGCGGCGCGGGCGCCGCGTCCGGGTCGACCGTGATCGTGTAGAGCGCCATGCGTGCGACCTCCTCCAGCACCGCCGCATGATAGACGGCCTGCGCCGGATCCTTGCCCCACGCAAACGGCCCGTGGCTGCGGCAGATGCACCCCGGCACGTGAAGGGGATTCAATCCCCTCTTCCGGAAGGTCTCCACGATCACCACGCCCGTGTTGACCTCGTACCCCGCGTCGATCTCCTCCGGGGTCAGGCTGCGGCAGCAGGGCACCGGGCCGTAAAAGTAGTCCGCATGCGTCGTGCCGTAAGCGGGGATGTCGCGTCCTGCCTGCGCCCAGCCCACCGCGTGCGCGCTGTGCGTGTGCACCACGCCGCCGATGTCCGGGAATTCCCTGTAAAGGATCCGGTGCGTCTGCATATCCGTGGAGGGATTCAGCTTTCCCTCCACCCGGTTGCCGTCCAGATCGAGCACCACCATGTCCTCCGGCATCAGGTCTTCGTAAGCGACACCGGAGGGCTTGATGACAAACAGCCCTTTGTCCCTGTCGATGCCGGAGACGTTGCCCCACGTAAAGGTCACCAGGTGCATCGCAGGCAGCTGCATGTTCGCTTCATAGACGGCCTGCTTCAGTGATTCCAGCATGGCTTGCCTCCTTTTCAGCGCACAGCCGCTGCGGCGCGCTCAGCCGCGAGGGCCTGCTCGTAGCGGGCACGGTACTGTCTGAAGCCCTCCGTGTCCGCGGGGTCGGGTTCAAGGCGCTGGACCTTCGCCGCTGCAAACACCTTCTGCTGCAGGAAGTCCGGCAGGCTGAGACCGCCGCCGCGCACCGCGTACGCCGCCAGCAGGGCCATGCCCCAGGGGCCGCCCTCCCCCGCCGTCTCCATCACGGAAACAGGGGTTTCCAGCGCCGCTGCCAGCAGCCGCTGTCCCGCGTTGCCCGTCTTGAACAGGCCGCCGTGTCCCAGCAGGCTCTGCACCTTTACGCCTTCATCTTTCGTCAGAATATCCATGCCGACCGCCAGCGAAGAGACGGAGCCGAACACGAGGCTGCGCGCCAGGTTGGCAAAGCTGAGACGCGCCTCCGGCAGGCGCACGAGCATCGGGCGGCCTTCCTCAAGGCCGATCACCGGCTCGCCCGAGTAGGCGTTCACGTTCACGACGCCGCCGCAGTCCGCCTCTCCCTCCAGCGCCGCGCCGAAGAGGGCCGTGTACACGGCGTTCATGTCGCAGGGCAGGCCCGCCGCCGCGGCAAAGCCATGCAGCGCCTCCGACCAGGCGTTGATATCGCTGGTGCAGGTGTTGCAGTGCACCATGGCGACCGGCAGCCCGTCCGGCGTCGTCACCATGTCGATTTCCGTGTGCAGCTTCGCAAGCGCCCGCTCCAGCACGATCATCGCAAAGACGGAGGTGCCGGCGCTCACGTTGCCCGTCCCCGCGGCGACGCTGTTCGTCGCTGCCATGCCGGTCCCCGCGTCGCCCTCCGGCGGACACAGCGGCGCGCCCGCCTCAAGCCTTCCGGTGGGGTCCAGCAGCCGCGCGCCTTCCTCAGTCAGGCAGCCCGCCTCGGCGCCGGCAGGCTTCACCTCCGGCAGGATATCGCGCAGCTTCCAGCCGATTCCGCGCCCGGCGAGCTTCGCGTCAAAGATCTCCATCCGCTTTGCGTCGTAATCCCCGGTCACGCTGTCGATGGGGAACATGCCGGACGCTTCCCCGATGCCGGCGACCCTGCGCCCCGTCAGCTTCCAGTGCACATAGACGGCCAGCGTCGAAAGGAAGTCGATGTCCTTTACATGCGCCTCCCCGTTCAGGATGGCCTGATAGAGGTGTGCGATGCTCCAGCGCTGCGGGATGTTGAAGGAGAAGGCCTCCGTCAGTTCCTCCGCCGCCTGTCCCGTCATCGTATTGCGCCAGGTGCGGAACCCCGCAAGCTGCTTTCCGTCCCTGTCAAAGGGCAGGTAGCCGTGCATCATCGCGGAGACGCCGAGACCCGCGAGCTTCGTCAGCTCCACGCCGTAACGGCCGCGCACGTCTGCCGCCAGGTCTGCATACGCCTCCCGGATGCCCGTCCACACGTCGTCCAGGTGATAGGTCCACACGCCGTTTTCCAGCCGGTTTTCCCAGGTATGGCTGCCCTGCGCGATGGGCGCGCAATCCTCGCCGATCAGCACCGCCTTGATGCGCGTGCTTCCCAGCTCCATGCCGAGCACGGCGCGGCCGGAGCCGATATACGCCGCTGTCTTTTCCATCATGCTGTCCGTCTCCTTTTCAGATCAAGGGGAGGCGGCCGTGCCGTCTCCCCGCCTTAACTTTATTAATTCTTTACCGCCGGTTTCTTTTCCTTCTTTCTGCCGGTCGCGTTCACCACGATTTTCTGGATGCAGATGAACAGCAGCAGCAGTAGGCCGGTCGCGATCTTGCCCCACCACGAGAGCAGATTGCCGTTGAAGGTGATCAGCGCGGGGATGATGGACTTGAGCAGCACGCCGAACAGGGTGCCGATCATATAACCGACGCCGCCCGTCAGCAGCGTGCCGCCGATGACGGCGCAGGTGATGACGTCCAGCTCCGCTCCCTGCAGGGAGAGGTTCCAGCCGCTCTTCACATACAGCGCGTAGGTCACGCCCGCCAGCACGGAGCACAGCCCGTTAAAGCCGTACACCAGGACCTTGGTGCGCCCCACCGGCAGGCCCATCAGCTTCGCGCTCTGCTCATTGCCGCCGATGGCGTAGATGTTGCGCCCGAAGCGGGTTTTCTGCAGGATCACCGTGCCGATGATGATCATCACCACGAAGACGATGACGTTGAAGTTGATGAACGCGCTGGGGCGGATGCGCACCCATTCGCCGTCCTGCAGCTTCATGAAGTAGATCTTCCAGCCCGCCAGGGCGTCCATCATCGGATGTTTGATCTCGATGGATTCCCGGCTGATGAGGGAGCAGACGCCGCGCGCCAGGAACATGCCCGTCAGCGTCGTGATGAACGGCGGCACGTTGAGGTAGTGGATGACCCAGCCCATCAGCAGTCCGAGCCCTACGCCCACCACCAGCGAGAAGGCGATGCACACCAGCGGGTGCAATCCGAGGACGCTCGTCCCATACGCGATGAACATGCCGGTCAGCGAAGCGACCGCGCCTACGGACAGATCGATGCCGCCCGTGATGAGCACCATCGTCATGCCCACGGCGGAGATGCCGTAGTAGGCGTTGTCGATGAACATGTTCATGAAGGTTCGCAGCGTGGTAAAGCCTTTGTCGCCGTAGGCCAGCGCGCCGAACAGGTAGATGATGAGGAAGATGCCGACTGTGGCGTACACCATGATGTACTTCGGATTGGTCAGCCTGGAGGTCAGGCTGCGGCCTTTCGTTTTCATCATTTGACAGCGCCTCCTCCCGCCAGCTGCGACCGCGCACGGGTACGCTTCGCAAACGCCTCACGCACCGGCTCCGACTGCAGCACGATGACCACCGCGATGATGACGGCTTTAAAGGCCATGGTCGCCTCCGAGGCGATGCCGAAATAGTACACCAGCGTCACGATGGTGCGGATGATGATGGAGCCCAGCACCGTGCCGGCCAGGCTGAATTTGCCGCCCGTCATGCTGGTGCCGCCGATGACCACCGCCAATATGGCGTCCATCTCGTAGTTGAGGCCCGCGTTGTTGGAGTCGTTGGACATGATCCGGCTGGAATAGATGAGGCCGGAGATGCCGGACAAAAAGCCCGTCAGCGCAAAGACGATGAAGATGACCATCTGCGCGTTGATGCCCGACAGCCTCGCCGCGCTGCGGTTGACGCCGACCGCCTCCACAAAGGTGCCGAAGGCTGTCTTGCGCACGAACAGCGAAACGCACACGATGACGATGACCGTGATGACGATGGGCGTCGGCAGGAAGAACATGGATCCCTGCCCGATGACGCGGAAGGGCGAGTAGCCCGTGGTGAACTGCTTGCCGTTGGTGACGATCTGCGCGATGCCGCGGCCGCAGACCATGAGGATCAGCGTGGCGATGATGGGCTGCATGCCGCCCTTTGCGATGAGCAGGCCGTTGAACAGCCCCATCGCGATGCACACGAGCAGCGGCACCACGATGGCGAGCACGAAGGGATAGACCGTGTAGTCGCCCGGCGTGTTGTAGACCGTCACGTCCCAGCGCATGAACTTGAGGGCGATCGCGCCCGCCACGGCCACCAGCGCGCCCACGGACAGGTCCGTTCCGCCCAGGGCGATGACCATCGTCATGCCCATGGCGATGATGGTGATCTCCGAGGAGCGGTTGACGATGTCGATGAGGTTGCCGTAAAGCATACCCGTAGAGGGCTGATAGCTGATCTTGAAGAAGTCCGGCCGCACGATGAGGCAGACCAGCAGGATGAGCGCCTCCGCCACCACAGCCCAGGTGAGCTTGGAGCGCATCAATGAAGAAATGTCGAACCTCTTTTTCACTGGGCCTCACCTCCCGCTGCCGCCGCACCCTCGGCGATGATGGTCAGGATCTGGGACTGGCTGCACGTCTCTCCGTCCAGCTCCGCGACCTTTTCCCTGTCGCGCATGACGATGACCTTGTTGGAGCAGCGGATGATCTCATCCAGCTCCGAGCTGATGAAGATGACGGAAACCCCGTCCCCGCACATCTCCAGCATCAGCCGCTGGATCTCCGCCTTGGCGCCGATGTCGATGCCGCGCGTCGGCTCATCCAGGATGAGCACCTTGGGCTGCGTCGCCATCCAGCGCGCCAGGATCACCTTCTGCTGGTTGCCGCCGGAGAGCTCGCCGATCTTTTTCTCCGCGTCCGGCGTCGCGATCCCCAGCGCCTTGATGTATTTGTCCGCCAGCTCGTTCTGTTCCGCTTTCGAGAGCGGCTTCAAAAAGCCCCGTCTCGCCTGCACCGCCAGCGCGATGTTCTCGCGGATGGACAGATCGCCGATGATGCCGTCCCGCTTGCGGTCCTCCGGGCAGAACGCCATGCCCAGCATCAGGGCGTCGTACGGATTGCGGATATCCGTCTTCTTCCCCTCGATCTCGATCGTGCCCGAGGTGGCGTGCTTGGCGCCGAAGAGCATCTCCGCGGTTTCCGTGCGCCCGCTGCCGAGCAGCCCGGCAAACCCCATCAGTTCGCCCTTGCGGAGGCTGATGGAGATGTCGTCCACCTGTCCCGGCGCGCCGATGTGCGTCGCCGTCAGCATGTACGGCGCATCCGCCTTCACATCCGCCCGCTTCAGGTTGAAGATGGTGTCCATGTCCTTGCCCACCATCAGGGTCACCAGGTCCACCCTGCTGAGCTCCTGTACCCCGAAGGTCCCGACGAGATGTCCGTTGCGCAGGATCGTCATCCTGTCGCTGACCGCGTACACCTGGTCGAGGAAGTGCGTGATGAAGATGATGCCGAGCCCTTCCGCCTTCAGATCGTTCATCACGTCGAACAGCAGCTTGACCTCGTTGTCGTCCAGCGACGAGGTGGGCTCGTCCAGGATGAGGATCTTCGCCTGGATGTCCACCGCGCGCGCGATCGCCACCATCTGCTGCACGGCCGTGGAATAGAAGGACAGCGGCCGCGTGACGTCGATATCCTGATGGAAGCGGGCCATCAGCTCCACCGCGCGGGCGTTGATGGTCTTCCAGTCGATCTGCCCCCGTTTCATCGGCTGCCGGCCGACGAAGATATTCTCCGCCACCGTGAGATTGGGGCAGAGGTTGACCTCCTGGTACACCGTGGATATGCCCAGGTCGATCGCGTGCTGAGGGCTCTGAGGCCGGATTTCCTTGCCGTCCAGGAGGATGACACCGGCATCCATGTGATTGACGCCCGTCAGGCATTTGATCAGCGTGGATTTGCCCGCGCCGTTTTCACCGAGGAGCGAATGTATTTCCCCAGCACGCAGATTGAAATCCACTTTATCGAGCGCCTTGACGCCCGGAAACTGGATTTCGATCTGTTTCATTTCCAATAACGTTTTGTCCGGCAATGAAATCCCTCCTATAAAAGGCAGGGCGGACAGTCGCCCATCCGCCCTGCACATGGACTGTGCTTACCCCAACAGCCCCATATTCCCGATTAATACTGACGCTGATCGATCACGTCAGCCGCCTTGACGGAAACCACAGTGCCGAGGTCGATGCCGCCGTCGGTATCAAACGCGCCCTCTTCGGGGTGGATGATTTCCTTGGACATCGTCTCGCCGGCCTGCAGCTTCTCAACAGCTTCCACGACGAACGGGCCGTAGAGCGGCGTGCACTCGATGGTGGCGTTCATGTCGCCCGCGACGATGGCGTCGAAAGCAGCCTTAACGGAGTCGCAGCCCACGATGATGATATCCTTGCCCGGGACCTTGCCGGCCGCCTTGATGGCGTCCACGGCGCCCAGCGCCATGTCGTCGTTCTGCGCGATCAGGACATCGATCTTGTCGATGGACTTGAGCCAGCTCTCCATCAGGGCCTGGCCTTCAGCACGGGTGAAGTTGCCGGACTGCTGGCCGACGACCTTCATGTTCGGATACGCTTCGATGGCAGCGAGGTTGCCCTCGGTACGGCCGACCTGCGCAGAAGCGCCGGTGGTGCCTTCCATGATGACCACGTTGACTTCTTCTTCGCCGCGGCCAATGCTCTTCAGATACTCGCCGGCCCACGCCACCTGGCGGCGGCCTTCCTCGACGAAGTCACCGCCGAAAGCGGCCACATAATCGATCTGGTCGATGCAGTCGGGCAGACGGTCAACAAGGATCAGCGGGATGCCTTCGTCGTTGACTTCCTTCAGGACCTCTTCCCAGCCGGTGGAAACCACGCCGGTGAACAGGATGACGTCCACGCCCTGGGTGATGAAGTTGCGCAGGGCTTTGATCTGGTTCTCCTGCTTCTGCTGCGCGTCGTCATAGATGAGCTCCCAGCCCTCATGATTCTCGATCGCAGCCTTGATGCTGTCCGTGTTCGCCGTGCGCCAGTCGGATTCCTGTCCGATCTGGGAGAAGGCGACCTTGTAATCCGCGAAAGCGGATGCCGCGCCCAGCACCATGACCAGGGCCAGAGCCAGTGCCAACAGTTTCTTCATGATTCTTTCCTCCATCCTTTTTATTGGGCGGGCCACTCCCGCCTTTTGAGAATATTGTAGAACAGAGGGTGCTTTGCGTAAAGGGGAAGGATCTTCAAAGCGGTTTGAATTTCTTCTGTTTTTACCGTTTTTTGACCGTTCAGCTGCGGAAAAAGTTCAGTTTTCTTTTATTCCGGTAGATATTCTTTCGGCGCTCTGCCGGCGGAAATCGCTGGGCGTCATGCCCGTATGCTTGCGGAAGAGGTAGCTGAAGTAATGCGGGTCGTTGTATCCGACGGCCTGCGCGATCTCGGAGGAGCGCATCGCCGTCGCGCTCAGCAGCTCCTTCGCCTTGCTCATGCGCAGCGTGGTCAGGTACTCCGTAAAGGTCATGCCCATCTGCTGGCCGAACACGGCGGAAAACCGGCTGTCGCTCATGCCCACATACTCGCTGACATCCCTCAGCATGAGGTTTGCGTTGGAAAAGTGCTGCGCCAGATACGCGCGGGCCCGGGAGAGCATCGCGCTGCCGCGGCTCGGCTTTTTTGCATCCCTGTAGAGCAGGGCGCAGCGCAGCAGCTGCGCCGCGGCGTCCATGTCCGGCGCGCGTTCCGCGTCCGAAAGGCGGCGAACCAGCCTCGCCGCCTCCGGGATGTCGGCTGTCCGCCCGCCCGCCTCGTGCAGGATGCGGGAAGCGGTCATCAGGGTTTCCACCCGCAGGTAGTTGTCCACCATCTGGCTGTGGATGTCCGTGCCGCCCAGGGTCGCGGCGTACTCTTCCAGGATGCCTTCCGCCTCCTCCGCCTGCGCGTACTGCAGCCGCTCGTAAAGCGGGCGCACGTCCGTCTCCGGCACGGTCAGCCCGCCCTCCTGCAGTTCCCTGCTTCCGGTAGCCGCAAATCCGTTCATGCCGGATGCTGCCGACAGATGTCTCAGGTGCCGCGCCGTGTGCATGGAATCGGAAGCCAGGCCCAGGCGCGTCACCGGATCCCCCACGCTGGCCAGCGCCGCCGACGCTCCGAGCTGCCGCAGTTCTTCCAGGGCGGAGCGCGCGAAGGAATAGGCGCGTTCCTCCGCCTCCCTGTCGCTTGCGCCCAGCACGAGGATCAGCGTGCCATGCCGCCCGGCGCAGGCGTACACCCTGCCTCCGGACCGTTCCGCCAGGGCATACAGCGCGTCCTGTCCCTCCGAAAGGCCGCCCTCCGGGCCCTGCCAGGCGATGTCCCCCGCGATGTAACAGGGCGCGTCCAGATCCATACCCAGAGCGCGCATCTCCTCACGGCTCCGCGCTTCCTCCTGTGCCGTCATCGGCTCCATCAGGATGGTGTACAGCAGCTTTTCCTTCATAAAACGGCTGCTGCCGGCCAGCCTGCGCCGCAGGCTCTCGGCGCGCTCCGCTCCCCGCCGTTCCTTTTCCAGACGCTGGGCCGCGCGTTCCAGCGCTTCCAGCAGGTCCCGTGCAGAGACGGGCTTCAGCAGGTATTCCTGCACGCCCAGGCTCATCGCCTGGCGCGCGTAATTGAAATCGTCGTACCCGGAGAGGATGACGATCTGGATCCACGGCATCTGCCGGGATATCTCCGTGGCCAGCTGCATGCCGTCCATGAAGGGCATGCGCACGTCGGTCAGCAGGATGTCCGGCCGCACGTCGCTCACCATCGAAAGCGCGATCTCGCCGTCGGGGGCCTCCCCGACCAGCGTAAAGCGTTCGTCGTCCCAGATGCGGGAATTGCGGATGCCTTCACGGATCGCGATCTCGTCATCGACAAGGAAAACCCGGTACTGCATCACTCTTCCTCCCTTCTCTCCGCAGGCACGTCAAAGCTCACCGTCGTCCCCTCGGGTCCGCTGTCGATCGAAAGCCCCTGGGCCTGACTGTAGTACAGCCGGATGCGCTGATCCACGTTGCGCAGGCCGAAACCGCTGCCTGCATGGCCGGGGAACTCCTGCCCGTGGGGCATTTCGGTCCCCTCCGCCAGGCTGCGCCGGACAGCCGAAAGGCGCTCCGCGTCCATACCGCCGCCCGTATCGCACACGGTGAAGAAGAGCCTGTCCCCCTTTCTTCGGCCCTCCACGACGATGAGGCCGCCGCCGCGGTGCTCCTTGATGCCGTGGTAGATCGCGTTTTCCACCAGGGGCTGCAGCAGCAGCTTCAGGATCGGGCAGGCGTAAATCTCCTCATCCACCTGGATCCGGTAATTGAGCACGTCCCTGTAACGCGTCTTCTGGATGGCGAGATAACCGGAGAGGTGCCGGATCTCCTGTTCCACCGTGATCCAGTCCCGTCCGGAAGAGAGGGAGATGCGGAAAAAGTCGGACAGCGCCTTGGTGATGCGGATGACCTCTTCGCTGTTCTCGTCCTCCGCCAGCCACAGGATCGTATCCAGCGTATTGTAGAGAAAATGCGGGTTGATCTGCGCCTGCAGGCTGCGCAGCTCCGCCTTCTTCAGGTTTTCCTGCTCCTCGCGGTTGCGCTGGATCAGCTCGCCGATGCGGTCTGCCATCCGGTTGACGGAAGCGGTCAGATCCCGCAGTTCCAGCGTGTCCGTCACCTCCGCGCGCGCTTCCAGTTTGCCGGAGGCCAGCAGGCCGGTCACCCGTTCCAGCCTTGCGATCGGTTCCCGGATCGTCCGCTCCAGCCGCCTGCGCATCCGCAGGGAGAACACCAGCGCAAAGACGAACAGCGCGATTTCGACGGCGGCGAACAGTACGGCGATCCGCACGATCTGCCGGTTCAGCGCGCCTGCGGTCTCCGCTTCCTGCGTGATGCAGTCGGAGAGCATGTTTTCAGCCAGCGCCGCAACGGAGCGGACCTCGTCCAGCATCTGTTCGATCTCCACGATGGGCGTCCCGCCGGTCAGACCCTGCCGGATCTCCCCGGCATAACCGGCAAGCGTATCCATCGTGCGCCGGGCGACCACCAGCTCCAGCTGTCCGCCCGTTTCCGATATGAGCGCGTCCAGCCGCCCGTTGACCCGCTGCAGCGCCTCCTCAGCCCCGCAGGCGTCATAGGTCACCCTGCCGGAAACCGCGTTCCAGATGTATTCCGGGATATCCGTCGCCACCATGGGCCGCAGGGCAGCCACCTGTTCCATGTGCCGTGTGCTGCTGGAGAAGAGCGCCACCGCCACCAGCATCAGCGCCAGGGAGATCAGCGCCGGGAACATGAGCACAAAAGTCAAGACCAGCGTCGAGCGGCGCGCCTCCCCCGCAATGCTGCGCACCGCGCCGTTTCTGCCGCTCCGCATGTCAGTACCCCCTGGGACCGATGGCGTCCAGGTCGTCGTATTCGGTGAACACCGTCTCCTCCGGATGGATGATCCGCGGCACGGTTTCGCCCGCCTTCAGCTTTTCGGCAAGCTCCATCACCGCGTCGCCCAGCATGGGGGTGCATTCCACCACGCAGTTGATCTTTCCTTCACGCAGCAGGTCGATGGCCGCCTGCTCCCCGTCCACCGTGACGATGATGATGTCCTTCCCCGGCACGAGCCCCGCCTCTTCGATCGCCTCGATGGCGCCCAGCGTCATGCCGTCGTTGTGGGAATAGATGACGTCGATCTCTCCGCCGTGCCGCTCCAGCAGCGCCTGCATGCACTCCTTTCCCTTGGAGCGCAGGAAATCCCCGGAGATCGTCTCCACGATCTCAAAGCGCTCATCCCCCGCGATCATGCTGCGGAAGCCGCTGGCGCGCTCCAGCGCGGGCGTGGAATCCAGCGTGCCGGAGATCTCCGCGATCCGCAGCCGCCCGGCGCCCAGATCTTCGATCTTTTTCAGCAGATATGCCGCCGCTTTTTTCCCTTCCTCCAGGAAATCCGCGCCGACATAGACGTCGTACAGGCTTTCATCCGTCTCCCGGCTGATCATCCTGTCGGAGAGGATGACGGGGATGCCCGCCGATTTTGCCTCGCGCAGGACGTTCTCCCAGCCCTCCTCCACGATCGGGACGAAAGCCAGCACATCCACGCGGTAGGCGATAAAGGAACGCAGCGCGCGGATCTCGTTTTCCTGCTTCTGGTTCGCATCCGCCATCATCAAGCGGATCCCGTGGCGCTCCGCCGCTTCCTGCACGGATTTGGTGTTGCCGATGCGCCAGCTGCTTTCGGAGCCGATCTGCGCAAAGCCCAGCAGAAGGCCCTCCTCAGCCTCCCTGCCCGCTTTCGGCGCGCCGCAGCCGGCAAGGCACAGAAGGACACTGAGGATAAGCAGGATCAGAAGATTTCTTTTCATCGCCATGTCCGCTCCTTTCCGTCTTCCCCGCATCAGCCGGGACGGTTCAGTCCGCCCCGCTGTCTTCCATCGTCTTCATCTTCGAGAGGATGCCGCGCATGAGCACGACGGCGAGAATAAACGCCAGCACATCCGCACAGGGCTGCGCCATCTGCAGGCCCAGGATGCCGAGGTTCGCAGGCAGGATCAGCGCCATGGGAATGAGGAAGATCCCCTGCCTGGCGCTGGAGATGATCGTGGAACGCACGCCGTAGCCGATGGACTGCGTGCACATATTGCTCATGACGTAAAAGCCCCAGAGCGGCAGCGTACACAGCTGGATGCGCAGCGCTTTGGTGCCGATGGCGACGACCAGCGGGTCCTCCGCGCGGAATACGCGGAGGATCGCCCCCGAGAAGGGAAAGGCGAGCGCCGACAGTACCAGAAGGATCAGCGTCGCCACCTTGCCGCAGAAGAAGAAGGCCTCCCGTACGCGGCGGTAGCGTCCGGCGCCCCAGCAGAACGCGCACACGGGCTGGAAGCCCTGGCCGAAACCGATGACCGCGCTGTTGATGAACAGGACGATGCGGTTGACGATGCTCATCGCCGCGATTGCCGCGCTGACCGTCGCAGGGTCCGCGCTGACCGTCCCCGCCATGCGGTTGAGCAGGATGGTCGCCAGGCTGGCGATGCCCTGCCTGCCCAGGGAGGGCACGCCGTTGTAGAGGATCCGCCCGTAGACGGAGGCGCTGGGGCGGAAGTTCCGCAGCCGCACGGAGATGGTGCTCTCACGCGTATTGCACATGAACAGCAGGATGCAAAAGCTGACCGCCTGGCTGATCGCCGTGGCGATCGCGGCGCCTGCCGTCCCAAGCCCAAAGCCGAAGATAAGGATGGGATCCAGCGCGATGTTGAGAAGCCCGCCGCTCGTGATGCCCACCATCGCATAGCCTGCCATGCCCTGGAAGCGCAACAGGTTGTTCATGACAAAGCTGCACATCATGAAGGGCGCTGCATAAAAGATGTATCTCGCGTAGGCCACGGCGTCGGGCGCGATGGCATCGGTCGCCCCCAGGAAGCGCACGAGGCCGGAAAGATTCAGGTTGCCCAGGAGCATCACCGCGATGCCCGTCCCGAAGGCGGTGAAGAACCCGACCGAGACGAAGGTCGCGGCCTCCTCGTCGTGCTTTGCCCCCAGCGCCCGGCTCGTGTTCGTACCGCTGCCCATGCCGATGGTGAAGGCCAGCGCCTGGATGATCGCCATCGCAGAAAAGACAACGCCGACCGCAGCGCTGGCCTCCGTACTGATGCGGCTGACGAAATAGGTGTCCGCCATATTGTAAATCGCCGTCACCAGCATCGCGATGACGGTCGGCACCGCCAGGCGCGGGATGACGCGCTGCAGCGGCTCCTCCAGCAGCATGGCGGCACGATTCTCTGCCGTGATCTTCTTTCGCATCTTTCTTTCCGTCTTTCCGTCTTACAGTACGATATCCCCCGGCCTGTATCCCTGCGGCAGCTCTTCCTCGCAGACGAAGGGCAGCGACTCATCCATGAGCGCCGGGATCAGCGCTTCAAAGGGGATCGCGCCGAATTCGCTCCCCCAGGAGGAGGCGCCGAACCAGCCGCCCTCCTGTCTGCGTCCGTGCAGGTCACGCACGAATTTGGTCCGGTTGCTGCAGTCGTGCACCGCCATGGGCCACTTTTCCTCCGCCGCTTCCTTCATGAGGCGCAGGGTGATCTCCCGGCTCCACACAGGCGACAGGTAGCCCTGCCTGTACATGTAGAGCGACTCGCCCAGGTAGTTTTGCAGGTTGTTTTCCCCGAGGTGCAGCTCCGCGCAGTTGATGAAATCCACGCCGCTGTCCAGGATCTCCTGCTTGCGGGTGTGGAACGATTCCCAGAAGGCAGGCGTCATCGGCGTCTCGATGCCGACGCTCGGGATAAAGCGCTTGGCTGTGCGGATCGCTTCGATCACCTTCGGGCTGCAGTTCGTCGCGCCCAGGTTGAAACGGATCTCCGGCAGTCCGGCCTCTCCCAGCGCCCGGAGGTTCTCCTCCGTCGCCAGCGTGCCGTTGGTATACAGGTGCTGATGCACGCCGGCCTCCGCAAAGATGCGGATCGGCTCATAGTAGAGTCCGATCTCCATAAAAGGCTCCAGGTACACGTAGCAGATGCCGGAAGGCTTCCCGGAGACCGACAGCAGCATCGGCAGGTCGCGCGTGCGGTATTTCGTCCCGCCGATCTCCCACAGGTCCTCGCCGATGGGCGGCTGGACATCCAGACAGCCGTAATCGTAGCAGAAGGGACAGGCAAGATTGCAGCGGTTGGTTTTGCGCACCGCCGAAAGCCCGGTCCCCGTCAGGCACGACCGGCAGCCCTGCGGAAACTTCGCCGCGTCGCCCACGAAGAGCGTACGTCCGTCCAGACTTTGAAGTCCCGGCACCTGCGCCTCCAGCGCGGCATGGCGCGCCTGTGCCGCGTCCTCCAGCTGGGAGAGCACGGCAAAGGCGATCTCCTGCTGATGCGGCAGCAGCGTTTCCCCTTCCGGCAGCTCCGCGAAGAAGCGAAACCACATGAGCGCATCTTTTTTGCTGATCTTCATTCGTTTTCACAATCCCTTTCCCGTTCACTGCCATGCAGCCGTGGAGACGAGGCTGCGCATCTCCGATACCGTCTCTCCGCCGTGGAAGCGCCTGGCCAGGATGACCAGCCGGTCGTCGTCCACACAGGTGGAGAGGGTGAGCAGCGCATCGGATGGCTCCGCCGTTACGGGGATGGCATACAGCGAAGCCAGCTGGGCCCCGCGCACATAGCGTTCGTATTCCTCATCCTTTTTAAAGGAGGGATATGAGAAGTAATTGAAAAAGGACGGATCCCTCGAATTCAGCGACACCTTCATCACCGAGATGATCACATAACGTTCCTTCTGCCACAGCGTGGAAAACTCGATGACGGGATGCCGCTTCAGGTAGTTGATGTCCTGGTAGCGGATGAGGTGCCCGAACATGCTGCCGTCCTTCATGTTGTGTCCGTGGAGCAGCAGGTTGCAGGCTCTGGCGCTGAAACGGTGGTTCACATCCAGGAAAATCGTGCCGGAGGCGTTCTCCTGCTTATGGAAGTCATGCGTCAGGTAGTAACTGTTGTCCCGGTAGACGACGGGCAGATCCAGGACCCCGTCGATGGCAAGCCAGCCCACCAGGTCGCCGTTCTCCTGCCGCAGCTTTGCCATCTCCGGCAGCGCCTCGCCTGTATCCCGGTGGTACTGCGCAGTGCGCACCGTCTCCACAGCCGGGGTTGGCTGAACCCCGGGTACTGCGCCGCTTCCGGCAGCCTCAGGAGGTTCCTGCGCTGCAGTCTGCACAGCCGCGCCGGGATCGTCTTCCTCTGCCGCACCCTCCGCTCTCTCGTCAGCCGGCCGCGTTTCCGCCTGCGGTGCCTCCCCCGGCAGTTCCGCGGACAGCGCAGGTGCCGGCGCTTCCTCCGGCTCATCGGCAAGCTCCGCAGTATAGGCCGCATGCAGCCGGGAGAGCTCGCGGTTCAGGCGCGCCGTGCGGACGGACCGCCAGGCGATGGACAGGCACATGATCCCCGAGAAGCCTGCCACGAACGCCAGCACAAAACTCAGGATCCCTTCCAGCCTGCGCAGCGGTTTTCCGTTCTTCGTCCTTTTGCGGTATGCCGCCGCGCGCCGCGTGCGCCCGGCCGGGACCGTCTTTTTCTTCGGCACCCGCTTCGGGCGGGTCACGCCGTTCCGCTCACCCGGCCTGCTGCGGGTTTCATCCTTTTTCTCGTCCACGTCCGGCAGCCGGGGGATCAGAGGGCGGGCGGCATTTTGCCGCGCTTCGCTTTGATCCAAAGAGGCAGAAGGCGCCTGCCCGCTCCTTCGCTTTCTGTTCTCTGTCCCGTTCATGCGCCTTTCCCCTTTCCGTATTCAGTTTTTCATTATAACAAACTGCCGCGCCGCATTCAAGCAAGATCCCTCCGCTTACGGCTGCCGGGCAGCTTGTGTTTTTCCTGTGCCATCGAATACGGCACAGCAGGAAATAGAAAAGCGGCCCGGGTGTTTCCGTTCCGCTTCCTTGCAAATTCGTTCTTCAGCAGGGTTACAGCGGCAGCAGCCGTCCGCTTTTTATCCCCGTGATCCCCAGCCCGGCGCCTTCCGAGACGGTGATCGTCTTTTCATCGAATACCGCGCCGCCCAGCACCGGGTCCTCGCTGCAGAGCACAGGCCCGTCCAGATCGACCTTAGTGATGATGTCCCGGGCGCAGGCCAGGTGCACCGCCGCATTGACGCTGATCTTCGCCTCCAGCATGCAGCCCAGCATGCACTCTACGCCGTAGATTTCCGCCGCCGAAGCGATGCGCAGCGCATTGGTGAGCCCGCCGCACTTCATCAGCTTGATGTTCACGAGGTCCGCCGCGTGCGTCTGCATCACCGTCAGCGCGTCCTTCGGGGAGAAGACGCTCTCATCCGCCAGCACGGGCACATCGCTGTGCCGCGTCACGTAGGCAAGGCCTTCCAAATCCTGCGCCGCGACCGGCTGCTCCACCAGCTCCAGCCCGAGGCCGCGGGACTGCATCTCGTTTAAGATGCGCACCGCCTCGCGGGGGCGCCACGCCTGATTGGCGTCGATGCGCAGCCGGATGTCCGGCCCCGCCGCCTTCCGCACCGCAGAAAGCCGCTCGGTATCCAGCGCGGGGTTGACGCCCACCTTGACCTTGAGCGTATCGTAGCCGCGGCGCACCGCGTCCTGCGCATCCCTCGCCATCTCCTCCGGATCGTTCACGCTGATGGTGATGTCCGTCGTGATCTGCCGTCTGCTGCCGCCCAGCATCCTGTAGACGGGCACGCCCAGCCCCTTGCCCCAGAGATCCCAGAGGGCGATATCCACGGCGGCCTTCGCGCTGCCGTTGTGCACCAGCGCGCCCTGCACGGCTGCCGCACAGCCCTGCAGGTCCTCCGCGTCCCTCCCGATGAGGCGGGGCGCGATGTAATCGCGGATGGCCCCGATTATGGCATCCGCCGTGTCGCCGGTGATCGCCGCCGTCGGCGGCGCTTCGCCCCAGCCGACAAGACCGTTGTCCGCGACGACCTGCACCACGATATCCTCCACGCTGTCCACCCTGCGCAGCGCCGTCTTGAACGGCACCCGCAGCGGCACGCTGATGCGCCCCAGCCTGACTTCGGTGATCTTCATACCTGTCCTCCTTCAAGAACCCATACCATGATGCCGGTATTGTAGCCTTCTTTTTCACGGATGTAAAGCGTTCTTCATTTTTTGAATGCAGGGGGTTGACAATTTGAAAACACCGCGTTATAATCCCCGCATAAACCGTTTGACGGAAGAGAAGTAAGGGTTTATCGCTGGCAAAGAGAGCCGCCGTCGGTGAGAGTGCGGTACAGAGACGCCCTGAAATGGACTTCCCGAGGGCCCTGTCAACAGGCACCGCCTTATTAGACAGGGACGGGACGCAGGCCCGTTATCAGGCTGCACCGTATGTTGGTACGGGTTAAGCGGGCCGCAAGGCCAAGATGAGTGGCACCACGGAAGCAATTCCGCCTCATGTTTCAGAGGAAACATGGGGCGTTTTTCATTTCGGTGCCTCCGCCGCTTTCCCGCACGTCCCCCACGACCATGCAAAAAAGCAGGAGGTACCACAATGAAGCGCATCACAGCCATCGTCCTCACCCTCGCACTCGTGCTCAGCGCCGCATTCGCGCTCGCGGAAGGCACAAGCTACAAGGTCGGCATCTGCAACTTCGTGGATGACGCCAGCCTCAACCAGATCGTGGAGAACATCCAGGCCCGCCTCGGCGAGATCGCCGCGGAAAAGGGCGTCACCTTCGAGATCCTCTATGACAACTGCAACGCGGACGCCAGCGTCATGCAGCAGATCATCGCCAACTTCTTCGCGGAGGATGCGGATCTGCTGGTCGGCATCGCCACCCCCGTCGCCATGACCATGCAGGCCATGACCGAGGAAAACGGCGTGCCCGTCGTCTTCGCCGCGGTTTCCGATCCCCTCTCCGCTGGGCTGGTGGACAGCCTGGAAGCCCCCGGCGCCAACATCACCGGCACCTCCGATTACCTGGATACGGGCGCGGTGCTGAACCTCATCTTCGCAGCCGATCCGGAAGCTGACCTCGTCGGCCTGCTCTATGACGTCGGCCAGGATGCCTCCGCCACACCGATCGAGCACGCAAAGGCCGATCTGGATGCGCGCGGCGTCGCTTACCGCGAGTATACCGGCACCACCGTCGCCGAGGTCATCCAGGCGGCAGACGCGCTCATCGCTGACGGCGTGGACGCGGTCTTCACCCCCACTGACAACACCATCATGACGGCGGAGCTCTCCATCTACGAGGCCCTGGCCGAGGCGGGCATCCCCCATTACACCGGCGCGGACTCCTTCGCCCTCAACGGCGCTTTCCTGGGCTACGGCGTCGATTACGCCAACCTGGGCCGCGAGACGGGCGACATGATCGCGGAGATCCTGGTGGACGGCGCCGATCCCGCGGCGACCCCGGTTCGGACGTTTGACAACGGCACGGCCACGGTGAACACGGAGACCTGCGCGGCCATCGGCCTCGACTTCGACACCGTATCCGCCGCCTTCGCGCCCTACTGCACCAAGGTTCAGCCCATCACCACCGCCGAGAGCTTCGACGATCTGGCGAAGTAAACCCCTCCGCCGTCGGCATGCCGATCCTCCGCAAACACTTCCACCATCGGCAAAGCCGACGGTCCCCCTCCCCTTTCAGGGGAGGCAGGCCCTCTCCGTCATGCCTTGCGGCATGACACCTCCCCCAGAGTGGGAGGCAAGGGCATCGCTAAAAGCTTTCTCAGCCTTGGCTCCCCTTCGCAGGGGAGCTGTCAGCCCACTAGGGCTGACTGAGGGGTTTTCCCCTTGGCTCCCCCTCCGGGGGAGCTGTCGAGCAAGGCCCGGCTGAGAGGGCTTTCCCCGCCCGAAAAGGCTTCCGTTTCTTATCGTATTCAATACTCTGCAATCAGGAAGGCAAACATGGAACTATCGAAGATTCTGGATCTGGGTCAAACCGCATTGGAGCTGGGGCTGGTCAACTCCCTGACCGTCCTGGCCCTCTTTCTCAGCTACTCCATGCTGAATGTCTGCGATCTGTCTACGGACGGCTGCTTTACCCTGGGCGCCGTGGTGGGCGCGGTGGTCGCCATCTCCGGCCATCCGCTGCTCTCCATCCCCGCCGCCATGCTGGCCGGCTCCGTCTCGGGCCTCGTCACCGCGACGCTGCAGACGCGCATGGGCGTCCAGTCCCTGCTGGCGGGCATCGTGGTCAACTCCGCGCTGTACTCCGTCAACATGGCCATCTCCGGCAACAAGGCCCAGCTGGCCATGAACAAGACGGAAACCGTCTTTACCATGGCCAAGCGCCTCCTCGCCGGCACGCCGCTTTCCGGCGCCTACCGGCTCATCGTGGAGCTGATCGCGGTCTGCCTCATCGTGCTGTTCCTCTCCGCCTTCCTCAAAACCAAGCTGGGGCTGTCCATCCGCGCCACCGGCAGCAATGCGGATATGGTCCGCTCCTCCTCCATCAACCCCGTCTTCACCACGACGGTGGGCCTTTGCATCTCCAACAGCTTCACCGCGCTGTCCGGCTGCCTCATGGCGCAGCAGGGCAAGAGCTACGACATCAACCTGGGCAGCGGCATGGTCACCGTTGCGCTGGCCTCCCTGCTCATCGGCGGCGTCTTCTTCGGGCGCAGCGGCGTCACCCTCCGGGCCGTCGGCGCCGTGGTCGGCGCCTTCCTCTTCCGCGTCATCTACGCTGTCGCGCTGCGCTTCAAGATGCCTGGCTTCATGCTGAAGGCCGTCTCCGCCGTCATCGTCGTCATCGCCATCTCCGGGCCCTATCTGCGGGAGCAGGGAAAGCTGCTGCTCCGCCGCAGGCGCAGCGGAAGGGAGGCGGGCGTATGCTGAAGCTCTCCCATCTCGACAAGACCTTCAATCCCGGCACCGCGGACGCCAAGCGCGCCCTGTGCGATCTCTCGCTGCATGTGAACCCGGGCGACTTCATCTCCATCATCGGGGCCAACGGCGCCGGCAAATCGACGCTGTTCAACGCCATCTGCGGCAGCTTCTTCACGGACAGCGGCACCATCCTGCTGGGCGGCGAGGACATCACCATGCAGCCCGAACACGTGCGCGCCCGGCAGATCGGCCGTCTCTTCCAGGATCCAATGCGCGGCACTGCGCCCGACATGACCATCGAAGAGAACCTGGCCGTCGCGGCAGGCATGCGCACCTGGCTCTCCCGCGTCACCTCCAAGGACAGACGCGCCTTCCGGGACCGCCTCGCTACGCTGGGGATGGGCCTGGAGGACAGGATGAGCCAGCGCGTGGGGCTGCTCTCCGGCGGACAGCGTCAGGCCCTCACCCTGCTGATGGCCACCTACAACCCGCCCCGTCTGCTCCTGCTGGATGAACACACCGCGGCGCTCGACCCCGGCACCGCCGAAAAGGTGCTGGCGATCACCCGCCAGACCGTGGAGCAATACAGCATCACCTGCCTCATGATCACCCACAATATGCAGTCCGCGCTGGATCTGGGCAACCGGACGATCATGATGGACGACGGCCGGATCATCTACGACGTCTCCGGTGAGGAGCGCAGCAGCCTCACCATACACGATCTTACCGCCCGCTTCCGTGACGCGCGCGGGCGCGAACTGGACAACGACCGGATGCTGCTGGGCAACGTTTGACAAGAACCTCTGAAAGGAACCGTATGACTCTCCTGTGTCTTCTCATTCTGCTGGCGCTGCTGACCGCCGTGCCGAACCTTGCCCTGGCCGAGGGCGGCTTTAACATCGCCGTCGCCACGGATATGCACTATATCTCTCCGCGCCTGACTGACAGGGGCGCGGCCTTTTCGCGCGTCGTCACCAACGCGGACGGCAAGGTGACCTTTTACGCCGAGGAGCTTCTCTCCGCCTTCGTGGAGCAGATCCTCTCCGAGCCGCCGGACGCGCTGATCCTCCCCGGAGACCTCACCTTCAACGGTGCGGTGGAAAGCCACGAGGATCTCGCCGAAAAGCTTCGGCCCGTGCTTCATGCGGGCATCCCGGTCTTCGTCATCCCCGGCAATCACGACATCGCCTACCGCAACGCCGCCCGCTTCTCCGGCGACGGGTATGAGCGCATTCCCTCCCCCGGTTCTGCGCAGTTTGCCGAGATCTGGCACGACTTCGGCTACGATCAGGCGCTTTCGCGCGATGCGGCTTCTCTCAGCTACATCGCACAGCTCGCCCCCGGGTGGCGTCTTCTCCTGATCGACGTGAACACAGAGGATGCGCCCGGCAAACTGAAGGATGAAACCATCGCTTGGGCGTCAGACGTCCTCAGGGAAGCAAAGGCCGCCGGCTGCCGCGTCCTCTCCGTCAGCCATCAGACGCTGCTGCGCCACAACCCGCTCTTTGAAGAAGGCTTCCGCATGGCAAACGCCGCGCCGCTGGTGACCCTGCTGGAAGAGAATTCGGCCCTCCACCTGTCCGGGCATATGCACATCCAGCACATCGCCGAAAGCGAAAACGGTCTCACGGAGATCACATGCTCCGCACTCGCCGTGCAGCCCTGCCAGTTCGGCCTGCTGACCCTCGCGCCGGATTCCCTCGATTTCCGCACCGTAAAGACGGATGTCTCCGGCTGGGCCAAGCGGCACAACCAGACCGACCGCAATCTGCTGGACTTCGCCGGCTACGCGCTCTCCTTCTTCGCCTCCAACACCGTGCGCCAGTCCGCCGCGCCCCTGCGCAAGGCGGAAAATCTGGATCAGATCCTGCTGTGGCTCATCAACACCAACATCGGCTACTTTTCCGGCAGGCTGCAAAACGCGAAGACGAACGACGAAGCCATCCGGCTGCTGATGAACCGCGCGCCCTTCTGGGGCGTCTACATGAAGAGCATCCTCCCCGATATCGGGCACGACTACACGACGCTTTCACTTCCGCTGAGGTAAAACATGATCGGACTCGGAACGCTTATCAACTGCGCGATGGTGCTGCTGGGCGGCGCCGTAGGCCTCCTCTTCGGCCGGGCGATCCGGCAGGAGGTCCAGCGCGTCATGACGATCGCCTGCGGACTTTCCTCCGCTTTCATCGGCGCTTCCGGAACGCTGGCCCGCATGCTCGCGCTGGAAAACGGAAGCCTCACCTCCGGCGGCGCGATGCTGCTGGTCATCTCCCTCGTGCTGGGCGGTCTGACCGGCGCGCTGCTGGATATCGAAGGCAAGCTGGAGCGGCTCGGCCTGTGGCTGCGCCGCAAGAGCCACAGCGAAGGCGATTCCCGCTTTATGGATGGGTTCACCTCCGCCGCCTTCACCATCTGCATCGGCGCGATGGCGATCATCGGGCCCATGAACGACGCCCTCTATCACGACTACTCCCTGCTCGTCACCAAGGGCATCCTGGACTGCATCATCGTGATGGCGCTCTCCGCCTCCCTCGGCCGAGGCGCTGTCTTTTCCGTCGTCCCCCTCTTCCTCTTTCAGGGCGCGATGACGCTGCTCGCCTGCCTGGTCGGCCCGCTGCTCTCCGACGCGGCGCTCGCGAACCTCTCCTGCGTCGGCAATTCTCTCATCTTCTGTGTGGGCGTCAACCTTATGTTCGATACGAAGCTCCCCGTCGCCAACCTGCTCCCCTCCCTCATCGTCGCCTGTGTGATGGCGCTCTTCTGATCCCGCGACGAAGTTTTCAAAAAAGGCTTGCATTTGCCTCCTCACCGTGCTATAATCTCACACGTTCCCGCAAGGGAGCCGGGCTTTTCCGGAGCCTTTCAATCCGGCAATTGAATACCGGCGAGAGCCGGAGGTTGTTCGGGGCATTAGCACAGTTGGTAGCGCGCGACATTCGCATTGTCGAGGTCAGGGGTTCGACTCCCCTATGCTCCACCACCCAAAGAAAGAAGATTTTTAAAAGGTCTTCTTTCTTTTCTTCTCTTTTTCCTTTTCTCTTCTCTCTTCCGGGGGACACTGTTACCCTTCGACCCCAAGGAGGAGCGTCATGAGAAACTACTACGCCGACCCCACAGCCAACACTGCCATCGCCAACGTGGACCGCGAGCGGCGCCGGGAGGAGCGCCGCCGGCAGGAAGCCGAGCGCCGCGCCCGGCAGGGCGGACAGCAGGACACCAGCAGGGAAACGGGCCGCAGCAGCCGGAACGGAAACAGCTGAAAACAATGGGGTGCACCGCCGAGAATGGCAGTGCACTCTTTTTATGTTCTCATCTGCTGATACCTATCAAGCATGTATTCTGCACAATATTTGGAATTCGCTCCACTAAAGCAAACGTGGCAGCAGAGATGCTTTCCCACCATGTGAAGTAAAATGGGACTGCCGCACCTTAATGCAGCAGCCCCTAAAGCAGATATTATGTTACTTGATGTATTCTACAGCGGCTTCACCGGCGCGGCGGCCACAGGTGGCATACAGACCCAGAGAAGCGCCCAGCATGTAGTTTTCATTGTAGAAGTAGCGGTTGCTCATTTCACCAGCCGCATACAGGCCGGGGATGGCGGAGCCGTCTGCTTTCAGCACCCGCTGCTGCAGGTCAGTCTTGACACCGCCGGTGGAACCAAAGGTAGTGGGCGTCCACTGCACCGCATAGAAGGGAGCGGCGGCAAGCACAACCATGTTGTCGGCTGCTTTGCCGAACTGAGTATCTTCGCCCGCTTCGCACAGGGCATTGTAGGCATCATAGGTTTCTTTCAGCGCAGCAGCGTCCACGCCGATTTCGGCCGCCAGCGCTTCGATGGATTCTGCCTTGGCTACAACCCCTGCTGCAACGCCCTGCTCCAGAACAGCGGTGATTTCTGCGCTGGAAGCGTCATAGATGTAATAGAAAGGCGCATTGCCATCCTGGATCATATCGGAGGCCAGACCATCCACATAGGAACCCGCCACAGCAGCGGAATCTTCCCCGCGCTTATACACTACAGCGGATTCGGAAGCAAAGCGCAAGCCTTTGCTGTTCACGCCCAGCTGGGCAGCGGTGGTCAGCTTGGAAGCGTCGATCGCCTTGGATACTTCGGGGGCAACCTTCGCGTTCCACAGAGCGGAGAAGAAGGAATCAAACACCTCCGCACCAACAGATTCCGCCATCAGCAGGCCATCGCCGGTGGAGCCGGAAGCAGCGCCGGAAACGACTCCTGCCTTGTGAATCTTGGGTGAATACTTGGCAACCAATTCTTCATTTTGGGAAATGCCGCCGGTAGCCAGAATGACCGCCTTGGCGTTAAAGGTGATACGGGCATCCTTGGTTTCAGCTACAGCACCGATCACAGCGCCGGCTGCGTCGGTCAGCAGTTCCACCGCCTTGGTTTCGGTGCGCACATCCACACCGTCCTTCACCAGCATATCCAACATTTCAGCAGCCATGCCAGCGCCAGCTTTCACATGCTTCGCAACAGGATATGCGCCGCCGTCAAAGCCCATATAGGGCGCTTCTTCAAAGGAAACGCCGCTTGCGGACAGCCAATCCACAGTTTTACCGGTATCGCCCACTACGCTTTCCCAGCGTTCCCAATCGGGATAGCCGGATTCCACGCCGGAGTACGCCATATGCGCTTCCCAAGCCTTGCGGAAATCGTCCAGAGAATCAGCCACATTGGCGGCATCAAAGATGTCCGCGTCACAGGCAATCAGATAGCCGCCGGCGATGGCCAGGGTACCGCCGGTAGCAGCGTTCTTTTCGATCAGCGTGACCTTTGCGCCCTGCTGTACGGCTTCCAGCGCGGCAGCCATACCGGCCATGCCGCCGCCAATGACCAGAATTTCGGCTTCTTCTTGCTGTTCCGCTTTTTCTACGGCAGCAGCTTCCACACTGCGCAGCGCGTCAACTTCGCCACCAGCCTGTGCTACGGCATCCGCCACGGCAGTCAGGATCGCGTTGCTGGTATTGGTCGCGCCGGAAACGGTATCCACGGCCAGGCTCTGCTGGGTGACGATATCCGCAGGGATCCGTTCAATTGCCGGATCGGATACGCCGGGTGTTTCCGTGTGCTTGGTTACTTCTACGCTGACGATCTGATCGTCCGAGAAGGTGACGGAAACTTTGACTTCGCCGTTGTTGCCAATGCCGACGCCTTCGTAGGTGCCAGCATTGTAACCATCGGCGAAAGCGGCAGTGATGCCGCAGGTCATCACCAGGATGACTGCCAGGATGAGAGACAGTACCTTTTTCATGTGGGATTCCCCTCTCCGCTCTGATAGAGCAAATATTTAATCAACGAATGATTCGTCGATTATTCATAAGTAATAATGCTTCTCCGCTCCAATACTGGTTTCATCGGAATGTCCGGATAATAACCTGGTTTCATCCGGCAAAGTGAGGATGCGTTGACGGATGCTGCTTATCAGCTGCCTGCCGTTTCCGCCCGGGTATTGATCGTTGCCCCGGCTGCCCTTAAAGATCGTATCGCCCACAAAGGCAATATTGTGCTGCTCATCGTAAAAAACCACCGAATCGGGGGTATGACCAGGTGTGTGGATTACCCGCAGGGTGCAGGCCGGATTGCTCTCCAGTCGGAAAATATCCCCGTCCCGGAAGTGCTTTGCGCTGTGCACGGTCATATCACAATGGCAATAGCGGGACAGGTTCAGATGCGTATCGGTGAGATAGGCTTCTCCGGCCTCATGGATATAGACAGGAATATCCGTTTCCTCCCGGATCGCCGCAATGCCGCCGATATGGTCGAAATGCCCGTGGGTCAGCAGAATCTTTTCCATAATCCAGCCGTTTTCATGGCATAGTTCCATCAACGCATGCCCCTGAGCCCCGGGATCGATCAGGAAGCCATGCTTCGTTTTGTCATCCACCCAAAGATAGCAGTTGACTTCAAAGCAGCCCTTCACGGGCACGCAGGCGATCATACCTTATGATCTGCGATCCGGCATCCATCCGGCCCGCAGGTCATGCCCTCGGGTTCATCTGCCTTCTGCGCATCCATTACCTGGCGAAGCGCGTGCTTCATGCTGTCGACGGGCAGCGCACCTGGGATGGCGAGCTGTCCATCCAACAGGAAGTAAGGAACGCCATGGATGTTGTACCTCGCCGCTTCCCGTTCATCCAAGCGAACGTCCATGGCAAATTCATCCTCGGCCAGCAGAGAACGGACTTCATTCTCATCCAGGCCTGCTTCGCGAGCAATACGAAGCAGCACGCAGTGGTCAGCCAGCTCCAGGCTCTCCGAAAAATAGGCCTTATAGAGCCGCTCTGAAAGACGATCTGCCAGCGCCTGATCCTTCTTCTGCGCCAGCTTGGTCAGACGGTGTGCGTCAAAAGTATTTGTGTAGCGAGTTTTCGCATACCGGAAATCCAGTCCGGCATCACGACCCATCCGGGAGATGCTGTCAATACGAGCCTGCGCTCCCTGGATGGAAAGGCCATACTTCTTCGCAAACCGCTCCACTGTGGTGCCCGTATATTCCTTGCTGGCGTTCGGGTCAAGCTCAAAAGCCTTCATTTCCACTTCCACCTGATCGGCGATCCCAAGCTCAGCGATGGCTTGTTTCAGATAAGTTTCCCCGATATAGCAGTAAGGGCAAGCGAAGTCTGACCAGTACGTGATCTTCATGTTCATCCCTCCGCAATTAGAACGTGTTCTATTTGCAATTATAATCAGTTTATGCTATGATGTCAAGGTGAAATTTAGAACAAGTTTTATTTTCTTGGAGGGCATATGAAAAAGAGCGGCAGACCTGGAAAAAATGATGAGAACCGCTCCTGCAAGGATTTGATTTTGAAAGCAACCACCGATCTCATTGTGGAAATCGGTGCGGACGCTGTCACGGTTCGGAAGGTCATAGAAAAAGCCGATGTTTCCACCGGCACCTTCTACCACTATTTTGCTGATAAAAATGACCTGATGATGGCCTTTGTTCGCGAGGAATCATTCGATGGCTTTGCGCTTCAGACGCCAATCCGGGATGTAGCAGGAAGGCAGACAGAACTATATATGCATTTGATTAACCGCTACCAGGCATTGGGAAAAGACTTCATGAAGCGGTTTTATACAACAGATAACCGGGCGCTGTCCGCCTACCTGGACGAGGAAGACGGACGCTTTGCGGATGGCACTATTATGTTGCGTTCGGAAAGGGAACTCGAGCTCTGTGCGGCACAAGGCTATTTGATCGCTTCTGCTGATTTACACCGGATCGCCATGGATGTCTGCACCATCGTCAAAGGGTGCGTGTTCGAGTGGTGCCTGACCAGAGAACGCGTTGAAATACAGGAAACACTCAGCAGAATACTTCGGCTCTATTTTGACTCTCTTATGTTTGAACCCATATCTTTTTGATCGTTGTAAGATGACAATGTTGGGTTGCAATAAGGCGTTGCTAGCCAAGACTTGTACTCTCTCAGACATATATCCTTATCAGACTGCGGTTTGACGGATGGCATTCACAATGTCTCTGTTGAGCATCAAGCCTTAACAAGATCAGTGCTGTCTGAACCTGTGAAGGCTATTGCCAAAGACGAAATCAGGTGATGGTAACCTTCCGGGGTTTGACTCCCCTATGCTCCACCATCGTGAAAACCAGGGCGGCCCGGAGAAGAACGAGCGCAGCCAGGTGCCGGACGCCTTCGGCAACCCCATCCCGCACCTCTATGAGTCCGACGAGCCGGGCTGCCGCCTACCGGAAGAAGGAAAACGCCAATCCCGCCCTGCGGCGCTCCCCGCCTTTATCTGCGCGGAAGACGCTGCGGACACGGACTACGCGAATCGGCTGTTTGACCCGGCCCGCGTCCACACGATGGAGCTTCGCATGGCCGAAGAGGACTGGGCAGACCTATCACGGCCTCTCCAGGATCGACCTCAGCAATTTCTACGCCGATCCCACCTGCATGAAGAATTTTATAAGCTTTGACATGTTCCGGGAGGCGGGCGTTCCCTCTCCCCTGGCTTCCTACGTCTGGCTGACGGTCAACGGCGAGGAGCTCGGCCTGTACCTGGTGCTGGAGCACATGGGGCCGGACTTCCTCGGCAGGACGATGGGCGGTGAAGGATGGCTGTATAAGCCGGAGAGCGACCGGCTCGGCTTCGACGAGCGCAGCATCATGGAAGAACTCCTGCAGCAGAAGCGCCAGCCCTTCGATTACGGAGAGGGCGCGGAGCTCAGCTACCGCGGAGACGCACTGGCGGACTATCCGGAGATCTTCGGCACAAAGCCGGAGAGCAAGCGGAGCCAGGAGGATCTGTCGCACGACGCCCTGGTCATCCGCGCGCTGAAGGGACTGTCCGAAGGGGAAGACCCGGCCCGCTATCTGGACACCGATGAGCTCCTCCGGTATTTTGCCGTACACAACTTTCTCATGAATTACGACAGCTATACCGGCCCCATGCTCCACAACTATTACCTGTACGAAAACGGCGGCCGGCTCGCGATGTTCCCGTGGGACTACAACGACCTGTGCGGCACGTTCTGGGCGCTCGTCATCCAGGGAGAGCCGGGCGATGCAACCGGCCTCGCCAACCTCGGGATCGACACGCCGCTGCTGGGCGTGACGCCGGAGCAGCATGCCGATGCCTGCTGCGTCCTGAAGGATTTCTTCCTGGTCCGGGCCGAGAGCATCCGCCGGCAGCTGGACGGAATGCTGTCCGCCTCCACGGCTGAGCAGCGCCCGGAAGACCGCGTCGACTCGTCCCACCTGTCGATCGAGGCGCTGAGATAAGCAGCCGGATGTCCCCGCCGCCCTTCCGGGCGGCTTTTTACTTGCCTTCTTTTACTGGCTCACCCGTAAACGGGTCTATGTACTCCTTCATCATTTACGGATCCACCCGGCTGCGCCGCGCAGGCTGACGAGGTATCCGCCGCCTTCCTCTTTCAGGATGGCAAGCCTGGTGCCCCTGTCAAGCAGGGCGACCTTGGGCGCGGCGGTATCATTCCAGGCATATACCGCCGTTGTCTTCTCAGTCACATACCAGGCGGGGTTGACGGCGATGTAGTCTTTGTTGATCCAGCCGCAGGGCGAGTCCTCAGAATCACCCAGCGTACAATACACAAACCCGTTCTCTTCCCTGGCCCCCGCCGGCAGATCTGCGCCGATCACGATCGGCTGATCCCCATAATTCAGGGTCTGCACCGATTTGGAGGAAGCGCCCGGCTTCTCCCGCAGGGTGAGCTTTTCACACAGCACCACGGCCGGATAACCGATTTGCTGCCCCGGACCATAGGGCGCCACGATTTCCGCGCAAGCGCCCCCAATGCATAAAAGAGAAAGGATCAGCGCCGTCAGGCCCGTCAGCCAACCGAACTTTTTCATATTCATTCTCCTCTTTTTCTTATTCGGTTTTATTTTAGCCGGGTTCCCGCCGGATATCAAGCTCTGTCCGTTTACGGCGTACGTTTTGTGCTGTTCAGTATCTTTTAATGCGTGCGAAAAACAAATCCCTGCACTTCCTTCTACTGCGCAGCAAAAAGGTCCGTGTCTTCAAAGACCGGCGTATCGTACGGAAAATCCTCTCCGGTATCTTCACGCTGCCAATGGGTCTTCCCTTTTATGCCGAAGCTTTCTGGCGTCGGAAGGTCCCGGCAGATTTCTCCCGGCGGGACACAAAAGAAGCGGTACTGCTTGCGCGCGGTTTTGAGCGTGATGGTGCAGTACTCCTGCCCGTCGATCCACGCCGAATCCAGAAAACCGATGCGCCTGCCCAGAAAGCCCAGCATTTGCTCCAGCGCTTCTTCGTATGACGCATAAACCCTGTTCTGAACCGGCCAGCGCAATCTGTCCGACAGCGCAGCGGTGCGGATGGCCTCCGCCTGCCCGGCAATACGCTCCTGCAAAAAAGACTGCAGCGCCGGACGGCATTCCCGTGCATACAGTTCCTTCACATAGTCTGAAAAGGCATCCTTCTTCCACAGGGCCCCGAACCACGGCGTATACTCTGTTTTGCTCTTCCATTCGCGGCGCGCAAGGAAGCAGTTCGGGGTCATTCCACGCCCGAAGACGCCCAGGATATCGTCATAATCCCAGCAGGGGCCCGCAAAAACAGTATCGCTGCCCGGTTCAAGAAAGAAGTACTGGCTTTGCGCGCCCGCGTCATAATTCATGAGGATCTCTTCGACAAGATACTTTCTCGCCCAGGAATCCATGTCGATGTACTCAGACCAGTGCTTCCCGCTCCCGCTTTCTTCTTCCCCGCACAAGAGCGCATTCTGCATCGAGAGGAGATGGGTCTTCAGGCAGTCCGCCGCTTCTGCCGTGCACGGCTCCGGATTGCGGATCTCCACGGCCGTTCCCCCGTTGATCAAAAAGGCCGTATCCATATCATCTATCCGGTCGGCCGCATCCAGGCTGAATAAATAAGAGTCCGGCGGTATTTCCAGCCTGTTTTGTCCGATCCCTACCCTCTCGCAGAGCAGGTACAGGCCGTTGTACTGCCCGTTCAGATAAACATCGGCAAACTCGCATTTCTGGGAGAACCCCTCGTAAGGGCTGATCTGTTCGGCAAAGCGATAGGCAAGCCAGTTTCTCAAATTGGTTTCGTCCAGCGTGTTCGAAATCAACGCCCACCGGTCAGAGCTGCCCATCCCCAAAAGATCGGACGGCCTGTCCAGATAGAGGTTGTAGGATTTCTTTTCCTGCTTCCACGTCCATTGTCCGCGGCCCCGGATTTTATCCCTGCCGGCAGACCTGTATTCAAGGCGTCCGTCCTTCGTATACAGCGTAATCCTGCCGGCTTCCTTATATCTTTTATCCGCATGGACAGCATCCATATTCCCCGATGCCGTTTCGATAAACGCCGTAGCGACACCTGATGAAGTAACAAGCCGGAAGGCAACCGGCTTATGTCCGCTGATCTCCAGCGAATGCTCCGCATCGGGATCCAGCCCGCCGACGGACATGCCGCTTTTCAAGGGGGTTCCGTCAAGCGTTACTTTTGAAGCCGTGTGAAGCCTGAAGACGGCTCTCTCCGATTCCACGAAGGAAGGTATAAAAAACACCATGCTGTCTTCATCCGGCATCCAGGGCCGGATCTCCTGCCTGACATCCCCGGCTGAAACCGAAACCGTCAGCACCGATGCATAGCTGATTTCGTCATTTGTCCGTTGCGAACGGCTCATCAGCCAAACGGCTGCTGCAATCATGACCGGATACAGGATCCATCTCAGTTTTTTCATAAGGATTCTCTTGAACGTTCTGTCTGCTGCTGTGTGTGTGCCTCTGCAGCCAAATGTAACTCTGTCATCTCATTAAACATATGGTATACTACTACATGTTATTTGTCAATGAAGCCTCACGGGGATGACCGTACAGCCTCATCAGCTGAAAACAGCGTACCCGCCGGCGGTGCCGGCAGGGACGCTGTTTCGCTTTATATTTGAAAGTCCCGCCTTGGCAGCGGGACTTTGCCTGTCTTTACTTGGTAGATACCTCTGCTTCGTGAACCTTACCGGATGTACACCTGCTCCGCGATGGCCGTCAGGTCCAGTCCGTCCAGATCGGTCGTCGAGACCGAGAGCGAACCGGCCATACCCGCCTCCGTGTCGTACCAGATGCAGCGCTGCACCCAGTCCTCGCTGCCGCACTGCGCCTGGCCGATGCTGCCCCTGCAGCCGCAGATCGTGACGTCCTCTTCGTGTTCCCAGTCGAAGTACATACCGGAGATGTCCGGCAGACCTTCCCCTTCCGCTTCACAGGGCTGGACGCGGGCGCAGTAGTCGCCCTCTTCCCACGTGAACTGCATCTCCGCCAGATTTTCGCCTGCCAGATAGCGGTAAACGATGTTCTCTGCCCCTTCCGGGATGCCGAAGGATATCCCCGAAGCCTCCCGGAGCTGCTCCGCGGTCATCTCCGTCCAAGGATTGGGCATGGAAACCATCGGCTCCGGCCTCCAGCTGATAAACCCGCTGTCGTTCTTCTCGCTGCACAGGAACCAGTCCGAAAGCGCGTCCGGCGCGTCCTCCATGTCCTGCGCGTGTGTCCAGAGACGCATGTCCTCGGAGAGCGCCGCCAGCTTTGTGCCGGGCGCGTACAGCAGCATCTCGTCGCCCTCGCTGAGGCCGTACGGCTCCGCGCGGACATAGCGCACGCCGCCGTCGATCTCCTCTTCCGGCTGGTCGCTCGTGCGCAGCTCGTCGACCCGGAGCTTCCACACGTTTTCTGCTGTCTGTTCCACTACCGACAGCTTGCCGGAGAAGTCGCACCGGTAGACCGTGCCGTAGGGATAGGCGTCATCCATTTCGCCCATCTCGCCGTCGTGGAACTCGCCGCTGAAGGAACCGTCCTCCAGGATCCTCAGGTCCGTCGACCAGGCGCCAGCGCCGCTGGAGAAAGACCACTCCAAACCGGCCAGGGTTTCAAAGAGGCTCTCCGCCACCTCGGCGAAAGCGCCCGCCGCGGCGAGCGCCAGCGCCGCCGTCAGGATAAAAGCCATCATTCTTTTCATTCTCATTTTCCTCCTTTGGATGGGTTCTGATGCCATCCGTATGATAAGACGCGAAAGCCGGGAGGATTTATCCCCATTCGCCAGAAGGTTTTACGGGACTGTAACCCCTTCGAAAGCCTCCGGCTTCAGCACCTTGAGCGCTGTCAGACGCTTTGTATCATAAGTTGCCAGCTGTATCAGTTTTTCAGTCTCCGTGAAGGGAATACCGATCCGGCATAAGCGCATCATATTCCGCCCCCATCTCTTCCAGATCGGAGAAGATCAGCTCCGTGAGCCTGTCTTCCCCAGTGGTCTCCCACAGCCACTTTTCTTCCGGCTTGTAATAATCATTAAACCGGAAGACTCCATCGCTGACATCCGCCATCCAGTCCTGCCCGTTGGTGTAGGACGTCAGGCGCCAGTCGTCGCCGACGTATTCAAACGTCAGGAAGAAGTATTGAGTTGCCGCCTCATCTTCCTTGCTGGCATCTTGGTGTATACCGATTGGATACTGCAGCAGAATAGCTGTGTCGCTGGCATGGAATTCGTCTGGCGTCGTAAAGGGCGGCAAAGCATTCGAGACAAACAGGAGGTCACTGCCGTCCCGCATCGTCACTGCCAGAAATTCACGCCCTGCTTTGTCTGCAACGATCTCCAGCTTCCTCATGGGCAGCTCGTCTGAAGAGAACAACACGGCGAAATCTTTGGTCCATTCTTTCCATATCCGGGTGTTGTATTCCTTTTCCGTCTCTCGCACGCAGTTCGGGTTCTTTACGATCGCCTTCAAATCTTTCCATTCAAACGCGCCGTAGCCGATCCATTCCACAGAGGCCGGCACGACAATCTCTTTCGTGTCCGTTCCGCTGAAAGCAAACGCGCCGATTCTCCGCAAGCCTTCATTCAAAATAATGTTTGTCGCGGAATTGCAGTACAGACCGTAGTCCTCTATCTCCCGGACGCTACCCGGTACAATGATGGTTTGAAGGTCTGTACAGTCGTAGGCGTTATGGTTCCCGATGTATTCCACGCTGTCGGGGAACTCCAGTGTTCCCTGTCCCCAAACATAGTTCTCCAACGCATGCGATTCTATCCGTCTTACCCTTGGCAGCGGCTTGTCCGTCGCAGACGGAGCGCAATAGATCAGAGATTCCATGCGGGAATCAATCAGGAAACCGTTATCGGTCCGGAAGCATTCATTCCCATTCGGAAAGACAATCTCCGCATCCGCGTGAACAAAGGTCATCCCCGTTTCTATATTGCTCAGTGTTGACGGGAGGGAAAAGGTTCTGACATATTCCGCTTCCAGAAAAGCCCCTTCCCCCAATCTCGTCACACCTTCCGGGATGACAATGCGCTCCACTTTCCTGCCATCATAGCTTTCACGCCAACCAAGCTCCTCCCATGGATCCCAATTATCAAATGCACACCAGCCGATTTCTGTCAGCGGATATCCGCCAAGATTAGCCGGCACCTCTACCACAGCAGGCTGTGGTTTATCCGCTTCCAAATAATAGCATGTCAGGATCGCACGATTATCTTCGACTTCGTAGAGAAAATGCTCTCCGCGGCTGTTAAAGACCTCGCTTTCACCTGTAAACCATTGGAGATTTAAATCCTCAGCTTCAATGGAGAACGGCATAAGACAAAGGGTGATGAGCAGAGTCAAAGACAAACCCTTCACCGTTAATCCTCCCCGCTGTTTTTTATATGCCGTAACGCTCATTGCCTCTCTGTTCTCCTTTTAAAAAGCAATCGGTAAGTTTTTACCAGCAGGTAAATCAACAAAGCAAAACGGATCAGCCAGTAAACGATAAACTCCGCTTTTCCCTTGATGCTTACCGGTTTCAGGCTGATAATACAACGTATCCAATAAACATAAGAAAAAGACGTCTTGTTTAAGCTAGGTATGACGCTTGCAATGAAAAAGAGCAGCCAATTTGCATTCAGGCATAATGCCAGTATAAACCCTTTCAGACGCGGCAATGGTTTTTTCTTTTCTTTTAAAAATAAACCAACTAAAATCCTTTTCCGGAAAACGCACCACATAGTTTTCTGATTCTGTTCGCTGTTCCATCGTTTACCTCGATCTCATCATCATATTTTATGCTGCGCTTTAATACATGCCAATCGATGACCGAATCTTTCCGGCGCGTTCCTCATTACCATAGATGATGATAACCATCTGCTCCATCTCGCCACTGACGACATGCAGTCGGTCTTTAAATCCTTCCTGTTCCAGCGCTGTATTGACAAAATCAATGAACAGCGGGTTAAACCAGTCACCCATGCTTTCAAGTTCCGTTTCATAGGCGTGTCCATTGCACAAAAAGCGCACGCTTCGTATGCCGTCTGTCAGTGCCATGCTCATACCGCTGTCTTCTTTTATCCCGGAAAGGTCTTCCTGTACATCGGAGATAGTCAGCCCTGGCACAATACTCTCCACGCCCCGCAGGAAAAGCGTATACATGTGTTCAATGTCAAACACTTCCGCGTCGAACGCATACACTTGGCTGGAAGTTGGTGTCCATGTTCCAGTATCATAATCGTATTCTCCCAAACCCGCATTCATCAGCGCAAGGAACATCTCCATGCGGTCGCGCTTCTCATCAAATCCGAATATACCTGCCAGTGCATTAAAGCCGCTTTCCTGAGATAACAATTCTTTCGAATAAGCAGGAATGTCTGCTTCCGTCACCTCAAAGCCCAGCGCACGCAGTTTTCTTGCAACACGGTGACCGAGTGCATCTGAACTGACCTTAATCTCCGCACGCGCAGAAGATGCGATCAAACAAAAAGCCGCAAATATAGTCATTAATTTCATCATCATAGCATGCATTTCTCCTTTGACCTCCGGTTCCCGTTAAACAGTTGCCTTATCCGTCTTCTTCTCGTTTTGACAAGGTTTATGCTTCGCTCCGTCTGCAAGCGACCCTTTTTAATAGTCCGCAGCGAGAAACAGAAGCGTGCGGCTCTCCGGATCAAAAACCAGCCTGTCTTCCTTCGGATGCTTTTTGATGCCATCCGTATGATATGACGCGGAAGACTGGGGATTTATCCCCGTGCGAGGGAAGGATTTACGGGACTGTAACCCCTTTGAAAGCCTCCGGCTTCAGCACCTTGAGCGCTGTCAGACGCTTCGTATCATAAGCTGCCAGCTGTATCAGTTTATGCCCGTCAAAACCATACAGCCGGAAAGGACGCCACAGGCTGTCCGATATCTCCACCTCCAGAAACCACAAATCCCCGTCCCGGATGACCCTGACATGATCTGCCAACCCATCCTCATGCTCAAACAGGCTGAGAAAATACTGCCACCTCTCGTCCATAGGTACGTCTTTACCCTGCTCATCCATAAAAGACGGAGCATCCATTTCGCTCGTCAGTCGCCAGTCGAAATGGCTTTCTTTATAGACATTTGCGCCGGTAAAAACCTCCAGTTTGTCTCCTTCCGAAGCCTCTGCTTCTCTCTAATTCCCATTTATATCACATTCAAAACTGATGCGCGCACCGTCACGCAAATCTTCCAGCTCAACCTGTACCAGCGGTTCCCCGAAAGTCCGCGGCTTGACTGCAGTACTATTTGTGAAGGCAGCAAATGCTATCATGATCGGGAAGAGGATAAGCGCAATCAAAGCGGCCCACCGGATTCTCATCGTCTCTTTCCCGTGTTTCCACGCAAAAATGTCCAAACCAATGGACAGCGCAAGAGAAACCACCGCGCAAATCCTGACGATTACATACAAAGCAAGGTACGCAACCGACACCTTCGTCCATGGGCGGGAACCCACAGGCAGATAGCCAAGCAGCCCGGCGGCACCTCCACCCCACAGCGTGAAGAAAACCTCCGAAAGATGCCAGCCGTCCATCAGCAAGAGTACAATCGGGGTAAAAGGCTTTCCCCTTTCTCCCCTGCGTACCGCACGAATCAGCACGAGTAAAGCGGCCATCCACAGAAGCGCATACACCGCTCGAAATCCAAGGTCGTCCGCCGTTCGTACCGGCATATGGTGGTCATCGATCCACCATGCATCATCCAACAACTCTATCCAGTGCAATGGAATCAGGAAAAAAGCAACCAGCACCGGCCACAGATGCGCCCAAGTCTCTCCCGCGCCCCGCTTCTGTCCTTTCGTTTCGTGTAACCATTCAAAGAAGTCCCAGCCTGCTATCGAAGCAATGAGCAGCAGCTGAAATATCACAGGTGCATAATGCTCGGCCATGCCCAAGCAGACAAATGCGAGCAGACCGGCAATGATCAATATTATTATAAGGTTTTCTTTTACCGTCTTCATCTTTTCATCTCCTGTTTAATAGTCCGCAGCCAGAAACAGAAGCGTTCGGCTCTCCGGATCAAAGGCCAGCCAGTCTTCCCGATCAAGCTGTCCGTTTTTCTTTCGTATCGATACCTTCCACAAACAGCCTTCCGAAGACAGCAGCTTTTCCAGCGCCTCTGCCATTTCAGGCATCAGAATGGATTTCGATTTGCGCACCGCATCCAGTTCCGCGCCGCTCGCCTTCCGGAGCGCTTGCCTTGTCCATTTGTCAAACGCATCTGAGGCTTTAACCGTCATCAGCAGTTCGAGATGATAGTCCCGCAATTCGCTGAAGCGTTTATCCCGGACAAGGATGGCTTCCTCATCCGGAATGGATTCCTCCAGGCGTGTTTCCATCGCATGGATCAGCCATTCATCCGACACATGGTTTTCCTGCCAGGAAATAAAACCCAGCATCAACAGTACTGCGAGCATTGACAGTATTGCGAGTAAAGGAAGCAGCGCTGCAACAGCAAGCAAAGCATCCAAAGCTTTCCGCAATACCGCTTTCACTTTAATGCCCCCTTAAATCCAAAAGCCCTGTAATGTTCTCCGGCGTTTCGATTGAATAGATGATATAATTTTCATTCTCTTTTCCTTCGGTGCGGAAGCTTAGCTTTTCATTCACGCTGAATGCCAATTCCCGGCCCGTTTGTTTATCCACCGCAATCCTTCCGAAGGAACTTTGGGGAAAGCTCTGTTCATATTCACGATAATGCTTTTTTAATTCTTCTGTTGACAGTTCGCTTTTCAGCATCAGCGCCCCAACAAGCTGTATGCCGTTACCGTTTCCAACAGGTTTTCCGGCGTGCGCATACACTTCCACTATTTCTGTTTTCTCCGGCAACGGGATCGACGCGAGCCGGGCTGCCAAGTCTTCTGCTGCCCTGTCATTCAAAAAGGCTATGCTGTATCCAAAGCACACCAGCGCAACAGCAGACACAAACAGGAATACCCATATCTTTCGCAAGCGTTTTGCCCTCCAGTCAGAAATGAGATGCTTTAGCGTCCACCATTTTTTCTGTCCGTAAATCCGTCTGCCGGGTATTCATGCCCGTCAATCAGCAGCGTATTCTCGTCACGCCACTCGATTTTCATCGTCTCAAACTCTCCCCAGACGCCGCGGTATACCTGCCGCGGCCGATCTTCTAAAGTTCCCAGAAGCAGCGGGACATGCCTTTCCGGAACCCCTACCATCACCAGTGTCGAACCGCCCAGCGCACCCTCGTCCACATTCCAGACCTCTGCTGTGCGCCTGTCAAATGGAGATGGAAACACAGATACCGTTTCCGTTACCCCAAAGTCCCAAAGGAGCAGCGCCGGGATCCCAAGAAAAAAGATGAGGACCGCTGCATTGCTTACAATTCGCCTTGCCGTTTTCCGTCCCGGTTTTTGCCGATCATCCGACCCTTTTTGACAGGCAGCCAGCGCAACCGGAACCAGTACCAGCATCACCGCCAGACCGGCAGCGGGATAAACCCTGTATGTCATCCATAAACCATCCCACAGCAGCAGCGGCAATGCAAAGTGGAGCGCAAGTCCGCGCTTTCCCCGCAAATCCCATCTGCGGAATCCCGCACCATAAGCCAGCAGACCCCATGCCA
>JAFUTW010000036.1 GCA_017484085.1 Clostridia bacterium
CCTCCGTCGGTTCCGGCGTCGGCTCCTCTGTCGGTTCCGGCGTCGGCTCCTCTGTCGGTTCCGGCGTCGGCTCCTCTGTCGGTTCCGGCGTCGGCTCCTCTGTCGGTTCCGGCGTCGGCTCCTCTGTCGGTTCCGGCGTCGGCTCTTCCGTCGGTTCCGGTTCCGGCTCCTCTTCTTCCTCTTCCCAGTCCTGCTGGAGCGTATAGTAGCCGATGTCAGCCAGGTACGCTTCCGTCTCCTCTGCGGTGGCGGGCGCAGCCTGCGTGGCGCAGATGATCTTCACCTCGCCGGCAGGATTCTGCGGGTCGGCCGGATCGGCGACCGGCATGGGCCAGTCCGTCACCGTTCCCGCGCTGCTCCCTTCCAGCGCGCGGGAGAGCAGGATCTGTCCCGCGTCATCCGCGACCTCCAGCGTGCCCGCCGTGAGATCGGCCCAGCTCTCCGGGGAGAGCTGGGTCATGTCGATCCAGTAGAACGTCTCACCCGCGGGGTCCTGCACGACGGCAACGGGGATTTCCTCCGCCGCCGTACGGATGCGCGCGCTCTCCGACAGGGCCGGAGCACAGAGCGCTGCCAGCAGCAAAAATGCCGCAGCGAGACGGATGATGTTTTTCATATCACGGTCCTCCTTATTCCTAACCAGAAGCGAACAGCCGCTGCTTTTCCCAAATGATTACCTCTTATTGTAAAACGCCCATGCCGTTCCTGTCAACCGCGGCCCGCGCTGCGATTTCGATCATGAGACGCGCAAAAAAGAGGGTTTTATCCCGTTTTGCCGAAATTAATTTTGATTTGTATCATCTGTGCCGGCTTCTGCCGGCTTTGAAGGAGGTATCCGTTCATGTCTGAACGCCGTGACGATGCGCTGGCCCTCTCCCTGAAAGAAACGCCCCTTTCCCGCGAAAGGATCTTTTCCGGGAGGATCATCGACGTGGAGCGCTGGAAGGTGCGCTGCGCCAACGGCGACGAAGCGCCGAGGGAAATCGTGCTGCACCGGGGAGCCGCGGCTGTCGTCCCGCTGTATCCGGACGGGACCGTCGCCATGGTGCGCCAGCACCGTGTCGCGGTGGACCGCATCACCTGGGAGATCCCGGCCGGCAAGCTGGACTCCGCGGACGAGGACCCGCTGCTGTGCGCCGTCCGCGAACTGAAAGAGGAAACCGGGCTCTCCGCCGCGTCCATGACGGAGCTGACCCGTCTGCTCACTACCCCGGGCTTCTGCAGCGAGACCATCGCCATCTACCTCGCGGAAGGGCTCACCCAGGGCGAAACGCATCCCGACCCCGACGAGGTGCTGCGCATCGTCCGCATCCCGCTGTCTGAAGCCGTCGCGATGGTGATGCGCGGCGAGATCCGGGATTCGAAGACGATCTGCGCCCTTCTCATGACAGCCGAGTGCCTCCGGCAGCGGGAGCAGGCATGAGCGCAGCGCTGCCCCTGTCGTCCGGCTGGCGCCTGTCCGCGCCCGGGCTCTCCGCCGCAGAGGAGGCACCCTCCTTCCTGCCGGGCGCAGACCGGCTCTCCGGCTTCGGCGATCTGCTGGGGGAGAAGGCCGAAGAGAGCCGGCCCTTCTCCGTTCCGGGGCTCATCCCGGCTGAGGCGGGCCACGCCGCTTCCCTCTTTCTGACACTGACGCCGGCGCAGGCGGCCGGCGATCATCTCCTGCTGCACTTCCCGCTCTTGCGGGGCAAAGGGCGGATCCTGGCGGACGGGAACGAACGCCTGCGCTTTCAGGACGGGGCGCTTGATGTGAAGCTGTCCCCGGTGACCGTTCCGCTGAAGCTGACACTGGAATTCGAGGATGAAAGGCCCGCCGGCATCCCCGCGGTGCCGGTGCTCCGGCGCGCGGAAAACGCCTGGCTGGATGCCCTGTCTCTCGAGCCCGGCGAGGGAGAAGCCGTCCTCACCGCAACAGCTGCCTGTGTGATGCCGGGCAGCTATGAGCTGTCCGTGCAGACGAACGGACGGCAGGCGCGGTCCGTCCTCGCCTTCAGCCTGAACCCCGGAGAGCCTCGCGTGCTGCGCCTTACGCACCCGCTCTGCCGCCTCGGCAGCGATGTGCTGATCGTGACGCTCGGCCTGCGCCGGGGCGCGGCTCTCCTGCCGTGCGACCGGCGCGTGCTGTGCTGCGGACCGCAGGCCGCTCTCTCCCCCGCCTGGCTCCCCCTTTCCGTGGAGGAAGCGTTTGCGCCGCCCGGGGAGACGGTCTCCCTGCTCAGGCAGCTGCAGATCCCCGGCGTCCAGCTCCCCGCGCCCGCCGCGGAGGCGATGCTGCTTGCCCTGGGAAGGGCCGGCATCCGCGCCGCCGTGAGGGGCGCCGATGATGCGGAGCGCCTGCGGCTTTCGCGCATCCCCGGCCTCTCCTTCCGCGAGGATCCCCCGCCTTCATTCAGCCCTGCCGACGCCGCCTGGCAGCTCTGCGGCCTTTGCTCCTGCCCCCGCACCGCGGAGGCGGTTTCCCGCGAGGAAATGCTGCTTTCGTCCCTCGGAAAGGCGGAAGCGGATGCGGCGGCCGCTCTGCCGGAGCTGCTGGCGCGCATCCGCGCGGATGGCATGCGCCTGGGGCTTTATTCGGGCCCCGCAGCACCGGAAGGCGCCCTGACCTCGCCCCGCTTTCAGCGCATCCTCCGCCGCGCCGCCGGCGTGCACGTCGCGGCCTTTCCGCTCTTCGGCGCGTGGTGGTGTTCCTCCCGCTTTTCCTGCAGGATCGCAGTGCCCGGTGCGCCTGCCGGCTGCCACGTGACAGCCAGCCTTCAGGATCGGCAGGGGCATACGCTGTTTGAGCGGACATCTCCCGCAGAACGCCCGTTTTTGCTGGAAACGGCGCTGCCGGATCAGCCCTGCGTGCTGCGCCTGCGCCTCATGCTCACCTATCCGGACGGGTCGCTGACCGAGGAGGAACCGCTTCCCGTCTTCGTTGGCCTGCGCGCTCCGCTGGAAGCGCTGACCCTCTCCGGGAGGTAAAAGATGGATACGACCCTCTGCGCCGTCCTGAAGGCACGGGAAGTTCTTCAGGACGTGACCCCGCTGAATGCTGACTGCGGCCGTTTCTGCGGCGCCGCCTGCTGCGCCGGCGACGACGAAACCGGCATGCTGCTCTTCCCCGGCGAGGCACCGCTGTACCGGGACTGCGCCTTCGGGCGCGTCATCCCGGCGAACTTCTCTCTGGGCGGCAAACCCGCCCGGCTCTTCGTCTGCGGCGGCAGCTGCGCCCGCTCCGAGCGTCCGCTCGCCTGCCGCATCTTTCCGCTGCTCGTTTCGCCGCAGCCGCAGGGCGCATCCCTTCGCATGGATCCGCGGAGTGCCGGCGTGTGTCCCCTGTACGGCAGCGGGCTTTCCGGCCTGGCCCCCGGGTTCCGGGATGCCGCCGGACGGGCGGCGGAGATCCTCGCCGAAGAGCCGGAGTGCCGGCGCTTCCTTCAGGACCTCTCGCGGCAGCTGGAGCTCTGAACCTACACGACAAAGACGGAGAATGAAGATGAACAGCCCGTTTTTCCTGCCCCTCGCCGGTGTCCGCCCCATCCCGCGCAGGCGCATCATGGAAAAGGTGGATGAATACATGAGCCGGCGCGACTACCCCGGCGTGGAGCGCCTGCTCCGCTACTGGCTGGGGGAGGCCGAAGCCGGCCGCGACGACGAAGGCCGGCTGATGGTGCTGGGCGAGCTGATCGGCCACTACCGCAAGACCGGCGAGGCCGGCCCCGGAGAAGCCGCCATCGAACAGGCGCTGCGGCTCATCCGCTCCATGGGCGCGGAAGGCACCGTCAACGCCGCGACCACTTACATCAACGCCGCGACGGCGCTCCATTCCTTCGGGAAATACGAGCAGGCGCTGGAGCTGTTCCGGATGGCCGTCCCCGTTTACCGCGATCATCCGGAGCTGCCCGCGCAGCAGCTCAGCGGTCTCTACAACAATATGGGGCTCACGCTGGCGGCCCTGGAACGCTATGACGAAGCCTTTGAGGCCTACCGCCTCGCGCTGGAACCGCTGTCCGCGGCAGGCGTCGGTTTCCCGGAACAGGCGATGACCTGCTTGAACCTCGCCAACGCGGTGGAAGCGCGTCTGGGCATGGAGCAGGGCGAGGCGCAGATCTTCAGCCTGCTGGACGAAGCCTCCCGGCTCCTCCGGCGGCCGGATATCCCGCGGGACGGGTATTACGCCTACGTGTGCGAAAAATGCGCGCCGACCTTTGAATACTACGGCTATTTTCTGGATGCCGAAACCTTCAGGCGGGCAGCGGAGGAGATTTATGACAGGGCTTGAGCTTTCCCGTGCGTATTACGAGACCTTCGGCCTCCCCATGCTGCACAGCTTCCCGCATCTGCTGCCCCTTGTGGCCGCCGGGCTGACGGGCAGCGGCTCCGAGTGCTTCGGGTACGACGACGAGGTCTCCCGGGATCACGATTTTGAGCCGGGCTTCTGCCTGTTCCTCCCGGACGAGGAGACGGTGAGCCGGCGGGATGCCTTTCTGCTGGAGCGCGCCTACGCCGCGCTGCCCCGAGAGTTCATGGGGTTCACCCGGCCGCTGATGCAGCCTGTGGGCGGCGCCCGGCACGGCGTGCTGCGCATCGCGGATTTCTTTACGGACAAGACAGGCTCGCCGGACGGGCATCTTAGCGCCGCGCAATGGCTTTCCCTGCCCGACAGCGTGCTGGCCGAATCGGTCAACGGGGAGATCTTCTATGACGGGCCGGGGCTCGTCACCGGCATCCGCACCCGGCTGGCCTTCTACCCCGAGGACATCCGCCGCAAAAAGCTCGCCGGCAGCCTGCTGCTCATGGCGCAGTCCGGGCAGTACAACTACGCGCGCTGCCTGCGGCACGGTGAAACGGGCGCAGCCCAGCTGGCCGTATGTGAGTTCGTGCAGCACACCCTGCACGTCCTCTTCCTGCTGAACCGGGCTTACCAGCCCTACTACAAGTGGAGTTTCCGCGCCCTGCGCGCGCTGCCCCGCCTGGCACTGGAAGCCGAGCTGCTGGAATACCTGCTGACCACGGACAACAGCGGTGCGCTTGCCGGGGACAAGCAGGACGTCATGGAGGGCATCGCTGCGGACGTCATCGACGAACTCCAGCGCCAGAGGCTGACACAGGCCGTCTGCACAGACCTCGAGAAGCACGCCTACTCCGTCCAGGACGGCATCGCGGACAGCGCCGTCCGCAACCTCCACATCCTCGCTGCGGTTTGACCGGAAAGGAGAACCCATGAAAATACACGGTCTGCAGAAGATGACGCTGCTCGACTACCCCGGAAAGGTGGCCTGCACCGTCTTTCTGGGCGGCTGCGATTTCCGCTGCCCCTTCTGCCACAATTTTGAGCTCGCCTGCGGCATCGCCCCGCCCGTCATGGAGGAAGACGAGCTCTTCGCCTTCCTTGAAAAGCGGCGCGGCCTGCTGGACGGTGTCGCCGTCACCGGCGGAGAGCCCTGCCTGCGGAGCGATCTGCCCCGGTTTCTCGAAAGGATCCGCCGGATGGGTTACAGCGTAAAGCTGGATACCAACGGCACCAGCCCCGACGTGGTGGATGCCCTCATCACGGACGGACTGGTCTCCTACGTCGCCATGGACATCAAAAACAGCCCGGAAAAGTACGCGATGACGGCCGGCGTGCCCGCCGTCGACCTGGATGCCATCAACCGGAGCATCGCCCTGCTGATGCGGGGGCGGGTCGATTACGAGTTCCGCACCACCGTGATCGACGAGCTCCATGAGGCTGCGGATTTCCACGCCATCGGCCGGTGGATCGCGGGCGCGCCGCGCTACTTCCTGCAGCCCTTCACCGACAGGGACACCGTCCCCACCCGCGGGTATCACGCCCCTTCCAGAGAGCGCATGCAGGCGTATCTGGCCATCGTCTCTGGGACGCTGCCGGCGGCCGAAATACGCGGAATGGACTGATTTTCCGCGGTATTTCGCCGATCGTTCGTTTAATATCAAACACTAAATATTGATCAAACACCGTCTATTTTTGCAAATCGGCCACAATATATTGACACAGGCGGGATCGTGTGCTACCATTTGGTCTGCTGCGGTCCGCGCCTTTTTTGCGGGCCGAAAAAAACGTCAATTCGTGGGGGTTATCATGTACCAGGTAGTAAAGCGGGACGGGAAGCTCGTCGATTTTTCCATCGACAAGATCTCCTGCGCCATCACCAAGGCTTTTGATGCCATCGGCAAGCAGTACCATCCCAGCGTCATCGATATGATCGCGCTGCGCGTCACGTCCGATTTCAGCGGCAAGATCCACGACGAAAAGGTCTCCGTCGAGGACATCCAGGACAGCGTGGAGAAGGTCCTTTCCGAATCCGGCTACGCCGACGTCGCCAAGGCTTATATCCTTTACCGCAAGCAGCGGGAGAAGATGCGCAACGTGAACTCCACGCTGCTCAACTACAAGGATCTGGTCGACAATTACCTTCAGGTCAACAACTGGCGCGTCAAGGAGAACTCCACCGTCACCTACTCGGTCGGCGGCCTCATCCTGTCCAACTCCGGCGCCATCACGGCCAATTACTGGCTGAGCGAGGTCTACGACGAGGAGATCGCGGAAGCGCACCGCAGCGCCGCCATCCATCTGCACGACCTCTCCATGCTCACCGGCTACTGCGCCGGCTGGAGCCTCAAGCAGCTGATCCAGGAGGGGCTGGGCGGCGTGCCCGGCAAGATCACCTCCGCGCCGGCCAAGCACCTGTCCACGCTGTGCAGCCAGATGGTCAACTTCCTGGGCATCATGCAGAACGAGTGGGCAGGCGCGCAGGCGTTCTCCTCCTTCGACACCTACCTCGCCCCCTTCGTCAGGATCGACAACCTGACGCAGCGGGAGGTCAAGCAGTGCATCCAGTCCTTCATCTACGGCGTCAATACGCCCAGCCGCTGGGGCACGCAGGCCCCCTTCTCCAACGTGACGCTGGACTGGGTGGTCCCGGGCGACCTCAAGAACCTGCCCGCCATCGTGGGCGGCAAGGAGATGGATTTCACCTACGGCGACTGCCAGCGTGAGATGGATATGGTCAACAAGGCGTTCATCGAGATCATGATCGAGGGCGACGCCAACGGCCGCGGCTTCCAGTACCCCATCCCCACCTACTCCATCACCAAGGACTTCGACTGGTCCGAGACCGAGAACAACCGCCTGCTCTTTGAGATGACGGCGAAATACGGCACCCCCTACTTCTCCAACTACATCAACTCCGATATGGAGCCCAGCGACGTGCGCTCCATGTGCTGCCGCCTCCGCCTGGATCTGCGGGAGCTGCGCAAAAAGAGCGGCGGCTTCTTCGGTTCCGGCGAATCGACCGGTTCCATCGGCGTCGTCACCATCAATATGCCGCGCATCGCCTATCTCGCGGAAAACGAGGCGGACTTCTACCGGCGCCTGGACAGCCTGATGGATCTGGCCGCCCGCAGCCTCAAGACCAAGCGCACGGTCATCACCAAGCTGCTGGAGATGGGGCTTTACCCGTACACCAAGCGCTATCTGGGCACCTTCAACAATCACTTCTCCACCATCGGCCTCATCGGCATGAACGAGGCCGGACTGAACGCGCGCTGGCTGCGCAAGGACCTCACCCACCCGGAGGCCCAGCGCTTCACGCAGGACGTGCTCAACCACATGCGCGAGCGCCTCTCCGACTACCAGGAGAAGTACGGCGACCTCTACAACCTGGAGGCGACCCCGGCGGAGTCCACGACTTACCGCTTCGCCAAGCACGACGTGGAGCTGTACCCGGACATCATCACCGCGAACATGAACGGCACGCCCTACTACACCAACTCCTCCCACCTGCCGGTTGGCTTTACGGAGGACGTCTTCTCCGCCCTGGACATCCAGGATGAGCTGCAGACGCTCTACACCTCCGGCACGGTGTTCCACGCCTTCCTGGGCGAAAAGCTGCCCGACTGGAAGGCCGCCGCGAGCCTCGTGCGCAAGATCGCGGAGAACTACAAGCTCCCCTACTACACCATGAGCCCCACCTACTCCGTCTGCCGCGACCACGGCTACCTGACAGGCGAGCAGTACAAGTGCCCCATCTGCGGCAAGACCACGGAGGTTTACAGCCGCATCACGGGATACTACCGCCCCGTGCAGAACTGGAACGACGGCAAGGCGCAGGAGTTCAAGGACCGCCGCGTCTACAATGTCGGGCACTCCGTCCTCACGCACAAAGGACCGCGCACCACGACGGCGGATGCCGCTCTGGAAGCGGCCGCGGAGGCAGGCTGCTGCGCCCCCGTTGAGCCGGTGATGGCGCCGCAGGAAACGCCCGCCGTTCAGGACGGGAAGACAAAAGCCCTGCTGTTCAAGACGCCCACCTGCCCCAACTGCAAGGCCGCCATGGCCCTGCTGGACCGCGCCGGCGTGCCGTATGAGGCGCTGAACGCCAACGAGCAGGCCGACCTCTCCCGCCGGTACGAGGTGCGCCAGGCGCCCACGCTCGTCATCGTGGACGGTGATACCATCGAGAAGTACCGCGGCGTCTCCGAGATCAAGGGCTGGCTGATGCACCGCGCCTGAGGCAGGGAGGACACACGATGGTTGATGTCATCATCATCGGAGGCGGGCCTGCCGGAATGACGGCCGCCCTCTACGCCCTGCGCAACGGAAAGACCGCCCTCGTCCTGGAGAAGGAGAGCTTCGGCGGGCAGATCACGCACTCGCCCAAGGTGGAGAACTACCCCGGCACGCTGCAGATGAGCGGCAACGAGTACGCCGACCGGCTGCTGGATCAGATCCTCGCCCAGGGCGCGCAGATCGAGCTGGAAAAAGCTGTCGCCGTCGAAGACCACGGGGAAAGCAAAACCGTTTTGACGGAGGAAGGCAGCCGCTTTGAAGGGCGCAGCGTCATCCTCGCCACCGGCGTCCAGCACCGCATGCTGGGGCTGGAAGGGGAAGAGGATCTCGTCGGCAACGGCATCTCCTTCTGCGCGGTCTGCGACGGGGACTTTTACGCGGGGAAGCGCGCCGCCGTCGCGGGCGGCGGCAACTCCGCCCTGCAGGAAGCGATCCTGCTCTCAGAAAAGTGCAGTGAGGTCGTCATCCTTCAGGATCTGCCCCGCTGCACCGGCGAGCAGCGCCTCCAGGACGTGCTCTTTGCGCGGCCGAACGTGCGGCTGCTGACCCGCGTCAAAATCAAAAGCCTGGCCGCGGAGGACGGTCTTCTGACTGGGCTTACCATCACGCAGGGGGACGGGCCGGAGGAGCTTCTCCCCTGCGACGGCCTGTTCGTCGCCGTCGGCCTCATCCCGAAAAACGAGTCCTTCTCCTCGCTGGCCGCGCTCGATGCCTACGGCTACTTCGACGCGGACGAGCGCTGTGAGACCCGCACGAAAGGCATTTACGTCGCCGGCGACTGCCGGCGCAAAACCGTGCGCCAGATCACGACGGCCATCGCGGACGGCGCCTGCGCCGCGCTGGCGGCCTGCCGTTATCTGAACGGGCTGTAAAACCTTTTCATAAACAACTCCCGGTCTCCATATAAGGAGTCCGGGAGTTTTATGCGCTTTGGAGCCTTTTATGCTTGATCGACCATCCGGCTGAGCTTTGAGAGCGTCTTGGAGAGCTCGATCGCCTCCGCAGGGACCCTGACCGGCTCCCCCGCCGCGGAGATCACGATATCCTCAATGGGCACGTGCTCCGGCATGGAGCGCTCGATCTCATGGCGGATGTAGTGCATCTGGGTGCAGTGCGGCGAGCGGTCCACCGAGGCGAAGGTCAGGTGCGTCACCTTCCCCGTGCTCAGCATCGCCAGGATCTTGGTGACCGCCATGTTGATGTGCGTCACCTCCAGGCACAGGGCGTAAACGCCGTCCGCGTCCGTCGCAAGCTCCCGCAGCGCTTCGGGATAAACCTCCCCGAGGCACGCGCCGCAGACCAGCACCTTTCCTTCAAATGAGTAGACATTGGTGGTCGTCAGCTGCTTGATTTCCATGATTTCACCCCGCAATGGTTCAAAAGGCGCAAAGACAAGCGATGCTGTCTCTTTTTGTTCCCGCTCAATGATACCGGATTCTCCCTTATTTCGCAAGAACGGCTTAGCGGGTTTCTGCAGCCGTCAGGGCACTAAATGATGCACCGTCGACCGATTTCATCAATAGCGCTGATTCATTTCTTGACTTATATCATTATTTGTTATAGAATATGAATGAATACTACTGCAAAAACGGTACTGCAGGAAGGGGGATCTGCAGTACCTGCGGGCAAGCGATGCAATCATGATGAACAGGCTTATTCTTCCTCAGAATTAACCAAAAGGAGAGCTAATATGAAAAAATACGGTATACTCATCGCCTTCCTGCTGTTTCTCACAGCAGCGCTGAATGTGTCAGCGGCCGGCACGCTTACAGTGGAGAGCGGCGGCGAGTATGACAGCATACAAAAAGCCCTCAATTACATCGACAAGCAGTCTGACAAGGACGGCTGGACCATCGATGTGAAGGCGGGTACCTATTCCAGGTTCAACGTCCCAAGAGGCGTAACCAATTTAACGATCCAAAGCACGGCGGGCGCAGTCATCAGCGTTCACGACGGCAGCCCCTCCCCTACCGGAAGTAAAGACGACTCCGGCGGCATCAATTGTCAGAGGACAGTCGGCCTGACCATAGACGGGTTGACCTTTCAGAGCGGCGGACAGAAAAAGAACTGGGTCTATGCTGCCATTACAAATTTCGGAAACAGCGGGGGCGGCAATAAGATCACGGTCAAAAACTGCAAATTTACTGGGACGATGGCCAACGGCATACTCATTTCCTCCGGTGTCACGGACTTCTCCGTAGAAAACTGCACGTTTGACAGTTCTGTCGATACAGCTATCAACGTTATGAACGACAATACGCCCGCCGGAAATGTCTCGATAAAAGGCAACACCTTCGATAAGAACAGCTTCGCGCTCCATGGCTACTGGGGAAAAGCTGGCGGCCAGAGCCTGGACTTTACAGGCAATACAGTAACGGGCGCCGGAGAGGGTTCCGGAGACAAGCGCTGCAAAATCGTCATTCAGGACGACGGAAACAAAGGTTCAGTCAAGCCGAATATTTCCGGCAACACCTTTGAAAACGGACTGATCGGCCTGGTAAACGTGAAGGATGACGGCGCCACAGCAGCTGACGTACTTGGGAAGAACACCGTAAACGAAGGTACCTTTGGTGTCGACGCAGTTGAACCCGGATCGATCGATTTTTACAGCAGTTATGTTGTAAATCAGGGCAATTACCGCTATGGTCGGTGGGTCGTAACCGGGCTGAACAACACGAAGTGGACAGACGAACAGAAAGCACTGATCAACGATGCAATTGACAAGGCTAATCGGGAACAATCGGATACTGTATCTATCACCGGCCTTCCCGACGGCAGTCTCATCCAGACCTTCACATACTTCAAGGACGCCATTTACTGGGTACCGTATACGAATGGCAAGCTGACGGTCACAAAGAAAACAGAGGGATCGCTGTCTGGCTCCTTCAGCGTTTCGGTGACGCTGAAAGGCAACGGCATTCCGTCCGGGGTCCAGCGTTATGGTGAGACGGACTTTACAGACGGCAAAGCGGAGCTTACGATGAGGCCGGGGGACAGCCTCACCTTCGAAGGCATTCCTGCGGGCACCACTTACGAGGTGAAGGAAGCCGCGGGCAACTATGCGACCAGCTATGAAAAGGCTTCCGGCAGCATCACTCAAGACAAGGAAAGCGAATCCGTGATACTCAACAGACCACTTTCGACACCCACACCGGAGCCTACTTCCACACCTGAACCCACCCCCACACCGCCCAGCCAGGATGATATCAATAAGCTCCCGAAGACCGGCGACCAAACGCCGTATGCTCTCACAGCTGCGATCCTGCTGCTGAGCGTATCTGCCTTGCTTCTGATCCATAAAAGAAAGAAATAAGACACCCTGAACAAAAAGAGAAGCTTCTCCGTCTGGAGAGGCTTCTCTTCATCATATCGGTTTTCCCTGCTTTTTCAATTGTGAGGCTGCCCTCTTCCCACCCTGCTTCACGTTAACAGCAGGATCAGGCAAAGTACGGCGAAGGCCGCGGCGCCGGCTACATGCGCCGCGCATCCCTCATGGCCGTCTTTCTCGTCTTCGTCCATCTCCTCCAGGAACTCGTCCAGTTCCTCATCGGTCATCCGGAGGGTGCGGTCGCTTTCTTTGTTTTCTTCGTCTTTTCTTTGCATATCCTCTGTCCCCCTTGAACGGCAAGCCATCTGTTCGTCCGAAACTCAGGCCCGTCTCGCCAGAGCGCCCAGTTCCGCGATCATCTTGAGGACGCGGTTCCGCTTTTCGGGTTCCAGATCGCGGATCGTCTTGCCTACAGTCAGCATGTTCTGCGAAAGCCCGATCCAGAATTCCCTTCCGAAGGTCTTCGCTTCCGTCGCGTTGATGATTTCAAAGAGCGTATCAACCAGATCCGTCCGGTCTTCATCGCTCATCTCCGAAAGCCACTGCCGGAAGGCAGTATCCAGCCGGGTGCTGTCCGCGTTAAGGCCGGGCATGCGCAGGAAACCCGGGCCCTCCACCTGCCATGAATACGGGTCATGCTGAAGGACGCCGATCGAATTGCTTTTGACCACGGTGTAGGCCTCGGGATGCGCCAGCAGCAGCCCCACGACAGACCCCTGCGGCAGATAGGAATGCAGCTTTCCTTCGATCCGGCCGTACAGCACGGAGGCCTCCATCCTGTCGCTGAACCCCGGCCTGTCAAAATTGTAAATCTGCGCGATCCTTTCCCGGACACTGTCTGACACGCCGGAAGCGGCATACATCGCCAGGTTGCCTCCCTTGGAGTGTCCGCCCACCCAAAGCCTGCCTTTATACTTTTCCGCGATCCGTTCCAGGTAATCGACAGCAGCCCCCTGTGCCGGCACCGGTTCCGAGAAAGCCATGTTAAAGTCTTCCTTCCAGCCGACGACGGAGTTGTCCGTCCCCCGGAAGGCGATATAATGCGCGTCCTCCGCAAGGTGCAGCGTAATAGCGCCGAACTGCATTTCGCTTCTCTCATCCAATTGGTGCACATAATCGCTGATGCGCAGGCTGCCGAAGCGCTCACTGGTTTCGACGGCTGTCAGCAGCTTTTTGTCATTATCGGCGGTAAAGCCTACCGCTACCGGCTCCTCCCGGATCAGGGGCACCAGAAAGCGCAGGGTCGCGCTTCCTTCCAACCCCTCCTCCCATCGGATCATGGACAGCTGTGCCAGGATCAGCCCGTCCACCTCTCCCAGGGGGACCATAGCGAAGGGCAGATCCCCGCGCCAGCGGATGTAGTCCAGCATATTGCTCACGCTTATCGCCTCCCTGTTCATCATACAGGAAAAGGGCGGAAAGGACAACACCCCAGTTCAGAGTACCGACAGCGGATGATGTCCCTCGCCTCCCCTTTACAGGGGAGGGGGACCGCGCCAAGGGCGTGGTGGTAGGGTTTCGTATCCCCTGTCCCACTTCCACCCCTCAGTCAGCCTTATCAGGCTGACAGCATAACGAAGAGGGCGTCGGCACCCTGAAAGCCCTCTCAGTCGGCTTTGCCGACAGCTCCCCTTTCAGGGGAGCCAGGGCTAAGCAATCTTCTCTGCCTATACTTGCCTTCCCCTTTAGGACTGATCCCGTTCTGAAAGAACGAGGATGCCTCCCGGCGAGGGGGAAGGTGCCGAGTCTTACGAGGCGGATGAGGTCCTCCCGGGGGCACGGCCTGCTGCATCCCGCACCGCAGGCGCACAATCAGAGCTCCGTCCCTTACCTTCCCCTTTGGGGTTGGCGTAGGCCTTCGGCCGTACGTCCCCGGCTTTGCCGGGGATCATGCCCTGAAAGGGCATGACGTTAGAAGGGGGACCGCGCCGCAGGCGCGGTGGATGAGGTCACGACCCCTCAGTCAGCCTTATCAGGCTGACAGCTCCCCTTTCAGGGGAGCCATGTCAAACAGCAGCACACTTCCGGCCCAAATGAAAAGCCCCCAGCAAAAGCTGGGGGCTTTCATTTGGATCCGGCAACGTCCTACTCTCCCGGGCCGTCTCCAGCCAAGTACCATCGGCGCTGAAAGGCTTAACTTCTGTGTTCGGGATGGGAACAGGTGGATCCCTTTCGCCATCGTCACCGGAATGCC
>JAFUTW010000037.1 GCA_017484085.1 Clostridia bacterium
GCCCACACCGACGCCGACGCCCACACCGACGCCGACGCCCACACCGACGCCGACGCCCACACCGACACCGACGCCTACACCTACACCGACGCCGACGCCGACGCCCACGCCGAGCCCGACGCCTTACATTGCACTCAAGGCTGCCGCGGCGGAGGACACAGTGCCTGAGAAGACGATCAAGAGCACTGCGGTGGCAGTCGGGGGAGCGGACCAGGAAGGGTTTACCGGACAGACTATCAGCATGGGCGATCCGGCTGCCTACGGCGCCAATTACGGTATGCTCACCTTCCGCGGCGGTCCGCTTCGCCAGAACGGTGCCTACGGAAAGGTTTCCATCGCGAGCGAATTGCTGAACGCAGAGCAGGAAGGCGCGACCCTGCAGCCGAAGCTGAAGCTGGGCCGTTCGGCAAGGACGCTTCGTCTCGCCGACGGAAGCACGGGATTTGGCTTTGGCAGCCAGCCGGTCATCGTCAAGTGGCCGAAGGTCATCCGCGAGATGATGGACATCTATCCTGCCTTCGTGACGACCGCCGAGGGGAAGAGCCCCATGAAGGAGGTCATCATCCCGGCCAGCGACGGACAGATTTACTTCTACGATCTGGAGTCCCAGTCACCCTCCCGCGATACGATCAACGTGGGCATGTCCATGGACGTGTCGGCCAGCATCAGCCCCTACGGCTATCCGCTGCTGTATGTCGGCCAAACCTCCGGCACGATGACGGTGGTGTACAGTGCGAACTCCACGGAGCTGAACGACAACTCCAAACAGTCCAAGCAGACCGTCAAGGGCAATACGGGCATGAGGATCTACAGCCTGCTGGATCACTCGCTCGCCGGCTTTGAGACGACACTGAACCTTGCGGCGCCGTATGCTTCCAACACGGAGGTTTACACCTCGCCGCTGGTCTACGTCGATCCGCAGACGCATGAGGACACGCTGCTCTATACCACGGCATCCGGCATGTTCTACACGCTTCCGCTGGGCACACAGTTCGATCTTCAGAACAAGACGGTCAGCGTCAACCCCGCGGATACGGCCTATCATTACAAGACCAAGCTGAAGGCCGATCCCAAGCTGGGGATGCGCGCCAGCATAGCGGCATACGGCGATTACGCCTACATCGGAGATATGGGCGGCCTGCTCCAGTGCGTCGACATGAACACGCTCCAGCCTGTATGGGCGAAGAACCTTGGCGAGAGCATCGTATCGACCCCTGCGCTTGAAGTGGACGGCGACAACGTGTGGCTCTACACGGGCACGGTCCTCAACATCACAAAGAGGAGTGCGGCCATTCACATGATGAAGCTGAACGCGCTGACCGGTGAAACCGTATGGGATGTCACAACGGATCTGAAAGGCCAGTTTGAAAGCAAGACGGCCAAGACGGGGCTTTATGCCGGCGTACAGGCGTCGCCCATCGTCGGTGCAGGCGATATCGACGACATGGTGATCTTCAACGTCAACCGCCTGCAGGTCGAAAAGAAGGTCAACAGCGCTGTGCTCTACGGCCTGGACAAGACGACCGGCGAGACGCTGTGGCAGCAGATCCTGGATGCTGAATCCGTCTCCTCTCCGATTGCCCTCTACCGTAAAGACAACGGACAGTCTTATATCGTCCTGGGAGACGATAACGGCACGCTGCGCGTCATGGACGGCTATAACGGCACGACGCTGCATACGCTGAACCTGGGCGGCCCGATCCAGGCGTCCCCTGCGGCATATGAAAACCATATCGTCGTGGGGAACACGACGGGACAGGTTTTCTTCGTGGATCTGGATTTTGAGGCTTCGCGTTAAAGGACTGCAAAGCGCCGCTGCCCTGTGGCAGCGGCGCTTTTAAATGAAAGGGGAGAGATTGCCATGGAAAGCTATATCATCGCGCTGGATCAGGGTACGACCAGTTCACGGGCTGTTGTGTTTGACGACCGTGCCCGGGTCATCGCCATCAAGAGCTACGAGTTTCCGCAGATCTATCCGCAGCCCGGCTGGGTGGAGCACGATCCCTCTTCGATCCTGAACAGCCAGATCGACGCGCTGCGCGAGGCGGTCCGCATCAGCGGGATCCCGGTGGAGCGCATCGCGGCGATCGGCATCACGAATCAGCGTGAAACGACGCTCCTGTGGGACAGGAAGACGGGCGAGCCGGTTTATAACGCCATCGTGTGGCAATGCCGCAGGACCGCGCCGATCGTCCGCTGGCTGTGCGACGAGGGGCTGGAGTCTCACATAAGGGAAGTCACGGGGCTTGTGCCCGATGCGTATTTCTCAGGCAGCAAGCTGAGCTGGCTGCTCGACCAGCCCGGCCTGCGGGAGCGCGCTGAACGGGGAGAGCTCTGTTTCGGCACGGTGGACAGCTACCTGGCCTGGAACATCGTGAAAGGGCGCCCACATGTGACGGACGCGACGAACGCCAGCCGGACGATGCTCTACGACATCCGCCGGAATGAGTGGGATGAGGAGATGCTCTCGGCGCTTCGCATACCGAAAGCACTGCTGCCGCAGGTGGTGGACACCTCGGAGATCGTCGGTATGCTGGATGCCGATATCCTGGGCCGGGAGATCCCGGTCGCCGCGCTGTCGGGCGACCAGCACAGCGCGCTGTTTGGACAGGGCTGCTTTGACTCAGGCATGATGAAGAACACCTACGGAACCGGATGTTTCCTGCTGCAGAACACGGGCGACACGCCGGTGCGCAGCCGCAACGGCCTGGTGACGACCATCGGATGGCGCATCGGCGGAAAGACGACCTATGCTTTGGAAGGAAGCGTCTTCGTCGGCGGGGCGGTCGTGCAGTGGCTGAGGGACGAGATGCGCCTCATCGACAGGGCCTCCGAGACGGAGACCATCGCCCGTTCCGTAACGGACTCCAACGGGGTCTACATCGTTCCGACCTTCACGGGGCTCGGCGCACCTTATTGGGATATGTACAGCCGCGGAACCATCGTGGGGCTGACCAGAGGCGCGGGGCGCGCGCACATCGTCCGCGCCGCGCTGGAATCGATCGCGTATCAGTCAGCGGATCTGGTGCATGCGATGGCGGAGGATTGCGGATATGCGCCCACGGAGCTGCGCGTGGACGGCGGTGCCAGCGCCAACCATTTCCTCATGCAGTTCCAGGCGGATATCCTGGGCTGCGAGGTCATCCGGCCGGCCGTTATCGAAACCACGGCGCTGGGCGCTGCGCTGCTGGCGGGCCTGGCAACAGGCGTCTGGAAGGACCAGGAAGAGATCCGCAGCATCTGGCGGGAGGACGTAAGGCTGCAGCCCGCGATGGGGCAGGAGCAGCGCAGCCGCCTTCTGCATGGCTGGCACAAGGCCGTGGAGCGGAGCATGCACTGGGTGGAACCGGACTGAGAGATGCGCTTGCGAACCCCGCACAACTGTGATAGACTGGGGCTTGCAAATCCAATTCAGGGGGGAACCTGTTTGCTGAAAAAAATCAAACAGTACCGTTTCATGTTTTCGGAGCTGGTGAAGCGGGACTTTAAAAAGAAGTACAAGCGTACCGTGCTCGGTATGGGATGGAGCATGCTCTCACCGCTTCTGCACCTGCTGGTCATGAAGATCGTCTTTACGCAGTTTTTCGGCCGCAATACGCCGCATTATACGACCTATCTGTTCGCGGGCAACCTGTTCTTCTCGTTTTTCAGGGAATCCACGAACGGCGGCAAGGACGCGCTGATCTCCAACAGGGATCTCATCCTCAAGATCAACATCCCCAAGTATCTTTTCCTGCTGAGCAAAAACGTCTCCGCGCTCATCAATTTCGGGCTGACGCTCATCGTCTTCTTTATCTTCGTCGCGCTGGATGGGATACCGTTCTCGCCGAAGTTCATCGCGATCCTCTATCCGGTCGTGTGTCTGGTGTTTATCAACATCGGCGTCGGCCTGGTGCTGTCCGCGCTGAACGTGTTTTTCCGTGACATCGGTTATCTGTATGATATCTTCACGCAGCTGCTGATGTACATGTCTGCGATCTTTTACAAGGTGGACGCTTATCCGGCCAGCGTGCAGCGGCTTTTCCTCATCAACCCCGTCTACGACTGCATCAAGTATGTGCGCGTCGTGGTGCTGGAGGGCAACATACCGTCCCTGCAGTACCACGTGCTGATGCTTGCTTATGCATGTGTCTTCCTCGTCGCCGGGTGTGTGCTTTACAAGAAGATGAACCACCGCTTTGTCTATTACCTGTGAGAAAGCGGCGGCAGCCCTGACAGTATATACAGTAATCAGCCTCCTTCGGGGGCTGATTTATGATATGTAATAAAGTATACTTTATTTCTTCTTCGTGCGTGGATCCATTTTCTGGACAAAATGCTTCTATTTGAAATCAGTTGATATTATAACACATCTGAAATGTGCTTTCAACCATACTACATACTTTAAGTTATGCTTTTTGATCGCTTCTCTTGTTCAAATTACAAAACATTACAATATGCTCTTTTTCTTTGTCACATTATATGATATATGATATAATAAAGTGAATATTAAATGACAAGAAATACAGGAAAGGGGTGCCGTTATGCCACAGAAACAGAGAGTTACACCGGAGATCATTTTGGACAGTTCCTTTAGACTTTTCCGCCGGGAGGGAATGGACAGCATCAACGCCCGCTCGATCGCCCGCGAAACAAAGTGTTCCACACAGCCGGTGTTCAGCTGCTTTGCCAACCTCGGCCTCATCAAGGATGAACTGGAGCTGCGCGCCGTTCAGCTCTTCCGGGATGCGCTTGAACCGGCCCTGGGTTCCGGACAGACGCTGCTGGACGGGTGCTGCGCTTATCTGCGGTTTGCGGAAGCGGACGCGAAGACGTTTCTGCACCTTTTTGTGCAGACGCACCTGGGTATGGAGGTGCTCTTCGGAGCGGACGGCCTGTATCCGAAACTGCTGGAGAAGACGGCGGAGCAGGAGAAGCTGGAGAGTGACAGAGCCAAGGAGATGACGGACGCGGTCTGCCTGTACGCGAACGGCCTGGCGTACATCCTTGCCGCAAAGACGACGGATATGTCCGCGGATGAAGCGTGCAGGCGGCTTTCGGCCATGCTGGATGTGACGCGGGCGCGGCTGGCATAAAACAAAAGAGACGGACTCCGGAGGTGCTCCGGGGTCTTTTTTACATAATGGCAATTATGTTTCGAAGATATGAAATTCATTACAAAGCGCGCGATTTTTGGACTTTGCCTGCCGAGCCGTTTATAATAGCCTCAAACGAACTTCAGGGAGGGGCAGGCTATGAACGGGGAGTCGACTGAGACACAAGGTGAAATCCTGGCCGAGGAGGACCGGCGTGAGATCGCTAACATGGATGCCTATGATTACTTTATGATGCTGATGGAGAGCAGGATCATACAGGTAGCCTGAGAAGAGAAGACCCCGGCCGCTGTGCCGGGACCGATTGGAACCCCGAGCGGGCCGAACCGGACGCTGTCCGGATTCGGTTTGCCGGGGTTTTTCTTTTTGCGCCGGGGCGGCAGCGGAAGGCCTCCGGGCGGGATGCTTGTCAACGCCGCGGGAATAGGCTATAATGACGATGTTTATCGTAAAAAATGGGAGTAGTATCATGTACAGATTGCTTCTGGTTACGGATAAGAGCGAAGTTCAAAAGCTCTACAGCACCTATGCCGGCTGGACCCTGCAGGGATTTGAGCAGCCCCGCATCGCCGTCAGTGCCCGGGAGGGTATTTCCGCCTTCGCCGAACGCCGCTATGACGTCGTTTCCTGTCTGCTGCCGGTAGAAGAGGGGAAGACCTTCTATTCCTATATCCGCGACTACAGCGACACGCTGGGCATGGAAACAGTGAGGAACGCGGACAGGCTGCAGCGGGAGCTGGCCGGTATCCGCAGGGAACTGATCGCCAGGGATGCCGGCGCGAAAGAAGCTGAATCGCTGGACATGCTTCGCGCCCGGCAGGAGGAGTTTTTCTGCGGGTTCCTGCGCGGAGAAAGCTATGAAGAAGCAGAACTGATTGAGAAGATCGACGGACTTCAGCTGAAGGGCCGGGTCGATCCTTCACGGCCTGCCGTCTCTGTTTCATTCCGTATACCGGAGGGCGAGCGCTTCCTGGAGGACGTATGGAAGTACGGCAGGGACCGACTTGAATACGCACTGAAGAACGTCTTCGAAGCGGAAGACGGGAAGATGCTGTATACCCTTCTGACGCTGAACCCGCACCACATGCGCCTTCTCGGGCTCCCCGAAGGGCCCTGCAGCGAAACGGAAGCGTATGAGATGATGATCCGGCATCTGAGCGGGGCGAGAAAGACGCTGGCACAGTGTTTTGACATGACGATGATGCTGAGGCGCGTCAATTCCTATCGGAGCCTCTTTGCCTGCTCTCGGGAGAACGCCTCCCGTAATGCGCACTGACCAAAGAAGAGGATTCCGGACAGATGATCGGGAGGATAATGAATGGCGGAAGGTAAATACGCCTCGGGACTGCTGCAGAACCTTTTCGGCAACGGAGACGAAAACATCAGGCGGCTGGAAGAACTGACCGGCGTGCATGTCGCTCTGCGTGACGGTGAGATCACGCTGGACGGGGCAAGCCGGGAAGAAGTAAGCGGCGCGGAGGAGATGCTGAGGGCGCTTGTGCATCTCTGCGATACAGGCTGGAATATCGATCCCACAATGGTGCAGTACGTTGTGAACCTTGCAAAGGAAGGGTCGCTCGACAGGCTTTCGGAGCTGGACCACGCGGTGGTCGCAACCAGCTTCCGCGGGCGTCAGGTGCGCTGCAGGACGCTGGGACAGCATGCCTACGTCTCGGATATGAAGAACCACACGCTGACCTTCGCGATCGGCCCGGCCGGAACCGGCAAGACCTATCTGGCGATGGCGATGGCGGTATCCGCCCTCAAGAACCGGCAGGTGGAGCGCATCGTTCTGACGCGCCCGGCGGTCGAGGCGGGGGAAAAGCTGGGCTTTCTGCCGGGGGATCTCAACCAGAAGGTCGACCCGTATCTGCGCCCCCTGTTTGATGCGATGTTTGAGCTGCTGGGGACGGAGACGAGCCTCCGCTATCAGGAAAAAGGGATCATTGAAGTGGCCCCGCTGGCGTACATGAGAGGCCGGACGCTGTCGGATGCGTTCATCATCCTTGATGAAGCGCAGAACACGACGAGGGAACAGATGAAGATGTTCCTGACGCGCATGGGCTTCCGCTCCAAAATCGTCGTGACGGGGGACCCCAGCCAGGTCGACCTGCCCAGGGACAAGCGCAGCGGTCTGGATGACGCAGTGGCGGTGCTGGAAGGGGTAAAGGACATAGCCATTTCCAGACTTACCGCGACGGATGTTGTGAGGCACGAGCTGGTACAGGCCATCGTGCGCGCATATGAAGCCCATGATACGGGCGTGAGAGGGGCGTAAAGGATGCAGGATCCTTCCCAAAAACGTGACAGAGTGATGCTGCAGGGCATCAGCCTGAGGGCGAGAAACGTGCTCATCGCCGTGGCGATGTACCTGGCTTTTCTCATCGTCGCCTTTGCAGTGATCTCCCCGGAACAGTATGATCTGGCTGCGGGAGACGTGGCGCCGGCGACGATTACGGCCAGCCGGGATATCGTGGATGAAAACGCGACGGAGCGCAGAAAGACGGCAGCCGTCGCGGCGGTCTCCAGCGTCTACTACAGGGACGAAAGCGTCTCCGAAGTGGTGCTGCAGGATCTGGAGACGGCTTTTTCGGGGCTGCGCTCTGTGCGGGAACTCGGCGCACAGATCCGTTCCGGTGACAGCTACAGCGGCGCCTATACCGACAGCGATTATCAGCAGGCTTCGGCGCTGGTCAGCGATCTGTCCCTCACCAACTTTCAGCTGAGAACGCTGATGAATACGACGGAAAGCGACTTTGAAAGCCTCTACCAAAGCCTGCTGAGCGCGACGCGGACAGCGCTGGTTTCCACAATCAACGAAGGGCAGGTGGAGGACGCTATCGCCAATATCCAGCAGATCGTGGCGTACAACACGCGGACCGACCTCTGGTACAATATCGGGATCCCATTGCTGCGCAAACTGCTCAAGCCCAACATGCTGATCGACCAGGAAGCGACGGAGGCCAACCGCCAGAAAGCGGCGGAGGCGATCGAGCCCATCCTGTACAAGCAGGGTCAGAACATCGTGGTCAAGGGAGACCGCGTGACGAGCGACCAGATCGCCGTCCTGGAGGCATTGGGCCTCATCAGCGGCGACGGACCGGATCTTTTGCTCTATCTGGGGACGGCGCTCATCGTGGCGTCGATCCTCGTCACGGTCATCCTGGTCGCAGACAGTTCTCTCCAAGTGGAGCTGCTCGGCAGGAATTCCCTCATCATGTTTATCTCGGCGATGCTGACGGTGCTGGTCTGCCTGCTCGTCGGCAACTATACCGATATGGCGTACATGCCTGTGCTGATCGCGCCGATCCTCGTGGTAAACCTGATCGGCGCCAGACCGGCGTATCTGACCAATCTGTTCATGTCCTTGTATTTTTCCTTCCTCGCCTTCAAGGGGACGGATATGCTGACGACGGACATGCTGCGCGTACTGCTGATGACGTCGGCCGGAGGAACGCTGGCGATCCATCTCATGCGGAAGAATCCGACGCGCGTCTATCTGCTGCTGGCGGGACTTGCGGCGGGAGCGCTGAACTTTGTGCTGCTCAGCTGTGTCGGCGCACTGACTTCTTCGGAGGGGATCCGCACCGTTCTGTCGCGCTCTTTTGCCGCCGTTCCAGGTTCGCTTTTGGCAGCCGTGCTGTGCATTGGGCTTCAGCCGGTCATGGAGTCGCTGTTCAACCTGATCACCCCGGCCAAACTGGTGGAGCTGTCCAATCCAAGCCAGCCCCTGCTGCGCCGCCTGATGATCGAAGCTCCCGGTACCTATCACCACTCCATGGTGGTGGCCAATCTCGCGGAAGCCGCGGCGGAAGAAGTCGGGGCGGATGCGCTGCTCGTCCGTGTCGGCGCGTATTACCACGACATCGGCAAGCTTCTTCGCCCGCAGTACTTCAAGGAAAACCAGGTGGGCGACAACCCGCATGACAGAACGGAGCCGCGGATGTCCGCCGCCATCCTCACGGAACACACGCGGGACGGCGCGGAGCTGGCCCGCAAGCAGCATCTTCCCCAGCAGATCATCGACCTCATCCAGCAGCACCACGGCGATACGCCGGTCATGTACTTCTACGCCAAGGCGATCGAAAAGTACGGTGCGGACAATGTGGATGTCGCCGACTACCGTTACGACGGCCCCAAGCCGCAGACGGAAGAGGCGGCCATCCTGATGCTGTCGGACACGGTGGAGGCCGCGGTCCGCTCGCTTCAGGATCCCACGAGGGAGAAGATGTCCGAGATGATCCGGAAACTGGTGCGCAACAAGATGGAGGACGGGCAGCTGGACGAGTGTACGCTGACCTTCCGGGACATCGGAAAGATCTGTAACGCCTTTGAGACCGTGCTGCAGGGCGTCTTTCACGAGAGGATCGAGTATCCGGATCTCACGGCGAAGAAGGCAGGCCGTCCTCGTGAAAAAGGGCTGCGCAGCCGCGCGGGGGCAAGCAAATGATCAGGATCGAATGGGCGGATGAAGGCGGCCTGCTGCCGCAGCAGACGCGGAACTGGCTGACGCGGTGCGCCGAGACGGCCGTGCAGGCGGAAGGCGTCCGGGTACGGACAGCCGTAGCGCTGCACATCGTCGGCGATGATGAGATCCACGTACTCAACCGAGAATACAGGGGGATCGACAGGGCTACGGACGTTCTGTCCTTCCCGACGGTTTCCTATCCTTATCCGAAGACGGCGGGCAGCTGTGAAGATCGGCTCCTCATGGAGTACGACGACGAGCTGCAGGCGGCTTTTCTGGGCGACATCATCCTGTCGATGGATCATGCGCGGGCGCAGGCTGCGGAATACGGGCACAGCGAGGAACGCGAGTGCGGCTACCTGTTCGTTCACGGCCTCTTTCACCTGATGGGATACGACCACATCGAAGAAGAGGACCGCGTGAAAATGCGCGCGATGGAAGAAAAGGTACTCAGCCTCATCGGGCTGACAAGGGGTTAAGATCAATGGAGAATACGAAAAAGTTTCATTCCGGTTTCGTGGCTATAACGGGGCGGCCGAACGTCGGCAAATCCACCCTGATGAACGCCATGATCGGCGAAAAGGTGGCGATCGTCAGCAATAAGCCGCAGACGACGCGCAACCGCATCATGGGCGTGATGACAGGGGAGGATTGGCAGATCGTCTTCCTGGACACGCCCGGCCTGCACACACCGCGCACGAAGCTGGGCGAGGTGATGATGAAGAGCGCGGCGGATGCCGTGGACGGGATCGACCTGCTCATCGTCATGGTGGACGCGCATGCGACCGGCAGGGAGGACCGGCGGATCGTGGAGGAGTACGCGAAGCTGCCGATGCCGAAGATCCTCGTGCTGAACAAGACGGACCTGCTGGATGAGAAGGGCGTGCTGGATGCGATTTCCTCCTTTGCCGGCGCGGGCTATACGGAGATCGTGCCGGTCAGCGCCGTTTCCGGACGGGGAATGGACGAACTGAAAAAGACGATCCTGGAAAAACTGCCGGAGGGGCCTCAGTACTTTCCCTCGGATATGATGACAGACCAGCCGGAACGCGACCTGTGTGCCGAGATCATCCGCGAAAAGGCGCTTATCCATTTAAAGGATGAGGTACCGCACGGCATCGGTGTGGAGATGATGTCCTTTGCGGTGAAGAGCGAGACGCTGACGGAGATCCATGCGACGATCTACTGCGAGAAGCAGGGACACAAAGGGATCATCATCGGCAAAAACGGCAGCATGCTGAAGCTGATCGGCGCGGAGGCCAGGCGCGATATCGAGCGGCTGCTGGATACCCGGGTCAACCTTCAGCTTTGGGTAAAGGTTCGGGAGGACTGGCGCAACCGGATCTCAGACCTGCGTACCCTGGGCTACGATGCATAAGCAACATCAGCACAAAAAGAGAAGCGTTTGCCCGCGGCAGGCGCTTCTGTATTAGGAACGGTATGGGTAAAGAGGAGCAATTCGGCAGGCAGCTCACTGCGTGGTACGCTGAGGGGCACAGAGACCTGCCCTGGCGGAGTGCGCCGGGCGCCTACGAGGTCTGGATTTCGGAGATCATGCTGCAGCAGACACGGGCGGAGACGGTCATCCCGTATTACCGCCGTTTTCTTGCGCTCTTTCCGGATGTTCGCGCACTGGCAGACAGTGACGAGACGGAGCTGCTGAAGGCATGGGAAGGACTGGGCTACTACAGCCGCGCCAGGAACCTGAGGCGTGCTGCCCGGGAGATCGAAGAGCGGTACGGGGGCGAACTTCCCGCATCCGTCGCCGAGCTGCGGCGCCTCCCCGGGATCGGAGACTATACGGCAGGGGCGATCGCAAGTATCGCTTTCGGCGTCCCGGCTCCGGCGGTGGACGGAAACTTTGAACGCGTCTGGTGCCGGTACTTCGGGATCGGCAAAGTGATGGATCCTGAGGCCCGGAAGCAGCTGGCAAGAGATGCCGAAGACCTGGTGCCGCGGGACAACCCGGGAGCGTTTGCCAACGCCGTCATGGAGCTGGGGGCGACCGTCTGTCTGCCGCGCTCGCCCAAATGCGGGCAGTGCCCGCTTGCGGGCGAGTGCAGCGCAAAGGCACAGGGGGATCCGGAGGCGCTGCCCGTGAAGCCGAAGAAAAAGGGCCAGCGGGTCGAGCTCCGAAGCCAGATGCTGGTCTTCGGCAGGCAGGGCGTTCTGCTTTGCCGCAGGGAAGAGCGACTTCTGCAGGGGCTTTTCGTCTTCCCGGACAGGGAAGGGGACCTGACGCCGGAACAGATGTGCGAAGCGCTGGAGGAGATGGGCGTTCCTGCCGCCTATGAAGAGGCGCTCGGCCCGGCACGTCACGTCTTTACCCATATCATCTGGGAAATGCGCATTCACGCTTTCCGCGCGCTGGAAGACGTCCCGGCGCCGGAAGGCGCTTTGTGGGCGGATGCGGGAACGCTGTCCGCGCTGCCCCTGCCTTCGGCTGTACGTGCCGCCAAAGAGCTGGCGCTCACGAGGATGAGCCGGGGATGACGGCGGCCTGTTAAGAAAAGGAGCGAATAGCTTGCGGTTTTGTCAGGTTATTGTGGACATCGCGCATGAAGACGTGGACCGCGTCTTCACCTACCGCATTCCGGAGGGGATGACGGTTCTGCCCGGGATGCGCGTACACGTGCCGTTTGGCCACAGAAAGCGGATCGAAGGGATCGTCATCCGCTTCGAGGAGCACTGCGACGTCCCGGAGGACAGGATCCGGGAGATTCAGGAACCGCTTGAGGATTATCCCGTCATCCTGCCGCAGCTGCTGGATCTGGCGGACTACATCCACAGGACTTCCTTCTGCGCGATGGCACAGGCGCTGAGGCTCCTGTATCCCGCTGAAATGCGCGGAGAGCGCATAACGCAGAAGAAAAGGGAGTTTGCCGTCCTCACCGTGCCGGAGGATATACGGACGCAGGTGCGGGAAGCGCAGCACAGGGCGCCCAAGCGTGCGGCGATCCTGGAAGCGCTTGAGCAGTCAGAGGGGAATGAAGCGGAGACCGCCTTGCTGCGCAGCAGGCTGGGTGAATGCCGGCAGGCACTGACGGCGCTTGCCGCCATGGGCCTCATCCGGCTGGAACAGAGGGAGATCCTGCGCAGGCCCTACGGGGAGATGGAAGCGCTGTCTGCAGCGGACCCCGAACTCACACTGGAACAGCGTGCCGTCCTGTCGCAGCTGCTGCCGGCGATTGACCGCGGCGAAGGCAGATTCCTGCTTTACGGCGTTACAGGCAGCGGAAAGACGGAGGTTTACATCCGTGCCGTCCGGGCCGTGGCGGCGCAGGGAAAGACGGCGATCGTGCTGGTTCCGGAAATCGCGCTGACGCCGCAGATGGTATCCTGGTTCCGCTCCCGCTTCGGCGAGGATGCGGCGGTTTTGCATTCCAGGCTCTCTCCGGGAGAGCGCTACGACGAGTGGCGCAGGATCCGCAGAGGCGAGGTACGGGTGGTCATCGGCGCCCGGTCTGCGATTTTTGCGCCGCTGGACAGGGTCGGCCTCATCATCGTGGATGAGGAGCACGAGCAGACCTATCAGGCGGAAAACACACCGCAGTACGATGCGCGCGACCTGGCACGGCGGCGCTGCGAGCGCGAAGGCGCAACGCTGCTGCTGGCCAGCGCGACGCCGAGCCTGCGCAGCTTTGCACTGGCACAGCGCGGGGATTTGACGCTGCTGGAAATGCCCACCAGGGTCGCTGGAAGGCCGCTGCCGGAGGTCCGCATCATCGATATGCGGGAAGAGCTTCGCCAGGGAAACCGTTCCGTGTTTTCCGGCGCGATGCTGGACGGGCTGACCCGGTGCATGGAGGCAGGAAAGCAGGCGATCCTCTTCGTCAACCGCAGGGGCTATTCGACATTTGTTTCCTGCAGGAGCTGCGGCTACACGGTGCAGTGCCCGCACTGCGATATTTCGATGACCTATCATTCAAGCGGGAACGTGCTCCGCTGCCACTACTGCGGCATGGAGCAGCCGGTGCCAGCCGAATGCCCGGAGTGCGGGAGCCGCTATATCCGCTACTTCGGAACGGGGACGCAGCGCGTGGAGGAGGAAGTCCGCCGGCGTTTCCCCGGGGTGCTGGCGCTGCGGATGGACAACGATACGACGAGAGGGAAGGACGCGCATGCGACGATCCTGGAGCGCTTCCGTTCCGGAGAGGCGAAGATCCTCGTGGGGACACAGATGATCGCCAAAGGGCTGGATTTCCCCAATGTGACGATGGTGGGGATCGTCGCTGCGGATGCGATGCTGAAGCTGCCTGATTACCGCTCGGCGGAGCGCGCCTTCCAACTGCTGACCCAGGTGGCCGGCAGGGCGGGGCGGGCGGATACGTCCGGCGAGGTCTTCCTGCAGACGTACGATCCGGAACACTACGCGGTAGAAACTGCAAGCCGGCAGGATTACAGGGCGTTTTATGAAAGAGAGATGCATTACCGCCGTCAGGCGCTGTATCCCCCGTTCACGGTGATCGCGCGCCTCGTTTTTGAAGCGGATGAGGATGAGCGGGGCAGGCGGGAGGCATCAGCCGCTGCCGGGGAGATGGAGGCCTTTTTTGAAAAGCGGCTCTATCTCAAAAAATACCTGAAGACGATGCGCGTGCTGGAATGCCCTGTTCACCGCATACGTGACAAGTACCGGTGGGAGCTGGTTGTGAAGATGGTGGATCAGCCCGTGTGCAGAGAGGCTCTGGAGAGGCTGAGCGCGCTGGCTGAAGGGGACCGGACAGGCTGCCGTTCGGTATGCCAGATCAACCCGCAGTCTCTGCTGTGAGGGGTTTTCTTCGGAAAGAAAATGCGTTATAATTAAAAAGTTCGTGACAAAGACTTTTGTGAGACAAGGGAGACGGTTTTGCTATGGCACTGAGAACGATTCTGCATATTGAAGACGATCTGCTCCGCAAAAAGAGCCGGCCGGTTGAGAAGTTTGACGCAAAGCTTGCAAAGCTGCTGGACGACATGGCTGAGACGATGTACGCTGCGGAGGGTGTCGGCCTTGCCGCACCGCAGGTGGCTGTACTGCGCCGTGTCGTCGTGATGGATTGCGGCGACGGGCTGATCGAGATGGTCAACCCGGAGATCATCGCCACCTCCGGAGAGCAGGAGGATGCGGAGGGCTGCCTGTCCGTACCCGGACGGCGCGGCCTCGTCAAGCGGCCGATGAACGTGACCGTGCGGTTTAAAGACCGCAGCGGGGAAACCTGCGAACTGGAAGCGGAAGGCCTGCTTGCGCGCTGCATCATGCATGAGACGGACCATCTGGACGGCCGGCTGTACGTGGACATCATGGAGCGCGAGCTCTTTGAAGACGATGAGACCGGGGAAGACGATCCGGAAGAGGAACAGGAATGAGAATCGTAATGATGGGGACACCCGATTTCGCGGTGCCTTCCCTGAAGGCGCTGATCCGGGAAGGCTACGAGGTCGTGGGCGTTTTCTGCCAGCCGGACAGGCCAAAGGGGCGCGGCCACAAGCTGGCGGCCTGTCCCGTAAAGGAGGAGGCGCTGCGTGCAGGGATCCCGGTATTCCAGCCGGAGAAGATCAAGAGCCCGGAAGGGCTGGCGATGCTGCGCTCGCTGGAGCCCGATCTCTGCGTGACAGCCGCGTTCGGGCAGCTGCTTTCCAGGGACTGCCTGGCGGTTCCCCGTTTCGGGACGATCAATGTGCACGCTTCGCTGCTACCCAAACACCGCGGCAGCGCGCCGGTGCATTACAGCATCATCTGCGGGGACAAAGAGACCGGCATCACGACGATGATGACAGATGTCGGGATGGACACGGGCGACATCCTGATGAAGGCCAGCACGCGCATCAGCGAGGACGACACCGCAGAGACGCTGACGCACAAGCTGTCGCTCCTGGGCGCCGAGCTGCTGATCGAAACGATCGGAGCGATGGAGAACGGTTCGTTGGTGCGCACGCCGCAGGACGAGTCGCGCGCGACGTACGAGCCCAAACTCACGCGGGAAACGGGACGGATCGACTGGACAAAGAAAGCCAGAGAGATCGACCGACTGGTGCGCGGCACCGACCCGTGGCCGGCGGCTTTTACCACTTTCGGGGAAGAGACGATGAAGGTTTTTGCCGTGCGAAGGATAGCGGGAAAACCGGAAGCGGAGCCCGGCACGGTGCTGACGGCAGACGCAAAGAGCGGCCTCGCCGTAGCGTGCGGGGATTCGGTGCTGGAACTTCTGGAGATCCAGATGCCCGGACAGCGCCGTATGCCCGCCGGGGATTATCTGCGCGGACACAGCATGGACACGGGGATCCGGCTGGGAGGAGACTGAAGATGGCATTTGACGGTTCCAAAAGAAACATGAAACCGCGCAGCGGCAACGGGTTTGCGCACCGCGAAGGACGGGGACAGACCGCAGCCGGCGGCCTTGCCTCGCGCCGCGTTGCGCTGGATACGCTGCTGGATGTCAGCCGGTCGGATGCGTACGCCTCGCTTGCACTGGAAAAGCGGCTGGATCAGTCGCACCTTTCGCAGCGGGACAGGGCGTTTGTAACGCGCCTTGTGTACGGAACGATCGAAAACCGGATCCAGCTGGACTGGCTGATCGACAGCTTCCTGGAGGAAAACAAGGAGATCGAGCCCGTTCTCCGGGAGATCCTGCGCATGGGCGCCTTCCAGATCTTCAAGCTGGACAGGGTGCCGGACATGGCGGCCGTAAACGAATCCGTATCGCTGACGCGCTCCATGGGGCTGGAGAGCTTTACGGGACTTGCCAATGCCGTGCTGCGCAATATGATCCGCCAGAAGGACTCGATCGAGTGGCCGAGGCCGCAGGAGGATCCCGTCCGCTACCTCTCTATCCTGTTCAGCGCGCCGGAGGAGCTTTGCCGTCTGCTGATCGATGCCTGGGGAGAGCATACGGCACTGGAGATACTGCGCTACCGGCCGGATACGCGAACGGTGGACGTGCGTGCCAACGCGCTGCGGTGCACACCGGAGCGCCTGCGCCGGCTGATGGCCGAGGAGGAGCTCCACTGGCAGGAAGGCACCGTGCCGGGCGTGCTCAAAGTGCAGAACGCAGGAGACCTGACACGGCTCCGCGCTTTTCAGAACGGTCTGTTCACCATACAGGGGGAGAGTTCCGTTCTGGCTGCCAGGGCGGTACATGCAAAACCCGGCCAGACTGTCCTGGATGCGTGCGCCGCGCCGGGCGGAAAGAGCGCCGTTCTGGCTGAAGACATGAAGGGCAGCGGGCGCGTGTACGCGTGGGATACCCATGCGCACCGCGTTGAGCTGATCCAGAAGACGGTGAAGCGCCTTTTCCTGGATAACGTGCGCCCGATGCTGAGGGATGCCACGCAGCCCCGCCCGGAGATGGCGGGGACGCTGGATGCCGCGCTGGTCGACGCACCTTGCTCCGGAACGGGCGTTATGACGGAGAAACCGGATCTCAAGTACAGGGTTACCGCGGAAGGCGTTCAGTCGCTTTGCGAAACGCAGAAGGCGATCCTGGACGCTGTCGCGCCGATGGTAAAGCCGGGCGGAACACTGGTCTATTCCACCTGCTCCGTCCTGCCGCAGGAGAATGAAAAGCAGGTGCAGGCCTTCCTTCAGCGCCATGGAGAGTATGAGGTCTGGCCGCTTGCGGGAGAGCTTCCGGAAGCCCTGGCGGCAAAGGAAGGGGAATTCGGCCTGCAGCTCTTTGCACATCGGGACGGGATGGACGGTTTTTACATCTGCAGGATGCGCAGAAAGTGACGCTACAGGGGGAACGTATGCGGCAAGAACTGCTGAACATGAGTCTGGAAGAGCTGACGGAGTGGGCCAAAGGGCAGGGACAGCCTGCCTTCAGGAGCCGGCAGCTCTTCTCGTGGCTGCACAAAGGCGTTCCCTTTTCCAAGATGCTGAATCTCCCTATGGCCTACCGGAAGGAACTGGAGGAGACCTGCAGTGCAAACCCGGTCAGCGTGCTGGAGACCGTCGTCTCCCGCCTGGACGGGACGGTGAAGCTGCTGTACCGCCTGCCGGACGGCAATGTGATCGAAGGCGTGCTGATGCGTTACAGCTACGGCTGTACGCTGTGCCTTTCGACACAGGTGGGCTGCCGCATGGGCTGCCTCTTCTGCGCTTCCACGCTGGACGGCTGCGTCCGCGGACTGACGGCGGGGGAGATGCTGGGGCAGATCGTCTGCGCCAACACGCTCCTCGCAACCGACGGCAAGGGAGAACACATCGGCAACATCGTGCTGATGGGCAGCGGGGAGCCGCTGGACAATTATGATGAAGTGACCCGCTTCCTCCGGATCCTTCGGGAGCCGGAAGGGCTGAATATCGGCATGCGGAGCGTTTCGCTCTCCACCTGCGGTCTCGTACCGCAGATGAAGCGCTTTGCCGACGAAGGCCTGCCGGTAACGCTCTCCATTTCGCTGCATGCGCCGAACGACGAGGTGCGCCGGCAGATCATGCCGATTGCCCGGCGGTATGCGATGAGCGACGTGCTGGCGGCGTGCCGTTATTACATCGAAAAAACGGGACGGCGCGTCATCATCGAGTATGCGCTAATCCACGGGGTCAACGCTTCTCCCGCACAGGCGGCGGAGCTGGCGCGCGTGCTGCGCGGCATGCAGTGCCATGTGAACCTGATCCCGCTGAACAGCGTGCCGGAGCGCGGCCTTCACGGCGTCAGCGAGCGCGAGGTCAGGAGCTTTAAAGAGGCGCTTGAAAAGGCGGGCATCTCCGTGACGAGGCGCCGGGAGATGGGCGACGACATTGAAGGCGCCTGCGGACAGCTGCGCAGGCGTTATATACGGGAAGCCGGACCGGAGGAGGTGACGGACCATGACGGCGGCGGTCAGATCGGACATCGGACTTATCCGGACACAAAATGAAGACTCAGCCTGGTATGACGAAAAGACCGGGCTCTTCGCTGTAGCCGACGGCATGGGCGGACACCTGGCCGGAGAAGTTGCCAGCGCGATGGCGGTAGACGCCATACGGCACATGGCGGAGGAAAAACAGAAAGCTTCTTTTTCCGCCTTGTCGGATGCGTTTGACAAGGCGAACGCGGCGATCCTTGACCATGCCGAGCAGCATGCGGAATGCCGCGGGATGGGCACGACCCTCTCTGTTTTGTGGGTGCTGCAGGAGAAGGCGCTGATCGCGCATATGGGCGACAGTCGGATCTACAGGCTGCGGGACGGAAAGCTGGAACAGGTGACGCGCGACCATTCTCTGGTTCAGGAGCTGGTGCAGGCCGGCATCATCACCAAAGAGGAGGCGCGGGTTCATCCCCGAAGGAACATCATCACCCGGGCGCTGGGTACGGAGTGGGACAACCAGCCGGACCTCATCCTGGAAGATTGCCGCCCGGGCGACTGCTGGCTGCTCTGCTCGGACGGACTGACCGGGATGGTGACAGACGATGCCATCGCAGATGTTTTGAACCGGCAGGCGCCGGAAGAGGCCGCCGATACGCTGGTCCGTCTGGCGCTGGAGGCCGGCGGGCAGGACAACATCACCCTGATCATCTGCCGGGAGGAGGATGAGACGTGGAATCGAGACTGATCGGCAAAGTCGTCAGCCGCCGTTTCCGCGTGGAGGAAGTCATCGGCAGCGGGGGAATGGCGGTCGTCTACCGTGCATTCGACCTGAAGACGCACCAGACGGTGGCGCTCAAAGTGCTGCGCGAAGAGTACGAGCATGACGAAGAGTACCGCGAGCGGTTTCAGCGGGAAGCGGAGGTCGGCAGGCGGCTGAACCATCCGAACATCGTCAACCTCGTGGATTCCGGGGCTGTCGGCGGCGTGCGCTACATTGCGCTGGAGTACGTGGACGGCAAGACGCTCAAGGAGATCATCCAGCAGCAGGGAACGATGCAGCAGGAAGAAGCGGTGCATTACGCGCTGCAGATCCTGGCTGCGCTGGGCCACGCCCATTCGCGGAAGATCATTCACAGGGACATCAAGCCACAGAACCTCATGGTGACGCGTAGCGGACAGCTGAAAATGGGCGACTTCGGGATCGCCGGCATCGCGGATACCAAAACGCTGACAGGCGACGGGAGCGTCATCGGTTCCGTTCACTATTTTTCGCCCGAACAGGCGAAGGGCATGCGGGCGACCGAGGCGAGCGACCTGTACTCTGTCGGCGTCATCCTCTACGAGATGCTGACCGGTCATGTGCCCTTTGAAGGGGAGACGGCTGTCTCCGTCGCCATGATGCACCTGATGAAGGAACCGACGCCGGTGGAGGAGGAAGCGGAAGTTTCACCCGCACTGGCGAAGATCATCCACAAGGCGCTGGCCAAGCTGCCGCAGGAGCGGTATCAGAGCGCGGATGCGATGATCCGGGATCTGCGCAGAGGCCTTCGGCACCCGGACGGTGCTTTCATGGACAGCGAAAAGCGCCGCAGGGGCACGCAGGAAAGAGGCGACCATGCGCCTGTAACCGGGAGGCAGAGGATCCTGATCCTGTCGCTGGCCGCCGTGCTGGCAGCGCTGGCCTGCTTTGCGGGGTACCGCCTTTACCGGACGGTGTTTGTCGTCTCCGACGTGCCGGACCTTGCGGGACTTGACGCCGCAGGCGCTGAAAAGATGCTGTCGGGTTCGGATCTGCAGATGGGTGTGCAGTGGGAATATGATGAAACCGTGGCGGAAGGGTTTGTCATCGGCCAGGAGCCGGAGGCGGGAACGACCGTCGACAAAGGTTCATCCATTCTCGTCCGCCTTTCGATGGGCAGCAACATGATCATGGTGCCGTACGTTTCGGGGATGACGCAGCAGGAAGCGGAAACCCTGATCACGGAGAGCGGCTTCACTGTTGGAGAAATCACGGGAAGCGTCAGCGAGGTCATCCGCGGTATGGTCATCTCCCAGGAACCGGAAGCCGGTGCGCGGCGCAGAACGGGCGAAGCGGTGAACCTGACCGTATCGATCGGGCGCGTCATCGTGCCGGAGCTGACGAACCTGCGTGAAGAGGAAGCACTGCAGCGCATCGAACAGGTAGGCCTTGCGGCAGGGGAGATCGCTTATCGCGAGACGAGATCACCTACCCAGGACGGCGTGGTGCTGGAACAGTCCCTGCCGCAGTTCATGGATGTGGAACCGGGCCAGGTCATCAGCCTGACGGTGGGCCGTTACCGGCAGTGGGACAAGACCTACGCCATACAGGCAGAGGTGGACGTGCCGGAAAGCGGATGCACGATCCGCGTAACGCTGGTGGATGGCGCCGCGGAGACGGAGATGTATTCCGCCAGGCACGAAACTCCGGGCGCCGCTGCGATCAGCGTCACGCTGCGCAGCGAGACTTCCGGGCCGAAGAAATGGCGGCTGTACGTTGACGGAAACCTGAAGGAAGAACACGAAATAACGATACTGTAGAGGATTTGACGGGGTGACAATTGGAAGGCATCATTCTGCGGGGAATCGGCAGCTTTTATACCGTACGGAGCAGTGAAGACGGCGGGGAATACGTGCTGCGCGCCCAGAAGAAGCTGCGCAGGACGGGGATGAAACCGCTGGTCGGCGACAGAGTCCTCTTTGTACCCGGAAAGGGCGAAGAGGAAGGTTGGATCGAAAGCATCCTGCCCAGGAAGAACGAACTGGTGAGGCCCAGCGTGGCCAATGTGGATATGCTGATGCTGGTGCTGGCGCCGGTTCCGCTGCCCGATCTCATGATGATCGACAGGCTCATCCTTCGGGCCAGACGGGGCGGCATGACGCCGGCGATCTGCGTGAACAAGACGGACCTTGAGAACGGCCTGCCTGAAAAGATCGAAAACGAATATGCCGGAAGCGGCCTGAAAAGCTTTTATGTCAGCGCGAAGACCGGGGACGGGCTCGGATTGCTGCGGCCCGCGCTGGAGGGGAAGGTCACATGCCTGGCGGGCCAGTCGGCCGTCGGGAAGACGAGCCTGCTCAACGCGCTGTTCGGACTTGCGATGGAAACGGGGGGCCTCAGCGAAAAGACCGAGCGCGGCAGGCATACCACAAGGAAAGCGGAACTGATGACCTTCGGCGATGCGCTGGTCATGGATACGCCGGGCTTCAGCCTGCTGGAGCTGGAAGACGATCTGCCGCCGGAGGAGATTGCCGACCAGTATGAGGAATACGCCGCACTTTCGGAGGGATGCCGCTTTCAGCCCTGCCTGCACGACAGGGAACCGGGCTGCGCGGTTCGCCGCGCCGTGGAGGAGGGCAGACTGAGCCCCCAGCGGTGGGAGCGTTACCGGAAGCTACTTGCGGAAGCGAAAGAAAAACAAAAGGGGAGATATGCATGATTTTTGCACCGTCGCTGCTTGGAGCGAACCTGCTGAACCTCGGAGAAGAGGTCAGACGGGTGGAAAGCTGGGGAGCCGAATGGATCCACTTTGACCAGATGGACGGGCATTTTGTGCCCAACATCAGCTTCGGACCGGCTTTTGTCGCGGCCGTCCGGAAGCATACGAAGCTTTTTCTGGACGTACACCTGATGCTGAGCCGCCCGATGGATTACATCGATGCTTTTGCGGATGCGGGCGCGGACGGCATCACCGTCCATGCGGAAGCGGAGGAGCCGGAAGAGGTGCTTCGGAAGATCCATGACAGGGGTCTGAAGGCCGGGATCTGTGTCAATCCTGGCACGCCGGCATCGGCGCTGAAACCGCTGCTGCCGCTGGCGGATCTGGCGCTGATCATGACGGTGCAGCCGGGCTTCGGCGGACAGAAGATGCGGCCGGAGTGCCTTGAGAAGGCAGCGGAGATCTGCGCTATGGCCAAAGAGGCGGGGAAAAGCGTGCTCATCGAGGCGGACGGCGGCATCAACGCGGAGAACGCCGGACAGGTGCTCGCCGCGGGTGTGGACGTTCTGGTGATGGGAACCGGCCTGTTCCGTGCGGCAGACCCCGCCGGGATCATGGCAGCGATCCGCGGCAGCCGGGCGTGAGGGCGCTGATCGTACTGGGCGGCGAGGCGCCCGGGGAAGCGCTGCTGCGGGAGTGCGTGCGGCAGGCTGACTGGACTGTTGCGGCAGACAGCGGCCTTGCCGCCTTTGATGCCTGCGGGCTTGAGCCGGACTGCATCATCGGGGATATGGATTCGGTGGCGCCGGAGATCCTTGCCCGGTACAAAGACAGTGCTGCAATCGAACGCCTTCCCTGCATCAAGGATGAAACGGACGGTGTCCATGCGCTGGATGCGGCCGTGCGGAAAGGCGCGTCGGAGATCACGCTGCTGGGTGCGCTGGGCGGGAGGCCGGACCACCTGCTGGCCAACCTGATGCTGCTGATCCGAGCCGCGCAAAAAGGTGTGCGGGCGGAGATCCGCAGCGAAAGCCTGTCTGTCTGCCGGGTGCCGAAGAGGCTCACGCTGTACGGCGCCGCGGGGCAAACGGTCTCTTTGCTCCCTTTGGGGACGGCGGAAGGCATCACGCTCACAGGTTTCTTTTATCCCATGCAAAACGGAAGCATGGACAACGCTTATCCGATTGGCATCAGCAATGTGGTGACGGAAGATGTGGCAGAGATCCGCGTCGAACGGGGCGATGTCCTCTTATTCCGTTTTTCGGAGTTGTAGAAGAGAAGGCGAATCCTGAAAGGGTTCGTCTTTTTTGCGGGGAAAAAGGGTTTTTTGCAAGAACGTCGAATAACTACAAAGCAAATCGTGGGAAAGGGGGGATGGGTGTGACGATCCGGCAGCGGCTGGAAATGCTGGAAAGGCAGAACTTGGCGGAGCGTGCGACGCTGAGCAGCGCGACGAAGGGCCGGGAGGCGCCGGTTACCCCTGACGATCTGCGCACGGAATTCCAGCGGGACCGGGACCGCATCCTCCACTGCAAGTCGTTCCGCCGTCTCAAGGGCAAGACGCAGGTGTTCCTGTCCCCCGTCGGGGATCATTACCGCACGCGCCTCACCCACACGCTGGAGGTGACGCAGGTCGCGAGGACGCTGGCGCGAGGGCTCCGGCTGAATGAAGACCTTGCGGAAGCGATCGCCCTGGGACACGATTTGGGCCATACACCCTTCGGGCATGCCGGGGAGGACACGCTGAACCGGCTGATGTCCTGCGGATTTGAGCACCGCATCCAGAGCCGCCGCGTGGTGGAGCGCCTGGAGAACGAAGGCCGGGGGCTGAACCTCACCTGGGAGGTGCGCGACGGTATCGAACACCATTCCGGGCCGGAGTCGCCGGCTACGCCGGAAGGATGCTGCGTGCACCTTGCGGACCGCATTGCGTATGTCAACCACGACATCGATGACGCTATCCGGGCAGGGATCCTCACGCAGGACCAGCTGCCCGCGGAAGCGCTGCGGGTGCTGGGGGATACGCATGGGGAGCGCATCAATACCATGATCGTCAGCGTGGTGGAGTGGTCGCAGGACAGGGACGGGATCGCGATGGCGCCCCGAGAGTGGGAAGCGCTGCTGCAGCTGAGGTCTTTTCTTTTCCGCCACGTATACTCCAGAGAATGGGCTGAGGGCGAGACGCGCAAAACGGCCCATATCATCGAAGAACTCTTCAGGACCTATCTCGACCACCCGGCACTGATGCCCAACGAATACGTCGAGATTGCCTATAAAGAAGGTACGGAACGGGCTGTTTGCGACTATGTGGCCTGCATGACGGATGCCTTTGCAATCAAACGCTTTCAGGAGCTGTTTATACCGCCTTTCTTTGACGGGATGAACTGAGGCGGGAAGTCTTTTGCCGGGAAAGGCAGGAAAAACGCCTGCCGCGGCGAATAGGGACGGTGAATCATTTGGCGATGAGGTTTCCCCCTGCCTGGCTGGATGAACTCCGGGAAAGGGCGGATATCGTTCAGGTCGTATCCAGACATGTGCAGCTGACCCAGCGCGGCGGGCGTTATTGGGGACTCTGTCCGTTTCATGGTGAAAAGACGCCGTCTTTCAGCGTTTCGCCTCAAAAGCAGATGTATTACTGCTTCGGCTGTCACGCGGGCGGCAGCGCGATCACCTTCCTGATGGAGATCGAGCACCTGGAGTTCAGGGATGCCGTGCTGTCTCTGGCGGAGCAGACCCACATGCAGGTGCCGCAGATGCTGGAGACGGAGGAAGAGCGGCTTTCCCGCAGTGAGAAGGACAGGCTTTTTGAGGCCAACCGGGAGTGCGCCCGCTTTTTTCATGCGCAGCTGTGGAAGGACGAGAATGCGCACATGCTCGCCTATCTGCACGACCGCGGCGTAAACGACCATACGATCAGGAAATTCGGGCTGGGCTGCACGCCTTCATCCAGCGACGGCGCCACCCGGGCACTGACCGCGATGGGCTATACGGAAGAGGAACTGGTGCAGGCCGGCATTTCCGTAAAGCGGGAGAACAGGGCCTTTGACATGTTCAGGTCGCGCGTGATCTTTCCCATCATCGACGGGCATGGGCGCGTCCTCGGGTTCGGCGGCAGGGCGCTGGGCGATGCGAAGCCCAAGTACCTCAACACTGGTGACACGCCGATCTTCAACAAGCGCAAAGGCGTTTTTGCCGCCAATCTGCTGGTGAAACAGAGGAACCTGCGCAGGGTCATCCTGACGGAAGGCTACATGGATGTCATCGCGATGACGCAGGCGGGGATCCCCGGCGTGTGCGCCACCCTGGGCACGGCGCTGACGGAAGAACAGGCGCGGCTGCTGAAACGCTGGGCGCCGGAGGTCTGGGTATCCTATGACGGAGACTCGGCCGGGCAGCACGCGATCCTCCGCGCGCTGGACATCTTTGAACAGGAAGACTTTCCCGCGCGCGTGCTGGATTTCCCCGAGGGCATGGACCCGGATGAGTTTATCCGCGCCAAGGGAAAGGAAGCCGCTTCCGCGCTGACACCGGTGGACAGCGTCATCTACAGGATGCGCAGAGAAGCCGAAAACCACGAGATGGCGACCCAGGAAGGTCGGACGGCATACGCGAAGGCGTGCGCGAAATGGCTTTCACGCGTGAAAGAGCCGGTCGAACTGGAAAACTACGTCCAGCGGCTCATGATCGAGACCGGGTTTTCGCGCGAGGTGCTGCTCGCACAGATCGGCCGCACGGAAATGCTGGGGACGGAAGAGCGCAAGACCTATCAGCGCAGAGCCAAACCGCTCGATTTTACTGCGGGCGGAGAGGACAAGGGGGCTTTGGCGGCGGAACGTCAGCTCCTCAGGCTGCTCTCTGACGGGCTTGCGGGAGAGGGGATCATCTCAGCGGATGATTTCATCACGGCGGAAGGACGGGAGCTGGCCTCAAAGCTGCTTTCGGGCCAGCAGCCGGGAGCGATACTGGAAGCGATCGAGGACGACGAAAAGCGCGGAAGGGCAGCGGAGATCTTTCAGGGAAATTCCCCTGGAGACGAGGAGACCGATCTGCAGATCGTGCACGACTGCCTGGAAAAGCTGCACATCCGGCGCATCGAAATCGAAATTGATGAATTGAGCAAGGGACTGGCCTCGGTACCGGCAGAAGAAAAAAGGGCCGCCCTGCAAAGGATACAGGAACTGACGGAGCAACGCCGACTGATGGGCACCAGAAAGGAAGGTTAACCTATGTCTTTATCACGTGAGCAGGTTCAGCAGAAGGTGAAGGAGATTGTTGAAGCTGCCAGAAACGAACACCGGACGGTCACCTATCAGGATGTGATGAACCGCATTGCCGACCTCGACATGGATGCGGATGCGATCGATTCCGTATTTGAGACGCTGGAGACGGAGGGCGTCAGCATCATCAACGCGGCCGGGGATACGACTGCGGCTGTGCCGGCCGAGGTTTCGCCGCAGAACGAGGATCTTTCCGTGCCGGAGGGAATCGGCATCGACGATCCCGTCCGGATGTATCTGAAGGAAATCGGCAAAGTACCGCTGCTGACGGCGGACGAGGAAATCGAAATCGCCAAGGAAATGGAAAAGGGCGGGGAAGCGGCCGAAGTGGCCAAGAAGAAGCTTGCGGAAGCCAACCTGCGACTGGTCGTCTCCATTGCCAAGCGCTATGTGGGCCGCGGCATGCTCTTCCTCGATCTGATCCAGGAGGGCAACCTCGGCCTGATCAAGGCGGTTGAGAAATTCGATTACACCAAGGGCTACAAGTTTTCGACCTATGCGACGTGGTGGATCCGGCAGGCGATCACGCGCGCGATCGCGGATCAGGCGCGCACGATCCGCATCCCAGTGCACATGGTGGAGACGATCAACAAGCTGATCCGCGTCAACCGCCAGCTCCTGCAGGAGAAGGGACGCGAGCCGCTGCCGGAGGAGACGGCGGAAGCGATGGGTATCAGTGTTGAAAAGGTGAGAGAGATTACCAAGATCGCACAGGAGCCGGTGTCGCTGGAGACGCCGATCGGCGAAGAAGAGGATTCCCATCTGGGCGATTTCATCCAGGACGAGGACGCACCGCCGCCTGCGGAGGCCGCCAGCTTCACCCTGATGAAAGAGCAGCTGATGAGCGTACTGGATACGCTGACCCCGAGGGAGAAAAAGGTGCTCTCCCTGCGCTTCGGCCTGGAGGACGGCCGCCAGCGGACGCTGGAAGAAGTCGGGCAGGAGTTCAACGTCACGCGTGAGCGCATCCGCCAGATCGAAGCCAAGGCGCTGCGCAAGCTCCGGCATCCCAGCCGCAGCAAGAAGCTCAAGGACTATCTCGACTGATCCCGGGCGGAGGCCGCAAGGGCCTTCGCTCTTTTTCCGGAAAGGGAGGACTTATGCAGCACCCGAAAAAGGGCATCGACCAGCGCCTGCGCGCGGCGGCGGACCTTGTACTGAAGACGCTTGCGGATAAAGAAGCGCCGCTTGTCGCGGATGTCGGATGCGACCACGGCTATCTCACCGCTTATCTGCTGCGGCAGCGGATGGATCTGTCGGTCATCGCCTCGGACATCAGCGGCCCCTCCCTGGCGAAGGCCAGGATGCTCCTCGACCCGGGCATTTACGGCAGCCGGGTGAAATTCCGGGAAGCGGACGGTCTTGATGCATTAGAAGAGGCGGAAAAGCCGGATTGCATCGTGATGGCGGGCATGGGCGGACGGCTGATCCTGGAGATGCTGACCCGCAGACAGGAGCGCATCGGCGATGCTCTCCTGGTGCTTCAGGCCAACACTGATATCCCGCTGCTGCGAAGCGGCCTTGCTCAGATGGGCATACGCGTCCGGGAGGAAGCGTATGCGGAGGTGAAGGGACGGCAGTACGTCATCCTGCTGTGCGAGAAGGGAGAGGGGCAGCCGCTCACCGAGGGGGAAGCGCTGCTGGGGGCAAAGGCAGCTGAAGGCGCGCTGGAAGGCCGCCGGCGGTATCTGACGGCGCTGCTTCAGAAGAAACGGGAGGAGCAGCGACTCGCATCGGCCGGACGCTCGGCAAAGAGCCTGCAGAAAGCTGCGGAATGTGAGACGCAGATCCGGATGATCGAGGAGGAACTGGGAATGAAAGCCTGCACGGTTAAAGATGTCTGTGAGATGGTCGGCCGCATCGCACCGTACGACACGGCGGAGGAGTGGGACAACGTCGGCCTGCTGGTGGGCAGGGGCGGCGCACCGGTGCACGCCGTGCTGATTGCTCTCGACCTGACGGAAGCCGTTATCCGGGAAGCCAAGGAACTGGGCTGTGGGGCCGTCGTTACGCATCATCCGCTGATGTTCCACGCCGTGCGCCGCGTCACGGATGAGAACCGGGAGGGGGAGATGATCCTCCGCCTGGCTGAGCAGGGGATCGCGCACATCGCCGCGCATACCAACCTGGATAAGGCGCAGGGAGGCGTCAACGATGCGCTGATGGCCGCTGCGGGCGTGCGAAACGTGCGCGGCGAAGGGCTGATCCGGGTCGGAGACTTGGAGGGCAGGATGTCCTTCGGTGAACTCAGCGAACGGCTTAAAGCCGCTCTTGGCGCGCAAATCCGCACCTACGGATCGCCGGAGAAAATCGTACATGTGCTGGGCTGCTGCAGCGGCGCAGGCGGTTCTGAATACAGGAAAGCCATGGCGCTTGGCGCCGACTGCTTCCTCACCGGCGAGATTCGGCAGCACGAGGCGCTGGATGCGCTCCATGACGGCTGCCCTGTCATAGAAGCCGGCCATTACGAGACGGAACGCCCGGTTTGTGCCGCGCTCTGCGACGCTTTACAAAAAGAGGCGGATACGCTACAATATAAGGTAACATTTTTCTGCTCAGGCGTGGATCCGTTTGAGCGCGGCTGATGAGGAGGGCCTGATTTTGGAACAGCAATTCGAGCTTTTGCGCAAATACCAGTCCGTGGATATGGAGCTGGAGCGGTACGAGAAGGAAATGCGCGCCAGCAACAACCGGAAAGAGCTTTTAAAATACCGTGATTTTTTACTTGAACAGCAGACGCTGCTCAAAAAGATCGGCAGCGAGGTGGAGGTCATGGGAGACCGCGCCGAAGCGCTGGCAGACGAGGTTGAGCGGCTGAATACCGCGGTCGGCGAAGCGGCTGCGCTGTTTGAGACGGACAAGCCGGCGGATGCGGAGCAGGCGGAGGCGCAGATCGCGTCGCTGCAGAAACTGCTCGGCACCATTACCCGGTATGAGTCTGAGATCGCGAAGCTCCGCAAGGACGCGGATGCCAGAGACAGGCTCCAGCACGAGGTGCGGGTGCGGGCTGCGAAAGCGCGCGCCGAGTTTGACCGCATCAAGGTGCTTTATGACGAGGAGTACAAGAATGCCTCTGTCAAACTGGAAGAGCTGCAGAAGAAGGTGGCCGAAGAGGAGAAGAATATCCCCGCGCCGCTGCTTGAGAAGTACAAGACGATCAAGCGCCATTCTTCGCCGCCCGTGACGACGATCCACGACGGGCGCTGCGGCGGCTGCAACACACAGCTCCCGGCTGCGGACATGGACAAGATCCGTACCGGCGCCCCTTACGTGGAGTGCGAAAACTGCGGGCGCATCATCCTGGTGGCGGACGAGGCCTGAACGGTTTCCGGTTGACAGGAGGGCCGCAAACTGCTATAGTAGCGTGCGGTGTGAGGCTGTCGGGCGGCCGCGCGCAGCAGCGTGAGGAAAGTCCGAGCTCCGCAGGGCAGGGCGCCGGGTAACACCCGGCGGGGGCGACCCCAGGGAAAGTGCAACAGAGAGATACCGCATGGCGACATGTAAGGGTGGAAAGGTGAGGTAAGAGCTCACCCGCGGCATGGCGACTTGTCCGCGATGTAAACCCCGTCCGGAGCAAGAAACGAAAGAGCGTTTGAGACGGCCCGTCAAGCTCTCAGGATTTCGCTGGAGCCCATACGGCAACGATGGGACTAGATAGATGACCGCCGAATACAGAACTCGGCTTACAGACAGCGCTCACAGCGATAACGGCAGGTTTCCTGCCGTTTCTTTTTTTGCCGCGGAACGGGGCTCCCGGCAAACCGGGGCGGCGGCCTGCATGTGTTTTTCGGAGCGCAAACTTTACCGGGCATTCCTCTTGCGCACCACCCATGAGTGATGTATAATGTGCGGCGAAATTGAGGCCGGCGGCCGCCGGTGTGGCGGGAAGGCCATCACCAAATCAAAGGGAGTGTAAGCTGTGGGTTTCATTAAGTGCCCAAGGTGTGAACTGAACTATATACGCGAAGAGGAACAGTATTGTCCTGTTTGCAAGCGGGAAATGCGCGGAGAAGAGCAGGACGATTATGCGGAGCTCTGCTCCATCTGCAATGAGAATCCTGTTATGCCGGGGAAGGATGTCTGCTACGCCTGCTATAAGGAAATGTCCAACCAGGATGCGGTGGACGAGGAACAGCAGGATGAGGTCGAAGCTGACACCACTGACGACATGGAGATAGAAGACGTCGACGATATGGAAGACCTGCCGATGGATGAGATCGGCCAGGGCCTGCCGGCAGAGATGGGGGAGCAGCTGTCACTGGAAGAGGAACAGAGCAGAGAAGCCGAGCAGGATGACGAAGAGGAAGAGGACGAGTAAATCTGCCGGCCGCAAAGGGGATTTCTTTGGAAATATGGGCAATCGGTGATCTGCACCTGCCCGGAGGCGGCATCAAGCCGATGGACGTCTTCGGCCCGCAGTGGAAGGATCATTTTGAAAAGATCCGCAAGGATTGGAATGAGAAGGTTCAGCCGGAGGATGTCGTGCTCATCCCCGGCGATATTTCGTGGGCGATGCAGCTGGATGACGCGCTGACTGATTTAAGGCAGATCGCCGAGCTGCCCGGGCGTATCCTGCTCCTCCGCGGGAATCACGACTACTGGTGGTCGTCGCTGACACAGCTGCGCCAAAGACTGCCGCAGGATATGTATGCGCTGCAGAACGACGCGCTCGTACTGGACGGCGTCGTCTTCTGCGGGACGCGAGGCTGGAATATTCCGATCGGACAGGATGCGGATGAACAGACGGTGAAGATTTACAACCGCGAGGTCGGGCGGCTGGAACTCTCCCTGAAGGAAGCCCGCAGGCGGTCGGAGGATGGGCCGGTCATCGCCATGATGCACTATCCGCCGCTGTATCCCGAGTGTCAGGAGACCGGTTTTACAAAGCTGCTTTCAGAGTACGGGGTCGTACGGTGTGTGTACGGCCATCTTCACGGGCCGAGCATCCGGCGCGGTTTCCTGGGGAGGGCAGGGGGCGTGCGCTACGACCTGGTTTCCTGTGATGCGCTGCATTTTCAATTAAAAAATATTTCACTTAACCAAAGCTGAACTTATTATTCGAACATACAGAAAACTACCGGTTGGGTACCGGAAATGCTGAGAACGCAAGGACTTGTCCCTGCGTTCTTTTTTTGTTCCGAAAGTCTTAAATACTGTGGAAAAGTTATTTCGCAACTGTTACGGAGGAGCCGAGAATTTAGCAAAATCTTCATGGAGAGGTTCTTGAAAAGTGGAGCAAAATGGTGTAAAGTATCTCAAAAGGGTGAAAAATGGAAGGAAAAAGGGAGGCGATTGATCGGATGGCATTTTCTGGATCGTTTGATCATTCGCTGGACGGAAAAGGCCGGGCCATCATTCCGTCTTCCTTCAGAGAGGCTTTGGGAGAGGATTTCACCATCACCATTAACCCGACCAAGACAGCGGTTGCCGTCTATCCCAAGGAAGTATGGGCCAGCCAGCTGGAGCGCCTCTCCCACATCAACCCGATGGACAAGGTCGGCTTGCAGTATGAGCGCTATCTGATGAGCGTTTCCTTTTCAGGCAACAACATCGACGCGCAGGGCCGGGTGCTGATCCCTGCAAAGCTGAGATCGAAGATCGGGCTGTCGAGGGACGTCGTCTTCGTCGGCCTCAACCATTACATAGAGATTTGGGATGCCGAGGTCTACGCGAAGATGGAGCGTGAGACTGAGGAAAGCTTTGAAAACCTGGTGGACTACATTTACGAAAAGTATCCGGAGTAAACAGGACGTGACGCCGGAAATGAAAGGAGGGGACAGCTGTGGCATACCAGAGAGGGGCAAAGCGGTCTGTCTCCCGTTTTGTTTCGGCAGGATACACGGATGAAAGCGAACTGTATATCGAGAAGACGCGCGCGGGCTCTGCCGCAGACAGGCTCCGCGACCTGAACCGGCGAGGCTATGCCGCAAAGGCGGAAGCACCCGATCCCGTACTGGAGTTCTCCGCGGCACGGCCGCAGCTCCGCCGGAACGGCGCAGCTGCGGTCGAAAAGGAGAGCTTTGCGGCTTACTGGATCCGCTCTGCCAGGGAGGACAGGGGAGCGGCGATGCTGTGCGCCCTGCTTCTGTGCGCAGTGGTCTTCCTCGGCTGCGTCTGGGGGGCCAAAGGCGTAAAGGGCGCGCAGAACCGCAGCTCGATCGAGGCCTTCAATACGGCGACGGTGGCGCTGATCCGGGAAAACGAAGCACTGGCTGCAAAGCTGCAGCAGGCGCAGAACGGAGAACGCATCCGCAATCGGGCGCAGAACGAACTGGGCATGCTCCGCAGGGAGAGGGCCAAAACGGAAAAGATCTACATCCAGCTTCCGGAGGACATGGCGGCGTCGGAGAGCGAGGCTGCGGCAGAACCGCGCTTTGAGTTCCTCGATGTCATGCTGGGGCTGCTGGAAATGCTGCACATCGGCGGCTGAACCGGTCTGCGGCACGCGTATTCTTCAGTCAACAGGAGGATGAACATGTATCTCTCTTTGCTTACCGCAAATCTCCCTGAAATGACAGGGCGAACCTCCAAGAGGGATGTCGATATCGAGACACTGACGGCGGATTCCAGGACACAGTGCAAAAACGGCCTTTTTTTCTGTATCCGCGGCGCGAAATCGGACGCGCATGACTTTGCCCCGCAAGCGATTGAAAACGGATGCCGCGCGCTCGTTGTCGAGCGCGCGCTTCCGCTGTCCTGCCCGCAGATCATCGTAACGGATGTGCGCGCGGCGATGGCAAGGATGGCGGCCGCCTTCTACGGCCATCCGGAGCGGAAACTGAAGCTGATCGGCATCACGGGGACGAAGGGCAAGACGACGACGACCTATCTGCTCAAGAGCATCCTGGAACAGGCCGGCATGGCCTGCGGCATCATCGGGACGACCGGCTGCATTGCCGGCAAGACGAAGCTGCCCAGCAAGCTGACGACGCCGGACCCGATCGAGATGTTTTCGATCCTCTCCATCATGGCGAACGCCGGGGTGGAGGTCGTATGTATGGAAGTATCGGCGCATGCGCTCTATCTGAGGAAGCTGGAGGGCGTCGTCTTTGAGGCGGCGGCTTATACCAATCTGTCGCAGGACCACCTGGACTTCTTCGGCACGATGGAAAATTACTTCCGAGCCAAAAAGCTCCTCTTCCGCGACGGGATGGTGAAAAACGCGGTACTGAATGTGGACGAAGAAACGACGGAGCGCATCCTGGGCGACGTCAGCTGCCCGCTGCTGACCTACGGCATCAGCAGCAAGGCGGATGTATTTGCCAGGGATATCGAGATCACGGAGAGCGGTGTGTCTTTTACGCTGAGCCTCCGGGATCTTCACACCGCGCGTGTGCATCTGCTGCTGACGGGTATGTTCAACGTTTACAACGCGCTGGCCGCAGCATCCTTGTCGATGATCCTCGGCGCTTCGCTGGAGGACATTCAAAGGGGCCTGGAGGGCGTGGTTTCCGTGCCTGGACGCGTGGAAATGCTGAAAACAGACACTCCGTACCGCATCATCCTGGACTACAGCCATTCACCGGACGCGCTGGAGAATATCCTGCACACAGTGCGCGAATTCTGCCGCGGGCGCATCCTGCTCGTGTTCGGCTGCGGCGGCGACCGTGACAAAGGCAAACGCCCCATGATGGGCGAGATCGCCGGGCGGCTGGCTGACTATTCGATCCTGACCAGCGACAACCCGCGGTTTGAAGACCCGATGGCGATACTGGCCTCGATCGAGGAAGGCATAAAGCCGACCAATGCCGCCTATGAGATCATCGAAAACCGCAGGGAAGCCATCCGGCAGGCCATGGAGATGGCGGTCGGCGGGGATATCGTCGTGCTGGCCGGCAAGGGACACGAAACCTATCAGGATATTCAGGGTGTCAAGCATCCGTTTGATGAAAAGGTGGTTGTGGCGGAAGTCCTGCAGGAGATAGCTGCTGAGACGGGCGCGCACGGCCCGGAGGGGGACTGAACATGATCGTACGAATGGGGCTGGCGCTGCTTGCGGCCTTTGCGGGCGGGGCGGTTCTGGGGAAACTGCTTCTGCCGGTGCTCTACAGGCTGAAATTCGGCCAGAACATCTATGAACTGGCGCCGGAGGCACACAAGAAAAAACAGGGTACGCCGATCATGGGCGGCCTTGTCATTGCGCTGGCGGGCTTCGCCGCGGCGCTGCTCTTCTGTAAATATGACGCGCAGGGGGTAAGCCTGCTGCTTGCGTTTTTCATCCTTGCGTTTGGCAACCTTCTGATCGGTTTTGCGGATGACATGACCAAGATCCGCAGGGGCAAAAACGGCGGGCTCTCTCCCAAGCAGAAGCTTGCCGTGCAGACGGTTCTGGCGCTGCTTTTTTCAATCTGGTGCAGCCGGCAGAGCGCCGTGGGGACGGCGATTGAGATCCCCTTCCTCCATGCGCAGCTGGATCTGGGACTGCTGTATGTGCCGCTGATGACCTTCGTCATCGTGGGCACGACGAACAGCGCCAATCTGCTCGACGGGCTGGACGGCCTTCTGTCATCGGTGTCAATGGTGGACTTCATCACGCTGGGCGTCCTCTGTGTGCTGGCGGGAAAGGAGAACCTGGGCATCGGCTGCGCCGCGCTGTGCGGCGGCTGCATGGCTTTCCTGCTGTACAATGCGTATCCGGCCAGGATGTTCATGGGCGATACCGGCTCCATGTTCATCGGCGGCGCGGTCTCGGCGGCCGCCGTTCTCCTGCGGCAGCCGCTGCTGCTCATCCTCATCGCCTTCTGGATGATGATGTCCAGCGTATCGGACCTTATCCAGTTTGCGTATTTCCGTGCGACGCATGGGAAGCGGATCTTCCGCATGGCGCCGATCCATCACCATTTTGAACTGGGCGGCATGCACGAGGCAAAAATCGTCATGATGTATCTGGTCACCACCCTGGCGCTCTGTGTGCTGGCGCTGCTGGGCGCGGCGTGAGGAGGATGGATATGGATTTGAAGGATAAAAGGATACTGGTCTGCGGATTGGCGCGCAGCGGCTTGGCCGCCGCGCGTCTGCTTGTCGAATCGGGCGCAGCCGTCACGGCTTACGACGCAAAGGAAGAGAGCCAGCTGAGCGGCGATTTCGACGCGCTGAGAAGGGCCGGCTGCCGCTTTGCCTTTGGCGGCGATCCCGCAGCACTGCTTGAGAATACGGATCTGGTCGTCATCAGCCCCGGCATTCCGTGGAAGGCGCCGCTGGTGCAGTCTGCGCTGGCCAAGGGCATCGAGGTGATCGGTGAACTGGAGCTTGGGGCAAGGCTAACCCGGGGGCGGCTGGTGGCGATCACCGGCACCAACGGAAAGACGACGACGACGACGCTGACCGGTGAGTTTTTCCGTGCAACGGGAAAGACGACCCATGTAGTAGGCAACATCGGCTATCCCATCACCGAGACGGCCGGCATCAGCAGGCCGGATGATGTCACGGTGGCGGAGGTCAGCTCTTATCAGTGCGAGTCCATTTCGGCTTTTCACCCGGATGTCGCGGCCTGTCTGAACATCACGGAAGACCATCTCGCGCGCCATGGAACGATGGCAGAATATGTCCGCATGAAACGGCGCATCTTTGAGCGGCAGACGCCGCACGACGTGGCGGTATTCAATTACGACGACGAAACGTGCCGCAGGATGGCGGAGGGCCTTCGCGCCCACATCGCCTGGTTTTCGAGGAAGACGCGCGTCCCTTACGGGGCCTACGCGGAGGACGGGATCGTGTACCTGGCGCTGGATGAGACCAGCGCGGTATGCCGCTGCGATGAGATTCGGATCCCCGGGAACCACAACCTGGAAAACGCGCTCGCTGCCGTTGCGATAGCGGGTGTGCTCGGTGTCTCCTGCGAGCGGATGAGGGATGTGCTGAAAAGCTTTGCGGGCGTGGAGCACCGGATCGAGACCGTGCGGGAGCTGGACGGCGTGACCTGGATCAACGACTCCAAGGGAACGAATGTGGATTCGACGCTCAAGGCGATCGAAACGATGAAGCAGCCGACGGTCCTTATCCTGGGCGGCAGCGACAAGAAGGTCTCGTTTGACAAGCTGGCAGAGGCCATAGCCGCATGCGGGCTGATCCGCCACTGCGTGCTGATCGGGGATACCGCAGCGCAGATCAAAGAGGCGCTGGACAAGCAGAACTACAGCGCCTATGAGATGGCCGGGTATGATTTCGACCGATGCCTTGCGCGCTGCCGCAGCCTTGCGCAGCCGGGAGGTTGTGTGCTGCTTTCTCCGGCCTGCGCGAGTTTTGACATGTTCAAAGACTATGAGGACAGGGGCAGGATCTTCAAGGAGAAGGTCATGGCGCTTGGGTGAGCGGAGACAGCGCGCAATGAAGAGAAAGAAGCGAAGAGGAAACAGGCTTTGGATGCCGCTGCTCCTCGTTTTTCTGGCGCTGGCAGCGGCGGTGATCGTGCGCTATGTCATCGTGGTCCGCGGCATCCAGGTGGTGGGGAACCGGAGCATCCCCAAGGAGACGGTCATCGAGCTTAGCGGGATCCACCTGGGGGACAGCTATCTGCTGATCTCCACGTCGGAGCTCCGTTCCCGCCTGGAGGCCAATCGGTACATAGAGTACCTCGGCCGGGATTACAATTACAAAGGCACGCTGACCCTGAGGATCCATGAGCGAACGGGGATGGGGACCGTAAACGTCCTGGGCCTGTACTACGTCCTGGATGATACGGGGATGATCCTTGAATGCACCGGAGTGGAACGCGCCGAAGGCATTTCGGGACCGGCCATCAACGGCCTGCGTGTCAACGAGGGCTTCCGCATGACCATCGGTGAAAGCATCCCAGTACGGGACAACTATCAGCTGGAGCAGATGCGAAGCGCGCTGCACGCGCTGTATGAGGCGAATATGCTGGCGCGCGTCACGGAACTGAACTTGGAGAATCCCGATAATCTGTATCTGATGACGCGCGAAGGCGCGCGCATCATCCTCGGAGACGACAGCAACATGCTGGTAAAGCTGCTGATCGCCAGAGAGGTGCTGTCCATCCGCAAGGAGCAGGGCGGTCTGTACGGTTCCCGCATCGACGTATCCAGCGGAAGCGACGCGCACTTCATCCCGGACGTGCTGCCGACGATGACGCCGACACCCACGGCGACGCCGACAGCCGAGACGGAAGCAACGCCCAAAAAGTGAAGAATATTCAGACAGAATGAAAAAATTGCAGACAAACCTTGCAAGCATGGAGAATATGGTTTACAATAACTTTGTATATGGCTGAACAGATGTATATGAATCGGTCGGCAGGTTTTCAGTATGCAGGAAGACGGGAGAATGAGTAGCGATGGCAAATAAACCAACCGCGATTTTGGATTTCGGGACCTCGAAGATCCTTGCGCTCATGGCGGAAGAGGTTTCCGGACAAAAGCTGACCATCACCTCTGTCGGGATGGCGAAGTATGACGGCTACATGAACGGCGCCTGGAACGAGCCCGAGAAGGTGACCGACGCGATCGCCGCTGCGATCGGCGCCATGGAAGAGAAGATTTCCGCGCATGTCCGGCGCATCTATGTCGGCGTGCCGGGTGAATTCGTGCGGATTTATGTCATCGAGGCGAAGGTGTCCCTGCAGGGCGCCGACCCGAAGGTGACGCGCGAGGACGTGGAGAAGCTTCAGGCCCAGGCGACCGAGATGCTGGACAAGCCGTCCGGCGCGATCATCCACCGCTCGCCGGCCTGGTTCAGGATCGACGACGGCCCAAAGACGCTGGAACCGGTAGACCAGAAGGGTTCCACGCTGGAGGGGATGATCAGCTTTGTCGTGGCGGATCAATTCTTCATCAGCGATGTGTCCAAGCGGCTCCGTCAGATCGGCATCGAGGCCAGCGGCTTCTTCTCCTCTTCCGTGGGCGAGGCAATCCAGCTGATCCCGTTCGAGGAGAGAGACAAGACGGCGGTACTGGTTGACGTGGGCTATCTCTCCACAGAGGTGATGACCGTCGAGGGCGACGCCGTGATCTGGCAGAAGGTGCTGCCGATCGGCGGCGCGCATATCACGCTGGATCTGACCTACGGCTTCCACAAGCCTTTCGAGCTCTGCGAGAAGGTGAAGCGCAGCTACAGCTTTACCGAGACCAAGTCGCGCGGCATCGAAGTGGAGACGGAAGACGGCAAGAGCGAGACGTTCGAGGGCGAAAAGGTCAGTATGATCGTCGACGCCCGCGTGGATGAGATCCTTGAGATGGTGGAAGATGCCATCGAGCGCAGCGGCATCCGGCTGGGAAGGGATTCCGTCTATTACTTCACGGGCGGGGGCCTGATGCCGATGAAGGACGCGCGCATCTACATCACGGACAAGATGAACCACAATGTGCGCGAGGGAAAGGCCAAGATCGACAAGCTGAAGCCCACGCAGATCTACACGAGCGGCAGCGGACTGCTGGAGCTGGTGTTCAACGCGCTGGATACGGAGTCGGAGGATGAAGGCTTCTTCGGAAAGATCCGGCGGCTTTTCGGAAGATAAAGCCCGTTGGGGCTCTCAGGTGTAATTGAAGGAGGATAAATCTGTGTTTGAAATGGAAATGGACGAGCATCCGGCGGCTTCCATCAAGGTAGTGGGCTGCGGCGGCGGCGGCGGAAACGCGCTGAACCGCATGATCGACTGCGGTGTGAGCGGCGTCGATTTTATTGCCGTCAATACGGATGTGCAGGCACTGCGCACCAGCAAAGCGACCACCCTGATCCAGATCGGCGAGAAACTGACCAAGGGTCTGGGCGCGGGCGCTACGCCGGAAATCGGCAAGAAGGCGGCGGAGGAAAGCCGCGAAGAGATCGCCGGCGCGCTGAAAGGGGCCGATATGGTTTTCGTGACGGCCGGCATGGGCGGCGGAACGGGAACCGGCGCCGCGCCCGTCGTGGCGGAGATCGCGCGCGATATGGGGATCCTGACGATCGCTGTCGTCACCAAGCCGTTTGCCTTCGAGGGCAAGACGAGGATGCGCAAGGCGGAAATGGGTATCGACGAGCTGAAGCAGCGCGTGGATACGCTGGTCGTCATACCCAATGAGAAGCTGATGCAGGTCTGCCCCAAGGGGACTTCTTTCAAGGCGGCCTTCATGTTCGCGGACGATGTGCTGCGCCAGGGCATCCAGGGCATCTCCGATCTGATCTCCCAGACGGGCATCATCAACCTGGATTTCGCGGATGTCAAAGCCGTCATGGAATCGGGCGGTATGGCGCACCTGGGCATCGGTGTCGGCAAGGGCGAGAAGGCCATGGCCGATGCGGCGCAGAATGCCATTGCGTCCCCGATGCTGGAGACTACGATCGACGGAGCCCGCGCTGTGCTGATCAACGTCACCTGCAACCCGGACTGCAGCATCGTGGATATCAACGACGCAGTGGAAATGATTACGGCTGCCGCGGACAGCGAGGCCAACATCATCTTCGGCGCGAGCCTGGATGACAGCCTGGGCGATGAAGTCCGCATCACAGTGATCGCGACCGGCTTTGAAAAAGAGCCGTTCCCGCCGCGCTCCAGCAGCATTGACCGGCCGGCGACACTGCCCTCTCAGGCACCGTATGTGCCGCAGAGCTTCGCAGGCTCCTACCAGCCTGCCGCGAACCGCAGCTACGGAAGGTATGATTCCACGTTCCAGCCGGCTGCCGGTTACACCGCGCCGGCCTCCGGAAGCGGCGAGCCGAGCGTTCCCTCCTTTGTCAATGAGAGCGCCCAGCGGACCTCACCGTTTGCCGAGACTGCAGCCGGCACCGCCCCTGCGCAGGAGGCGGATGACAGCCGCAGCGCTTCCAGAAGCTTTATGGATGACGTCCCCGCATATATCCGCAGAAAATAAAAGGAAAGGACGCCGTCACGGCGTCCTTTTTTGAGGGAGGCGGCCTATGGAGATCACCGCGAGGCTGAAAGCCCTGCTGAATGAGCGGGGATGGACCGTAGCCAGGCTGGCCAAGGAAGCAGGGCTTCCCGAGTCCACGCTACGCAGCCTTTTCAGCAGGAATACGGAACCGACGATGAAGACGCTGGAAGCTGTCTGCGCAGGGCTCAAAATCACACCGGATCAGTTCTTCAACGATGCCAGTGAGATCGGGCTGAGGGAGGAGGAGCGCAGGCTGCTGTTTCAGTGGGCATGTCTCCGGGAGAGCGATAAGGAACTGGTTTACGCGCTGATCGAATCCCTGGCTGAGAAGGGATAAAGAAAACGCCCGGTATACCGGGCGTTTTCAGTTAAACGATCAGAGGAACTTGAAGGAGGAGCGCACCTTGCGGAAAGCGTGCTCGTAATAAGCGTACCACTCACGTGGGGCCGTGATCCGGATCTGGTAGAGCGCATTGCCCTGGGCGACGATCATGATACGGCCGTTCATCCGGTAAGTGTGTTCACCCTCCGTATACTCCGCCTTATAGTAACAGTAGGCACCGTTGGCTTTCCCGATGGAGGCAGAAGCGATATTGCCGGGTGTAAAGGACGTGAATCCGCCGGCGAGGGTGTCGAGCGTGGTTTCCAGATAAGCTCGGGCGTCCGCAGCGGTCTGGCTGAGGCCGCGGTTGACCTTTTCCACGGTCAGTCGCGTCTGGTAGCCGTTGTCGTCCATCATCTCGCCCTTCGGTTCCACGAACTGGACAGTCGTGTCATGGTTCGTGTTGGGGTTGAGAAGCCAGGTATAGGGGATGGAGAAGGAGACGCCCATCGTATCGTTCTGATACGCTTCGTAGATGAAGTTCGGCGTCGGCGCCGGGGTCGGGGTCGGCATGTCGATCGGGTCGATCGCAACTGGAGTTGCGGCTGCGTTGCTGACCGTCGTCTGCGAGAAATCGAAAGCAGCTGAAGCGTCGCTGCTTTGCTGCCCGGAAGTCGGGGCGAAAACCGTATTGTTTTCGGACGGGAGCGACTCGGCCAAAGCGCCTGCGCACATGAGAAGCGCCAGCAGGAAAAGGACGGATAAACGTTTCATAATAACCTCCGCGTGGAATCATTTCTTAGCGGGCCAACAATGGATAATGTATCAGATTCAGTATAACAGCGTGACCCTCAAAAGTCAATCACAGGGCACGAGGCGAAAGGAACGGAACGATGAAAACGGTTTGCGAAAGAATAAAGCGGCAGCTGCCGGCGAAGGTCAGGGGGCTGATTTTCGACCTGGACGGGACGCTTGCAGATACGGAAGGGCTTTATCAGCGCTTCTGGCTGGAAGCGGCACATGAATTCGGCTATCCCATGGAACGAAAGCATGCGCTGATGATCCGCTCCATGGCGTCCGCCGTGGCGGGCCCGCTGATGCAGCGGGAGGTATGCCCGGATTTTGACTATGAAGCGGTCCGGGACCGCCGAAGGGTGATCATGGCGGCATGGATGGATGAACACGGGGTGCAGGCCAAAGCCGGCGCGGAAGAGATCCTGCGGTTCGCGGAGGAAAACGGCATCCCCGTTGCCCTGGCGACGACGACGCCCCTTGCGCGGGTCGAAAAGGTGCTTTCCGGCCTGGGGCTGCGGCAGTATGTCGCAGAGGTCGTCAGCGGGGACATGATCGAACACGGCAAGCCTGCGCCCGATATCTACCTGAAGGCTGCAGAGCGGCTGAAAATCGCGCCTGAAGAGGCCGTCGGCGTCGAGGATTCGCCGACAGGCATACGCGCCTGCAGCGCCGCGGGGCTTTACACGGTGCTGATCCCCGACCAGGACGAGCCGGGACCGGAAATCGAGGAACTGAGCGATGCGGTGCTGCCTTCTCTGTTTGCGCTGAAGGAAATGCTGGCGCAGGGCAGCGCGGCCGCGGCCAAAGAAGAATGACAGCTTGTGGTTTGCAAGCGGCCGGAAAGGGAGTATAATCAGCTTACGGTGGGAACGGCGAATGAGGGAACGGGGGAAATCGGATGATCCGGATCGGGCAGGCAGTGAAGCAGGCAAAAGAGCGCCTGGAGCATTGCGGCGTGGAGAACGCCGCGCACGACGCTTGGAGACTGCTGGCTCTGGTGCTCAGAGGGGATCCGCTCTCTCTCCGGCTGCGCGCCGCCGAGGTACTCACTGATCAGCAGGAGAGCGCGTTTGACAAGTTTGTGGAACGCCGTGCACGGCGCGAGCCGCTGCAGTATATCGAAGGGGATGCGGAGTTTATGGGCGTCCGCCTGGAAGTAAACGGCAGCGTCCTCATCCCCAGGCAGGATACGGAAACGCTGTGTCTGGAAGCGCTGCGGCTGCTGAAGGCGGGGGACCGGGTCCTGGATATCGGGACGGGGTCGGGCGCGATTGCCGTCGCGCTCAAGCACGGCTGCTCCGGAGCGGCCGTAACGGCGGTGGATATCAGCGCTGATGCGCTCACCGTGGCAAAGAAAAACGCGGAGGGCTGCGGGACAGAAATCGAGTTCCTTAAGAGCGACTGTTTCGGGGCGCTCGGCGGGCGCCGCTTTGATATGATCGTTTCCAACCCGCCGTACCTGAACGATGCGGAGATGAAGACGCTGATGCCGGAGGTGTGCTGCGAGCCGGAAGGAGCGCTTTACGGCGGCACAGACGGCCTGGATTATTACCGCAGGATCTGCAGGGAAGCGCCTCAGCATCTTTCGCCCGGCGGCCGGCTGCTCTTTGAAATCGGATGGCAGCAGAAGGATGCGGTCTCGGATCTGATGCGGCAGTTCGTCGGTGAACCGTACGCGCTGAAGGATCTGTCGGGCAACTGGCGGGTCGTCTGCGCCGAATGGCGCGGTACGGCGGAAGGCGGAAAAAAGGATTGAGAACATGAGCAAGGAACAATTGGACTGGGTGCATCCCCGCGTGGAAGAGCTGGGGGCGCTGCTGTCCCAGCCGGATGCGATGCAGGACAGGGAACGGTTTCTCGCCCTTATGCAGGAATACAACCGCCTGGCGCCGATCGATGCGATCCTCAAAGAGACAGAGGCGCTGCAAAGAGAATATGCCGAAGCGCAGCAGCTGGAGCAGGATGCGGATTTTGCCGAGGTCGCAGGCCAGGAAAAGCTGCGCATCGAAGAGGAGATCCGCAGAAAACAGGCCGAGCTTTCCGCCATGCTGGATACGCAGCAGGAGGACACACGTAGGGCTATCGTGGAGATCCGCAGCGGCGCAGGCGGTGAGGAAGCCGCGCTGTTTGCGGCTATGCTGCTGAGAATGTATACGCGCTACGCCGAGAAGCAGGGCTGGCAGACGGAACTGCTGGAGCTCAGCGATACGGAGATGGGCGGCGTGAAGGAAGCGGTCTTTTCCGTTACGGGAAAGGGTGCGCTGACGAAGCTGGAAGGAGAAAGCGGCGTACACCGGATCCAGCGCATCCCCGTCACAGAGAGCAACGGGAAGCGCCAGACGAGCACCGCGACAGTCGCCGTGCTGCCGGAAGCCACGGATGTGGACGTACAGATCGATCCAGGCGACCTGCGCATTGACGTCTACCGCGCTTCCGGGCACGGCGGGCAGTACATCAACAAGACGGACAGCGCTGTTCGCATCACCCATCTGCCGACGGGGATCGTCGCGACCTGCCAGGACGAGAAGAGCCAGCTGCGCAACAAAGAAAAGGCGATGGAAGTGCTGCGTGCCAGGCTGTACGATCACCTGCAGCGGGAGAACGAATCCTCGTACGCGGACAACCGGAAAAGCCAGGTGGGCACCGGGGACCGCAGCGAGCGCATCCGGACTTACAACTTCAACGACGGCAGGATCACGGACCACCGGCTGGCAAAGACGATCTACTCGGTGGATGCTTTCCTGGACGGGGATATGGATGTGCTGATCGAGCCGCTGCTGCAGATGCGCCGCGAAAACCAGGCTAAAGAGAACAATGAAGCGATGAGGGAGAACCTTTGAAAACGGAAGTCATACGCGCGGATGCAGACGGCATCCGCCGGGGAGCGAAGCTGATCCGCGCTGGAGAGGTCGTCGGGATGCCGACGGAAACGGTATACGGCCTTGCCGCCAACGCGCTGGATGAAAATGCTGTCAAAAAGATCTTTGCGGCAAAGGGCCGGCCTGCGGACAATCCGCTGATCGTGCACATTGCCTCCGAAAAGGAACTGGAAGGGCTGGTTACCCGTGTGCCGGAGATGGCCAGGGCGCTGATGCGGGCATACTGGCCGGGCCCGATGACGCTGATCATGCCCAAGACGGAAGCGATCCCGGCTATCGTTACGGCCGGCGGCGATACGGTGGGCATCCGTATGCCCGAAAGCGAGGCGGCGAGAGCGCTGATCCGGGAGAGCGGCTGCCCGATCGCGGCACCAAGCGCCAACACCAGCGGCAAGCCCAGCCCGACGACCGCGCAACATGTCCTATCGGATATGAACGGGAAAATACCGCTGATCCTGGATGCGGGAGCCTGCGGCGTCGGCGTGGAATCCACCGTGATCGATACGACGGGAGAGGAGCCGGTGGTGCTGCGGCCCGGCGCGATCACACCGGAGATGATCCGAAGGACGCTCGGCTCCGTGGAAGTGGACGAGCATGTCATGAAGCCGCTGGCGGAGGGCGAAGCAGTCCGCTCGCCGGGGATGAAGTACCGCCATTACGCACCGAGCGCCAGGCTGACGCTCTTTGAGGGGGAACACGAACAGGTCAAGGCCGAAATGTGTGCCCGATACGATGCGGCGCTGAAAGCGGGCGGAAAGCCGGCTATCCTCGGAAACCCGCAAGAGGATTACGGAGGGCGGCTCGTATTTGCACTGGGACATGACGGAAACGCGGAAGACGCCGCAGTCCGGATCTTTGCCTGCCTCCGGGAACTGGATGACGCGGGGATCACCGCCGCTTTCTGTGAAACGATCCCGCTTCGGGGAATGGGCCTGGCGGTGATGAACAGGCTGGGCCGCGCGGCGGGGTTCAACATCGAGAAGGCAGGAGAAAACACGTGATCTGCGAATGCTTTGCACCCATCGGAAAGACGGACGCGAGGGTGCTGATCGTCGGCTCTATGCCGGGCGCGGCCTCCCTTGCGGCCGGCGAGTACTACGCACATCCGCAGAACGCATTTTGGAGGATCCTCTTCGGGTTCTTCGGCAGGCCGCTGCCGCGGGACTATGAGGAGAAAAAGCGGCTGATCGGGGAAAACGGCCTCGCCCTGTGGGATACGGTGCAAAGCTGCAGCCGCGAAGGAAGCCTCGACGGAAATATGCGGGGGATCCGGCCGAACGACTTTGAGGCCTTTTTCGCCGCATATCCGCAAATACGGACCGTTCTGTGTAACGGCAAGACAGCCTATGACCTTTTTCTCGGTGCGTACAAAGGAGAGGACAAAACGGTTTTGAGGATGCCGAGCACGAGCCCGGCGTATACGCTTTGCTACGGGGATAAAGCCGCAATCTGGACGGAAGCGCTGACTGAGGCACTGAAGAGATGAGGAGGGAACGGCATGAATATGGTTGACATCATACTGAAGAAAAAGGCAGGCCTGCCCCTGAACAAGGAGGAGATCCATGCCTTTGCGGAAGGCGCTGCCAGAGGGACGGTGCCCGACTATCAGCTTGCCGCCCTGCTGATGGCGATTTGTTTCCAGGGCATGAACGAAGAAGAAACAACGACGCTGACCATGGAGATGATGCATTCCGGCAGCGTGGTCGATCTCAGCGGCATCGGCGAAATCTGCGTCGACAAGCATTCCACCGGCGGGGTCGGGGATACGACGACGCTGGTGCTCGTGCCGCTGGTCGCTGCCTGCGGCGTAAAGGTGGCCAAGCTCTCCGGTCGCGGGCTCGGCCATACGGGCGGCACGCTGGACAAGCTGGAGAGCATCCCGGGCTGCAGCGTGGACATGGATGAGGCACAGTTTATCCGCCAGGTCCGTGACGTGGGCTGCGCGGTCATCGGACAGACCCGGGAGCTGTGCCCGGCCGACAAGGCGCTCTACGCCCTGCGCGACGTTACGGGGACCGTCGGCTCCATTCCCCTGATCGCTTCCAGCATCGTCTCGAAAAAGCTAGCCAGTGGCGCCGGCGCGATCGTGCTGGATGTCAAGACCGGCAGCGGCGCGCTGATGCATACCGTGGAGGATTCCGTGCGCCTGGCCAGGACCATGGTTGCGATCGGCAAACGCGCAGGCAAGCCGATCTATGCCGTCGTGACCGGCATGGAGCAGCCGCTGGGGACGCATGTCGGCAACGCGCTGGAGGTGAAAGAGGCTGTGGACCTGCTGGCCGGGCGCGCACGGGGCGATCTGCTGACGGTTTCGCTGGGGCTGGGGGCGCGGATGCTGATGGCCGCCGGAAAGGCCATGACGCTGGAGGAAGGCGAGGCGATGCTGGAGGAAGCGCTCTCCTCCGGGCGCGGCCTTGCAAAGCTGAAGGAGATGATCACGGCCCAGGGCGGGGATGCGCGCATCTGCGACGACGTGTCGCTGCTGCCGCATGCATCCCGGCGAATGCCTGTGACGGCGGACAGGGACGGCTGGATCGCGGGAATGGATACAACAGCGATCGGATACTGCGCCCAGGATCTCGGGGCAGGGCGCAAGACCAAAGCGGACCGGATCGATCCGGCTGTCGGCCTGGTGATGCAGGTGCGGCTCGGCGACTATGTGCACAAAGGGGATGCGCTGGCTGTGCTGCATATCAATAAACCGGACGGCGCTTCGGAAGTCGCCGCAAGGGTTGCTGCCGCCATCCGCATCAGTGAAGAAAAGCCGGAGATCCCGCCGCTGTTCTATGCGGGCATCGGGCCTTCTGACGTGTGATTCGACTTAAGGCGCTCATGGTGTTTATTGTTGAAGAAACGGGGATTTTCTGCTATACTGGCGCGAGGAATTCCGGCTGGAGGGGGGATCGGCTTGCCGAAACTGGCTGCATATGACAGGAATTTGCCGTATTCCTATGCGCTGGGGATCTTTCCGGCGACGGAATGCCTGAAACACGCGCAGGACCGCTGCATGCGCCTGCTCGTATCCGCTGACAGCGCAGAGAGCGAGGGCGTGATGCGCCTGCGTTCCGCGGCGGAAGCGGCGGGCATCCGCTGTGAAGAAGCGGGAAGGCTTCTGGAGAAGATCTCCCGCAAGGAAAACTGCCATGCGGCGATGGTGTACCGGAAGGCAGAAGGACAGCTGTCCCCGGACGGGGATCATCTTGTCCTCCATCACCCCAGCGACATGGGCAACCTGGGCACGATCCTGAGGACGGCGCTGGGCTTTGGCTACCGGAATGTGGCCATCATCCGGCCTGCGGCGGACTCCGATGATCCGCGCGTCGTGCGCGCTTCCATGGGGGCTGCGTTTTCGCTGGCCATCTGCCATTACGACACTTTTGAGGCGTATCGCACGGATTTCCCGGAACACGGCGTCTATCCGTTCATGCTGACGGGTTCCACGCCGCTGGACGAGGCTGTGGCTTCACGGGCGGCAAAGTGTGCGCTTGTGATGGGCAACGAGGCCACCGGGCTGCCGGAGAGCTTTTCGGAGATTGGAATGCCTGTGCGGATACCGCACAGCGGGGATATCGACTCTTTGAATCTCGCCATCGCGGCGGGAATCGGCATGTATGCCTTTGCGAGAAACAGACGAGGAGAATGCACATGAGAATCGTTTTGGATGCGACCGGCGGCGACAACGCACCGGATATCAACCTGCAGGGCGCGATCGAAGCGCTGGGCATGTTTCCGGATGTGGAGATCATCCTTGCCGGTGACAAAGCGGCACTGGAAGCCGAACTGCAGCAAAAATACGCAGCGGAGCTGACGGAGGAGAAGAAAGCGCGCCTTTCTGTCGTGGACGCTCCCGAGGTCATCACCCCGGAGGAGCATCCTGTGATGGCGCTGCGGAAGAAGAAAGCATCTCCGTTCTGCGTGGGTATGGACATGGTGCGCAGGAAAGAGGCGGAAGCCTTCGTCTCTGCCGGCTCCACCGGCGCGGTGATGGCGGGATCCATGTTCAAGATCGGCCGGATCAAGGGCATCGCGAGGCCGGCTCTGGGCGCAGTGGTTCCCGTGCCAGGAAGGCCGCTGCTGCTGATCGACGCGGGCGCCAATGTGGACTGCAAGCCCAACTGGCTGCTGCAGTTTGCACTCATGGGCAGCATATACATGAGCAAGGTGATGGGGATCGAGAGCCCTGCGGTCGGCCTGCTGAACATCGGCACGGAAGCGGCCAAGGGAAACGATACGGCGAAGCGCACGTATGAGCTGATGGAAAAGCCGCAGCCGTTCCGCTTCATCGGCAACGTTGAGGCAAGGGACGCGCTGTCCGGTTGCTGTGACGTGCTGGTGGCCGACGGATTTGCCGGCAACGTGCTGCTGAAGAATACGGAGGGTGTCGCCTCCCTGCTGTTTTCCCTGATCAAGAAGGAATTGTACGGCAGCTTGAAGGGCAAGATCGCCGGACTGCTGGCCAAAGACGGATTCAGGAGGATCAAGAAGTCCTTTGATTCTACAGAGGTCGGCGGAGCGCCCCTGCTGGGTGCGGAAGGCGCAGTGGTGAAAGCGCACGGCAATTCCAACGGGCACGCCATCGCCTGCGCGATCCGGCAGGCCCGCGCGATGGTCGAAGGCGACGTGACAGAGCAGATCCGGTCGGCGCTGGGCGAATTGAATCTGGAAGCATCGACAGAAGAATGAGAAGGCTGAAAGCCGAGGAGGAAGTATGATTTTTGAGAAACTGAAAGCCATGGCAGCGGAGCAGCTGGATGTCAGCCCCGAGAAGATCACGATGGACAGCCGCCTGAAGGAAGACCTCGAGGCGGACAGCGCCAGCGTGATGATGCTCGTCATGGATATCGAGAGCGAGTTCGGCATCACCGTGGAGGATGACGCGATCGAGAAGGTCAAGACGGTCGGGGACATGGTTGCTTATATCGAGCAAAAGCAGGGCTGAGGCAGGAAGGAAGCCTGTACGCTGTTATGGACATAACTGAATTGGAGGGCAGGCTGGGGTACGTCTTTCGGGACAAGACCCTGCCGCGCCTTGCCTTGACACATCCGTCCTACGTTTCCAGGGACAAGGAGCCGGATAACCAGCGGCTGGAGTTCCTGGGTGACGCTGTGCTGCAGCTGTGCGTCAGCCAGGCGCTTTATCAGCGCTATCCGGAGATGAAAGAGGGAAAACTGACCAGAAGGCGGGCTGCCCTGGTCTGTGAAGCCAACCTCGCGCACTTGGCATCCAGCCTGGGGATAGGGAAACAGCTCCTTCTCAGCAACGGGGAGGAACTGCTGCACGGACGCAGGAACCCGTCCATCCTGGGCGACGCGATGGAAGCCGTGATCGCGGCGGTTTATCTGGACGGCGGTTTTGCGGCTGCGGCATCGCTGGTGGAGAGGCTGATGGGCGATTTTGAACCGCGCAGCGAAAACGACAAGGACGCTAAAAGCATCTTGCAGGAACTGCTACAGGCCAAAGGCGAACCCGCCCCTGTCTATGAGATCATCGATCAGCAGGGGCCGCCCCATGCGCGTGTCTTCACTGCGCGTGCGATCCGCGGCAACGGGGAGGAGATCGGCCGCGGCACGGGCGACCGGAAGCAGCGTGCGGAAGAAGCGGCTGCGGCTTCTGCGCTGAAGGCGATCAAAGAAAACAGCTGACAGGTGAAGTCAGCGACAGAAAGGGGTCGCACCGGTGCGACTGAAAAGACTGGAAATCTACGGATTCAAATCCTTCGCGGACAGAACGGTTATCGAATTTAATCAGGGGATCACCGGCGTTGTCGGACCGAACGGCAGCGGAAAGTCGAATCTTTCCGATGCCGTGCGCTGGGTTTTGGGTGAACAATCCGCCAAATCGCTGCGCGGCGGCAAGATGGAGGATATCATCTTCGGCGGGACGGAAAAACGCAGGCGACTTGGCTACTGTGAGGTGTCTCTGGTTTTCGACAACGAGGACCACACGCTGCCCATCGATTACACCGAGGTCATGGTGACAAGACGCGCCTACCGGTCCGGTGAGGGTGAATACTATCTCAATAAAACGGCCTGCCGGCTCAAGGACATCCTGGAGCTCTTCCGGGATACAGGAATCGGCAGGGACGGCTATTCCATCGTGGGTCAGGGCAGGATCGACTCGATCCTGTCCGCAAAGAGCGAGGACCGGCGCGGCGTCTTTGAAGAGGCGGCCGGCATCGTGAAATACAGGACCCGTAAGGAAGAGAGCGAAAAGCGCCTTGCCAATATGCAGGACAATCTCGTCCGCATCGAGGACATCCTGTCTGAACTTGAAAAGCAGCTTGGGCCGCTGGAGAAGGCCAGCCAGACGGCAAGGCGCTATCTTGCGCTGCGTGATGAGCTGCGGAAGCTGGAATGCACGTCGTTTGTCCTGCGCAGCGACAGGGACGGGAAGCGGATCGCAGAAATCGCACAGCTCCTTGAGGAGCTGCGCGGGCAGATCCAAAGGCAGGAAGAAGAGGCCGCTGAAAAGAGCATCGAGCGCGAGCGCCTTGGTGAAGAGGTTCAGACGCTGGAAAACGCCGTGACCGAAGGTCATTCCGTTTTGCTCAACCTGACGCGGGAAGCAGAAGCGCGCGAAGGCATGCTGAACGTGCTCGGAACGGAGATCGCGGGCGCGGAGAAGGAAGCGGCAGCTGCCAGGGAAAGCCTGGACGCCGCGGACGAACGCCTTGGCGCGATCACCGTCGAGCAGACGGCGGGAGAAAAGAGCAGAGCGGAGGACGAGGAAGCGATCCGCCTGCTGGAAGGACAGTGCGCCGCGGCCGAGGAGGCCGTAAACGAAAAGCAGACCGTTGTGAAAAACGCGGAAGCCGAGCTCGAAAACCACCAGTCCAGGGTCATCCACGCGATCAACCGGCTGAGCGACGTGAAGACGAGGGAAGCGCGCCTCACGACGATGCGCTCCCAGCTCAGCGAGCGGCGTGCGGAAGCTGAAAATGAAAAAGAATCCCTGCTGGGGGAAGCGGAGAGTATCAAAGAGCAGCTTGAGGAAGCGAAAGCATATGAGGAAAGCTGCGCCGCAAGGGAAAAGGACGCCCTGCGGTCCCTGCAGGAGACGGACGAAAAGCAGAAGGCGGTCTCACAGCAAATCGGCACCTTGTACGGAACGCTGGACGAGCAGAACGCCGTCAAGTCGAAAACCGAGAGCCGGCTGCACGTGCTGCGAGAGATGGTGCGTGATTACGCCGGATACCAGCAGCCTGTCAAGCGTGTGCTGCAGAAAGCGGAAGGCGATCCGCGCATTCACGGCGTCGTAGCCACGCTGATCAAAGTGCCGTCAAAATACGAAAAGGCCATTGAGGCCGTTCTGGGCGGCGCGCTCCAGCATATCGTGACGGAGGATGAGTACGCTGCGCGGGATATGATCGAGTATCTGCGCCGAAACAATATCGGCAGGGCGACCTTCCTGCCGCTCTCAACGATCCGCGGACACTCGCTGCAGCCGGCAGAGCGCCAGGCGCTTGGCCTGAAAGGCGCCCTAGGCGTTGCCAGCGAGCTGATCTCCTACGATCCGCGCTATAAGGGGATCGTGGAAAATCTGCTGGGCCGCACGGTGATCGCAGAGGATCTGGATTCCGGTATTGAGATCATGCGCAAAGGCCGTCATGCCTTCCGGCTGGTTACGCTGGCGGGCGATGTCATGCACTCCGGCGGCTCCATGACGGGCGGAAGCGCGGCATCCAGGATGACGAGCCTGCTCTCCCGCGACCGTGAAATCGAGGAGCATGTCCGCCTGCTGGAAAAGACGGATGCGGACATCCGTGAGACGAAGGCCGCTATACAGGAGGCCAGGGCGAAAAAGGATGCCCTGACAGCCGAGAGGACGCAGACGGAAGGAGACCTTCAGCGCAGCCGGATCGACCTCTCGATCGCCAGCGAGCGTATCCGGACGCTGCGGCGTCATGAGGCCGAATGCGCGGAAGCGACGGAGCGGAACGGGGAACTGCTGGAGCAGATCAGCATGCAGCTGACGGACCTGGAAGCGGAACTCTCCAGCGCATATACGGCTCAGGAGGGCGAGCAGAAGTCCAGCGAAGAGATGCACAGAAGGACGCAGGAGCTGAGCGACGCGCTCGCCTCGGCCCGCGAGGCCCTTGAAAGCGGCCGGAACGCGGCGCAGGCGCTTCAGCTTCAGCTGACGGGAAGGAGAAAAGATCTGGAGGAGACGCTCCGCAACCTGAAGAGGCTTGCGCAGGAGCGCCAGACGGTCTCCTCGCAGCGTGAGACGCTGGAGCAGCGGATCGGAGAACTGATCCTGCTGCACCAGCAAAAGATGGAGGAACAGGCTGCTGCGCAGAAGGAAAAGGACGTATGCGCCGCCAAACTGAAAGAAGCCGAGACTGAACTGGAAGCGCGGCGCCAGCGCAGATCTGCCGCCGCCAAACAAGTGGAAAGCCTCACTGCGGAGATCGAGCAGATCCGCGAAACGGCTGCAGCAGCCTCCGAGAGGGCGCATAAATCGGAGATCCTGATGAACCGCCTGCAGAGCGAGCTCAGCCAGCAGGAACAGCGGATCTGGGAAGAGTACGAGCTGACCTACGCGGGCGCCAAGGAGTACGTGCTGCCGGAATTCGACGCGGCCAAAGACGGGCAGCGGATCGGCTCCATCCGGCAGGAGATCAGGGCGATTGGCCCGGTGAACCTGTCCGCTACGGAGGAGTACCTCAGCTGCAAGGAACGCTTTGACGACCTTACGCGGCAGAGGGACGATCTCATCAAGGCGCGCGAGGATCTGCAGCGGATCATCGATGCGCTGCAGCGGGAGATGGAAACGCAGTTTATGGTGAGTTTCAGGCTCCTGCAGCAGTATCTTTCGGAGACCTTCACCAGGCTCTTCGGCGGTGGCAGCGCGGAGCTTCGCCTCTCGGATGAAAGCGACGTGCTGGGCAGCGGCATTGAGATCGCGGCACAGCCGCCGGGCAAAAAACTGCAGATGCTTTCTTTGCTTTCCGGCGGCGAACGCGCACTGACGGCCATCGCGATCCTGTTTGCCATGCTGAAGCTGAAGCCGACGCCGTTCTGTTTCCTGGATGAAATCGAAGCAGCGCTTGATGACGGCAACATTTCGACTTTTGCCGCGTATCTGCAGGAATTCTCGAAGCAGACCCAGTTTGTCATCGTCACGCACCGCAAGGGGACGATGGAATACTGCGACAGCCTATACGGCGTATCCATGGAGGAAAAGGGCGTCTCGAAGATGCTGAGCGTTGAACTGAAGGACGTGAAAGAGGATTCCGCTGTCTGAAAGCGGGAGAGGAGGACGCAATGGGGCTTTTCGGATTCGGAAAGAAAAAGGACGAGACACAGTCATCCGCCACGAACAGTGAAGCTGTACATACAGCCAGCGAACAGCCGGTGGAGGAACAGGAGAAGAGCGGCGTCTTCAGCCGGTTCTGGAAAGGGCTTACCAAGACGCGCACCCATGTCTCAAGCCAGGTGGATGATCTGATCGAAAACACGGAAAAGATCGACGAAGACTTTTACGAGTCGCTGATCGACATCCTCATCATGAGCGATATGGGCGTGAAGACGAGCGAGAAGGTGATCGGGGAGCTGAAGCGCCGGGTTGCGGAGCAGCGGATCACCGACGCCGGAGAAGCCCGCAAGGCGCTGAAAACGATCCTCAAGGAGATCATGGACAAGCCGCGCGAGCCGCTGAACTGGCCCATGGTGATGCTGGTGGTCGGCGTCAACGGCGTAGGCAAGACGACGACGATCGGCAAGCTTGCGCTGCGCTTTAAGAATGCACGCCACAGCGTCGTTCTGGCCGCGGCAGACACGTTCCGCGCGGCAGCTGCGGATCAGCTGGAGATATGGTCGCAGCGCGCGGGCGTTCCCATCGTGCGCCATGCGGAGGGTGCGGATCCCGCTGCGGTTGTGTTTGACGGTGTGCAGAAGGCCAAAGCGACGGAAGCGGATCTGCTGATCGTCGATACGGCAGGCCGCCTCCACAATAAAAAGAACCTCATGGAGGAACTCCGCAAGATCGCCAAGGTGATCGACAGGGAGTACCAGGGGGCGACGGTCCGCACGCTGCTGGTGCTGGACGCAACGACGGGCCAAAACGGTTTGCAGCAGGCCAAGGAGTTTGCCGAGGTCACAGATCTTTCCGGCATCGTCCTCACCAAGCTGGACGGGACGGCAAAGGGCGGTATCGTCGTTGCCATCATGGAGGAACTGGGGCTGCCGGTACTCTACGTCGGCATGGGCGAGGGGATCGACGACCTCCAGGCTTTTGATGCGGAAGCGTTTGTCGAGGCCATTTTCTGACGGGACAGGGAGGCGGTAAGCCATGAGAGCGATTCGGCGGTTTCTGACGTTTATCGCCAGCAGACTGTTCTTTGTCACGCTTGTCTTGTCGCTGGCCATCCTGTCGTTTTATACCGCGATGAACGTGGCCAATATCTGGATTCTGACGGACGAAGGGCTTGAAGCCCGTGCCCGCGCAGTGATCCAGGGCACTGAAACGGCCCAGCTGACGAATTACTTCACGGAAGACTTTATCCTGCAGGATCCGGTGCTGATGGTCGGAACAGGCGCATCTTCCCCGTATCGGGACTACTCGATCCGCTCCGTATCGCACAAGACGAGGATGCATACCATTTGGGCATGGCCTTGGGACAATACCGCGACAGCCGAGGTGACAGAGAGCATCCCGGCGATTGATGGCACGATCCTGGCCGCTCAGCGGGAAGCGGCGCTGGCTGCCGGCGGCGAAGAGCGGCTGAAGCCGCCCGCGTGGGAGACCAGCCGGTACCGCGTGATGCTGCAGCGGACGGGTGGACGGTGGAAGATATCCGCGCTTCAGCGGATGGAGATGCGGAACTGATGGAAGCGCTCTGGCTAAACGGCGCCGCCCTGGCCCCGATGGCGGGGACGACGGATCTCCCCTTCCGGCTGCTGTGCCTGGAAATGGGCTGCGCCATGGTGACCACCGAGATGGTCAGCGCCAAAGGCTATCTCATGTCACCCAGGGACGCGTACGCATCCAGGACGCTGCTGGCGACCTCCGAAGCGGAGCGGGGGCGTGCGGGCTTGCAGATCTTCGGCCATGAGCCGGAGGTGATCCGCGAAGCCGCCGGGCGGCTGACAGAGGAAGGCCGCTGGGGCTTTTTGGACATCAATATGGGCTGTCCGGTTCCGAAGATCGTCGGCAACGGAGAAGGCAGCGCGCTTCTGCGGGATCCGGAGGCGGCAGCGCGTGTGATACGTGCCGCGGCGGAAGGTTCCGGGGTGCCGGTCAGCATAAAACTGAGGCTTGGTTTTGAAGACAGAAACAGGACGTTTCTGGAAGTCGGGCGTTTGGCGGAGGCGGCAGGGGCTGCTTTCCTCACCCTTCACGCGCGGAGTCGTGAGCAGTTTTACAGCGGCAGCGCGGATTGGGACGCCATCCGGGAGCTGAAGCGGGCCGTATCGATCCCCGTGATCGGGAACGGCGACATCATCAGTGCGGAGGACGCGCTGCATATGCTGAGGGAGACGGGCTGCGACGGGGTCGCGGTCGGGCGCGCCGCACAGGGCAACCCGTGGATCTTCGCGGAGATCCGGGATGCGCTTGCAGGAAAAAAGCCGCGCCGGCCGGAGGCGGAGGAGCGGCTTTCCGTGATGCTGCGGCACCTCGATATGCTGCTTGAACTGAAGGGCGAGGTCACCGCTGTCAAGGAGATGCGCAGGCATGCGGCGGACTACATCCGAGGGATGCGGGATGCGGCAAAAATGCGCGAGCGAATCAACCAGATCGTCAGCCGGGCAGAATTCTGCGACGTGCTGACAGGATATATGAAAGAGAAAGCTGAGGAGGATCAATCATGAATCGCAAGATTACGGAAGGGATCGTCGAGATTTCCACACATGACAAGGAGATCCGGCGTTTTGAAGGACAGTATCCGGTACCCGAAGGGATCACCTATAATACCTGGCTGATCGAGGACGACAAGTTTATCCTGATGGACACGGTGGATTCCGCGTTTGCGAAACCCTGGCTGACGGAGCTTGCGGCGGTGCTGGGGGACAGAAAGCCCGACCTGCTGGTCATTTCGCATGCGGAGCCGGACCATTCGGGCTCCATCGCGGCACTGGTCGAGGCGTATCCGGAGGTGACGCTGGTCGGCAACGCGAAGACCTTTACCATGCTCGACCAGTTCTTCCCGCAGCCGCTCAAGGCGGCCCGGCAGGTCGTAAAGGACGGAGACTGCATCGAAACGGCGAACCACAGGCTCCGGTTCGTCTTTGCGCCTATGGTTCACTGGCCCGAGGTGATGTTTACCTTTGATGAAGCGACCGGAACGCTTTTCTCTGCGGATGCCTTCGGCACGTTCGGCGCCGCAGAACTGACGGGCGAGTGGGAGAGCGAAGCGCGCCGCTACTACGGCAACATCGTCGGCAAATACGGCGCACAGGTGCAGGCAGTATTAAAGAAAGCGGCAGCGCTCCCTGTAAAACGCGCCTGCCCGCTGCATGGCCCGATGCTGGAGGGCGCGAACCTGAGCGCCGCTGTTTCGGCCTACGAAAAGTGGTCCGCTTGGCAGCCGGAAAGCGACGGAACGCTGATCGTCTGCGCGGGCTTCCACGGCCATACGCTCGCGGCGGCGGAGAAGATCCGGGGCGAACTCGAAGCCTCCGGCCATGAGGCTGTGGTCGTCGATCTGACGGAGACGGACAAGTCCTTTGCCGTTGGCATGGCGTTCCGGTACCGGCATATCGTGCTGGCTGCTGCGACCTATGACGGCGCTTACGCACCTGCAATGGAAGCCTTTATCGGCTCCATGAAGATGAAGGGGCTCCAGAACCGGGTCTTCGGCCTGGTGGAGAACGGAACGTGGGCACCGATGGCAGCCAAGCAGATGACGGCGGCTCTGGAAGGCATGAAGAACATCACCGTGCTGGAAACGAAGGTGACTCTGCGTTCGGCGATGAATGCCAAAAACGAAGAAGAGATCCGGGCGCTCTGCGAAGCGCTGTATGCGTAAAAAACTAAACTGCCCTGCTTCCGACGGGGCAGTTTTTATGGTTTCTTCAAAAGCGCGAGCATCTCCAGATCATTTTCAGCCTGCAGCCGTATCTCTGCGTGCGTTACGGGGTGGACAAAGCACAGCCTGTCGCCGCACAGCTGCTGCCGCGCAAGCCCAAGCTCCGAAGACAGGGCGGCAGAGGCTTCGGTGGCATAACGCGCATCTCCCAGGATAGGGCAGCCGATGCTGTGCAGATGCACGCGCAGCTGGTGTGTGCGGCCGGTCAGAGGAGACAGGCGGACTACGGAAACCGGCGCCTCCAGCGCGCCGGCCGGGAAGGTCATCAGGCAGCGGTAACGCGTGAGGGCGCGCCGGCCTTCCGCCGAGACGCATCGGGTGAAGCTGTCCGGGGCGATTCTCGCGATCGGCGCGTCGATGACGCCCTCGGACGGGGACGGCGCACCGCAGACGGCAGCCAGGTAGCCTTTTTCAAAGGCGCTGCCGGAGAGCTTCTGCTGCAGCAGCCACTGGATGTACGGCAGCTTCGAAAAGAGGACGATGCCGCTGGTTTCGCTGTCCAGCCGGTGGACGGGATGGGCCGGATATCCGAGATAAGAAAGGACCCGGTTCTCCAGCGTATCGCTCCAGCGCGGCATGGAAGGGGAAGGGTGTGTCTGCAGCATCGGCGGCTTCCATACGGCCAGCAGGAAGTCGTCTTCAAAAAGCACTTTCAGCGGCTTGGCGCAGTCAGGGGCGGGGCTGTCGGCGGAGGGCGCATAGGCGGGGATATCGACGGCGACCCGCTCCCCGGCTCGAACAGGCTGATTGGTGTAGCGGGGCTCCCCGTCAACCGTCAGTTCCAGCCCCTCGCGCTTGATGCGCCGCAGCAGGGTGGAGGACAGACCGGCCCGGCGGCGCAGAAACAAATCCAGGCGGAGCCCGTCGTCTTCCGGCGGGACGCTGAAATGAAAAACCATAGGATCCCTTCTTTTTCAGAGTGATCACCGTGCTTACGGGGATTATCGTAGCAAAGGAAAGGGTGAGCGTCAACCTAAAAATGAGAAAGCGGAAGGAATGCGGCAAAAAGTACGGAATATGTGAAAAAAACGTAAAATGGCAGTTTACAAAAGAACGGGAGAATGTTAAAATAGCGGACGGTCCGAACCGCATGCGCGGCAGTGCGCCTCTCCAAGACGGCTTGCCATGCTTGCGGCGATTGGAAATAAAAAATTGGAGGAAGTACCATGGATAAGGCAACCAAGGAAGCAATCATCAAAGAGTATGCCCGTCACGAGGGCGACACCGGCAGCCCCGAGGTTCAGATCGCGCTGCTTACAGCCCGCATCAACCACCTCAACGAGCATCTCAAGGATCACAAGAAGGATCATCATTCTCATCGCGGCCTGCTGCTGATGGTTGGTCAGCGCCGCAGCATGATGGAATATCTGCGTCGGATCGACATCGAGCGCTACCGCGCTCTGATTGCAAAGCTGGGCCTGCGCAAGTAAGCCGGATTCGCAGCGGGATGAGTCCCAGATGGCCGTCGTTTGGGAGCAGCTTCCAAACGGCGGCTTTTTTCGGGTCAGGAGGGTTCCTGCCCTGTGGTGTGTGGAGTGGAAGAGTATTGAAAGGAGTATCCCATGGAAAAGGTTTACAGCATGGAACTGGCGGGCCGTACGCTCAGCCTGGAGTTCGGCAAGTACTGCGGACAGGCTAACGGTTCCGTGTTCGTGCATTTGGGCGATACCGTTGTGATGGTCAATGTCACCGCGGCGGATAAGCCCCGCGAGGGTCAGGATTTCTTCCCCCTCAGTGTCGATTTTGAGGAGAAGATGTATTCCGTCGGCAAGCTTCCCGGCGGCTTCATCAAGCGCGAGGGACGTCCTTCCGAGAAGGCGACGCTGACCGCGCGCCTCATCGACCGTCCGCTGCGCCCGCTCTTTAACAAGGGTATGCGCAACGACGTGCAGGTCGTCTGCACCGTTCTCTCCGTGGAGCAGGATGTGCCCCCGGATATCCCCGCGATGATCGGCGCTTCCGCCGCGATCGCGGTCAGCGACATCCCGTGGGCCGGCCCGATCGGCGGCGTATCCGTTGGCCTGGTGGGCAGCGATGTGGTCATCAACCCCGATCTGGAGCAGCGCGCCGTCTCCCGCCTGAATCTGACTGTCGCCGGCACGGATGAAGCGGTGCTGATGGTGGAAGCGGGCGCCAAGGAGATCAGCGAAGACGATATGCTGAGGGCGATCCTCACCGGCCACGAAGCGATCAAGAAGATCGTGGCCTTCCAGAAGGAGATCGTCGCCGAGATCGGCAAGGAAAAGAAGGACTTCCCGGTTTACGAGACCGGCGAGGACGTGAAGCAGGCAGTGCACGAGGACTTCCTCGGCCGTACTGAGTGGGCGTTCGAGGCGTTTGACCGCCACGAGCGCGGCGACCGCGAGAACATCGTCAAGGCGGAAGCGCACGAGAAGTACGCGGAGCGCTTTGAAGGCCGCATGGCGGAAGTCGACGATGCCCTGTATTACCTCGACAAAGAGGTCATGCGCCGCAAGATCCTGGAGCAGGGCGTCCGTCCCGACGGGCGCAGCCTGACGCAGATCCGCCCCATCTGGTGCGAGACCGGCGTGCTGCCCAGGGTGCACGGCTCCGGCGTTTTCACGCGCGGTGAGACGCAGGTCATGTCCGTGGCGACGCTCGCGCCCGTCAGCGAAGCGCAGGTCATCGAAGGCCTCGGCGCAGAGACGAGCGAGCGCTATATGCACAACTACAACATGCCGCCCTACGCCTCCGGCGAAGCGGGCCGCATGAAGAGCCCGGGCCGCCGCGAGATCGGTCACGGCGCGCTGGCTAAGCGCGCATTGGAGCCGGTCATCCCGCCGGTTGAGGAGTTCCCGTACGCCATCCGCGTGGTCAGCGAGGTTCTGAGCTCCAACGGCTCCACCTCCCAGGCTTCCGTCTGCGGCTCCACGCTGGCGCTGATGGACGCGGGCGTGCCGATCGCGGCGCCTGTTGCGGGCGTGGCCATGGGCCTCATCAAGGACGCGGAGAGCGGCAAGGTTGCCGTGCTGACCGACATCCAGGGCTTGGAAGACTTCCTGGGTGATATGGACTTCAAGGTCGCGGGCACCATGAACGGCATCACCGCCATTCAGATGGACATCAAGATCAAGGGCATCGACGAGGCGATCCTGCGCCAGGCGCTCTCCCAGGCGCTGGACGGACGGCTCTTCATCCTGCAGAAGATGCTGGAGGTCCTCCCGCAGCCGCGTGAGCACCTTTCCAAGTATGCGCCCAAGATCATGCGCTTCATGATCAACCCGGAGAAGATCAGCGAAGTCATCGGCCCGCGCGGCAAGATGATCAACAAGATCATCGACGAGACCGGCGTCAAGATCGACATTGAGGACGACGGTAGCGTTTACATCGCCACGCCGGATGAGGAAGCCGCGCTGAAGGCGCGCCGCCTCATCGAGGGCATCGCCAAGGAGATCGAGGTCGGCGAGGTGTATCTCGGTAAGGTCGTGAGGATGATGAACTTCGGCGTCTTTGTCGAGCTGCTGCCCGGCAAGGACGGCATGATCCACATCTCCAAGCTTGCCAAGGGCCGCGTGGAGAAGTGTGAGGACGTCGTCTCGATCGGTGACGAGATCGAGGTCAAGGTCGCGGAGATCGATGCGCAGGGCAGGATCAATCTGATCCGCAACGACATCGATTACGGCTCCGCCCCGGAGACGCCGCGCCGCACAGCCGGCCAGCGTCCGCCCCGCAGGGAATCGAACCGCTGATTGAATGAGAAAGAGAGGGCCGCCGGATTCGGCGGCCCTTTTCGGTGGAAAGACGATGAAGGAAACAACCCAAGTGCTACAAACGGAACTAAGGACGGCGACCCTGCCCGGAGGGCTGCGGATCGTGCTGGAAAACCGCCCGTACGCGCCCTGCGTCAGCGTGGGGGTCTGGATCGGCGCGGGCTCCATGCACGAGACGGCGGAAGAGAACGGCTGCGCCCACTTTCTGGAGCACATGGCCTTTAAGAGCACGGAAAACCGCACGGCAGGCGGGATCCTGGAGGAGATGGACCGGCTGGGCGGGCACATCAACGCCTTTACGGAGAAGGAATGCACCTGCTATTATGCGCGCGTCATCCCGGAGCATCTGGGGCAGCTGCTGGACCTCTTTGCCGACCTGCTGCTGCATCCGCTGACGGACCGGCAGGAGATGGAGAAGGAGCGCGGCGTGATCCTGGAGGAAATCGCCATGTGCGAGGACAATCCGGAGGACCGGACGGGCGACCTGCTTTCGGCGGCCTTCTTCGGTGGTCAGCCGATGGGGCGGCCCATCCTGGGCAGTGCCGAGGGCATCCGGACGATGACGAGGGAGCGCCTGCTGGGCTACCGACGGGCGCACTACGTGCCGGGCAGCACCGTTGTGGCGCTTTCCGGCAGGATGCCTGATGCGGATGCCGTACTGGAGGCCATCGCGCAGGCGTTTGCCGGCTGGACAGGGGAAGCGGCCGCGCAGGCCGCGCCGAAACGCGCAGCGCAGCTGCGCAGGCTGTGCGACGAAAGCTCCTTTGAGCAGACGCACCTCTCCTTTGCGTGGCCGGGCCCCGTGCTGGATGCGCCTGAGACGCCCGCCGCATGGGCGCTCAGCATGATCCTGGGCGAGGGCAACAGCTCCAGGCTGTTCCGGCGCATCCGGGAAGAGATGGGCGCGGTGTACAACATCTACAGCGATGTGGTTTCGTACCCTTCCTGCGGCATGGTGTCCGTTTTTGCTGAGACCTCTCCGCAGCAGGCGCAGAAGGTGCTGGATACGCTGGGGGAAGAGCTGGACAGGCTGCTTGAGGGCGGAGTGACTGCCGAGGAGATGGACATGGCCAAGGAACAGCTGCGCATCGCCTGCCTCCTGGGCGACGAGAGCTCCGAGGAGCGGATGACCGCGCTGGGGCGGAGCCTGCTGCTGCGCGGGCGCATCCGCGAAAAGGAAGAAGTGCTCTCGGCTATCGACAGGGTCTCTCCGGAGGAGATCAACAGCCTGCTGCGTGAAATCTTCGCGCAGCCCAGTGCGTCCGCGTTTGTGGGCAAAGGGGTCAAAAAGCTGAAGATCCCCGGTATCATACGGACAGAATGAGATAAGGAGCGCTGCGGCGCTCCTTTTGAAATGAAATTGCTTTTCGTATAGTTTGTTTAGCAGTCATCAGCAAACTCAATTCTTGAGATAGGAGATAGTTTTTATAATGTCATCAAAATATGATATGCCATTCTGATCAATCTGTGAAAACATATTAACGCAATTTATCAACAATAGCTCATTCTCGTTGAGACGTCTCGCATATAAAACCTGATATCTGTTAAGAGATAGTATCCTCACATAGCGTCTTGCGAAAAAACCAATACCAGAATTAACGACTGACATTTTATCAAGCGATTCAATATCAGACAGAAACTCTTCAGGATACATAGCAAGATAATAAGCGTCATCTTTTATTTCGTGATCAATCGTAATAGCGATATATTCGCTGCGATCATAATCAAAATTAACAATCGATGCTCTACCGTTACTTAACATGTTTAAAGCATCATCTAAAGTGAAACCACGTTTTTGAAATCCGTCTGGAACAGACTCCATACCAGAGTACAAAGTATCTGTTTCGTCCTCAAATGTTATAGATAAGGGAGCACCCGATGTGTCTATTACAAAAGTCTCACTATAAGCCCAGTTTAAAGCAAAAAGAATCGTAAGAAACACGTAAACAAAGACGTACTTTTTCACAATGGTCTCCTCCGTTACCAACACCCTTAAAAACTTTGCCATCCACGGCTTACCCTGTGCACCGCGGGAAAAGAGCATTTCGTCAGTTCCTTCTTCAGGTGAACGAGAATGGCAGTTATCTCGCTCCAAGGAATACAAGTACGGTATTCTATAATGAAAAGTTTAAATCCTCATAATTCACAACCCTGGCAATTATAGCAATTATACCGGCTGAGACCCTTGATGGATAGATGTCAATTTTATCAGATGAAATAGTATCTCTATAAGCAAGATCATTACCAATTACTTTGCATTGAAAGGTTTTAAACTTCCGCGGCTGTATCACCAGATCATATATTCTTATATCTTTATACATCTCAAGAGGGCCTTTAGCAAGAGTCCAGTCAACACGTCCTGTGAAATATGGACCTATAACATAACTATAGGATAACACTTCTTCTTTTGTACATGGGACAGTGAATCGGTCTTCGAATACCATTCGATCAAACAATGAACGAAATAACGCATTATTACTGTTTAGCATCGGGATCCTCTCCTAGGCTTTTGTGAAATACCCGGCATCTTTCAAAGAGTAGGGGAGTATACCTCTTTCTAGCCGTTTGTTGTAACGAATAGCGACTATTACTTCAAAAGTTATCATGGGTGCACTTATGTCTGATTTCAATTAATGCATATACTAGAACAAGCACAGAACAAATACAAATCGCGACGTATAGTTTTCTTTGATCCTTTTCCATTAGAACGGTATGGTTACGTTGATAGAGTTCATAGGCATCAGAATGATCATAGATTGTCTTAGTGATTCCATTTTCCTTTGAAATGATTAATCTACCTTCTGACATATTTGCAATTGACCACTCGGATTCATAATACATTGAATATGATTCATTACCAAATGTGTAGCCGGGTATTTCATAATAATCAATGGTACCTTTATTAATGTTGACTTTAGCAATTGTTGCTGGATAAACGCGATAACTTACTGCTATGAAATTATCAGGCTCCGGGGTCAGTGCAATTCCTGTATAATCTGCACATGATAGTTTATATCCATATAGGAAATTCCCATCTGTATCAAAGCAGAATACCTGCGTGTTACCATAATCAGAACCCCGAAAATGAAGGAGCAATCGCTCTCCTTGTATTACGGCGGCATCTGGATCCCAAGGGGGAATATCATCAACAGATTGCTTGCAAATCAAGGAAAAGTCGTGTTTGGCTTTTTCCAATACGGAACCCGTTGCCTTTGGAAAATCTAAAAGGTTTATATAATAGTTTTCTGCAACTGCAGAACAGCTAAAGAACAGCAGAAAAAGAAAGACAGACAACAAATGCTTAGTTCTCTTCCTGTAGGCGTGGTATCTTACAAAAAGCATTGTCTTATATCGCACTCTTGTTATGTTGTATATGAGTATGACATGATTACCGCGAGGGAAGCCCAGTGGAATCGCACTAATACAGGGCTAGCCCTAAGAGTCTTGAAGAATGGGTATGAGATTAGCAGTGATGAGACTATTGGTGTTGGTCTCTTAAGATAAATCTAGAAGGGTAATCTTTTTACATGCGATAGAAATAAGTCCGTCACTTAAAACAATTAACATGTGTATATCGCTATCTTTGGCAAACCACACATCTAAGACCTGCGAGAGATGAGGTATCTTACGCTTATCAATCGGAGTGGAGAAGGGTTCAGAAGTAAACGCATTGTCTAATCGCAAAGAAGAGATTCCCTCAAAGCCTATGGTTACTGTTTTTTCATCCTGGCTTTGTATAAGAACAAGATGAAGCTCTTCATTGGTGATATTGAGTTGCGTGAGAAGCCAGTCATGAAAATGCGTTTTTTCGTATATCTGTTGTATTCCCTGTGGAATGGTGTTTTTGCAATCGTTATAATACTGTGTTAGAATTGGAATTCCATTAGAGTTGAAAAACGAATATACATCATAGCCATCTTTAAGAGCCGATGCAAAAACAGATAACATCTTATCCTCCTGCAGTATGTATCCTCTTTGATGAAATACAAGTGTTGGAGCACCTTAAATCATAATTCCGGTTTACGAAGGGAGTGACTATTTTGGGCCAAATAGTAAGAAAGCTGATCATTTTACCCATCCTCATGCTTGTCTTTGCAGGCATTGCTCTTGCTGATACGGATGAGGATTATGAAATAAACGGCGATTTGCTCAATTCGATTATCTCTTCTATAGATGATGCATCGATTGTCACTTTTGATATGACAAGCATGGACATCGCAGAGGGTAATGGTTTCATCTATCTGATCACCCAGGATGACGGAGGTCTTGCTTTTCACATCTGCGAAGTTACGCAGAATCAACTGAAGCAGATGTATTCTTCCAGCGAAATTCTGTATCAAAACCGGGGTATCCCGGGGATATCCGTCGAAACGGATGGTGAGGTTACGGTTTTTTATGAAACCGGCGGGGGGATAACGATCATAAATACGAACGGCTCATGGCAGATGGCGGGGTATAACATCGTCAACGAAAGCCACGAAACGATCAGCGTGGGATTCATCGATGATCAAACGATAGAGGTTACGATAATAGATCAGAATGGAGAGGTGAAACAGCGCGGCTCGTCCCCGATTTCCCGCCGCATCTCTCTCCGGTTCGAGGATATCGACATCCGATTGTTGCCGCAGACCTTATCTGAGATTCAACAATTGTCGCAATAAAAGCAGTCCGTTGAACCGTACTATCGCAGGCTTGCCCAGCGCACCGCACGAAAAAGTATATCCCATCCGTTCCTTCTACAGGTGAGCTATGATTCTTTCTGCTTTGAGTATACTCCGTGACAACACCGCCTGCAACCATTTTGTGTGCATGCTGCTGTGGTGAAGCGTGGAATGTACAGCGGTGTCGCTCTTCATTGATACACGATGGATGAATAGGCTTTCACTGTTTAATACGCTTGACTTTTTAACTGACCGGCCACATAATCGAGTACATCGTTACTGAAAACAATGGGGGGATGAATGATGCGAAGGGTATTATTCGCTGTTCTCCTTGTATTAACAGGTTTTTCGTACATATCGTATGCAGATAGTTTATAGGATTATCGTTTTTTTGATCTACAGACCGAATACAATTCTTTGAGAGATACAGATACTTCTCCTATCAACGAGGGATTCTTAACGATTCGAGAAAGCTCAATAATTACTGAGCTTTCTCTTGCGATTGATCCTCTGCCGAACAAGATCATGCTTATTAATCATGATCCCGAGGTAACATCCGGCGTGGATGAAGACTTTGAGTGGATTGAATTTGCTATGCCTGATGAGCATAATCCGTCCAGATTCCAATATGAAGGGCAATATGACAGAAGAGTATCTCGTATCTATTATGTACTTCTATATGATGACGAAGAAACCGAAGTGTGGTTTAATAACGAAAAATTTGAAGTTGGCGTTTTGACAGAGGTTCATTTTTAATTACAAGTATGTAATCAGTAGATAGCACAAAGGGGCTAACCCCAGTAAAACCAAGAAGGAAAAAACAGGCGCGCCTGTTTGTAAGAGCGTTCATTACCAATGAAAGTTGCTGCGCCAGTAAAGCGCAGCAATGATTTTAAACCTTGTTATCAGTTTTCAGGTGGGCATTCATTCTGCAATGCAGTTCGTTACTTGCCCTTTGTATCCAAACTTTCTTATAAGGAGGATTCACAGTTATGCGAAGGTTTTCAATCTTTTTCCTGCTCCTGTTAATGGCTTCTTTTCCGGTTTTTATCAGGGGAGAAGAGGCTGGATGGTATAATCCTCAGGGAGGGAAGAAGTATCACAGAATCGGAATATGCGATACGATCGATCAGCAATATTGGCATGCCATGCAAATCATCTTTATATCCGAAGCCGAGGATAAGGGCCTGAAGAAATGCGAAACCTGCTTTGCTGAGGATTATCTGTATGAGCGGTTTATCAGGTTTACCCAGCAGGCGGATAGAATCCGTCTGAATGAAGAAAGCGTTCTTGCTTATGCATCCGATTATGTAATGGCATTATCGATGATGGATGAGTATACACAAACGCATCCGGATTACAATTATCAGTTTGAGGCGGAAACCTTCGCAAATTGGACGGAAGAAGAAATTGCAGCTTTCGGTTGGTGGAAATGCTCTCTGGCACCAAAGGATGAGCTACAGTGGGATCAGGTTGTTTTACTCGGATACGCTTATCTTGACCAGGTATGCCGTGTTAATAAAGATAAACTGATGTACTATTTTTCGGATCCCATGTACCATATTCTTCCCGATGGAAGCACCCGCTGGAGAATCAGTATGCAGGTCGCGTTGAACTATGGAAAAGTCTCGTTGCCTCATCGATCATACGATATCTATATCAACACGAAAAATGCAGAATTGCTGGACATAGAAAAGCATTAAGATCTTCCGTACAGTGACGCTGCGGGGTAGAGAATGGTGTTTAAGGATCAAAAACGCCGCTTTGAAATCGTTATTCTTCATATTCAATATTGTTAATCAAACACCAAGATTCTGCGGCAATTCTCAGAATGCTTTGTTCATAATTATGCCAGACAGAAAACAGGTCGTTGTCGTCAATATATATTTTGAATTCGCGATCAAAATCTTTTGAACCCCTACAGCTCAAATCTTCAATCAGTTTTGCCTTTTCAATGCTTCGCAGGAACTCTTTTTCTGCTGTTATCATGTCAACGGCAAAAACCGGACATACATCGCCGTTATGGCTTAATTCGTCAAGAATTTCTTTTGAATCATTGACGAAGAAAAACTGATCATCACTTTTATTGTAATACCAATGGTGATGAATTCTATTATGCTCATCCCGATAACACCTGCCGTAGTAGACTATATCTATTAATTTCATGACATTCTTTATCCTTTAAACCATTAATGTATTGCTTATGCACTATACCAAATTGAAAAGTAAATTATTCATTATCTACATATGGATCTGTTAGGGCTGCAATTACTCCGTCGTGATTAATCCATGCATTGTCATATCCGTATCGTGTCTTATATGTTACCATTCCATACCCTCCGGAGAATGGTTCTGCCCATTCCCATTGGGGTGGAATTACAATGCTTCCATGATTATCTAAATAACCGAATTTACCGCCAATCGAAACAGGTGCTAAATTCTCCTCGAAACGAAAAAAATCATCGAAAATGAATCCACTAAAGTATTCATCGGATGGCAAGTATATCGCTATAGATGCTTGATTGTCATCCTTTAAGATATTATAAACACAAACTTTGAAACTATCACCAGAAGAATAATCGTTAAAAGAGTATATATCGCTAAGTATAATTCTATCTTCAATCGGGGTATGCATTGGCATTGAGTCAGCATCAAAGACTGCGTAGTATGATGTATCATTTTCAATAACTTGTTTGACTTCTGGAATATAATCCTCTTCCGCGAAGCACTGGGCGAAAGGAATGGAGAACACAAATAATAATAACCTCAATTTGTAAACAAAGCTAAGCACAGATATCCTCCCTTAAGAGTTAAATAGTCTTCAATCGACATTCAACTATTCCAAATTGAATTATTAACCACCACTCATTATATGCTTTAGCCCAAACCACTTTTCAGAACCCCAGTTTTGTCAGATCGAAACAGTACATTAACGCTTTAAATGAAAAAGAGAAGAGAACGCATGCTCTGCTTCACGTATAGACCTTGCATCCGCGATTGGCCGAATCATGCCTGAATCTAATAAACCCAGCGTTCTTGTGGCGATTGAAATATCGATGATTGACGGCGCGATTTCAAAATCATCTAAGCAATCGCTTATAGTGTGGGATGTCAACTCTTGACCTTGCTGGCAAATTCCCATTATCCATATATCATCATCAAAATTAGAACAATAAACGATAGGTAAGGAAATGCTGCTTGATAGTTTTATCGCTGCGTCTTGGATAGTCTCAAATGTCAGCTCTTGGTCCTTTATAAGCCACAGGTCATCACACCAACGAATAGAAAGACGATCTTCAAATGCATTCTGAGCAGAAGATCTGTATAAGTCAATGATAACATCCGAAGGCTCTTCTTTATACTTGTATCTCCATCTCTCTATATCTTTCTTTACAATTTCTTCAATTGATCCACTTGGTAATGCAAAGCTTGCACGGATTCTTTCATCTGAAAGTGTATGTGCGTTATCCTTTATTACTATTAAAGCATATTTTTTGCCCATTTTGCTCTCCTTATAACAAGCTGCCTTACCGGCCTTGGCTTGCTTACTCTGCGCACCACACGAAAAGCACATACCGTCCGTTCTCTTCTACAGGCGGACGATGCTTCTTTCTGCTTTGAGTATACTCCGTGACAACACCGCCTGCAACCGTTTTGTATGTGCCTCGTAATGAACAGTGAACCGAAAAAAGAGAGGAGCGGCTTACCGCTCCTCTCTGAAATAGGGCAATCCCAGGCTTGCCGGGGGCTGGCTCTCGCGCTTGTTGCGCAGGCTGGTGAAGATCAGCACGATGATGGTGACGACGTAGGGGAGCATCTTGTAGAGCTCCTTCACGGCCAGGTTCATGCCGGAGGGAATGTACATGTGCAGGATGTACAGCCCGCCGAAGAGGAAGGAGGCCAGCACGCCGATGTTCGGCCGCCATACCGTGAAGATGACCAGCGCGATGGCCAGCCAGCCGCGGTCGCCGAAGGCGTTGTTGGACCATACGCCGCTGGCGTAGTCCATGACGTAGTAGAGGCCGCCGAGGCCGGCGATCATGCTGCCGATGCAGGTGGCCGCGTACTTGTAGCGCCCGACGTTGATGCCGGCAGCATCCGCCGTGTTGGGGTTCTCACCCACGGCGCGCAGGTGCAATCCGAGGCGCGTGTGCCGCAGGATGTAGGAGACGATGAGCGCGACGGCGACGGCGACGTAAGCGAGGAATCCGTAGGAGAGGAACAGCTTGCCGAAGACGCCGCACTTGTCCGCAAAGGGCAGGGAACGGTGGAAGTACGCGCTGGTGGCGCTGAGCGCGATGGAGGGCACCGCGCTGCCGGACAGCTTGATGAGGGAGCCGCCGAAGAAGTTGCCGATGCCCACGCCGAAGGTGGTGAGCGCCAGGCCGGTCACGTTCTGGTTGGCGCGCAGGGTGACGGTGAGGAAGCAGTAGATAAACCCGGCCAGAAGGGATCCCAGCAGGCAGGTGCACAGCGGGATGGCGACAGCCAGGAAGCCGTTCATGTCCGCCGGGGTGGGCAGGGACTGCTCGTAGAGGAAGGCGCCGATGACGCCGCAGATGCCGCCGATGTACATGACGCCGGGAATGCCGAGGTTGAGGTTGCCGGATTTCTCCGTCAGCGTCTCGCCGGTGCTGCCGAAGAGCAGCGGGATGCCCTGCACGACGGCGCGGGGAATGAAGGAAATGAGATCGAACATCTTATTTAAGCTCCTTTCCCGCGGCGTGACGGAAGTTCAGCCGGTAGTTGATGAAGAAGTCGCTGCCGATGATGAAGAAGAGGATGATGCCGGTCAGGATATCGGCAAAGGACTGGTTGAGGCCGAAGTTGGTGGAGATCTCACCGGCGCCGCGCTCCAGGAAGACGATGAGGAAGCTGGTGAGGATCATCCATACGGGGTTGAACTTGGCCAGCCAGGAGACCATGACGGCGGTGAAGCCCCTGCCGCCGACCAGCGTGGTGGTCAGCGTGTGGTTGGTGCTGCCGACGAGCAGCAGGCCGGCCAGGCCGCAGATGCCGCCGGAAAGGAGCATGGTGCGGATGATGATGCGGTCCACCTTGATGCCGACGTAGCGCGCCGTACGCTCGCTTTCGCCGACGACGGCGATCTCATAGCCGTGCTTGGAGTAGCCGAGGTAGATATACATGAGCACGCAGAGCACCGCGACGATGATGATGTTGAGCAGGTACTTCTGCCCGCCGACGACAGGCAGCCAGCCGATCTCCGTGCGGGAGTTGATGACGCCGATCTGGCCGGAGCCCTTGGGCGACTCCCAGACGACGCAGAAGTAGGCGACCAGCTGCGTGGCGATGTAGTTCATCATCAGGGTGAACAGGGTCTCGTTGGTGTTCCAGCGCGCCTTGAAGATCGCGGGGATCGCCCCCCAGAGGGCGCCGGCCGCGATGCTGGTGACGACCATGCAGCAGATGATGGCCCAGTGCGGCAGCGTATCGCGCAGAAGGATCATGCAGGCGGCGCTGGCAAAGCAGCCGGCGAGTGCCTGGCCTTCGCCGCCGATGTTCCAAAAGCGCATCCGGAAGGCCGGAGTGACCGCCAGCGAGACGCACAGCAGCATGGAGATGTTCTGCATCAGCACCCAGATCTTGCGCGGGGTGCCGAAGGATCCGTTGATGATGGTGGCGTAGATGCGGATGGGGTTTTCGCCGGTCATCAGCATGGTGATGACCGCGCAGACGACGAGCGCCAGCAGCACGGCGGAGCCGCGGATGAGCCAGGAGACGTACCACTTGACTGCGCCGCGCTTGGAAATGTGAAAGAGGGGTTCACGCGTATCTTTATTCATTGGCTGTTCCTCCGACTCTCGTCATCATAAGGCCGACCTCCTGCTTGGTGGCGGTTTTGCCGTCGACGATACCGCTCACCCGGCCGCCGCAGAGGACGAGGATGCGGTCCGCCAGCTCCAGCAGCACATCCAGATCCTCGCCGACATAGATGACGGCGACGCCGTCCTTCTTCTGCCGGTTGATCAGGTCGTAGATGGTGTAGGAGGAGTTGATGTCCAGGCCGCGGACGGCGTAGGCCGTGAGCAGCACGGTGGGGGCGGAGGTGATTTCGCGACCGACCAGCACCTTCTGCACGTTGCCGCCGGAGAGCCTGCGCACCGGCGTCGAGAGGCCGGGGGTGGAGACCTCCAGCTCGCTTACGACGGTCTCGGCCACGTGGCGCGGCGTATTCCGGTCGGTGAACAGGGAATGGCCGCTGCGGAAGGAGCGCAGCATCATGTTGTCGGTCAGGTCCATGTTAGCGACCAGACCCATGCCGAGGCGGTCTTCAGGGACGAAGGAGAGGGAGACGCCCATAGCGGCGATCTTGAGCGGATCCTTGCCGATCAGCTCTTCGCGCTCACCGTTGTCTTCGATGTAGGTGATGGTGCCGGACTCCGTCGGCTGCAGGCCGGCGATCGCTTCCAGCAGCTCTTTCTGGCCGGAGCCGGAGATGCCGGCGATACCGAGGATCTCGCCGGAGTTGGCGGTAAAGGAGACGTCCTCCAACCGGAGGATGCCTTCCTCATTGCGGACGGTGAGCCCTTTCACCTCGATGCGGGGCCTGGGGTTGACGGGCTCCGGCCGGTCGATGTTCAGCGTCACGCTGTGGCCGACCATAAGGTCCGTCATCTCCTGCGCGTTGGTGGAAGCCGTCGGCAGGTCGCAGATATAGCGCCCGTCGCGCAGCACGGCAACGCGGTCGGACAGGGACTCCACCTCGTGCATCTTGTGCGTGATGATGATAATGGCCTTGCCGTCGTCACGCATCTTCCGCAGGACAGCAAAGAGCCGGTCGGACTCCTGCGGGGTGAGGACGGCGGTCGGCTCGTCGAGGATCAGGATGTCCGCGCCACGGTAGAGCACCTTGACGATCTCGACCGTCTGCTTCTGCGAAACGGACATGTCGTAGATCTTCTGCTCCGGATTCAGCTCAAAGCCGTACAGGTCGCAGATCGCGCGGATCTTCTCTGTGGACTTGCGCAGATCCAGCCGTCCCTCCAGGCCCAGGATGATGTTTTCGGCCGCGGTGAGCACATCCACCAGCTTGAAGTGCTGATGGATCATGCCGATGCCCAGGGCAAACGCGTCCTTGGGCGAGCGGATGACGACCTCGCGGCCGTCGATCTCGATCGTGCCTTCATCCGGGTAGTAAATGCCGGAAAGCATGTTCATCAGCGTCGTCTTGCCGCTGCCGTTTTCACCCAGCAGGGCGAGAATCTCGCCGCGGTAGATGGTCAGCTCCGCTCTGTCATTTGCCAGAACCGGCCCGAAGCGCTTGGTGATGTTCTTCATACGGACGGCGGGTACTTCTTGATTCAATCGGATTCGCTCCTTCCGTGGGATGTTTGGGTCGTACAAAGGGCAGGGCTGGACAAGTCAGCGCTGCCCTTTGTACGACGACGCGGGCTGGCCCGGCCGGAACCGGGCCAACCCGCATGATTTGTGATGGGATTACGCGCCGAGGAGGCTGATGCCGTCGATGTCGAGATCGAAGTACGGGGCAGAGCGATACTCGGACTCGTGGAAGTAGCCGTCGGAGATGACCTCGGTTTCGGGCTGATAGTCGCCCATGTCATCCACGTCCGCCAGGTAGCTGGTCAGCGTTTCGCCGTTCACGGTGAAGGTGGCGGTGTCGTAAACCTTGACGGAACCGTCCTGCAGAGCGGCCTTGACTTCTTCCAGCTTCTGAACGGTGCCGGCAGCGGCGGCGGCCTCGTTCACCTCGGAGAGCTCGACGGAGCCGGTCTCGATGGTGCCGGTCCAGTCAGCCTCGATGGCTTCGCCGTTCGCGACGCAGTTAATCATGTGCTCCATGTAGGGGACCCAGTTGATGCGGGAAGAGACGATGAAGGTGTTGGGGCAGGCGGCGACGGTGCTGCCGTTGTAGGAGACGTCCGGGACACCGGCGTCTTCGCACGCGGTGGGGGCGCCCATGGAGTCGGCATGCTGGCTGATCAGCTTGCAGCCGTTTCCGATGAGCTTGACGGCGCCTTCCTTCTCGAGGGCTTCGTCATACCAGGAGTTGGTGAAGGTCACTTCCATGGTGACGGTGGGGCAGACGGAGCGGGCACCCAGGAAGAAAGAGGTGTAGCCGGACTTCACCTCGGCGTAGGGATAAGCGCCGACGTAGCCCATCTTGGCTTCTTCCGCGGTGAATTCGCCGTTTGCGATCATCTCGTTGAGCTTGAGGCCCGCGGCGACGCCGGCGAGGAAACGGCCCTCGTAGATGGAAGCGAAAGCGTTGTGATAGTTGTCAAGGCCGACGGTGTGCGCCTGCGTGCCGGTGGCATGGCAGAACTGCACGTCGGTGAACTCCTTGGCAGCCTGGATGAGATAGGACTCATGGCCGAAGCTGTCCGCGAAGACGATGTTGCAGCCGGCATCGACGAGCTCAGCAGCGGCGTCATAGCACTGCTCGCCTTCTTCGATGTTGGTCTTCAGGATGTACTCGACGCCCTGCTTCTCGCAGGCTTCCTTCGCGGCGTTCAGGAAGTTGAGGTCATAAGTGGAGTTCTCATCGTGAAGGAAGATGAAGCCGACCTTCACACCCTCCGCCACAGCGGCGAAGGAGACGAGGCAGAGCGCGGCGACAAGCACCGCAGCCAGGAACTTTTTCATGTTTTTTCCTCCTTTGTCCAGTTAAACGCTTGTGCATTAAGACTGCGCTATCATACAGCAAGAAAGGAGTGCTTGTAAAGAGAAATTAGAAAAATAACAATCGAAAATCGAATATTCAAAGATAATTAGTTAAAAAGGTTCGCCTTTTTGGCAAAGAGAGGATGAGGTGACGGGCAGCCGGGCCTGTTGCGGCTGTGCCGTGCTTTACAGGAAAACGAAAAAGCGGTAAAATAGAGAACATATAAAGGAAGCAAACGGCCTGAGAGGAGATGCAGGCATGACAGAGGCTTTAACGCTGATCAGAAGCTTTTTCTCACTGGAGACGCTGATTTATGCGGCGATCGTGCTGGTGACGGTTTTTTCCATGCTCCGCTGCTTTGTGCCCCTGGCGGCCGCGGCATCCCGGCTGCGCAAGGCTGCGCGGACGATGGTGCTGGAGAACAAGCAGAACAAGGAGCGCAAATCCTGGCGCGATCTGCAGTTCCTGGGCGGACAGATGGAAGCGATCTGGGCAGACTTTCTGCAGAACGCGGAGCTGCGCGAAGCCCATGGGGAAACCTGCGATGTGTCCCTGTACGTGAATGAGGAATCGGTGATCTACACAGCCGGCAGCGTGGCGCTGGCCGATATCGTCCCCGGGATCCTGACCTCTCTGGGCATCCTGGGCACTTTCCTGGGGCTGGTCAGAGGCCTGTCGGGCCTCAGGCTGGACGCGGCGGATACTCAGCAGCTGCTTTCTGCGATGGAACAGCTGATCGGCGGCATGAGCACCGCCTTCCTCACCTCCATCGCCGGCGTCAGCGCGTCGCTGCTGTTCAGCCTGCTCAACAACCATTACATGGGCAAATGCCGCAAGGCGATCGACCGGTTCTGCGAGGTCTTCAGCCTGTATGCGATGCCCAAGCCGGTTTCGCAGGAGACGGAGCTGCTGACGCTGCAGCAGGAGATGACGGCTTATCTTCGCCAGGCGGCGGATGAGATGGGGCAGAGGCTCGCCTCCCAGATGGAGGGCAGCATCCTGCGCGCCACATTGCCGATGCAGCGCTCTATGGACAATTTCATCGTCGCCGCGACGCAGGCACAGGTGGAAGGCGTCGACCGGATCGTACAGCTGTTCATCCAGCGCATGAACAGCGCGCTGGGCGGGGAACTGGAATACCTGCGCAAGAGCCTCGCCGAGGCGCGCAGCGCGCAGCAGGTTTCCTCGCAGGAGCTGACGGCGGCAACGCAGGCCATTTCCGAAATGGGGCACGACGTCATCAACATGCACCAAATGTCCCAGGGACTGCTGGAGCACTTCAAGGCCTATGTGACGGAGATGGATGGGAGCCGTGCGCGCGCGGATGAGCAGCAGAAACAGACGGCAGAGGCCATTGCTGCCGCCGAAAAGCAGATCGCCGGGCAGACGCAGCTGCTGGAACGCCTGATAGCGGCGCAGGATGCGCTGGAGAAGGCGAGCCGGAGCTATCTGGAGGCCTCCGAACGGTTTGCCAAACAGACGTCGCCGAAGCTGAAGGCAGCTTTGCAGAGTGCCGAAGAAGCCGCGGATCACCTGCAGGAGGGCGCCAGGGCGCTTTCCGGCGCATCGGATCAGCTCGTGCGAGAGAGCGCGGGGCGTGCCGAAGCACTGACGCAAGCAAGCCGTGAACTCGCGGCAGCGGTGCAGGAGCTGAGCGACGCACTGGCGCAAACAGCCGCAAAGCCGGAGCGTGATGACGCATGAAGCCGCGGGGAAAAGCGAGGCGGTCCGGCGCAAGCTCCAGCTACTGGATCTCCTATTCGGATATGATGGCCGGAATGCTGTTCACCTTTGCGCTGATCCTCTTTATGGCGATCTTCCAGCTGGTGGATCTGCAGCAGAAAAAGACCATCGAACTGGAGACCAAGGAAGCGCAGCTCTCCACCCAGCAAAGCATCCTGCTGGATCAGCAGAGCCAGCTGGAGGATAAGGAAGAGCTGCTGGCAGCGACGACGCTGGCCCTGCAGGAGCAGGAGGAAGAGCTGGAGAAAAACCGTACGGCCCTGTCCTCGGCGCAGCAGAGCCTGTCCCTACAGCAGAGCAAAATCGAAGAACAGGCAGCGCTGCTGGCTTCCCAGCAGGCGAGGATCGACAAGCTGGTCGGCCTGCGCTCCGAGATCATCGAAGCGCTGCGCGACGAGCTGCGAAGCGCAGGCGTGGATGCCGGCGTGGACAGGAACACGGGCGCCATCACCTTTTCAGGCGCCGTGCTCTTCGATATCGGCCGGAACGAGCTGAAGGACAGCGGCAAGGCGCTGCTGGACCGCTTCATCCCGATCTATTTGAGAACGCTGATGAGCGACGAATACGAGGAGTATATCGGCGAAATCATCATCGAGGGGCATACGGACACCTCCGGCAGCTATCTCAGCAACCTGAAGCTCTCACAGGAGCGGGCGCTTGCGGTCGCCAACTATTGCTTTACCGGTGAAAGCATGCAGCTGACATCGAACGAAAGAGCGCTGCTGCAGCAGGTGCTGACGGTAAACGGCCGTTCCTATGCCGATCCAGTGTACAGGACGGACGGAACGGTGGATATGGACGCCTCCCGGCGCGTCGTCTTCAAATTCCGCATGAAGGATTCCGAGATGATCGATCAGATGAGCGCTATCTTGGAGAGAAAAGGAGAATAACCCGGTGAAACGGTTTTTAAAGGTACTGGCGGTCTTGGTTCTGGTTCTTACGCTGGCGGCGGCAGGCGTGGCGGCTTACGGCTGGAGGCACTTTATGCCGGAAGCGGTTTCCTGCCAAACGGCGCTTTTGCCGTCGGCGAAATACGCGCAGCAAAAGCAGGAGTGGTTTTCGCAAGCGCAGGACGGCGTTTTCCAGGGGGCTCTTGCTGAAAACTGGAAAGACTTCGGCGATGAGGAGCTGGTTTTCTGGCAATGCACCCTGCGCGTGCGAAACGATGGTTTTTTCCCGGCTGAATGGATCGCACTGGAACCGCAGCCGGTGCCGGGCGACGTAATGATCCTGCCGGACGCGCAGCCAAAGGTCCTGCAGTCGCGCTCGGAGGGTGACCTGACGGTGACTGTTCTGTGCAGCGAAAAAGCGGCTGAGGCGGAACGGCCCCTGGTGCTCAGCTGTTACGTGCTGGGCCGGAAGACAGAAGCAACTTATACGGTGGCAGAAGGCAAACTGATAAAGAAAGAGGGGACAGGCGAATGAAATGCATCTACTGTGGCTGTACCGAAAGCCGGGTCGTCGATTCGCGGCCGACAGAGGACGGCGCTATCCGCCGCAGGCGCGAATGTGAGGAGTGCAAGCGCCGCTTTACGACTTACGAAAAAGTGGAAATGCTGCCGGTTTACGTCGTCAAGAAGGACGAACGAAGGGAGCAGTTTGACGCGTCGAAGGTCCGGAGCGGCATCCTGAAAGCCTGCGAAAAGAGACCGATTTCCCTGGACGCCATAGAGGCGCTGGTGGGGCAGATCGAGACCAAGGTTTGCCAGCAGCCCGACCAGGAAGTCACGACGGAGGAGATCGGCCGCCTGGTGATGAACGGCCTGCGGGAGCTGGACGAGGTGGCTTACATCCGTTTTGCCTCCGTCTATCGCCAGTTCAAGGACGTACAGTCGTTTATGGAAGAACTGCAGCAGATGCTGGACAAGAACCATACCGTGAAGGAGGATGCGCAATGAAGGGGAAAAAGGCAATCCTGATCGTGCTGGACAGCGTCGGGATCGGAGAAGCACCTGATTCGGGCGCCTACGGTGATGCGGGCGCGGATACGCTGGGCCACATCTGGGCGGCGTGTCACCCGGCCATACCGAATATGATGAGCCTGGGCCTTGGCAACGTGCAGGGCGCGAAGCTGGGCGGCGGCGTTGAGGCACCGAAGGGCTGCTTCGGCAAATGCCTGGAGGTATCCGCCGGCAAGGATACGACGACCGGACACTGGGAGATCGCCGGCGTACAGCTGAAAAAGGCGTTTCCCACCTTCCCGGACGGATTCCCGCAGGATTTCATCGAAGCGTTCGAAAAGGCTGTCGGGCGCGGAACGCTGGGCAACAAACCGGCCAGCGGCACGGCCATCCTGGATGAACTGGGCGAAGAGCATCTGGCAACAGGCAAACTGATCGTCTACACCTCTGCGGACAGCGTGTTCCAGATTGCGGCCAATGAGGATATGGTGCCGCCGCAGGAGCTCTACCGCATCTGCCGTATCGCCAGGGAGATGCTGAAGGGCGATCTGGAGGTCGGCCGCGTCATCGCAAGACCTTTCGTCGGCACGCATGCGGGCGCCTTCAAACGGACGGGCAATCGCAGGGACTTCAGTGCTCTGCCGCCGACGACCTGCTGCGACGTGTTGGCGGCGGCAGGAAAAACCGTGTACGGCATCGGAAAGATCGAAGACATCTTCGCCGAAAAAGGGATCACGAAGTCTAACCATGCGGCGGGGAATCCGGCCTGCATCGAAGCGACCCTGAAGGCCATGGAAGAGGAATACGAAGGCCTGCTGTTTGTGAACCTGGTTGACTTTGACAGCGTATACGGCCACCGCCGCGACGTGAAAGGCTATGCCGAGGCGCTGGAGGCGTTTGACCGGGCGCTGCCGGAGATCCAGAAACGGATGGGACCGGAGGACCTGCTGATGCTGACGGCGGACCATGGATGCGACCCGACCTACAGCGGGACGGATCACACGAGGGAGTACATCCCGATCGTCGCATGGGGCCAGGGCTTCAGGAGCAGCGTGGATCTCGGCGTCCGCGGGACGTATGCCGACATCAGCGCTACGGTGCTCGATTACTTCGGCTTGCCCAACACCCTCTGCGGCACATCTTTTTTGCCGGAACTGCGCGGCTGAATCAGAAAACAGAATAAAACGGACCTCCGCCTGATTTGGCGGAGGTCCGTCGGTTTGAAAAGGGGATCAGCCCAGGGCATCCATGGCTTTCTGCAGGCGGTGGAGGGTTTCCTCGCGGCCGAGCAGGTAGGCCATTTCAAATGCGCCGCCGGGGGTGGCAGCCTTGCCGGTGATCGCGATGCGCAGCGGCCAGAGGATTTGGCCGTTCTTCATGCCTGTGGCAGGGATGGCGGCCATCACGATGTCGTGCAGGGTGGATTCGGTCCAGTCGGTGATGCTTTCCAGGATGGGCTGTACCAGACGGAGCGCTTCCTTTGCGATTTCGACAGTCGTTTTGCTCTTCTTGTTGACATACAGTTCGGGGGAGAATTCGGGCATTTCGGCGAGGAAATCGACCATGGAAGGCAGCTGGCTGAAGACCTCCGTTCGGCCCTGCAGGAGCTCGCACAGCCGCGCGAAATCGGTGCGCGCAGGATCAAGCACCTTTGAGAGCCAGGGCGCCGCCGCTTCGCGGTAGGCTTCCGGGGACATGCGGCGGATATACTCCGCGTTGAACCAAGTCAGCTTCTCCATATTGAAGATGGCAGGGCTTTTGTTGACACCGCTTTCATCAAAGACCTTCACGAGGTCCTCCAGGGAGAAGAACTCCTCGTTGGTGCCCTTCGGCGCCCAGCCCAGCAGCGCGATGAAATTGATGATCGCTTCTTTCAGGTAGCCCTGCTCCAGCAGGTCTTCAAAGGAAGGATCCCCGTAGCGCTTGGAGAGCTTGCGGACGACGGGCTGCGTATTGCCGTTCTCATCCAGGATGGGCTGTCGTGTGGTTTTGTCCATCAGCACGGACTCCACCATGACGGCCGGCAGGTGCAGATAGAGCGGAGGCTGCCAGCCGAAGGCCTCATACAGCAGGTTGTACTTGGGGGCGGAGGAGAGATACTCCGTGCCGCGGGTGACATGGGTGATGGCCATCAGGTGGTCGTCCACAACGTTGGCAAAGTTATAGGTGGGCAGACCGTCCGCCTTGATGAGCACGTTGTCATCCAGGGTGGAGCAGTCCACTTCCACATGGCCGTAAAGCAAATCGTCAAACCCCGCCTTGCCCTCGGTGGGGACGTTCTGGCGGATGACGTAGGATTCGCCGGCTGCGATGCGGCGTTTGGCTTCAGCCAGGGGGACGTTATGCAGGCACTTCTTGTTGTATTTCCAGGTTTCACCCTTGGCTTCCGCTTCCCTGCGCTGCTCGTCCAGTTCCTCTTTGGTGCAGAAGCAGCAGTAGGCGCCGCCGCGCTCCACCAGTTCCCAGGCATACTTGGGATAGATATCCCGGCGCTGGGTCTGAATGTACGGGCCGTAATCGCCGCCGACATCCGGGCCTTCGTCGTAAGTGAGGCCCGCCTGCCGCATGCTCTTGTAGATCAGGTCGACTGCGCCGGGGACCTCGCGCTCCTGATCCGTATCCTCGATGCGGAGGATGAACTTGCCGCCGTGCTTCTTGGCCAGCAGATAGGTATACAGCGCCGTGCGCAGCCCTCCAAGGTGCAGATAGCCTGTCGGGCTGGGGGCAAAGCGTGTACGAACTTCCTGATTCATGGATGACACTCGCTTTCTTTCGGATTATTCCGGTTTATAACTGTCCTTCAGGGGTACCACGCGATTGAACACGGCGGCATCTTCCGCAGAATCCTTGTCCTTGCAGAAATAGCCCATGCGCAGGAACTGATAGCTCTGTCCGGGCACCGAGCCGGCCAGCCAGCTTTCCGCATATCCGTGCATCACCTTGAGCGAATCCGGGTTGAGCCGGGCGGTGAAGTCGCGGGATGCGGGCTCTTCCTCTTCTTCGGCATCCGGGCTCTCTTCGGGATCGTCGTCCAGCATCAGGACGTCATAGAGGCGGGCTTCGAAGGGGACATTCTGCGCCGCGCTGACCCAGTGGATGGTGCCCTTGACCTTGCGCTCCGCGCCCGCGGAGCCGCTCTTGCTGTCGGGGTCGACCGTGCAGTAGATGCAGGTGACGTTGCCGTCCGCATCGGTATCCCACCGCTCGCAGCGGATGATGTAAGCGCCTTTGAGGCGGACTTCGCCGTTGGGCTTCAGCCGGAAGTACTTGGGCGGCGCTTCGACCATGAAGTCGTCGCGCTCGATGAAGATCTCACGGGTCAGCACGCAGCTGTGGCTGCCCATTTCCGGCTTCTTGGGGTGGTTTTCGACCGTGCACAGCTCCGCGGTGTCTTCCGGCAGATTGGTGAGTACGACCCGCACGGGGTCCAGGACAGCCATGGCGCGCGGCGCAGTCTCGTTGAGGTCGTTGCGCACGCAGTACTCCAGCAGACGGTAATCGACGACGGAATCCGCCTTGGAGACGCCGACGCGGTCAATGAAATCGCGCACGGCGGGGGAGGTAAAGCCACGGCGGCGCATGCCGGCCAGCGTGGGCATCCGCGGATCATCCCAGCCGGAAACAAAGCCTTCTTCAACAAGGCGGCGCAGGTGCCGCTTGCTCATGATGGTATTGGTGAGGTTGAGCCTTGCGAACTCGATCTGCCTGGGCTTCTGTTCAAATCCGCAGACGTCGACGACCCAATCGTAGAGCGGCCTGTGGATCTCATACTCCAGCGAGCAGAGGGAGTGGGTAACGCCTTCCAGCGCGTCCCCGATGGGATGGGCGAAGTCATACATGGGGTAGATGCACCACTTGTTGCCGGTGCGGTGATGCTCGGCGAACTTGATGCGGTAGATCGTCGGGTCGCGCAGATTGATGTTCGGGCTGGCCATGTCGATCTTGGCGCGCAGCACTTTCGACCCCTCGGGGAACTCGCCGTTGCGCATGCGCAGGAACAGATCCATGTTCTCTTCCGGCGTACGGTCGCGGTAAGGTGAATTCTTGCCGGGTTCTGTCAGCGTTCCGCGGTAGGAGCGGATCTCTTCCTTGGAGAGGTCGTCCACGTATGCCAGGCCGCGGCGGATCAGATCCAGCGCATATTCATAAATCTGGTCGTACTGCTCAGAGGCGTAGTACACATCGCCGTACTGAAAACCGAGCCAGTGGATATCATCTTTGATTGCTTCGACAAATTCTTCTTTTTCCTTTGTGGGATTGGTGTCGTCGAAGCGGAGATTGCAGATACCGCCGAAGCGCTCCGCTGTCAGGAAGTCGACGGACAGCGCTTTGACATGCCCGATGTGAAGGTAGCCGTTCGGCTCCGGCGGGAAACGGGTCTGTACGCGGCCGCCGTTTTTCCCGGCTGCGAGGTCTTCCTTGATCGCTTCCCAAATAAAATTGCTCTTTTCACGCAGTTCTTCAGGCATAAATGAGTACCCCTCCTCAAACCATCATAATAGGAAAGTATACCTTAATTGGCCCGCTGTTGCAAGGATTGAGGGGAAACTATTGAAAAAACCCTGCCTTCCAAAGGAAAGCAGGGAAAGAGGTTTCAGTTTAAACGGTCTTAAGGCTTGCAGATCTCGCAGGCGCGGTAGCCTTCATTTACAGCCTTGGTGCGGGAGGAGAAACTGACCTGGTTCTCCTGGTTGGGCAGATGCGAGCAGGTCGGCAGATGGAAGACCTTGCTGTTGCTGTTGCCGATGTAACCGCGGCTGGAGATGGGTTCGTTGTTGCGCTCTGCCGGCTTGGAGGTGGCGGTAGCCCTGGCGCTCTTCTTGGGTGTTGCGGTGGGCTTGGGCGTGGCCGTCGGCTTTACATCCAGCAGCACGGCCTCAGCGGGCAGGAAGCCTTCCTTCTTGCTGCTCTTGGTCGTCACGGCATACCAGAGGCTGCCGTCGTTCGCGTAGCTGGCACCAGTTACGGTGAGCTTCAGGCCTTTTTTCAGGGTGTCGACGATCTTGCCGCGGGAATACGCCGTGGCACGCAGGACCGTGTCGGCTTCCGCCGTGGAACCGTCAACCGGGAACACCGACTGGTCGATCGGCTTGGGCGTAGGCGTAGGCTTCGGAGTGGCTGTCGCCCTGGGGGCGGCATAGGAGACGGACGTAAGACAGATGAGTACAGCCAGCAAAACAAGGGCAAGTTTCCGCTTCATACGAGCAACCTCCTGATTCGTATCATTTGTGAATATGGTATCATTTTTACGGTATTTTTTCAAGTAAAACCTGCTGCGGAGAAATAAGAAAAAACCTCCCGAAAAGGGGAGGCGGCAGTGCAAAGCGTTGATCAGGCCTTGGCCAGTTCGCGTGCCATACGGGCTTTCTGACGATTGGCGGCATTCTTGGAAATAACGCCCTTCGCGGCAGCCTTATCCACAGCGGAAGCGGCGGCACTCAGCATCTCGGCGTTGGCGGTCTTCTCGGCGACGGCGGTGTCAAACTTCTTTACAGCAGTCTTGGTGCTGGAACGAACCATCTTGTTGCGCAGAGTCTTGTGCTCCGTGACGCTCACGCGCTTAATAGCGGATTTAATATTCGGCAAAGGATTCACCTCCTCAGATTTAATCCATAATCAGCAATGATCATAATAACATATGAAAACGCTGAATGCAAGAGCAAAATGCGATTTTGTTGCGGAAACTCAGGTCCTCAGGTAAGCGCACAGCAGCTTGACGGACTGCGCGGCGGCCATCTGAACAAAAGCGGGGTAATCCATAACGGAATCGTCGTTGGCACCGTCCGAGATCGCGCGGAGGACACAGAAGGGTACGCGGTTGACGAAGCAAACCTGGCCGATGGCCGCGCCTTCCATCTCGCAGGCGATGGCGCCGAAGGTATTCACGATCTGCTGCTTGCGCGCTTCGCTGGAGATGAACTGGTCGCCGGAGGCGATGACGCCGGAGAGCGTCCGGACGCCGAGGACGCGCGCACAGGCATCCAGCTGGCCGCGAAGGGATGCATCGGCCGGGATCTCGATCTTATTGATGCCGGAAATGAGCCCGACGGGGTCGCCGATCGCGCTGGTGTCCATATCGTGCTGGACGACAGCGGTGGAGATGGCGATGGAGCCGATGGAAAGCTTGTCTGTCAGCGTGCCGGCCACACCGGTGTTGATGATCACGTCCGGATGGAAACGCAGGATCATCGCCTGCGCGCAGAGGGCGGCGAACACCTTGCCCACGCCGCAGACAGCGGTGACGACCTCTTTACCCTCGATCGTGCCGCTGACAAAGCGTATGCCGCTGATGGTCTCACTGACGGGATCGTCGATGAACTCCCGAAGGCTCTCCATCTCAACGTTCATAGCTGCGATAATACCGATCATTCAAAAACCTCCCGCGCGGCACTGCCGCTCATAAATGCGAGCATTATACCGAAAGAAGCAGCGGAATGCAAGTGTTTTATTGAAAGAAACGGGCAAGACGGGGACGGACCCGGTCCCAGTAGAGCAGGGACAGCGGATAGAGCACCCTGTCGTACAGCAGCATGCAGAGGTTGAGCATCAGCGCGAAACCGAGCAGGAGCGCCGGCCCCATGCCGCTGAAGTCCGCCACGATCGCCGGGATGGGGAAGATGAAGCAGAGAACGGCGTACATGAGGCCGATGCTGAGATTGAAGACCGCAAGTTTGGCCAGCAGCCGCCGCAAGGGGCCATGCAGCCGGTCCAGATCCCATTTGATCAGGGGATAATAGCCGATGGCCATATAGAAGAAGGCAGCTTCCTTGTCAGCGCTGAGGAAGAGGGAAAGGAGCGCAACGGCGATGTAAGCAACCCAGCCCATCCGGTTGCCGTACTCGAATTTCACCGGCAGCAGCAGTACGGCAGCTGCCATCGGCGCACAGTAGGTCGCGATGGGGATGAGGCCGCCGGAAAGCATCAGTGCGGCGGAAAGGCCGGCCATCATGCCGCAGAAGGCCATGCAGCGGCTGCTTTCACGGCCGAACTGACGGTTGCTCATGCGAAAACTCCTTCCGGGGAAAGTATCAGTGCCTGCCGTCTGTAAAGGAAAGCTGCCGGGCCAGGCGCTGGATGGACGGCACGAGTGCCAGGGTGATGCAGATGATGGCTTCCGGAATCAGATAGAAACCATTGTATACTGCAGAGTAAACAAAGACATTCTGGCCTTCGGGCGCATACATGCCGAAAAAGATAATGCCGGAAAGGAAGGCACAGACGAATCTGCCTACAGTTCCCAGCACAATGCCGAAGACGAGGCTTTGGCGATCGGTCCTGTTATGCGCGATGCCGGCAAGCCCAAGCATGGCGAAAGCCAGCGGATAGTCCAGAATCAGTTCTACGGGGTGGACAAAGTACGCATCCTGAATGAACTGGAGAATACCGTATGCTGCGCCGGTCAGCATGCCGGGCACCGTGCCGTAGGCATAGGCAAACAAGAAAAGGGGCAGCATGGAAGCCAGCGTAATGGAACCGCCCTGGGGCAGACGGTACAGACGGATGCAGGAAAGGATGAAAGAAAGGGCAATACAGAGCGCGGCGTTTGCCAGCATTCGCGTAGACCAGCGCCGTTTATCCCGGGAAATGACGAAAATGACAATGCCGAGGATCAGCAATGCGCAGAGGACGGCCCAAGCGGTCCCGGACAAACTGGCAAATTTGGAAAAGACGGACGCAAACCATTCAGACATATCGATTTCCTCCAGTTTTTTTATTCAACTGATAAAACCAGCCGGAGACCACAGGGCGCGGCTGGTTTAAAGAAACCGATCGCTTCCCTACGGTAGGATTATCTACACAGGTTCAAAGGGACAGGCCGAAGCCATCTCAGCAAATTGCGCCCCCAGCGGATTTATCCAGTTGTCGGCAGAATTATAGGCTGAATTGCAGCCGCTGTCAATCACAAACGCGGATAAGAGAGCAGTTTTTATCGTGCTTTTTATGGTTTTGTATGTAATCTTTTACGAAACCTTGAAAAAAACGGCCTGTACCTTTACAATAATAAAGATTAGGGCATGAGCGGGAAGGATGAACAACATGATGGATACGAAAGCAGAAGTCTGGGATCTGTATGATGCACGCGGGGAAAAGACAGGCGAGACGATGATACGGGGAGAGGAAATCCCCAAAGGACGATATCACATCGGCGTACACATCTGGCCGATCAACGAGAAAGGGGAATACCTCATCCAGCGGCGGGCACAGACCGTGCAGTGGAAGCCGGGGATCTGGGCAGTAACCGGCGGTTCGGCGCTTGCAGGGGAGGATCCGCTGACGGCTGCGCTGCGCGAATTAAAGGAAGAACTGGGTTATACCGCAAGACCGGGCGAGCTGGAACGCGTGGCCTGCCTGAGGCGCACGAATTCATTTTGCAATGTTTTTGCGATCCGGCTGCAGATGGATGCAGAGGATTTTGTCCTGCAGGAAGAAGAGGTCGCGGCGGTTCGCTGGTGCGGCGCCGGCCGGCTGCGGCAGATGGTCAGTGAGGGAACGATGTATAACTACGGCGATGCCTACTACCGGATGCTGTTTGCCTATGTCCAGAAAGGGAACCGGACGAAGGAGAACTGAGTAGAGATGAAAAGACTGTATTATTCCGCCGTGATCCCCGGCCTGGAGCCGGTTGCCGTGCGGCTGCTGCAGAAGGAAGGCGGTGTTTCGGTGGAGCAGGCGCTCGCGGGCGGCGTGCTGTACCGCAGCGTAAAAGCGCCCGACTTTGCTTTCTGCCGCCGCACTTTCCTGGTTCTGGCGCGGATGACCGGGATACGGGATCCGGAAGCGGCATTGAAGCGGCTGTCCACCTCGGGCGGGTGGCTGGACAACATCCCTTACGAAGAAGCTGAACACGTGCATTTCAGGATCACCGTTTCGGACGGAGATTCCAAGGTGCACGTCAACATGAAAAGCGTGGCGCTCCTGGAACGGACCATTGCGGAGCAGACGGGCATGCACATCGACCGGGAACGCCCGACGGTGGAGCTGTGGCTGATCGCCGGGGATGCCGGCTCCCTCTTCCTGTGGCGCAGAAAAGAGAAGAAAGACCGCGATCAGGGAAGGCTTCCGGCGGATTTTTCCGATATGATGGCTTTTCTCATCGGGTACGATAAGAAGAATGTGGCAGTGTTGGGCTGCAGGGATGACGGTCTCCCCAGAGCCATGCTCGCCAGGGGGGCCCGAAAGGTCGCCTGCGTGCTGACTGCGCCGGAAGCGGCGGACAGGGTGAAGCGGATTCCGGGGCTTACAGCCGTCACGGCGGACGCGGCGCACACCGGGCTGGAGACGGAAGGATTCGACGCGCTGTGCGTGAACCTCATCCCGGAGAAGGACAAGCCGGCTGAGGACAGCAATGTGCTGCGCTCCGTATTCCACGAGGCGGCCAGACTGACCCGCAAGGGCGGCAGGATGGTGGCTGTGCTGCCTGCGGGCTCCGGCAGAGAAGTGCTGTCGCGGAACCGTGAATGGGCCGAAGAGGAACGCTACGGCTGCACCCTGGGCGGCAGAAAGCTGGAAATCTGTGTCATGATGCGGCAAACCGGCAGTGTGGAGGATGAAGAGTAGTCGGCTATGGCAAAACGCAAACAGAAGAAAAACAGCAAAAGCAGACCGACCCGGAAAAACCGGAAGGGTATGAGGCTGCCGCTGGCCGTCCTGCTGATCGCGGCGGCGTTGGCAGTGGCCGCCGTATCGGCTGTTTCCGTGCGGCGCTTTCTGCTGCGCAACGCTTCGACTGCAGTGGCCAGGGAGAGCACGCTGGGCAATTATTACAGCGGTACGCTTGTCGTGGCGCGAAACGAACGCGTCACAGAGGCGGAGAGCAATACCACCGTGGATTTCGTTGCGGCGGAAGGCAGCCACGTCAGCCGGGGCGACACCATCTGCCGCGTCTACTCATCCGGTTACAATCAGACGGAAATCAACCGGCTGCAGAATTATCGGGAAGAAATACAGGCTTACCACGTGGGACAGGTGTTTTCGAGCTATGTGGATGCCGCGCTGGACAGCGAAAACCGCGAAATCGACTCGCTGGCCCAGCAGGTGCGCACGATGGTGAACGGCAAGGGCGTGGGCAGCCTCTCCAACCTGGAACGGCAGCTGACCAGCGCGATGGCGGTGCGGAAGAACTACCTGAAGCAAAAGTATCCGGACGACCAGACGCTCAATGAGCTGTACAAGATCGAAAACGACCAGCTGAAAAAGATCGAGAGCTGGACGACGACCTATACGGCCACTGAGGACTGCCGAGTCAGCTTCTATACCGACGGTTTTGAAAGCATGCTGAATGGGAATACCTACCAGACGCTGACACCGGAAGAGGCCAAGCAGGTCATCCGCGGGATACTGCCCGAAAGGACCACCGTTTCCCGCGGCAACAGCGCGATCTTCCGTACGGTCAATGAAGACGAGTGGTATGCGCTGTTCCTCTGCCAGGACAGGGACTGGAACCCCGTCGTAGGTGAGAACTATCAGATGCAGCTCTCCGGATTTGACAACTACGTGGTCCGTGGCGTGGTGGAATCGTTCTCACGGATCGGCAGCGACCTGCTGCTCAGGATGCGCGTGCCCCAGCAGAGCGTCGTACCGATGCTGAACATCCGTACCTGCAATGCGACGGTCGGAGACTTCGTCTCCGGCATCCATGTGCCCATCCGCGCGCTCTACACACTGGACAACACGATCGGCGTCGTGGTGCAGGACGGCAGCTTGCAGACGTTTGTCGCCGTAACGGTCATATCCTATCCGGATTCCGAGACGGCTTTCGTGCGCCCGACGCTGGAGGGCTCGCCGCTGATGGATGGCAAAACCATCCTGCTGTTTTAACGGAGGAAGAGATGGACGGGATCAGAGAACGGGTAGAGTCGATCCGTCAGCGGGTCAGTGATCTTTCACTGGAGCGCTGGGGCCGTGCGGCACAGATCATCGCCGTAACCAAAACGGTCGAGCCGGAGCGCATCCATGAGCTGCTCGCATGCGGGATAACGCGCATCGGAGAGAACCGGGCGCAGGAGATCCTGCAGAAGCGCCCGCTGCTGGATGCGTCTTTCCGAATTGACTGCATCGGAAGGTTGCAAACGAACAAAGTTAAATATATAATAGATCAGGTAGGTATGATTCAGTCGCTGGACAGGATGAATCTGGCTTTGGAGATCGACCGGCGTGCTGTAAAGATGGGCAGAAGGATGCCGGTCCTGATCGAAATCAATATCGGCAATGAGCCTCAGAAGGGTGGGATCCCTGCAGAAGAGCTGATGCCTTTTGCCAGGGAGGCAGCCGGACTGGAGGGCCTGCAGATCCGCGGGCTCATGGCTGTCATGCCTGAGACGGATCAGCCGCAGGAACTGCGCCCGCTGTTTGCAAAGATGCGCTCGCTGTTTGAGCAGCTGCAGAGCGAGGCGATCCGGGGGACCCAGATCGACGAGCTTTCGATGGGAATGTCCGGAGATTACGAAGTGGCGGCTGAAGAAGGGGCGACGCATCTGCGTCTGGGTTCCGCAATATTCGGCAAGCGGCCGCTGTTAAAGCTGAAAAATGCTTGAAAGGGAGATAACGGATGGGTCTTTTGGATGGTGCCAGGAACTTTATCGAAAAACTGGGCTACTTTGGCGATGCCGAAGAGGAACAGGACGAAGAAGAACTGGAAGAAGACGGCGCAGAAGAGGAAGTGTTTGACGAGGAGGAAGAAGAAGCCTCAGGCGCTTTCCTTGGGCGTATCCTGAGTCCGTTTGCAGGCCGCGGAAGAAGACGCACCGTGCAGCAGGCGGCCGAAGAAGAGCCTGTACAGCCGGTTCCCGTGCGGGAAACCAGGAGCGCGGTGCGGGATAACGTGATCCGGGACGAGCGCCTGACAGCGCGCCCGCAGCAGCAGGGCAGTACGCGGCATACCGAGCATGTGGTCAATGTCCGTCAGATCGAAGAGTGCCGGGAGATCATCAAGTGCCTCCTCAGCGGGGAAAGCGTGCTGCTGAACCTTGAAAATGTGGATCCGAAGGATTGCGGGCGGATCGTCGACCTCCTCAGCGGGGCTGCGTTCGCGCTGCAGGGGCGCATGATCAAGGTTGCGCATCTGGCTTACCTCCTGGCGCCGCAGACAGTGGAGGTCGTTGAGGAACAGGACGGCAGCGCGGGCTATCAGGGCCGGTACAGATGAAGAGGGACGGAGAATCAGACCGGCTTTCTCTGGAGTATGCCGCAAAGATGGCGGAAACCCGGATGAGGCCCAGGTTTACCAGATTTCTGGATCCCGCCGATCTGGCAGAGGCGAAGAGCGTCTTGCAGGGCAGGACGCTTGATTTTGTCAGCTGGGGCGGATATGAAGGCGCTGAGCGGCAGATCGGCTGCTTTTGCCCGGCGGGCGAGACGCCGGAACCGGAAGAATTCCCTGTCGTCTGTCTTCGCTCTGCTTATAACAGCAGGTTTGCTTCGATTTCTCACAGGGACGTGCTGGGTGCCTACATGGCGCTGGGCTTGACAAGAAACTGTTTGGGCGATATTATAGTGGGTGATACGGATGTTTTTTTGTTTGTCGAGAAAGCATCCGCGCCGTATATAGAGGAACAGTTTGAATCGGCGGGGCGCGTGCACCTCGCGTTCAGACAGACGGATCCGGCCGGTATGCTTCCCGAACCGAAGGGCAGTTACTTCCGGGCGGTCATTCCTTCGCTCCGGCTGGATGCTGCTGTGGCAGCCGCTTTCAAGACATCCCGCACCAAGGCGGCGGAATGGATCCGGGCGGGCGGGGTGAAGGTCGATCATCTGGTTTGTGAGAAGACGGATCATGGTGTCGCGGCAGGCACGCTGCTGTCGGTACGGGGGCAGGGCAGGGCCCGCCTCACTTCCGTTGACGGAACGACCAGAAAAGATCGTATCGGCGTTACTTTTTTTCGATTTGAATAAATCCCCATCCATGAAAGGAGAAGTACCATGGCAATTACGCTGGACATTATTGCGGACAAGGTATTTAAGGACGTTGGCGGCGGATATGACAAAGGTGAGGTGGATGATTTCCTCAACGATATCCTCGACGAGATGGAAAAGCGCGAGGACGAAACCAAAGCGCTGAATGCCCAGATCGCGTCGCTGACCCAGCAGCTGGCGGATGCCAAGGCCGCCGTGGTGAGCGAGCCGGTGAAGGCGGAAGACAAGGGCAAGTACTCCGCAGAGAGCTTTGAACTTGTGCTCAGCAAGGCACAGGGCGTTTACGAAGAGATCGTCAGCGATGCGGATAAGAAGGCGGAAGAGATCGTCGCCAAGGCGAATGAGGACGCCGCGAGCATCCGCGCCAGGGCAGAGAGCCGGATCACCGATCTGACGGACAAGTATGAGACCGTCAAGCAGCAGTCCCGGTCGTATTACGATCAGCTGAGGAAGATCGTCGATGATCAGAGCGCTTCCCTGACAGCACTGAAGAAACTGCTTAGCTAAACCAAAGGAGCAGCGGGACAGCCCACTGCTCTTTCTTTTTCAACTGGGGAAAGGACAGGGCGGAAATGAAGAGGGCATCAAAGCCGCGGATTCTGTTTGGCTTTGCCATGGCTGCGGTCTTTTGCATTGACAGGAGCATCAAGGCGGCGGTCCTGGCCTCTCCGGCAGACGTCCTGCTGACCGTGCCCGGGCTTCTGCGGATCGTGCGCGTTGCCAATGCGGGGTACGCTTTCAGCCTCTTTTCCGGGGGTAGTGCCGGCATCCTCGCGGCTTTCTCTGCGATCGCGCTGGCGGCTTTGGCCGCTGCGGAGTGGAAGTACCGGCATTACTGGCTCCAAAGGCCGATCGTCTTGACAGCGCTGGCTGCGGTAAACGGGGGCGCCATTGGGAACCTCTATGACAGGATCAGCACCGGTGCCGTGACGGATTATATCGAGCTTTCCTTCGTGCGCTTTCCCGTATTCAACTTTGCCGATATCTGTATCACCTGCGGGCTGCTGGTTGTGGCGTTGTTCCTCCTCGCCGGCCCGGAACTGTCCCAAAACAAAGGAGCGGATGTATGAGCCGGCTGGAATACCGAGTATCACCGGAAGAGGCCGGGAAGCGGCTGGATCAGTTCCTTGCGGAGCGCGGAGAGCTTACGCGCTCCCGCGCGCAGACGCTCATCCGCGACGGACAGGTGACGGTGGACGGCGAGACGGTCCTGAAGCCTTCCCAGACAGTGACGGCGGATGTCCTGGCTCTTGTGGACGTACCGGAGCCGAAGCCTGTGGGGATCGCGCCGCAAGACATCGCCATCGAGCTGCTGTACGAGGACGACGATATCGCCGTGGTGAACAAACCGGCGGGGATGGTCGTCCATCCCGCGGCCGGAAACGAGGACGGCACGCTGGTCAATGCGCTGCTTTTCCGCCTGAGCGGCCTGTCCGGCATCGGCGGCGAGATGCGCCCGGGTATCGTCCACCGGTTGGACAAGGACACGTCGGGCGTGCTGGTCATCGCGAAAAATGACCGGGCACACCAGGGCCTTAGCGAGCAGTTCAAGGACAGGAGCATGGAAAAGCACTACCGTACCATCGTCAGCGGACAGATGAAGGAAGAGCAAGGGCTCATCGATGCGCCGATCGGCCGCCATAAACTGGACCGCAAGAAGATGGCCGTCACAGATGACGGACGCCCCTCCCAGACGGAATGGAAGCTGCTGGCGCCGCTGAAAGGCGCAAGCCTGCTGGACGTACATCTGCTGACAGGGCGGACACATCAGATCCGCGTGCACATGCTCTCCGTAGGGCACCCGGTGCTGGGGGACCGCATCTATGCGCCGAAGCTCAAGATGCCGGTAACGGTCCCCAGACTGATGCTGCACGCTTACAGCCTGGAACTGACGCATCCTGTATCAGGCGAGCGGCTGCGCTTCGAGGCGCCGCTGCCGGAGGCCTTCGGGATCCTCGCTCAGAAGCTGTCATTATAACAGGGCGGTGTCTGTTTTTAGCGGAACCATTGAAACTGCAGGCATGTTTGTGTATAATACGGGCAGTGAACAGGAAGGGGTATGCGATATGATTGATTCTTCCATGGGAACACAGCATTTCAAGGCGATCAGCGATAACCCGCAGGATGCGCAGACGATCCTGCTGTGTGTTTACCATGCCTTGTCCGATAAAGGGTATGATCCGATTACGCAGATCGTCGGCTATCTGATCAGCGGTGATCCGACCTACATTACGAGCTATCAGAATGCCCGTTCTCTGATCTGCCGGATCGACCGCGATGAACTGCTGGAAGAGCTGGTTCAGTTCTATATTTCAAAGAAGGTATAACGGATGGACAGGGTTCTTGGCCTTGACGTCGGCGACCGCAGGATCGGAGTCGCCGTCAGCGACGCGCTTGGGATCACCGCGCAGCCGGTCGAGACGTACTGGCGCGTCGGATACGGCCCCGACGTCCGGCATTTCCTTGCCCTGTGTAAGCAGTACGGCACGCGCAGCATCGTATGCGGCCTGCCGCGCAATATGAGCGGGAGACAGGGAGATCAGGCGGACAAGGTCTTTGCCTTTGCCCAGCAGTTGGAAGATGCCGGGCTCCTTGTGCAGTATGAGGATGAGCGGCTGACCACGGTGCTGGCGGAGAACGCTCTGCTGGAAGCGGACATGAGCCGTGAGGGCCGCAAGAAAAAGGTGGATATGATCGCCGCAACGCTGATCCTGCAGTCCTGGCTGGACAGACAAAAAGCGGAACAGCAGCGCACAGCGGAGGAAGAACCGGCAGCACCGGGAACTGAAGACACGGATCTCATGGAATTTGAAGATGAGAACGGGGAGGTCGTTCAGTTCCGGATCGTTGCGGACATCAGCAGGAACGGCGAAAGATATCTGCTGATGAGCGATCTGGCAGAAGAAGGTGACACCTTTTTCCTGCAGGAGCTCTCCGGCGAGGACGGCAGCGTAAGCTACCGGTCAGTAGAAGAGCCGGCGCTGATCGAGGAACTCTATGAGGAGTATCTGAGGCAGTGTGAAGAATGACGAAATACCGGAAAGGTTTCAGATATGGCATCATTGAATCGGAATGAGGAAGTCGGCTGGTTTGAGGTCAGCGATGAGGAAGGTAGGGTGGCTGCCCTTCGCCCCATTGCAACTGTCGTCTACAATGCGAAAGTCTACTCGCTGATGGGCGCCATCCGTATGAACGAAGAGGGCGAAAGTGAAGGCGGCCTTGTGCTGGTGCGCCAAAGCAGCCTGCTGAACAGCGAGGGGACCCGCTATGAAGTGGTCAGCGACAACAACGAGATCGAGCACGTGATGGGCCAGGTGATGGCGGCTTTGCTGACGGAATCACCGGAGATTTCGGAACTCCTGGGCAGCGAGAATGCCGAAGCAGCCTGCGGCAGCGAGCATGGGCCTTTTGAATTCTGCTATTGCGACAATGACCGATATCTGCAGTGACCCTGCCTTGGACAAGTACCGCGTATAACGCTGAGCGGGCCGGTGATGGCCGCTCAGCGTTTCTTTGAACATAATGAGGGACGAATCCCGATCGAAGGGATGGAAGACAAAGGAGGATGGGATTTGAATCAGCTTCTGGAACTGTATTGGACCTTTGTGAAGCTTGGCTGTGTCACCTTTGGGGGCGGCTATGCCATGCTGCCGATCCTGGAGCGCGAGCTTGTGGACAAACGCCATTGGACGACGATGGACGATCTTCGCGACTATTTCTCGATCGGGCAGTGCACGCCCGGTTTGATCGCACTGAATGTATCGACCTTTATCGGCGAAAAGCGGAAGGGCGTGTCCGGCGCATTGGCGGCGACCGTCGGCTTTGTCACAGGGCCGATCATCATCATCCTGCTGATCGCCACCTGCCTTACCAATTTTGCACATTTACCGGTGGTTCAGCATGCCTTTGCAGGCATCCGCGTCTGTGTCTGCGTGCTGATCCTGCAGGCTGTCCTGCGCCTCTGGAAGAAATCTGTCGTTGATAAGACGGCGCTGGTCCTGTATCTGGCGGTATTTCTCCTCAACGCGTTTTCAGGGGTTTTGCCGGTCCGCGTTCCCGCGGCGCTGCTGGTCATCCTGGCCGGGGCAGCGGGCATCGTGATCAGCAGCCGGCGTCAGGCGGCGAAGGATCAAAAGAAAGGAGGCAGCGGCAAATGACACTGCTCCGGCTGATATTTGAATTTGCCAAGACCGGCCTCTTTTCGATCGGCGGCGGGCTTGCCACACTCCCATTCCTTTATGAGATGTCTGATAAAACCGGGTGGTTCAGCCATGCAGACATCGCGGATATGATCGCGGTATCCGAGTCCACGCCCGGAGCGATCGGCATCAACATGTCCACTTATGCGGGCTTTAAGACGGCCGGCCTCGCAGGCGGCATCCTGGCGACGCTGGGGCTTGCGACCCCTTCGATCATCATCATCCTGATCATCGCGCGCTTTCTCAAGTCGTTCAGAGACAATCCGTTGGTTGAGGGCGCATTCTTCGGCCTGAGACCGGCATCCATCGCGATGATCACAGCGGCGGGACTCAATGTTGCAAAGGTGGCGCTCGTCAACCTTTCCGCTTATGCGGCAAGCGGCAGCCTGACAGATCTGTTTATCCCCAAGGCCATCGTACTGGCGGTGGTACTGTTTATCGCGCAGCGGAAGCTGAAATGGAGCCCGATCTTCTTTATCGCCATTTCTGCGGCTGTCGGCATCGTGTTTCAATTTTGAAAAACATAACAAAATCGCCCGCCGGTTTCGGCGGGTGATCGCTTATATAGGCGGGCTCAGCGTGGCAGAAGCGAAAGATGGACTAATAGTCCCCGGCAGCCCTCCTCGATCTGGCGCAGCACGCCGTCAAAGTCACGCGTATACCAGGGATCGTCAATTTCCCTCCCCGTTTTTCCTGCCCAATCCAGCAGCATGGACATCTTGCCGTCAGAGTCGCCGCCGCAGATTCTGCGCATGTCGGCCATGTTTTCTTCATCCATGCCGATCAGATAATCCCATTTTCCGTAATCGGAACGGGTCATCTGCCGGGCGGCGTGGGGGCGGCAGACGTAGCCGGCCGACTGGAGAGACCGCTTCATCGGCGGATATACCTCGTTGCCGATTTCCTCACGGGTAGCCGCTGCGGATGATACAGTCAGCTGCGAGGCCAATCCGTTCTCTTCCGCCAGCTGCCGCAGCACCATTTCGGCAGCGGCACTCCTGCATATATTGCCGTGGCAGATAAATAAAATCTTGGTCAATGTTACAGGAAGCTCCTTCCGGCAACGAAAAGCAACGTTTAGGCCACTCCCAGGGCATGTCGTATCTGGTCATTTTCGCGATGGTCAAAATTCATACCTTGCTTTTCGTTGCTTTTTGTGACTTATCGGGGCCATGAAAAGTAGTAAAATCGTAGTAAAACCGCTCGAAATTACTACTCGGAAGCCGTGCCCTGATCGCCTTGTAGAATACCATATTGAGCCCCTTGCAGGCAACAAAAAAACGGCTGAGCTTCGTCAGCCGATGGCAAATGCGGATATTTTATCCAACCCGGAACATCTTCTTCGAAATCCGGACCTCATTCTCCTGCAAAGGCAGCATTTCATCTCCAGCGGGACTCACGCTTCCTCTTTGATCGTGTAACAGAGCAGCGCCGCGGCGGCGGACAGCACGCCCCCGAGGATCCAAAGCAGCATATGCTGCCCGTTGGATCCCAGAATGCCGCCGAGCCAAGTGCTGATAAAACTGCCGATCTGGTGGAACACAAAGGCCGTGCCCAACAGCAGGCCAACCTTCTGGACGCCGTACAGCTTGCTGATGAGGTTCGTGGTGGGCGGTACGGTTGAGTTGCCGATCAGCCCGAGGAATACCAGGAAAAAGTACGCCGAAAACACCGAGGGCTTCATCAGATAAAAGACCAGAATCGCAACAGGCCGCAGGGCATAGCAGGTCCCCACCACCCACTTGCACTTCGTTTTGACGCACAGGAAGCCGCTGATGGCGGGGCCGATCATGCCGAAGATGCCGTAGATGGTGAAGCCCAGCGCCGTCACACTGCCGGGTATGCCCCGGTCAATCAGCTGCGAATACAGTTGGGTTTCGATGATCGCCATAAAGAAACCGCATGTGAAGAAAGCAAGAGACACCTGCAGAAAGGCCCGGCTCCTGACAGCGGACGAGATCTCCTTCAGGATATGGAGCTTTTCTTTCTCCTCTTCAGCGAGCTCTTTCTCCGCAGACTGTTCCTTGGTGTACAGCCACACGCAGATGGCAGCGATGCTCCCCGCCAGTATCGTATAGCAGACCATGATCAAACGGAGTCCGCCGCGATCCATAAGCGCCTGGGTCACCGGAGCGAGAATGGCGCCGCCGATCCCGCCAGCACCATTGATGATTCCGGATACGGCGGTGGCCCTCTTTGCTCCAAGGACCGGGGTGACAGCGCCCATGACGATCCCAAATGCCAGGGCGCCGGTGCCGCCGCCAACTAAAAGGCCCATCGCCAGTGTGAGAATCCACGGGCTATGCGAGACCATTGTCAGCAGGAACCCGGCTGCCAGCATCAGCGCACCGAGGATCAGGACAAACGAATTGTTCTTCTTCAGTGCCAGTGCGCCGAAGAAGGGCTGGGCAAAGCCATAGAACAGCTGAGCGATGGCGATGGAAAAGCCGACGCTTGCCGCCGCAATGCCGGTATAGCGCTCAATCGCGGCTGAGAGCAGCCCGTAGTTGACGCGGATACCGTTGTTGAGCATGAAGATCAGACAGCCCGCAAGAGTGATCACAACAATTCCTGCAACCGACGACTTCTTCTCCACTGTGGGTTTGTTCATGATAAATCTCCCCTGGAACCTGCTTACGTTGCCTGAACGGCAGAAAGAAAAGCAAAAAAACGTATCAGCCATTGAAAGGCTTGACATACGATCTGCCAGCCCCTATGATAGTGACGGAAAACAGTTTTGTCAATTTGAAATAATTGAAACAATGCTTCAATTACAACGAACAAAACAAGGGGGAAGCATATGGATCTCAAATATCTGCAGACATTTCTGACCATTGTTGAAGAGGGCGGTTTTTCGAAAGCAGCCAAAAAACTGAGTTTTACACAATCGACAATCACTTTTCAGATCGGGCAGCTGGAACAGGAACTGTCTGTACAACTCTTCGAAAAGATTGGGCGGTGCATGGTTCTGACAAAAGCAGGCGAACAGCTGGTGCCGTATGCCAACGAGGTCATGGCCTCTGTAGACCGGCTGCGTTTTTTTGAAAGCGATCTTGCATCCTGTCAGGGCTCTCTTCATTTGGGCATGGCTGAAACACAACTGTGTTTTCGCTTTCCTGACATTATAGGGCGCTTTTGCCAAGGCGCGCCGAATGCCCGGCTTTTTCTGCGCTCCATGAACTGCTATGAGATCAGGGATGCCCTTCTCGATGGTACGCTGGATCTTGGCGTGTTGTATGAGGATGTAGGAGGGTTTGGAAGCCGGCTTGAGACAAACACGATCGGGGAATTTCCGCTGGTCCTCGTCGCCGCCCCGGAGACAGCGAGGCAGTTTCCGGATTTTGTCACGCCAGACCGACAGCTTTCTGTACCGTTTCTGATCAACGAGCCAAACTGTATCTTCCGACAGATTTTTGAAGAGTACCTTCGGGAGAGGTCTATCCGTCTTGACCGGACGATTGAGCTCTGGAGCATACCGACCATCAAAAATCTGGTGATCGGGGGATTTGGGATTACGTTTTTGCCTGAGTTTTCCGTACGGGAGGAACTGGCACGACGCGAACTTGCAGAGATCCCTGTAGCTATGGGAAAAAAGAGCATTACAGCAGTTTGTGCGCATCATCGAAACAAGTGGGTTAGTCCACTGATGAGATTGTTTA